>DGPL01000014.1 GCA_002390425.1 Kordiimonadaceae bacterium UBA4441 | reverse complement strand
TCCGGTAGGAAAACCAGCGCCACCACGACCACGCAGTCCAGATTGCTTCATTTCTTCAATGATACTCTCTTCACCACGTTTAATAATTTCTTTGGTCCCCTTCCAGTCACCGCGTTTCTTCGCAGCTTCAAGATAAGGACTTTCAAATCCATAGAGATTGGTAAAGATTCGATCTTTATCAGCTAACATTACGCATCTCCTCCAAACTTAGCACCTTTTGGTGCCATATCTTCTAGTGAGGTTGGACCACCTATAGGACAAGATTTAAATCTTCCATTTTGCGGACCAGCTTCCGGTGTTTTACCTTCTTTAATAGCTTTAATGAATGCACGTGTTGTGTCTTCATTTAAATCTTCATAATATTCTTCTGCATATGCAATCACTGGTGCGTTAACGCACGCACCGGCACATTCAACTTCCAAAAGCGTAAATTCACCGTCTTCTGTGGTTTCACCAAAGCCGATGCCCAATTCATCCTTACACGCCTTAACCACATCATCAGAACCACGCAACCAACATGGTGTAGTAGTACAGACTTCAATCACGTGCTTACCAACTGGCTTAAGGTTATACATGGTATAAAATGTCGCAACTTCATTTACGCGGATATAAGGCATATCAAGAAAATCAGCGATATATTCCATTACAGGAATACTCACCCAACCGTTATTCTGCTCTTGCGCACGATGCAAGAACGGCATCACACAACTGTCTTTGCGGTTTTCTGGGTATTTCGCCAACTGAGTTTTCGTCCATTCCAAATTCTCAGGTGTAAACTCAAACTTTTCAGCATCTTTAACATTCATACTCATCGGTCAATTTCTCCGAACACAATATCAAAAGAACCAATCATTGCAGGAATATCAGCAAGCATATAACCTTTCGCCACATAGCCCATTGAGCTAAGATGCGCATAACCAGGCGCACGAATATGGCAACGATATGGTTTGTTAGTTCCGTCTGAAACTAGATAAACACCAAACTCACCTTTTGGCGCTTCCACAGCTACATATACTTCACCTTCAGGCACTTTAAATCCTTCGGTAAATAATTTGAAGTGATGAATAAGCGCTTCCATAGAACTCTTAATCTCAGCTCTTGGTGGTGGCGTTACTTTACGGTCAGTACTTGAAACAGGCCCCTCTGGCATCTTTTCAATACACTGACGCATAATATTTACTGATTGATACATTTCTTCAAAACGAAGCACATAACGATCATAACAGTCGCCATTTTTACCAACGATCACGTCAAAATCTAGCTCATTATAAACTTCATATGGTTCTGAGCGGCGAATATCCCATGGAATATCACAACCACGGATCATTGCACCAGTAAACCCAAGCGCAAATGCTTCCTCAGCCGTCACCTTACCAATATCAACGTTACGTTGTTTGAAGATACGGTTTTCCATAATAAGTGTTTCCATATCAGTAAGCACTTGCGGGAAGGTATCACAAAATTCGATAATTCTTTTATCAAGGCCAGCCGGCATATCTTGGCTTACGCCACCAGGACGAAAATAATTTGCATGAAGACGCGCACCACATACGGCTTCGTAAAATTCCATAAGAATTTCACGTTGCTCAAACCCCCAAAGGGTAAGTGTCATGGCACCAACATCTGTTGCATGAGAGCAAACATTCATTAGATGGTTAAGAATTCTTCCAATTTCACTGAATAGTACACGAATATATTGGCCACGCTCAGGAACTTCTATTTCCATTAGTTTTTCAATAGCAAGACAGAAAGCATGCTCTTGGTTCATTGGCGCTACATAATCAAGACGATCAAAATATGGTATCGCTTGTAAATATGTTTTGTGTTCAATTAACTTTTCTGTACCTCGATGAAGAAGTCCTACATGCGGATCCGCACGTTCCACGACCTCACCATCAAGCTCAAGAATAAGGCGCAAAACACCATGGGCCGCGGGATGCTGCGGACCAAAGTTAACATTAAAGTTTTTGATATCGACTTCAGCCATAACTTAATTCTCACTCCCGTCTTTGGGTGCTTCTTCTGACTTCTCATCGCCCGGCAAGATATATTTAGCACCTTCCCATGGTGACATAAAATCAAATGTGCGGAATTCTTGAGCAAGTTTTACAGGCTCATAAACAACACGTTTTTCTTCTTCTGAATAACGTACTTCAACATAACCAGTAAGTGGGAAATCTTTACGGAGCGGATGTCCTTGGAAACCATAATCACTTAATAGACGGCGTAAATCAGGATGACCATCGAACATAATGCCGTACATATCCCACGTTTCACGCTCATACCAATTAGCTGATGGATAAACACCCGTAACAGAAGGAACGGTCGTTTCTTCGTCGGTTCTAATTTTCACACGCATTCGCTGATTATTATGAAGACTAAGAAGATGATAAACCACTTCAAACCGTTCTTCACGTTCAGGATAATCAACACCACAAACCGTTGAAAGTTGGACAAACTTACAAGTCGGGTCATCACGCAGGAAAGTCATCAATTTAACAATATCATCACGCTTTGCATTCACCGTTAACTCATTATAAGCCACCTTATAATCAATAACAGTATCAGAATTCACACTCTGAATATGTTTGCCAAGATCCTTTAAAGCCTCATCTGAACTCATCTTTAAACTCTCCTAGCGATCAATACTACTTGTACGACGGATTTTCTTCTGCAATTGAAGTATTCCATAAAGAAGCGCCTCAGCGGTGGGCGGGCAACCTGGTACATAAACATCAACAGGAACAATCCTGTCACAACCACGAACAACTGAATAAGAATAGTGATAATAACCACCACCATTTGCACAACTACCCATAGAAATCACGTATCTCGGTTCTGGCATTTGGTCATATACTTTACGCATTGCAGGCGCCATTTTATTTGTTAAGGTTCCAGCAACAATCATAACGTCCGAATGTCGGGGGCTTCCGCGCGGTGCAAAACCATAGCGCTCTGCGTCATAACGTGATGTTGAGGTGTGAATCATTTCAACGGCGCAACAAGCAAGGCCAAATGTCATCCACCATAGTGACCCAGTACGCGCCCAAGCAATAATATCTTCAACGCTGGTAACCACAAAACCTTTATCCGAAAGATCATCTTGAAGCGACTTGAAATAAGCATCCTGCTCCATTACAGACATTTCTGACTGTATATCAGTTGAAGACATATCAGGTTTATTCTCTACTCCCATTCCAGAGCTCCTTTTNNCCTTTTTTCCACTCATAGATAAAACCAATAGTTAACACACCAAGGAATATCATCATGGAAACAAAACCAAGCATGCCTATATCCCCGAGCGCAACAGCCCATGGAAATAAAAATGCAACTTCAAGGTCGAAAATAATAAATAAGATAGCGACTAGGTAAAACCTTACATCAAATTGCTTACGGTTATCCGTAAAAGCTTCAAACCCACACTCGTAAGCAGAAAGCTTTTCTGCATCGGGTTTTTGCTTAACAACCAAAATCGGCAGCAGTACAAAAATAGCAGACATAACAATAGCGATGACAAAGAAAACCAAGATCGGAAGATATTCGAGCAGCAATTCGTTCATTAGCGCCCCACCCTTCAATTAATATAGCGACAGTCCACAACCTAAGACTTGGAATACTGTCTTTAAAAACCAAGCCTCACATTTGTCATTACCCTTTTAACGAATCCAAACAAAAATTTGAATACAAAAAGGCATAATCCGTAGTCATGTTAATAGCCTTTAGAGATAAAAAATTCCACAAGTTTTTTATATTTAAATTTCTTATTTATAAAAGACTGAAACGCAAAGCCAATGCCAAGCTGAATTTGCACAGTTTCACCAAAGATACTATGGAGTTTGAGGAGATATTTTTTTTGAATAAATGATACCATTTCTAATGAAATGGCGAGAGTGACGGGACTCGAACCCGCGACCTCTGGCGTGACAGGCCAGCGCTCTAACCAACTGAGCTACACCCCCTTAATATTTCGATCCTGATGTAAGAGATTTTAACCATCAAGTCAAGCAGCTTTTAATGTTTTTCGCCGCAGCGAATCATTAAAAAAAACCACATTTGCTTTTGCATTTTTATTAAGAATGGTGGGCGATGAGAGACTCGAACTCCCGACATCTTCGGTGTAAACGAAGCGCTCTACCAACTGAGCTAATCGCCCGCTTTATTCTTAAATACTACACGACAGTTACGAAGTGTGGATGCATATCTACAGTCTCATTGCGTAGATGTAAAGCATTAAAAAAGCGGTTGGTAAAAAAAAATACCAACCGCTTTAGAAATTAAGTAAAAATTACTTATTTACAGCGTCTTTAAGGCCTTTACCGGCTTTAAACTTAGGTTGCTTAGATGCTGGAATTTGAATTTTCTCACCTGTACGTGGGTTACGACCTTCAGAAGCAGCACGTTGTGCTACGCTGAATGTACCAAAACCAACAAGACGAACTTCTTCGCCGCCTGCTAGTGTACCCATAATAGTGTTGAAAACGCCGTCTACTGCACCTGCAGCATCAGCTTTTGAAAGACCAGCAGCTTCCGCTACGCTGTTTACTAGTTCATTTTTGTTCATTATCTTCCCCTTTATGTAAAATTCAAAGAAATTAGAGATTAACTTAATCATTTAGTATGATCGAAAGTTAATGCATCTTAGCCATACATTATTAGTTCGTCAAAGGGAAAACCACACAAAACTGCGGTTTTTTTGCATAAAGTTTACTTGACATTGAAACAAAAAACATTTTTCGCACAAAAAAACACTCTTTCAATACAAAAGAGTGTTTTTCTACCGAATTAATACAACTTTTGGGCTTAAATTTTAGTCCAAAAATTTTTATTTTTCCTAGTGATGGATATGATCTTTAAAATTAGAATCACTTCCATTCTGATTTAATGAAGTGATTCCCTCTATCTCATCTTCTTTTAGAGGAACTAATGGGGCTGCTAAAGCATGCTGTAGCACCTCATCAACGATTTTCACAGGAACAATTTCAAGCCCTTTTTTCACATTTTCAGGTATTTCAACCAGATCTTTTTCGTTTTCTATCGGAATTAGAACTTTTTTGATACCGCTTCTGTGTGCTGCTAGCAGCTTTTCTTTTAAACCACCAATCGGCATAACTTTCCCGCGCAGACTAATTTCGCCTGTCATTGCGACATCATGGCGAACTGGAATTTTTGATAATACAGAAACCAACGACGTAATCATCGCAACACCCGCTGAAGGGCCGTCTTTTGGTGTCGCACCTTCCGGTACGTGAATATGAATATCATTTGTTTCGAATGCATTTGGTTGAATGCCAAACTCAGGCGCTTTTGAACGAACATAACTTAATGCGGCTCTAATCGATTCTTGCATTACATCACCAAGTTTACCAGTGATTGTAAATTTACCTTTACCGCGCGATACGATCGCCTCAATTGATAAAATAACGCCACCGACTTCTGTCCAAGCAAGTCCAGTCGTAATGCCCACCAAATCCTGATCTTCAGCCTCACCGAAACGATGTTTTTTAATGCCAGCGAATTTTTCAAGATTTTTAACAGTAACAGCAACTTTTTTAGCCTTACCGGTGACTATTTTCTTAGTTGCTTTTCTAACCAGATTAGCAATTTCACGCTCAAGACTTCTTACACCTGCTTCACGGGTATAATAACGAATCAAATCGCGAAGCGCGGCATCTGAAATTGACCATTCTTCTTGTTTGAGACCATGATCTTCAACTTGCTTAGAAATTAAATGACGCTTTGCAATTTCAACTTTTTCATCTTCGGTATAACCAGATAGTCTGATAATTTCCATACGGTCAAGAAGTGGGCCTGGCATATCAAGAGTATTGGCCGTTGTAATGAACATAACATCCGATAGATCATAATCCACTTCAAGATAATGATCACTAAATTTGCTATTTTGTTCTGGATCTAAAACTTCAAGTAATGCTGATGATGGATCACCTCTGAAGTCAGAACCCATTTTATCAATTTCATCAAGCAAAAACATTGGATTACTTGAACCAGCTTTCTTCATACTTTGAATAACTTTACCAGGCATTGATCCAATATAAGTTCTACGGTGACCGCGAATTTCAGCTTCATCACGAACACCACCAACAGAAAATCTTACATATTCACGTCCGGTAGCTCTGGCTATTGATTTTCCAAGTGAAGTTTTACCAACCCCAGGAGGTCCTACTAAACATAGAATAGGACCTTTAATTTTTTGCGTTCTTGTTTGCACCGCTAAATATTCAAGGATGCGTTCTTTGACTTTTTCAAGCCCGTAATGATCTTCATTAAGTATTTTTTCCGCTTCATTAATATCTTTTTTAACAGCACGCTTCTTATTCCACGGCAGAGATAGTATCCAATCAAGATAATTTCGAACAACCGTTGATTCAGCTGACATTGGGCTCATTGACTTAAGCTTTTTAAGCTCCCCTGTCGCTTTCTCACGTGCTTCTTTCGTTAATTTCGTCTTTTTAATTTTTGCTTCTAGTTCTGAGACTTCATCTTTACCGTCTTCGCCTTCACCAAGCTCTTTTTGAATAGCCTTTAACTGTTCATTCAAATAATATTCTTTTTGTGTCTTTTCCATCTGGCTTTTTACACGACGGCGAATTTTCTTTTCCACCTGCATAACACCAATTTCACTTTCCATTACGGAATAGATTTTCTCAAGACGGCTAACAACACTATTATTTTCTAATAATTCCTGCTTATCAGAAATCTTTAAACTCAAATGAGAAGCAACAACGTCCGAAAGCTTTCCTTCATCTTCTATTTCATTGGTGCTTTCTATCACTTCAGCTGGGATTTTCTTATTTAGTTTCACATATTGACTGAATTTACCAATAACCGAACGGTTCAACGCTTCAAGCTCATCCACCGCATCATCATTTGCTACAACTTCTGATGTATTAGCTTCAAAAAACTCTTCCGTTTGGACGAAATCGTCTATTTTAATTCTCTCAACGCCTTCAACTAGAACTTTTACAGTTCCATCAGGAAGTTTTAATAATTGTAGTACGGTTGCCAAAGTCCCTATGCGATATATATCATCAACCCCTGGTTCATCAAGGTTTGCATCCTTTTGAGCCACAAGTAGGATTTTTTTCTCAGAATCCATAACTTGCTCTAGTGCTTTAACCGATTTATCGCGACCAACAAAAAGCGGTACGATCATGTGCGGGAAAACAACTATATCTCTTAGTGGTAGTACAGGATATGTTTTACTCATAAGGCATCCAAAATAATTAAAATATGTAATACTATTGTGTGAATAAGATTTAAGAATTCACTATGGCTTTTTCAAGACCATGAGACGAAAAAGCTGAAACTTATTTAATTAAGCGCCAGCTCCGGCTTCATCTTTCTTCTTATCAGCATAGATATAAAGCGGTTGTGCGTTTCCGGTTACAACTTCGCCATTAATAACAACTTCTTGAACACCTTCAAGTCCTGGGAGTTCGAACATAGTTTCAAGAAGAATATCTTCCATAATTGAACGAAGTCCGCGCGCTCCCGTTTTTCTGGTGATTGCTCGCTTTGCAATGGCAAGCAGCGCATCATCCGTAAAACGCAATTCAACATCTTCCATAGAGAAAAGACGTTGATATTGTTTCACAAGTGCATTTTTAGGAAGGCTCAAAATTTGAACCAAAGCATCTTCATCAAGATCGGTAAGTGAAGCAAGAACAGGTAAACGACCAATGAATTCAGGGATCAAACCGAATTTAACCAAATCTTCCGGCTCAGCCTGAAGAAGTAAATCGCCAATTGAATGATCTTCTGCGCTCGTAACATTCGCACCGAAACCAATTGATTTACCTTCGTTACGGTCCGCAATAACTTTGTCTAGACCTGCGAAAGCACCACCACAAATAAACAGAATATTTGTTGTATCTACTTGAAGGAATTCTTGTTGTGGATGTTTACGGCCTCCTTGGGGCGGAACACTTGCTACTGTGCCTTCCATAATTTTTAAAAGCGCTTGCTGCACACCCTCACCTGAAACATCTCGTGTGATGGACGGGTTATCCGATTTACGGCTAATTTTATCAACTTCATCAATATAAACGATCCCGCGCTGCGCACGTTCAACATTATAATCTGATGCTTGTAAAAGTTTTAGAATGATATTTTCTACGTCCTCACCAACATAACCAGCTTCGGTAAGCGCTGTTGCATCAGCCATAGTAAACGGTACATCCAAGATGCGCGCCAGCGTTTGCGCGAGTAGCGTTTTACCGCACCCAGTGGGCCCAACAAGAAGAATATTTGATTTAGAAAGCTCAATTTCATCATTCTTAGTAGAATGATGTAAACGTTTATAATGATTGTGAACTGCGACAGATAATACTTTTTTCGCAAGTTCTTGACCAATGACATAATCTTCTAGAACTTTTAAAATTTCGGCCGGGGATGGAACACCCGAATCTGACTTGTTAACTGCGGTTTGGCTCTCTTCTCTGATAATATCCATACACAGCTCAACACACTCATCACAAATGAACACAGTAGGCCCTGCGATAAGTTTTTTCACTTCGTGTTGGCTTTTGCCACAGAAAGAGCAAAATAGTGTACTTTTTGAATCACCAGACTTTGATTTAGACATAAGGTCAATATTCCTAAATTTTTATTTGTGGTCTTACGTTTTATTTTGCAAAACCATCTATCGTTAATACGAACGTAATCACCATTCGGTTTTTTGCAACCCCATAAGCAAATTAATTACATTCTATGATATTTCAACTTAAAATTTTGTGAAGAAATATCAATATTAAAAACATCTATAACTCAAATGTGGAAACAATTAATTAACAACTATAAAAAAATCGAACTTTTTTACTAATTATTTCAATAATTATTAGTCTTCTGACGCTCCATCAGGACGTTCAGAATATATTTCGTCAATAAGACCGAATTTCTTGGCTTCTTCAGGTGACATAAAATTATCGCGTTCCATAGCCTTTTCAACTTCAGATAATTTTTTACCTGTGTGATCCACATAAATTTGATTTAATCTTTTTCTTAAAGCCAAAATTTCATTTGCCTGAATTTCAATGTCAGTTGCTTGACCTTGTGCGCCACCCGATGGTTGATGAATCATTATACGGCTGTTCGGAAGAGAAAAACGCTGACCAGGCTCTCCTGCGGCTAAAAGTAATGATCCCATTGAACACGCTTGACCGATACAAATTGTTGTCACTTTTGGACGGATATATTGCATCGTGTCATATATCCCTAAACCTGATGTCACAACGCCGCCAGGGGAATTAATATAAAAAGCGATATCTTTTTTTGGATTATCTGCTTCAAGAAATAGCAATTGCGCCGTAATGAGTGCTGATACACTATCATTCACTTGTCCTGTAAGAAATATGATACGCTCTTTCAACAGACGCGAAAAGATATCGAATGAACGTTCACCTCTACTTGTTTGTTCAACAACCATTGGTACTAAGTTATTCATTTTTGTATCGACGATATCGCTCATTTAAGCATCCTTTATAATTTATCAAACATATTAATCAAAAAAAATTGAGAGCCACAACATATATTGCGGCTCTCAACAATTTATAAACTTTATTTCTATTTGTCAGCTTTTTTTGCAGCTGCTTTTTTGGCAGGTGCTTTTTTAGCTGCCGATTTCTTAGCTGCGGCCTTCTTTGCTGGTGCTTTTTTTGCAGCTGCTTTTTTCGCAGGCACTTTTTTCGCAGAGGCTTTTTTCTTAGCTGGCTTCTTCTTAGCCGGTGCATCATCATCTTCTGCTTCGATGATTTCAATCATCTTATCATAAGAAACTTTTTTCTCGTTGATTTTTGCAAGCTCAAGAATAAAATCAACCACTTTTTCTTCATAAAGCGGTGCTTTGATTTGTGCCATCGCATTTGGATCTTTTTGGAAATATTCAAACACTTGCTGTTCTTGACCAGGATATTTACGGGCCTCAGCAGAAATGGCACGTGTTACTTCATCTTGGCCGACTTGAATGTCATTTTGGCTTCCGATCTCAGAAAGAAGAAGTCCTAAACGAACGCGACGCAGCGCAATATCAGCATATTCAGCTTTAACATCATCAGATGGTTCTTCAACGTCTTCGGGTTTTGCTTCAGGATTTTCAGCCATTAGTTGGCGATGAGCATCCATTTTAATTTGCTGAAGAATTTGCGCATTCTCAGCTTCATACATATTTTCCGGAACTTCAAAATCAACCGCTTCAGCAAGCGCATCAAGAAGGCCACGCTTAAGATGAGTGCGGCTTAATTCACTGTGCTCATTTTCAATCTGCCCTTTAACGGCATCTTTAAGGCCATCAAGATCCGCAAGACCCAGACGTTTTGCAAGTTTATCATCAACTTTTACTGGGGCTGGTTTTTGAACTTCAATAACATTTACTTTGAATAGCGCTTCTTTACCGGCAAGATGTTCAGCCTGATAACCTTCAGGGAAAGATACAACAACATCTTTTTTGTCGCCTGCTTTTACACCAACAAGTTGTTCTTCATATCCAGGGATAAATGTATTTGAACCAAGCACAAGTTGCGCCCCTTCAGTGGCACCACCATCAAACTCTTCACCATCAACAGAACCGACATAATCAATAAGAACGGCATCACCATCGGCTGCTTTATATGTTTTAGCGGCTTTCTTATAATCTTTTTGACCAGCTGCAATATTTTCAATCGCTTCGTTGATTTGTTTGTCTTCAACTTTAACAACAAGCTTTTCTAATTTTAGCTTCGCAAGATCAGGAACATCAAATTCAGGAACAACTTCAAGTTCCATTGTATAAACAAGATCTTCACCATCATCAAAAGAAGTCACTTCAATTTTTGGCTGTGTCGCAGGACGGTCGCCTTTATCATTAAGTGCCTGTTGAGAAGTTTCATTCACAGTTTCCTCAAGGATTTTTCCAAGGAAGTTTTTACCATGAAGTTTTTTAAGAAGGGAAACTGGCGCTTTACCCGGTCTAAAGCCTGGCATTTTTACTGTTTTTTGCGCTTCAAGGATTTCGGCGTCTACTTTTGCTTCAATATCCGCCGCAGGTATGACCACTTCATATACACGTTTAAGGCCATTATTCTCTTTTTCAGTTATCTTCATGATCGATCTATCTAATAATTAAAGGGACCTTGCAATTACTCACAAAGTCCGTGTTCGTTATTTAATGCTGTGAATTTTTGGTGCGGGTGAAAGGACTTGAACCTTCACTTCTCTCGAAACTAGAACCTAAATCTAGCGCGTCTACCAATTTCGCCACACCCGCCTATAGACACCAAAAATGTCACAATTTCGTGTTGAGAGGCATTTATAGACAAATAAAATGAAAACGCCACAGAAAAATTCATATTTTTGTAAAAAAAATACCCCAGCTATAAAGTGATGCTAATAATCAAATAAATACAAACAGTTAGATCACTTTAAACGAGCTGCTTTATTGTTAAGCATAGACACAAAAATAATCTTAAATATTTAACTCTTGTAAAATAGCGGGAATCTCTTTTGCTAAATCCTCTGAAATAAGCCCTAAACCTATTTTTTTTGCACATTCAGAGTGAAGCCAAACGGCAGCACATGAGGCTTCAAACGCTGGCATACTTTGCGCTAGCAATCCCGTTATTATCCCCGCAAGCACATCACCTGAACCCGCTGTCGCCAGCGTAGGTGGAGCACTGCTTGAAATCACCGCCCGTCCGTCGGGCGATGCTATAACGGTATCAGCTCCTTTATAAATGACAATGGCACCAGATAATTTTGCAGCGTTTTTAGTTGCCGTTAATTTATCTAATTTTTTTAAATAAGGAAACACCCTGCCAAATTCACCACTATGCGGGGTTAATACACAATTACAATCTGATGATTTATTAATCGCTTCGAAAAGCTCCAGAGGCCCCTCTTCAAACACACTTAACGCGTCAGCATCAAGCACAGTTTTTTTACCTGAACGAATGATCGATAGAACTGCCTGCCTTGTATTTCCATTTACGCCCGTAGCCGGTCCTATACACCATGCATTTAAACGATGATCTTTTAAATCATTATTTAGAGAAGACTGTTTTCTTATCATAATCGCGGTTAAATGGGCCGCATGAGTGCTTAATGCATCATCCGGACTACTTACACTAACAAGTCCAGCACCACTTTTTATAGCCGCCATTGCAGCCAATCGACTTGCACCTGTTGAAATCATATCACCACTGACTACCACTGCGTGTCCACGATGATATTTATGTCCATCTGACTTAAGTATCGGAAATTCACCTAACCAAAAATCTGGATGATTTTCATATGTATCTGGTTTAGTTTCTAATACTGCACGATCATCAATGCCAATATCAGCAACCAATGTTTCCGAGCAATATTCTTTTCCAGGATAAAGTAAATGTGCTGGTTTTTTTCGGCAAAATGTAATGGTGATATCCGCCTTAAACGCTGCACCAAGAATTTCCCCACTATTTCCTTTTATTCCGCTTGGTATATCAACAGCCACTTTTAAAGCTTCGCAATCATTTACCTGAATAAGTGTTTCTTCGAGGTTTCCTGAAATATATTTGGATAAACCAGTCCCAAAAAGTGCATCAACAATAACATCGCAGTTAGTCACAATGTCTGGCGCGATGGGAATGATTTCCCCATTCCATCTATCAGCCATCAGACGCGCGTCACCAGTTAAATTATTTTCATCACCTAGCAATGCTAGAGTTACTATAAAGCCTGCTTTTTTTAAGTGACGTGCTATGACAAAACCATCGCCACCATTATTTCCGGGCCCACAAAGTACGAGCGCACTATTGCCATTAACAGCACCGATGATCCTCCTTGAAACGGCACGGCCCGCCTCTTCCATTAAATCAGCCCCGCCATGACCCCTGCTAATTAAATCTGCAATTGCAAAATCATCTGCAGTTTTCATTTGCTCGGTTGATAAAATGGCATATTTATTTGTCATAAATTCACTTATTCCTATTCCAAAAAATTATTCCTGCCATGGGGGCGGATCACTCACCATTATGGTGAACCCATCAAAACGATATTCACGGTCACCGTCTGTGATGCGGTATTCAGCATCAGGTTTCTGTATATCCAGAAAACCTTGATACATCGCGGGCAAATAATCAGCACTTACCCAAGGCTCATTATGGGCAGGAAGCAAAATATCAACATGTTCAGCCATAGCCGCCAGTTTTTCCGCTGACTTTACGTAGTCATTAAAATTCGCATCCCCCATGTGCGCATACAAAGACGCTGGATAAAATGTGTCTCCCATAAATAACAATCTTTCTTCTCGGTCCATTACCACAAGGGCGTCTGGTTTATGGCCCGGCACAAGAAATATATATAATATTCTTCCACCCAAATCAATTGTATTGCCATCGTAAATAGTATTAGTGATGTTGAATTGCTTACTGTGGTAATTATCAGCAGTTACCCCGTTAGGCATCGGTTTCCAAACCCACCCAGGACCTACAAATTCTCTTATTTCTTCGTTGGTGCGACCCGCTGAATGATCAATTGTGTATTTTGTTGTTGTACCATATATTTTTTCAATATAAAAATGATTGCCTCCAACGTGATCATAATGTGTATGAGAATTGAGCACAGAAACTGGCAAATCAGTTAAAGCTGCGACTAATGTACCAATATCACCGACCCCTATACCCGTATCAAATAAAAGTGCACGCTTCTCGCCAAGTATTAGATATGAAATAACTTCTTCAAATTGTCCCATTTCGTAAATGGCATAAATGCTATCCGTAATTTTATATACTTCAAACCAATCTTGATCTTCGGGGAGTTCAATAAGTTCAAATTTATCCCAATGCGAGCGTAGAAGATTATCATACCAGTTATCCTTCCCTTCTCCTCTGCCTTGTACTTGGCTATTTTCTGTAATCACAACTTCCGAAGACATATCTGATTCCTGTTCAGATTGCCCGCAAGAAATAAGCGATACAGATAATATAACAGTTATAAAATTTCGTATTTTCATAGATAGCCCCTAAAATATTTTCAAAAATAAATTAGAACATCGAGTTATATATGTATAGGGGGAAAATGGGGCGAGTGACCGGATTTGAACCGGCGGCATCCAGAATCACAATCTGGCGCTCTAACCTACTGAGCTACACCCGCCACAACAAAATATTTCCATGCGGAAAGTGAAGCCCTTTTAAGGGGAAGAGCACTAGGCGTCAAGTAAGATTATCACAAAATGAAATCTTTTTTCTATTAATGCAGGATGACTGCATTTTAAGTCTTTGCCTATTTTTTAAGCACTCAATGGATTCATTTTAATCATTTTATAATTAACGAAAAATTCCATTTGCTATAAACCCCTTGTTTTCTGGGAAATTTTATTGTTGGCACGGTATGTGCAAATAAAACGGACATTAATCAGACGACAAACGATTTGGAAAACAAATGAAAAAAATTGAAGCCATTATTAAGCCGTTTAAACTCGATGAAGTTAAAGAAGCACTTCATGAGGTTGGCCTTTCCGGCATTACCGTAATTGAGGCAAAAGGGTTTGGACGACAAAAAGGCCATACCGAATTATACCGTGGTGCCGAATATGTTGTCGATTTTCTGCCAAAAGTAAAAATAGAGATCATTTTACAAGACGCACTCGTTGAGCGCGCCGTTGAAGCTATTCAGCAGGCTGCTAAAACCGGTCGCATTGGGGACGGCAAAATATTCATTAGCAGTATTGAAGAAGCTATTCGCATTAGAACCGGTGAAACCGGTGATGATGCCATATAAGAAATTTAATCAATTCATTTAAACATTAAGAAAATAGGAAATAAAATGTCAGACGTTCAAAAAGTATTAGACCTCATTAAAGAAGAAGAGATTGAATATGTAGATCTTCGTTACAGTGATACAAAAGGAAAAATGTATCATATAAGCATGTGCGCGGACCTCGTCGATGAAGATATGTTTGAAGAAGGCGTTATGTTTGATGGTTCATCTGTTCCCGGATGGAAAACCATTAACGATAGTGACATGATCCTTCAACTTGATCCATCTACTGCAATTATTGATCCATTTTATGGTCAAGCAACGATTTCTATTTTCTGTTCCGTTGTTGAGCCTGCGACAGGCGAAGGATATGGTCGTGACCCGCGCTCAACCGCAGAACGCGCAGAAGCATATCTTAAATTTTCCGGCATTGGTGACACAGCATACTTTGGTCCTGAGCCAGAATTTTTCATGTTTGATGATGTAAAATATAATGTGGACTATGATAGCGCGGGTTATTCCCTTAATGACGAGCAAACACCAACAAATTCTGGTGCAACTATAGAAGGTGGTAATAAAGCTCACCGTACAGGTGCAACAAGCAACTATTTCTCACTTGAGCCATTTGATCGCTGCCAAGACATTCGTAGTGAAATGGTGTCATTGATGAAAGAATGCGGCCTTCCTATGGATAAACACCATCAAGAAGTTGCACCATCACAACATGAGCTTGGTTTAACATTTGGTACGCTTGTTGAAACTGCCGAGCGCGTTCAACTTTATAAATATATCACACACCAAGTGGCACGTGCTTACGGCAAAACGGCAACATTTATGCCAAAACCAATTGCAGCAGATAATGGCTCAGGTATGCATGTCCATATGTCAATTTGGAAAGATGGTAAACCGCTTTTCGCCGGCAATAGTTATGCAGACCTTTCTGAAACTTGCCTTTACTACATTGGTGGCATCATTAAACATGCTAAAGCAATTAATGCATTCACTAACCCTTCAACAAATAGCTACAAGCGTTTGGTTCCAGGATTTGAAGCACCTGTGCTTCTTGCATATTCTGCCCGCAACCGCTCCGCTTCTTGTCGAATTCCTCATTCTGCAAGTCCTAATGGTAAGCGTGTTGAAGTTCGTTTTCCAGACCCAACAGCAAACCCATATCTTTCGTTTGCAGCGCTAATGATGGCAGGTCTTGACGGGATTGAGAATAAAATTCATCCTGGTGAAGCAATGGATAAAGATCTTTATCACCTTCCACCTGAAGAGTTAAAAGAAGTTCCACGTGTTGCAGCCTCTCTCGGTGAAGCACTTGATGCCCTTGACGCAGATAGAGAGTTTCTTAAAAAAGGCGATGTATTCTCTGATGATCAAATTGATGCATACATTGAACTTAAACGTGAAGAAATCCAACGTCTTGAAATGACACCTCATCCTGTTGAGTTCGAAATGTATTATTCTTCATAATCCATTTTAAAAAGTTAATAAAAGGGGCCGTTACGGAAATTCGTATCGGCCTCTTTTATTTTTAACTTATATTTGAAATTCCCCCGAGATTAACTTTTATTCAAGAAAATCATGCGATAGTGAAGTTTGAGGTTACGAATTACGGGATAGATTAAAATTTGATGAACTCTAATATATCAGAATATAAGAGATATCAGGAACTGGTTGCAGGTAAAAATATTAACCCGCAAACATTATTGGCGACTAACTACTTAAATCATTTTAATGAAATTCATATGCTACTCGGCATGATTGCCGAAATGCCTGACTGTATTGATGATATTACAGAATGGGAAGCGATCTCATATCAAGGTCATTTTAAATATAGCGTATTTCAAGATAAAGATCTTGCAATAGAAGCATTTCACCATTCACCTATAAAATACAAAGAACCATTTGAAAAATGTGTTTCAGAAATGGATAAATTGTTACTTAGCACAATCATCAAAGTTAAAGAATCATTAGATAAAAACGATTTAAATGAAGTTAATATCATTGTTGCAGAATATACCCCAAAAATGGAAAGAATGATTGAAAATTGTTCAGCCATTATCAACAGCAAAGAATTCACTAGCCAACAAGATGTTATTGATGATTATTTTGATGATGATGTAGATGAAAAGAACAATGCTCAAGATGCAATTGACGACCTATTTAGTTGAGTCGCGATACTTCACTTAATTTAAGCCGTTTTATCGCATATCCCTGATGCTTTAACGCAAAAAACATGACAGGGTTAAAATTATTATTGTATATAAAATTCAACTATTTACTAAATACGTTCATTAAATACGAACAACATGTTTACACGGAAAACATTTTTATGTTTACATATATCACATTATTAAGTATGTATCGTGGCAAATAAACCGAGTATTCATAGGGTTCAAGGCAAAGTATTTTTGATAAAATAATAGAGTTTATTTCATCTAATTAGCGCCAATAAACGTAAAGTGAATATACTTAAATTTAATATTAATAATAAAGAATAAACTGTTATGAATAGATCATATAGAACAGCGGGCCTTATCATTGTCGGAATAGCGCTTTTATTAGTGTCTGGAATTTTCTTTCCATCAGAAGATAATGCTGCTCCAACCCCAACTGAATCTCAAGAAACAGCATTAATGTCTGTTTCAATTATTAATGCATCTTTAGAGCCGTTTACTAAAGACATTATCTTAAGAGGACAAACTCAAGCGCTTAGAACTGTAGACCTAAAGAGTCAGATCAAAAGCCGTATTGTCGAGCTTCCAGTTGAAAAAGGTACGCGCGTCAAAATGGGTGATGTGATTTGCCGCATGGATATCGAAGATAGAGCAGCAAACCATGCTGAAACAGCAGCTATTGTTAAACAGCGTGAGTTAGAATTTAAAGCTTCTGAAGAATTATTTGCTAAAGGTCACCGTTCAGAAACGCAACATTCCGCAGCAGTAGCCGCATTAGATACAGCAAAAGCACGTGAAAAGAGGGCTCAAATTGATTTAGATAACGCTTCTATTAGAGCACCTTTTGACGGCATTATTAATGACAGACTCATCGAAGTCGGTGATTATATGAGAGAAGGCGATGTTTGCGCAGTAATTATGGAAGAAGACCCATTCCTTGTTGTGGCAGATATCTCAGAAAATGATATTGCGCAAATTAATATTGGCGATACGGCTTACGCAAAAATGCAAAACGGACTAGAAATTACTGGAAAAGTCCGTTTTATTTCCTCAATTGCTGATACCGCGACAAGAACTTTCCGTGTTGAGTTAGAAGTTGCTAACTCAGATCATAAAATTTTGGATGGTATAACAGCTGAACTCATTATTAAAGCTAATCAAATTATGGCACAGAAAATTTCCCCTGCTTCATTGGTTTTAGATGATCGCGGCCTCGTAGGGGTTAGAACCGTTGATACAAATAACGTAGTTCATTTCAAAGAAGTGGAAATCATGGGCAATCATGAAAATGGTGTTTGGATAGCTGGCCTTGAAAATAATGATAAAGTAATTGTTAAAGGCCATGAGTTCGTTAAAGCGGGTGAATCTGTTTCTGCCGTAACAGCAACTAATTAAAGGATCAAACTATGAACGCAATAATTAGTGCAGCGATAGACCATTACAGGGTAGTACTTTTATGCCTAGCGTTGATTTTTGTTGGCGGAACAGCTTCTTACATAACAACTCCAAAAGAAGCGTCTCCGGACATTACAATTCCTACGATTTACGTTAGCCTTATCCATGACGGCATTTCACCAGAAGACTCTGCGCGTTTGCTAGTAAAACCACTAGAAACAACGCTTAGAACAATTGAAGGAATAAAAATTCTTCGTGGTATTGGCCGTGAAGGCGGAGCCAGTTTAATTATTGAATTTAACGCAGGTATTGATCCTGATTTGGCTCTCTTAGATGTTCGTGAACAAGTAGATAAAGCCAGATCAGAGTTTCCGGCAGAAACTAAAGAGCCTACGATTACAGAAATTAACTTAAGTGAATTTCCGATCATTAATGTCGTACTTTATGGTAGTGCCCCAGAGCGGGTGATTTATCAAATTGCAAGACGTTTAAGAGATGATCTTGAATCTGTACCCAGTATTCTTAAGGCGGAAGTTACTGGTGATAGAGAAGATTTACTTGAAATCGTTATTGATCCTGCAAAGTTAGAAAGTTATCAATTTTCATATGCTGAACTGGCAAATGTTGTTGCTGTTAATAACCGTTTGGTTGCTGCAGGCTCCCTTGATAATGGGAATGGACGTTTTTCCGTTAAAATACCTGGTATCTTGGAAACAGCAGAAGATGTTTATAATATTCCTTTGAAAGTTTCGGGTAATAGTATTGTTACATTGAAAGATGTAGCAACAATAAGAAAAACTTTTAAAGACCCTGTAAGCTTTGCAAGATTTAATGATAAGCCTGCAGTATCACTTGGCGTCAGTAAACGTACCGGTGAAAATATTATCGCAACCGATGCTATCATTAAAGAAATCGTCCGTCTTTCAGCAGAACAATGGCCGGAAGGCGTTTATTATGATTTTGTTGGTGAGGCATCCGAACAAGTTGAAGATTCGGTTTCAAGCCTTCAAAATAGTATTATTTCAGCAATCCTACTTGTATCAATTGCAATGATTGTAGCTCTTGGTGAAAGAACTGCATTGCTTGTTGCTATTTCAATACCGGGTTCATTTTTACTTTCTATATTCTTAATGAACTTCATGGGTATGAGCATCAACCAGGTGGTTATGTTTGGTCTTATTCTTTCCGTTGGTCTATTGGTTGATGGTGCAATTGTTGTAACTGAATATGCTGACCGTAAAATGCAAGAAGGGTTCGATAAAAAAGAAGCTTATAGACTTGCTGCGCAGAGAATGGCTTGGCCTATTCTAGCTTCCACGGCAACAACACTTGCTGCATTCTTACCGTTGTTGTTTTGGCCTGGCATCCCTGGTGAGTTTATGGGGTATTTGCCGCTTACACTTATTTTTACACTATCATCATCATTTTTAATGGCGCTGGTATTTATGCCTACACTTGGTGCATTGATCGGTAAAAAAGCGGATGATGCTGGTGATAACGTTTCCCATATGGCAGCCGGTAATTTTGATCCAAATGTATTACAAGGCTTTACAGGATCATATGTTCGTCTGGTAGATAAACTTATTAGACATCCGTTCCGATTTATGGGCGCAATTTTTGCAATCGTTATTGGTATTATCGTTGCCTTTGGCATGTCAGGAACACCGGTACAATTCTTCCCGGAAATGGACCCAGAAAACATCCAAATCAATGTTCATGCGCGTGGCAATCTTTCACTAAACGAAAGAGATTACCTAGTGCAACAAGTTACGGATGCCATTAAAGAGAACCCTAACATTGAAAATTTCCAGTCAACAACGACTGCCCTTTCAAACAGTGCGCAAGACAAAGCTGAAGATGTAATTGGCACATTGTTTATTAACTTTATTGATTGGGACAAACGTGAGAAAAATGTTAGCGGAATCATAAGTGACTTCCGTACTGCAACCGCTAATATACCTGGTATTATCGTGGAAATTGTTACGCCTGCTCAAGGTCCTGTGCAAGGTAAAGACATTCAAATGGAGTTTAAATCGGAAAGTGCCGAACTCTTATTACCTGTTGTAAATGCAATTTATAACCATATGGATACTGAAATAGAAGGTTTAACCGATCTGGAAAACACCCTTCCGCTTCCTGGAATTCAGTGGGAATTAGAAGTTGATCGTGCATTAGCTGGTTTCTACGGTACAGATATTGCCAATGTTGGTAGTGTCATCCAATTGGTTACCAATGGCATAAAAGTCAGCGAATATCGACCTGATGATGCTGATGACGAAGTTGACATTCGTATTCGTTTCCCTGAGGAATACCGAAACATTTCACAGTTAGATGAAGTAAGAGTACAAACCAGAGAAGGTCTAGTTCCAATTAGTAACTTTGTTAAGCGTGTCGCGAAGCAAAAAATTAGTACAGTTGAAAGAATTGATACCAAGACTGCATATAAAATTCGTGCAAATGTTGAAGATATTACTCAACGTACTAATATTTCTAATGCCATAGGAGCATGGGTTGCAGAACAAAACTTTGATCCGCGCGTCGAAGTTAAATTTGCAGGAACTGATGAAGAGCAACAAGAATCACAAGCATTCCTATCAAAAGCTTTTGCAATGGCGTTGTTCTTGATGGCTCTAATCTTAGTGACACAGTTTAATAGCTTTTACCATTCTGGGCTCATTCTACTTGCTGTTCTGCTATCAACAGCAGGCGTATTGCTCGGTATTATGATTACAGGAAGAACATTCCAGACCATCATGACCGGTGTTGGGATTATCTCTCTTGCAGGGATTGTGGTGAATAATAATATTGTTCTCATTGATACTTATGCCCGCCTTAAAGAGTCCGGCATTGACGCATACGAAGCCATAACGCAAACTGTAGCTCAAAGACTACGTCCCGTTATGCTAACGACGATTACGACAGTTGTTGGATTGCTTCCGATGGTCTTTATGATCAACATTGATTTTGGAAGCCGCAGCGTCAAAATTGGTGACCCATCAGGCTCATTCTGGGTTGATTTAGCGATTGCCGTTTCATTTGGGCTTCTCTTTGCGACTGTGCTTACTCTGCTTCTAACGCCATGTATGTTAGCGGCACGTGTAAAACTATCTAAGAAGTATAGAGAATCAAATTTAAAATCGATCGCTAGCGGGTCAACCCCGCAAGCCGCGGAATAAATTAACTCTTACTTCGTGAAGAAAACAATGCGATTGTCGGGATGGAAATAATATAAATCATCCCGACAACTGACATAGTCATCCAGAGATTGGTTATTAATAAAGAGGCTAAAATTCCAATTCCAAGGAGCACAAAAATAACGTGCTCCTTGTGTATTTTTAGGCTCTTCAAAGAAAACGTTGGAATGCGGCTTACGGTAAGCAAACAAAGTAAAGCCATATAAGCTGAACACAGTTTGGGGTCTTGTAAAAATTCAAATCCAAATTCGAATGATAAAATCATAGGCCAAAGGGCAAGGGCTGCTGAAGCGGGAGCGGGAATTCCTGTATAATAACCTGCTTTGACCTCAGCCCCCAGCTCATCATCTTTCACAATAGTATTAAACCGAGCAAGCCTTAGAGCCATACAAATTGCAAACATAAGTGACATTAACCATCCCACACCCTTAACATCACTTAATACCCACATATACATAATAAGCGCCGGCGCAACCCCAAAGCTTATAACATCAGAAAGACTATCAAGTTCTGCGCCAAACTTACTGGTGCCTTTTAAGAGACGTGCTACACTTCCATCTAAACCGTCAAAAACGCCTGCAATCAAAATTGATGTAACGGAGGCCTCCCATTGGCCTAAATACGCGAAACGAACTCCAAACATGCCAGCACATAGTGCTAAAACAGTTATCGCGTTTGGGGCTAAACTTCTAACAGGAATATGAAAACGAGCTTTTTTCTGAGGCATGATAATCTACCTTATTTCACCGTCACGCTGTTTTTCGCGACCTTTTTCATTTGCTATTACGGTCTCGCCTGCGATCGCTCGTTGTCCCACCGCAACCAGTGAATTAACACCTTTAGGTAAATAAACATCAACACGACTTCCAAAACGAATTAGGCCGAAACGTTCGCCTGCTTTCATTTCATTACCATCTTCTGCCCAGCATAAAATACGACGCGCAACCAGACCTGCAATTTGTACAAAGGCGATATTGTTTCCGGATGTTGTTTCCATAATAATCGCATGGCGCTCGTTATCTTCACAGGCTTTTTCAAGCGACGCATTTAAATATTTTCCAGGTGTATAAGCTTGGCGAACGATTTTTCCATCAACTGGAACTCTGTTAACATGAACATCAAATACATTCATAAAAATAGTCACACGAGTACAAGTCTCAGATCCCATATCAAGCTCAACTGGCGGAACAGAATCTTTTACAGATTGCACAACACCATCTGCTGGTGCAATGACTAGCCCTTCTCTATTTGGCGTTACGCGTTCAGGGTCACGGAAAAAATAAGCACACCATGCCGTTAAGACAACACCAACAAATACAAGAAAATCAATTCCCGTTAAAAACAGAAGAAATGTAATGACAGCAAAGACGCCAACAAATTTATGACCTTCTCTGTGAATTGGCACGAATACGGAAAGAATAGTTTCCATTTTTAATAAACCCTTCAACGAAATAAACTCTATATTTGTTTATCGATAATCCTTAAGCAATGGTTATGCAAGCTTTTCATCATTTTTTTTAAGCTCAATTAGGCGTTGTTGGACCTCATCCAACTGTTGTTGCTTTTGCCACATTTGCGCATATTTTCCATTTTTCTCTAGTAAAACAGTGTGGCTTCCACACTCTACAACTTCACCACCATCAAGGACCAAAATTTCATTTACATTTATAATAGTGGAAAGCCTATGGGCAATCACAATAGCAGTTCTTTGTTCTGATATTTTTTCAAGTGATTGCTGAATATCCCTTTCAGTATGACTATCTAGCGCCGAAGTCGCCTCATCAAGAAGTAAAATAGATGGGTTCTTTAATATGGTTCTTGCAATGGCTACGCGCTGTTTTTCACCACCGGATAGTTTTAACCCTCTTTCCCCCACTTCCGTTTCATATTCTTCAGGTAAAGTTAAGATGAAATCATGAATTTTTGCTAACTTAGCGGCTTCGATAACGTCCTCATCCGTTGCTTCGTGATTTCCATAAGCAATATTATATTTAATGCTATCATTAAAAAGAACCGTATCTTGAGGAACCACCCCGATCTCACGTCTTAAGCTGTGTTGTTTCACATCACGAATATCTTGGCCGTCAACCATCACACTTCCTGATGAAATATCATAAAACCGGAATAAAATACGAGATATTGTTGATTTACCAGCACCGCTTGAGCCGACAATAGCCGTGGTCGTTCCACCTTTAACTTTAAACGAGACATTTTTTAAAATAGGGCGGTCTTCATTGTAATGAAAGCAAACATCTTTAAATTCAATTGTGCCTTTTTTAATATTAATGTTTTCAGCGTTTTCATTGTCTTGAATTTCTGGGTTTTTAGCAATTAACATGAACATTTTTTCCATATCAACAAGCGCTTGTTTAATTTCGCGGTACACAAACCCTAAGAAATTTAAAGGGATATAAATCTGAATTAAAAGTGAATTGATTAAAACAAACTCACCAATGGTAAATAATCCTTCAGCAACACCTTTTGCTCCCATTAGTAGGACAGCCACTAAACCTGCTGAAATAATAACCCCCTGCCCCACATTAAGAAGCGTCAATGAAATCTGACTTTTAACTGCGGCTTCTTGATATTGCTTCAAGGATTTATCGTATCGCTCGGCTTCGTGATACTCACTGGTAAAATATTTAACAGTTTCAAAATTAATCAAACTATCAATGGCGCGACCGTTTGCTTTGGTATCTTGTTTATTCATTTCACGGCGGTATTTCAGTCGCCATTCAGTAACAGCAACTGTAAAATAAATATAACTAACAAGACAAACAAAAGTGATAATGGCATATATAGCGCCAAACTTAACCCAGAATATACTTGAAATGATGACAATTTCTAAAATTGTCGGCAAGATATTAAACAACATGAAACGTAACAAGAAGTCTATACCTCGTGTCGCTCTCTCAATAACTCTGCTTAACCCACCAGTTCTCCGTTCAAGGTGAAACCTTAAAGAAAGTAAATGTAAATGCCTGAATGTATTTAGTGCTATATTTCTTAATGCATTTTGCCCAACTTTTACAAAGATCGCGTCTCTAATTTCACCAAATGCCAGCGAAAGTACCCTAGCAAGACCATATCCAACAATTAATCCAACAGGTATTGCGCTAATGATTATTTCGTCTGTAATTTCTTTATCTTCAGCAAGAATATCGACCGCATCTGCTAAAATAAAAGGCACATATACACCGAATACTTTTGCAGCAACCAAGAAAAAGATAGCGAGGATTACTCTAATTTTTAAATCACCACGCCCTTTTGGCCAAAGGTATCGCCAAAGCTCGCTTATTGTTTGAAAATGGTTTCCTTCATCTTCATTATCTTCGATTGATTTTTCTTGACTGGCAGTTTGATCACTCGCCATAAAACACCCTTATTTTTCAATATTTTTAAAAAAATGATAATTCGTGAATTCCGTGTTTAATCAATTCATATATTGTTAACCACAACCCCATACTATCAGAAAAAGTAACAAATGCTGCATTTAATTCCAGCATTATTTAATCTATTTTGATCGTTATTTTAACAGGGAAATAATCAATAAATATGAACGCCTTAGAACAAAATTTGGAGTTGATAGAAGAGCACTTAATTGATTACAAAAGCCAACTACCGCTATTCTATGAATTTGAATATCACGGCATTAATTTTGATTGCCAAATTGTCAATCATGACAGTTCGGATCATTACTATGTAAATCTGACGGCGAGAATTGGTTACCTACCTTATAGCTCTGAAAATAAAAACAGACGTGAACTCATTCTCAAGAATTTCAGTCATTTAATGGCACATAATCTCATCACCATTGATCATCATTGCGATATGAAACTTCCACTTAACACCATGATAAAAGGCGATATAAACGCAAAAACAGTGATGGAAACAATTTGTTATACTTTATTAGATGCAAAAGAAGTTTTGGAAATAATTTCAAACACAATGAACGATAAAAATATCAATACAGATCAAAATTTAATCGAAAAATTAGCTTAGTTCATTTGAAGTTTTTCAAGCGGCAAGCTTAATTCTTGCCCTGGGAAAATCAAATTAGGATCTAAAATACTTTCCCTATTCGCGCCAAAAATAACCGTATAATGGTAACCAGAGCCATATAACTTTCTCGCGATATGCCATAAGCTGTTGCCAGGTTTAACGATGACATCCCCAGTTGCCTGATCACGGTCAAGCGCAACAAAGGGAGTGAACGGCTGAGAAATACGTACTTCCACATTTCCGTCATCAAGGATCTGATCTAATCTAATGATATGCTCGCCCGCTGCTAATGATTTCTCAATTTCAAAAGTCCAATTACCTTCGTCACCTGATACAACTTCACCAACAAATTGATTATCCAAATATATTCTGACGTTTGCGCCTGCTATGGCACTTCCATTTACGACCGTTTTACCGTTGTCCGTATAATCAAGCGCATTTAGGGTCAAACCATTTGCAGCATCAATCATATTAATGTTTTGCGGTTTTTGTAAAACTTTACTTGGGCCGTTGCCTGTTCTTGGGCTTAAAATCGCAACGACGCCATCAGTATCATCGCTGTTAAAACGCTCTTCATTGCGTTCTGGAACCGATACGATAACGATATCACTAGACGTAATTTCAAAATCACCTTGCTTCGCAACCAAACTAATTTCTGTCGGACCACTTGGCAAAGGATCATCAAATAATAAAACCCACTCACCGTTTCTATCTGTAATGGCTGTTCCTAATTGACGATCACGGGCATAAACAATAACGTCACTATTTGGCTCCGCTCTACCCGCAATTACGCCCGTGCCGTTACGACTAATTCTCACCACATCAAAACTCGGTACTGCCATTGAATTTATTGTATTGTCTAAATCTGTTGCTGGAGAAACTTCAGATACAGCCGCATTTTCAGCACTTTCCGGAATTGTGGATTGCGTTCCATCATCGGCAAAAAATATAACCCAGACTAAGGCGCTTATGGCCACTAGGGCTAGTAATGACATACTAAATTTTAAACCAGAACTTTGTTTAATTTGCTGATGATTTAAATAATCGCTCAATTTATTTTATCCAACTTCATAAAAATGAAGCATATTAACATTAATCATACTTCTTATATAGTCTTTGACCATATAATTACCAGTGTGTTTTTTACCAAATCAACAATTCTATAAAAATTTCGCCCTCAATATCCCTTATAAAAATAAAATTTGTCAAATGTGTGACCAAAAACTAAGATAATGCTATGAAAAAAATCAAATCCATATGTGTTTATTGTGGTTCACGTCTTGGAAGAAAGCAATCATTCCAAGATTTAGCCCACAAAGTCGGCCTTATATTAGCAAAAAATAATATAAAGCTTATATACGGAGGCGGGAATGTAGGGTTAATGGGTATAATTGCTACTAGTGTTATGGAAAATGGTGGTAGTGTACACGGCATCATTCCCGGACATCTTGATGAAAGGGAGAAATCGCATGACACAATTACAGAATTAACAATTGTAAATAATATGCATCAAAGAAAGCGAATGATGTTTGATCATTCTGATGCTTTTCTTGTTTTACCAGGAAGTATCGGAACACTTGACGAGACAATTGAAGCGATAACTTGGGCGCAATTAAATCTCCATGATAAGCCAATAGTAATTTTAAATCATGAAAGTTATTGGGACCCTTTCTTAGGTTTACTAGAAAATATTATTGAAAATGAATTTACTGTTCCAGAAACTTTAAATCTTTTTCACGTCGTAAATTCAGCTGATGACGTATTGCCACTCTTAAAAACGTTACCTGATCCAAAAATAGATCCAAAAAACACATTATTTTAAATAAAAAGGTAAGAATACCCTTACATTTTTGATTATCTAATGTTACTTTGCGCCCAAATATTATGAATTAAATAATACTTCGCTAAGAATAGCGATTAACTAAAACCAAAAGGAATAACATGGCTAAGATTAAAGTAGATAATCCCGTTGTTGAACTAGACGGCGACGAAATGACACGCATCATTTGGGCTTGGATTAAAGAACGTCTCATTCATCCATACCTTGATGTTGACCTTCATTATTATGACCTTAGCATTCAAAAGCGTGACGAGACAGATGACCAAATCACCATCGACAGTGCGAATGCAATTCTTGAACATGGTGTTGGCGTAAAATGTGCAACAATTACACCAGATGAACAGCGCGTTGAAGAATTCGGCCTAAAGAAAATGTGGCGCTCTCCTAATGGTACTATCCGTAACATTATCGGCGGTACGGTTTTCCGTAGTCCAATTATCTGTTCCAATGTTCCTCGTCTGGTACCAGGTTGGACAGATCCAATTGTTATTGGCCGTCACGCATTCGGTGATCAATACCGCGCGACAGATTTCCGCGTCCCGGGAGCAGGAAAATTGACTGTAAAATTTGAACCTGATGATGGTGGTGAAACTATTGAACACGAAGTGTACCAGTTTGAAAAAGCTGGCGTTGCTATGGCAATGTATAACCTTGATGAAAGTATTCGTGATTTTGCCCGTTCAAGTATGAATTATGGTCTTAACGTTGGATGGCCTGTGTATCTTTCAACAAAAAACACTATCCTGAAAGCATATGACGGACGTTTTAAAGATTTATTTGAAGAAGTATATCAGAATGAATTCGCTGATAAATTTAAAGCAGCCGGCATTTCTTACGAGCATCGTTTAATCGACGACATGGTAGCATGTGCAATGAAATGGAACGGTAAATTTGTTTGGGCGTGTAAAAACTATGATGGCGACGTTCAATCAGATACTGTTGCACAAGGTTTTGGCTCACTTGGCCTTATGTCTTCGCGTCTAATGACACCAAACGGTAAGGTCGTTGAATCGGAAGCAGCACACGGTACAGTGACACGTCATTACCGCCTGCATCAACAAGGTGAAGAAACATCAACAAATCCAATAGCATCTATTTACGCTTGGACTGGTGGTCTTCGCCACCGTGGTACACTAGATGGCAATGAAAAACTTATTAATTTTGCTGATGCGCTTGATGCAGTTTGTGTTAAAACTGTTGAGCAAGGTGATATGACTAAGGATTTAGCTTTACTAGTTGGCCCTGAGCAAAACTGGTTAACGTCCAAGCAATTCTTTGATAAGATTGATGAAAATCTGCAAAAAGAAATGGGTTAATAGCTTCTATGTATTTTTTAAGAAGGCGGGTATAATACCCGCCTTTTTTATTGCTTTAAAGGCTTTCCAAATCTTTTACTTCCGTCTGACCGAAATCTACTGAAGTTTTTTCAGAGTACGTTTGTTCAATACGTTCCTTCAAACTGGGGAAGTGGTTCAGCAAATGATGAAAATCTTTGGCATCCAAAATCAAAAGGTGAGTTTTCTCGACTGCAACGTAATTCGCCTGAAACGTCGCTCTTTCCATTAATGACTTTGCGCCAAAGAAGGCTCCTTGTCTCAAATGGTTCTCGCCTTCTTCGTCTTTTCTTCTAATTGTACCAGATACAATCAGGTAAAGTTTCTCTGCCTTTTCACCGTCATAAACAATTAATCTACCGCTTTCAACAACCTGAGAGCGAAGCCGTTTAGCAATACTATTTATAAGGTTTGCATCTAGTCCATGAAAAAGTGGAACATTAGCAACTAAGCCCCATCGAATAACAAAATCCCGTCGGTGAATTTCATTTGCAAAACCGTACGCAATAATACCAATAGGTAAAGCATATACACCAACCCCCATAATCATAATAACAACACCAAAAACTTTACCCCAAACCGTGAGAGGCACCACATCACCATATCCAATTGTTGTTAAAGTGGCAAAAGCCCACCACATAGCCGAAGGAATATTACCAAATGCTAGGGTTGGACTGTGCGTTCAAGATAGTACATGATGCTAGAAGCGAAAAGGACCAGCCCAAGTATGATAATCAAAGTCGCGATCAAAGCGCGTCGCTCAGCATAAAAAACTTTCCCCAAAGAAGTAAGTGCCGGAGAATAGCGCATTAATTTAAATAATCTTAGAAATCTGAAAATACGCAAGAATCGTAAATCAAATCCTACAAATGAGAATAATATTGTTGGGGCAATTGCGATAAAATCTATTACAATTAGAGGAGAAAATAAGAATCTTATTCTAAAGTTATTCTTGCCTCTTACATTTGGTTTTGATCGATATTCAACACAAGTCCAAACACGTAGAAAATATTCTATTATAAAAATACCGAGTGAAAAGAGCTCAAAATACAAAAACTCTTTTGAATATTCTATGCTAATTGGCTGAACTGTTTCCATCGCAACCGCAAAAATATTCAACAGAATTAAGATGACCATAAAGGCATCAAAAAAATGACCCGCTAAGTGACCACTGCCGCCAATCTCAATAATGTTAAATATATTTCGTCTTAGACTATTGTCTTTCTGCATTTAATCATTTCAAATATCCTGAAATGTTACCCGATTATATTTTCTATAGCTTTTATGGCTTCTTTCGCATTACTGCCGTTTGGACCGCCTGCTTGCGCCATATCCGGTCGACCGCCCCCACCTTTACCGCCAACCGCGACGGCACCAGCACGCACCAAGTCAACTGCGCTAATTTTTTCTTTTAAATCATCGGTGACAGCAGTTAAAACCGCTGCTTTACCTTCATTGACAGCGATAAATGCAATTACACCGCTTCCGATACGTTTCTTCGCATCATCAGCAAGGCCACGCAGTTCTTTTGCCGGAATGCCTTCAAGAACTTGGCCAAGAAATTTAACACCCGCTATCTCTTTAAATTCATCACCATCAGATTGAGTCCCACCACCGAGAGCAACTTTCTTTTGAAGTTCAGCAATTTCTTTTTCCATAGTTTTGCGCTCATTAAGTAAAGTACTTAACCGCCCAACCAAATCAGATGATGTTGTCTTTAACGTAGATAATGCATCAATCAACAATGCTTCTTGATCTGCTGAATAATCACATGCAGCATCCCCAGTTAAAACTTCTAATCTACGAACACCAGAAGAAACGGCCCCTTCAGATATGATTTTAAAATACCCTATATCACCAGTGCGCCGAACATGAGTGCCACCACATAATTCAACGGAATAATCTTTACCGTCAACCGCTTCACCCATTGCAACCACACGGACTTCATCGCCATATTTTTCACCGAATAATGCCATAGCTCCAGCTTCAATCGCCTCATCAGGTGTCATTAAGCGTGTTGTTACCTCAGTATTCTGACGAATAATGCCGTTAACTTCATCTTCTACCCTTTTAATTTCATCTGCTGTTACGGCCTTTGAATGGCTAATATCAAAACGCATTTTATCAGCGGCAACCAAGGACCCCTTTTGTGTCAAATGGTCACCAAGATTATTTCTAAGCGCCGCATGTAAAATATGGGTAACGGAATGATTGGCTTGGATTTTATCACGGTTAATAACATTGACGTTCATTTCAACAACGTCATCATTTTTAATAGAACCCTCAATAACTTTTCCCAGATGCACATGTAACGCGCCTAGTTTCTTTTCCGTATCCGTAATTTCAACAAGTGCGCCCTGTTCGGTTTTAAATGTTCCGATATCACCAACCTGGCCACCACTCTCACCATAGAATGGCGTTTGATTGACAAGAATTGCCACGTCATCACCTGCTTTTGCCTCGTCAACAACATCATCATTTGAAACAATCTGTAAAACCTTACCTTCTGCATGAGTAGTGCTATACCCAACAAACTCTGTTGCACCAAATTCTTCTTGTGCTTCAAACCATACAGCTTCGGTCGCGCTAGAACCCGACCCTTTCCATGCAGCGCGTGCCTCCGCTTTTTGTCTTTCCATAGCGGCATTAAACCCAACTTCATCAACCGACATATTTTTCGTGCGAAGAGCGTCTTGCGTGAGATCAAGTGGAAATCCAAATGTGTCATATAGTTTAAAGGCTACTTCACCGTCTAATTCACCATTTTCGCCAAGGCCATCAATTTCTTCATCAAGGAGACGCATACCGCGATCTAGTGTTTTACGGAACCGTTTTTCTTCAAGAAGCAAAGTTTCGCTTACCAATGCTTCTGCACGGATGAGTTCAGGAAAAGCTTGCCCCATTTCCCCAACGAGTGCCGGAACTAAACGATGCATGAGCGGTTCTTTGCAACCAATAATATGAGCGTGACGCATTGCACGACGCATTATCCGTCTAAGTACATAACCGCGGCCCTCATTCGATGGAAGAACGCCATCAGCGATTAAAAATGAAGTAGATCTTAAATGATCCGCAATCACACGATGAGAAGTATTATGTTCACCAAACGGTTCAACGCCGCTCATGTCCGCTGAGGCCGTAATTAATTTTTTAAATAAATCAGTTTCATAATTATCATGTGTACCCTGTAAAACCGCAGCAATACGTTCTAACCCCATCCCTGTATCAATCGCAGGTTTAGGAAGGTCAATTCTTTTTCCGCCCTCTTGTTGTTCATATTGCATGAAAACAAGGTTCCAAATTTCAACGAAACGGTCACCATCTTCCTCAGGCGTGCCTGGAGGACCACCCCAAATATGATCCCCATGATCATAGAATATTTCAGAGCAAGGACCGCAAGGGCCTGTATTCCCCATGGACCAAAAATTATCAGATGTTGCAATACGGATTATACGTTCATCCGGAAGGCCACTAATTTTACTCCACAAATCAAACGCGACATCATCATCGTGGTAAACCGTTACAAGTAGCTTATCTTTATCAATTCCATAAACATTCGTGATCAATTCCCAAGCATGATAGATCGCTTTTTCTTTAAAATAATCACCAAAAGAAAAATTTCCGAGCATTTCAAAAAATGTATGATGACGCGCCGTATAGCCTACATTATCTAAATCATTATGCTTACCACCCGCGCGTACGCATTTCTGGCTAGTTGTCGCACGTTTATAAGGACGCGTTTCCATACCCGTGAAGACATTTTTAAATGGCACCATTCCAGCATTCACAAACATTAATGTCGGATCATTATCCGGCACGAGCGGGCTACTGGCCACCACTTCATGACCTGCATCCTTAAAATAATTTAGAAAGGCGCTACGGATTTCGTTGGTACTCTTCATTTTTAGTCCACTCTTTGATCTTTTATGATGACTTTTATACTTTATCCCATATTGCAGGGGATTATTCAAAGTCTTTTACCGTTCAATATCATCTAAGTCCAGTTTGCAAAACAAAAAAAGGTACCGGAGACCGGTACCTCGAAGTTTGCTGGGATAGTGTAAATATATTGAGCGTGAAGTTTATTCGTCTTCTAGCTCTGTGTCACGAATAGTACCCTCTTTAAGCATCACATCGTCAAGGATACCTGCATTAACGCGAACAGCATTTTCAATTTCAGCGGCCATTTCCGGGTTGTCTTTTAGAAAACGTTTAGCATTTTCGCGTCCTTGACCAATACGCTGACTATCATAGGAATACCAAGAACCTGATTTTTCAACGATGTTCGCCTTAACACCAAGATCAACCAATTCACCCATTTTAGAAATGCCCTGCCCGTACATAATATCAAATTCAACAACCTTAAACGGAGGTGCCACTTTATTTTTAACCACTTTTACACGTGTCTGGTTGCCAACGATTTCTTCTTGTTCTTTAATCGCGCCGATACGGCGAATATCAATTCTAACCGATGAATAAAACTTAAGCGCATTACCACCTGTTGTTACTTCTGGGCTACCATACATAACACCAATTTTCATCCGAATTTGGTTAATGAATACAACCATACAATTTGATTTCGAGATAGAACCTGTAAGTTTGCGCAATGCTTGGCTCATTAAGCGTGCCTGTAACCCTACATGACTATCACCCATTTCGCCTTCTAGTTCAGCACGTGGCGTAAGAGCAGCCACACTATCAACAACCAAGACATCAACGGCACCTGAACGTACCAATGTATCAGTAATTTCCAATGCCTGTTCACCCGTATCTGGTTGTGAAATAAGCAATTCATCAAGATTAACACCTAGCTTTCCTGCATAAACAGGATCAAGCGCATGTTCCGCATCAACGAAAGCTGCAGTACCACCGGCCTTTTGAACCTCGGCCGCCACATGAAGTGCTAATGTGGTTTTACCAGAGCTTTCAGGACCATAAATTTCAATAATACGTCCCTTCGGTAGACCGCCAATTCCAAGTGCAATATCAAGTCCGAGCGAACCTGTTGAAACAGAATCAACATCTGTAGAGGAATTTTGCCCCAATTTCATAATTGAACCCTTACCAAACGCACGTTCAATTTGACCTAGTGCTGCGTCTAGCGCTTTTTGCTTATCCATATTATCTTTTCCAACCAGCTTTAAATTTGATGATGCCATTTTATATCTCCTTATATCCCATATGCTTTAGTTGCTTGCAATAATAGATATGTACATGATTTGTTCTTATTTGTAAAGAAATTTTTAAGTAGCTGATAATAAATGATTTAATTATATATATTTATTTTTTGTTCTTTTTAAATGAGAACAAAATTATCGTTTTAGTAAGAATTGAATATTAAAAAGAAAGAATCGGCAAAAAATAATCGCTAAAGTTAATTTTCCAATACCTCTTTAACCTGTTCCGCCAGTTGTTTAAGACTAAACGGTTTGGCTAGAAAATTAAAATCTTTGTCCATAATATTATCATCAAGAGCATCTTCAGCATAGCCGGAAATAAAGATGACCTTTAAATTTTTATCAGTTTCACGAATTTTTTTAACTAATGTTGGACCGTCCATCTGCGGCATCATCACATCACTAATCAATAAATCTAAATGAGCGTCTGTTTCTTCCATCAATTGTAAAGCGGAAACCCCGCTATCAGCTTCATAAACAGTATACCCTTTATTTTTCAAAGCACGAGAAGCAAACATTCGGACAGCATCCTCATCTTCAACTAGAAGGATTGTACTATTTCCAGTAAGATCCTTCGCCTTTTCCTCATTCTTAGCTTCATCATCGTTATCAACAACAACATCATTTTGTTCTGCAACATATTTTGGTAAATATATTTTAAAAGATGTCCCTACACCCAATTCACTTTCGGGAAAAACAAAACCATCCGTTTGCTTAATAATACCGTATACCGTCGAAAGTCCTAAGCCAGTCCCCTTACCAATCTCTTTAGTACTAAAGAACGGCTCAAAAACTTTATCCAAATGCTCCTTGCAATACCCGTTCCCGTATCAATAACTTCAAGAAGAACATATTCACCTTTTGGAAGTAATTTATACTTCTTATTTATTTTAATGGACTCATCAACGCTTATATTGCGGTTTTTGATTTCTAATTTCCCGCCTTCCGGCATCGCATCACGGGCATTTACGCATAAATTGATAAATTCCACACCGTCATATTTTTGCCCTGTACGCTTTATAATGTTATCCTCTATGATGGATATGGGGATTTCTAAATGATTAAAATAATCAATAAAGTTGATCAAATACAAACCGCCCTAAAAAACTCTAAATTCAAAAAAACAAATATGAGTTTGATGGTTAAAAAATTAGCGATTTTTATTTTTGGCTTAACCCTCTACCATAGTATTTCAATAGCCGCACCACCTTGCGCCAAAAGATTACCTGATGATTTAGAAAAGTTTGCTGGTTTGTTCAATCGTTTGGATGCTGTATCAGATCAGGCGTCATTATATGGATACTATAAATGCCTTTCTAGAAGAGATGATATTGAGGGGCAATTCCGAAGGGGGGTGGCCTATGAAAAAGGATACGGTGTTGATCAAAATCTGCGCAAAGCTGCGAGCTGGTATAGAAAGGCAGCATTTGCAAAATATTCGACTATTAGAGTAGTTAGAGGAATTGATGAACCATTTTATAGAAAGTCCGATCCAGATGGGCATCCGGAAGCGCAATATAGGTTGGGGTTAATGTATTTGGAAGGACGAGGGAAAAGGCAGCACGACGGATTTGCCCTTTCCATGTTCAATATGGCTAGAAAGCAAGGGCACACTGAGGCGGCTAAAAAAGCTACTGAAGTAAGAAAAAGAATAAATGCAGCGAAATTGAAGCAAAAAAAGAATGATTAATTTTTCACTTTATAAATTTTGTTCGGGACGTTTTTAGCAGAAGGTAAAAACTTTAATGTTTGAAAGTTTAGGTAGATTTTTAATGAGATTTGGTGGGTACCTTACCATCGGATTCATTCTACTATTTTCATTCATTTACTTTTTTAACGATGATATTCAAGAATGGCGTAAAGGAGAGTTTAATGCCCTATCCGAAGGTGTTCATGAATATGAAGTTGATGGTGTTCGCTTTCGTGTGCAAGGTGAATATTTATCTCCTTATTATCGGCTGCATCCTGGAAAAGTTAGAGTACTAAGACTTGAAGCTAGCATGCCGAATATGATGCCTAGGTCTAGGAAGATGGATCCTGGTTTAGATGTAGGAGATTCTGATAGAATAAGGTTCGATATTAGTAAGCGTGCGAAAGAGGGAGTAATGACTGAGTTTGTGCCTGTTAGTTACCAAGACTCATTAAGGAAAATAACTTCTGAAGGTTGGGTTAGCTATAGAAACGATTTAGGGTTTTTATATTACAAAGATCTGGGTTCAAATAATGCCAGTCGCATGAGATGTGATTATGTTGATAGAGTACCTAATCCGGGATGCCATGTGACATTTTACTTATTAGATGGACTAGAAGTAAATATAAAATTTTTACTATCCGAACGACAGAAGTAGTTAGAAATAGAAGATAAAGTCAGAACAAAATTAAATGAATTTATTATAAATGGGAGCACTTAAGATATATCAAAAAATATCTATTAAAATCCTCACTATAAACGAAAAGAACCGCATCATGAGTGCGGCTCTTTTCGTTTTCTCAGCAAAAATTAACCTTACATATCTCTATGCACTCTTTCGTAATTCTCATGACGTTCTTGAGATTCGATTGTCATAGTCGCGATCGGGCGTGCTTCTAATCTCTTAAGACTGATTTGTTCACCACTTACTTCGCAATATCCGTATTCTTTTTCTTCGATACGTTTAAGCGCTGCGTCAATTTTCATAATTAATTTACGTTGACGGTCACGTGTTCTAAGCTCAACTGACCAATCAGTTTCTGCTGAAGCACGGTCAGCAATATCCGGTTCTTTTAAGCTATCTTCTTGCAGATGGCTTAACGTTTCACGGGAGTCATTTATAATTGAGTTTTTCCAATCGACTAATTTTTGACGAAAATACTCTAACTGAAGATCATTCATAAACTCTTCTTTTTCGGAAGGTTCGTATCCTTCTGGTAATTCAACAGACATTGTTACCTCAAATAGTTATTGCTAATAAAGTTGGCACAAACTACTTAAGTAAGCTGCAAAATTCAAGCAATTTTATTATAGGATAATATGAAGATTTTTTGACAGTCTATTTATGAAATATAACCATACTCATTTAAGGTATTCGAGTTTAGCGAGTTCTACTTTTGCCCTAAGCTCTATATCGTTGATTATTTGCACTAATCCTGGGTCTAAATTCTTTTCTCTTTCGGCGGCTAAGGCATTGATTATTCTAGATAACCTATCTCTGGGAATATGTCCCAACAAAAGACCATAACGTATGGCTTCAAGATGTTCGATTAACCCTTCTGCCCTCTCAACCCCTTTCGATTTGCCATCCGTTGAGGTTGGCAATTCTTGTAAAGCAAGAAGACTGTTCACAGAAGTTAACGGGGCCGTACCACTCATCGCGTTCGACGCTTCCGTCTCTTCTGGACCAAGAGCCGCAATAATATTTTACGAAGAGTGTTTAAAAATAAATCCGCAGAATTCACAAGCCTTGAATAATATTGCGCCAGCCTATTACTCTATCAAAGAATATAAAAAAGCCGAAGATGCCATAAGGCTATCCATTCAGCTATCGCCTAAAACTAAATATCAGCATATGTTTTTATCTAGTCTTCTTCTGCAAGACCAAAGGCTCACTGAAGGTTGGGAAGAATACAAATGGAGCCATTATGGGAATAATTTTAACCTAACCGTCAAAAGCAATAATATACCTTATTGGAATGGGGAATGCTTAAAAGGAAAAAAAATATTTGTTTGTGGCGAACAAGGTATAGGGGATGAAATATTATTTACCTGGCAATATAAAAACCTCATTAAAGATGCTGAGAAAGTAGGTATAAGCTGTCAATCACGTCTCGTTCCTTTGTTCAGAAACAGTTTCCCTAAAGCCCAAGTAGATCAATATTATTTCAAAGTGAACCGCGAATTGGACATAGAATATATGTATTTTCCGGATTTTGATTTAAGTGAATATGATTATCAAATTATAGCGGGTGAAGTTGCTACACATTATTGGAAAGATTATAAAGATATTAAAGCCATAAATGGCTCTGCGTTATCTCCGAGTAAAGAAAAAATAGCCATATGGAAAAAGAGAATTGAAGATCTTCCGAATGATATTTCTGTTGGTATAGGCCTGGAGAAGCGGGCTTATGTTAGCTAACAGATCGCAAAATTATGCGGATTTAATGGAATGGTCCCCAATCTTGAAAGAACAAAACATTAATTTCGTTAATGTACAATATGGTGATTGCCAAAAAGAGTTAGACGATTTTGAAGATAAAACAGGAATTAAAATATACAATTTTGAAGATTTAAATTTAAAAGATGATTTCGAAAGCACAACTGCCATGATGCAAAATCTCGACCTAGTTATAGGGCCAGCTTCTGCAACGCTTATGCAATCAGCCTTATCTGATATAGAAACTTGGTTTTTTGTTTCCAGAATACCATTTTGGACTTTCGGAGACGAAACTCCAAAATGGCAACCAAAAGTAAAAGTTTTTGCAAAAGATGAAAATGAAACTTGGTCGCCATTAATGAAAGCGAGTTCAAAACAATTCAAAATTTGGATTAAATCAAAAACGTAACAGTAGAAGTAGAATTATTTCCGGATACTATATTTCTTCACTGATTGATCAAGGCCGAGTTTTAGTTCACTACCGATATCGCCGCCATCACCTTCAATTCTTTCACGAATTACAACGCGCATCGCGTCAAGGTGCGCTTTAATAATTTCAACATGACTATCGGTTAACCCTGCGCCTCGTTGGGTAAAAGTATATAACCCTTCGGCAAAATCGGTAATTAATTGATAACCGAATGTTCCGCCCTGCCCGCGCATATCATGAGCAATAATATTGATCCGTTCAAAATATCCTTTACGGTTGGCTTCATCATCGACACAGCGACGATGTACTTCAAACAGTTCATCAATTATACCCATCACCCAATCCGGGTATTCTTCGGCCATCTCATTAAGCGCTTCTTCGGCTTCAGATAATAAATCATCATCAAAATCAATCACCGCATTAGCATCAGCGCCAAGACCCGCTGTTTTTTCCTTTAATTTATTTTTCATTCGATAATAACAAACTTTTTTACAGAAGGATTAGACATTTACAATCTCCACTTCTGGGCTATCGTATGTAAATTTACGGCGATCTTCCCCACTAATCGGGATTTCCTGCCTTCGACGGTCAGGCCCAAAATATGATGCCGTGTGAACGAATTGGCGAGGTTTAAAAATGACAGACTGTAATTTATTCGCGAGCGCTTTCACGGAAAATGGCTTTGACATAAATTCAGTAACTCCCATATCACGTGCTTCCTGCACCCTTTTTGGCTCTGAATAACCGGAAAGCATTACGAATGGTTTAAACCTATCACTGGATTCTTTATGACGGCGTATCCATCTAAGTAACATAAGACCATTTACGGGGCTCATTTCCCAATCGCAGATAATGATATCAACAGACATCATACCTGCTTTCATAGGTTGCTCATCAACAAGCTTTAAAAATTCTATTGCTTCAGCTCCATCATCAACAGACCTTACAGTTTGAACACCTAAAATTCTGATGCTATTGACGATCAAAGTGCGAATAAATGGGCTGTCTTCTACAACTAAAACGCTAATTCTGCTTAAATCAATTCCACTCATTTTTAATCCCAGTAGATTTTTTTTATTATTATGACCATTATCAAACACTATTATGGTTAATTAATTATGAACCTTAAATAAAGAGAATTATTTTTTTATTTTCACAAGTGTTAATCAAATTTAAGTAATAATTATTTATAGTTAATGCACAAAAACTGTACTGTTCTGCTTGATGTCTGATGGTGCTGCTGATAAACTGTGGATAAGTTAGGTATATTATTTTGATGGGCATAGTAAATGAGTGACAATAAAAACGTAAAAACCAGACCGGTCGTTACGGCGCATCCTTCATCGTTAAAGCATTCAAATTCTAATAAAAATGTTAAGGGCGGGTTTTGGGCTGCTCTATTGCGACATTGGCCTATTACTTTATCTACAATACTATCATTGGCATGGTTAGGTGGGATGGCTTATTATGTTCAATCCACTAACATCTCATTCGCAGATATAGAACTTATTGAAGCATCAATGTTGATCACAGCTGCCACCATGCCATTGATTATTTTGTGGCTTATTTGCCTCGTATTCATCAGAATTAACCCAGTTGAAGAAGATCGTCGTGCCCTTGAAAGTGGTTTAGATCAATTATTAAGCCCTGTAGAAATTACCCAAGAACGTATAAACAAAGTCATTGAAAACCTTAAAAAAGAAATTACAAAAGTTGAAGCGGCAGGTGATCTCGCAACAAATCGTTTTAAATCGCTTGAAGATAGTTTTAATGAGCAAATAAATTCATTATTTGAAGCCACGACAAAAGCAGACGAAAAATCAAACATATTACGCAATAGACTTTCCACCGAAAGAGATGAGCAAATAAAACTAACCGCTGAAATTGAGAGAAATATTGAATATATCTCGGGGCAATTTAAAGGGTTTAGAAAAGACGCGCAAGAAACCTCAGACGCAACAAAAAAGCATTCTGAATTTTTGAACAACGAGCTTAGTTTCCAAAATAAAACTCTGGAAAACAGAGCAGAACAAATTGAAGAAAATCTGGAAACCTTAAGTGGGAAACTCGAAAAAATCACTCAGGACCTATCAGAACAAACAATCCACTCATATGAAAACTTAAATGAAGTCATCGATAGTTTTGACGAACGTCGTGCGGTATTAAATAATTTCATGACGGCATTGACTGATGAAGTTTCCTCGATATGTGACAAGTTAGATAAACAAGCGAAGTCGATTGATAAGTTAAATACGAACTCATCTAAATCTAGTGATAAAATAACCAAATCAATCAAGAAACAAGTTCAAGATTTATCTAAAATTGCGGAGAAAGCTGTTTCAAATGTAAATGCCACGAGTGATGCACTTGAGGCACAAACAAAAATGATGGAAGAAACCATCGAAAAAGCAACAGAGAAAAGCAAAATTGATATTGCCGACGCCAGTGAATATTTTATGGAAGCTGCAAACGATATGGGCAATGTTTCAAATGATCTTGAAAATAACATTAAACAGAATTTCGACGAGATCACAGATACCATTACGTCCAAATCTAATCGTTTAACAGAAGATATTAATATCCATTTCCAAAATATAGAATCCGACCTTGATAAGGGTAACTCTTCTATTAATGACTTGCTGATTGCTAACCTTGACCAAGTTGAAGGTCATATGAAAGATTCTTTAGAAATTCTTGTGGCACAATCAGATAGCATTCAAAACACACTTGATTTAACACGTGACGACATGCTGAGTAGAACATCTCAACTTCAAGAGGAATATAATACACTTGAGAGTTTCGCCGATAATTTTCAACAAAGAATGGTTAGCACTGAAAATGAATTTAAAAAGCAACATGAAAATATGCTGTCATGCATTGCCGTTATTGAAGACGGCATAGGTGTTGCTGTGCAAAAAATTAAAAACAATTCTTCAAATTTGGGTGCTCATGGGCAAAAAGTAATCGAAAATATATTATCACTTTCTGCTGATCTTGACGGTCAAATAAATGATATTCAAAACCGTAGCAAAAGCACGCTAAGAGAAATTGAAAATGCTAGCCTTAAAGCGAGCGAAAATCTTATAAATCAAGACGAAAAAACAGCGACGATAATCGAAGAATGGCTTAGAACCGCTAACAATGCGGGTGTCGAGCACTCAGAAAATATGAGAAAAATTGAAACTCTCATTTCTGAATTTATCACGATTGAGAAAAGCACTGCAAAATCAATTGATGCTTCTGAAGAGAAAATTAAACGGATTTCAAATGATCTTCTTCATAGTTCAGATCGTATACACATGGCATCAAATAGCGCCATTGAAGCCGTAGAAGAAACGAATAAGGCGCTTGGAAAGAATGCTGAAAAATATCTGCAAATGATTAATGCAATTCAACTTTCTAGTCAAAGCTTAGCGGCCAACGCGAACGCCATTGAAAATCGAATGAAGCGAGTTAATTCTGAAAAATTCTCTGATGTATCCGCAAAAATTATGGAAAAATTGCAATCCGGTTCAGTCGATATTATTAATTATCTTGAGGGTGACATTCCTAAAGACCTTTGGGATAAATATCTTACTGGTGATAGAAATATATTTGTGCGAAAAATCAAGAAACATATCGGCAAAAAAACAACCACAGATATCAGAGCACACTATTTAGAAGATCGTGAGTTTAGAAAAAACACCGACAGCTTTTTACAAATATTTGAAGAACTCCTTGATACTTTTGCTGAAACAACAGAAACGGTTTATAGTGAGACACTTATAACTTCTGATATTGGTAAAGTATATTTTGCCTTAGCTGAGGCCTCCGGGCGATTAAAATAATAATGCATCAAATTAAAAGAATTCTATTTTTATCAATCACAACATTATGCCTGATGTCGTGTAGTAATGCCGATAAAAATTCAGAAGAAAAAGTCGCTTTAAATGAACCAGTGAAATTTAAGTTAGCCAGCACATACCCAAGTACCTTGACGATATTAGGTACGATGGCAAAAAGATTTGAAGAACAAATTAATATTATATCAGGCGGTAATATAAAATTTCGTTTTTTTGAACCCGGTGCTCTAGCCCCTCCTCTAGAAACATTTGATGCCGTTTCATATGGAGCATTAGATTCAGCCTGGTCATCCCCTGGCTTCTGGAGCGGCAAAGTACCCGCCTTACAAACATTCGCCGCCATACCCTTTGGCCCAGACGGTCCTGAATATATGGCTTGGTACTATAATGGTGGCGGCAAAGAAATCTTCGAAGACATTTACCATAAACATAATATTCACAGCATAATTTGCGGCATTAGCCCTCCTGA
>DGPL01000021.1 GCA_002390425.1 Kordiimonadaceae bacterium UBA4441 | reverse complement strand
GGTTTTCAAGGGACAGATAAAGATATTGAAGATGATGGTATTCAAAAATCTGAAAGCATAACTAAACCTAAAGTAAAATCTAATGCGTCAGTTAAAATGGTAAGCGAGAGCAGTTTTGGAGCGCCACTTGATGCAAGATTTACATTTGATAGTTTTGTTGTTGGCAAATCAAACGAGTTTGCATATGCGGCCGCCCGCAGAGTAGCGGAAAATAAAGATGTTAATTTTAATCCACTTTTCTTACACGGTGGTGTTGGATTAGGTAAAACCCATTTAATGCATTCTATTGCTTGGGCTATGCGTGAAAATTTTCCGAATAAAAAGGTGGTCTATTTATCCGCGGAACAGTTTATGTATCAGTTTATTTCGTCTATCCGTTATAAAGATACAATGAGCTTTAAGGAAAAATTCCGTAATGTTGATCTTTTAATGATTGATGATTTGCAATTTATTGCGAATAAAAATTCAACGCAGGAAGAGTTCTTTCATACGTTTAACGCTCTCATTGATCATAACCGACAAGTGGTTTTATCTGCGGACCGTTCTCCTTCTAACCTTGAGGGAGTTGAAGAAAGAATTCGCTCACGCCTTGGTTGGGGGCTTGTCGCTGATATTCATCCGACAGATTATGAGCTGCGTCTTGGTATTTTACAGCAAAAAGCCAATAATATTCCCGAAGTTGAAATCCAAAGTGAAGTAATCGAATTTTTAGCAAGACGAATAAGCTCAAACGTCAGAGAGTTGGAAGGCGCATTTAATCGAATGGTGGCGCATTCTACTTTAATTGGACGCCCGATCACTCTTGATATGACACAAGAAGTGTTACAAGACTTGCTCAGAGCCAATGACCGACGCGTAACGGTTGATGAAATTCAAAGACAAGTGGCCGATTACTACAACATCAAGCTATCTGATTTATTGTCAGCCCGCAGAGCAAGACAAGTAGCGCGGCCCAGACAATTGGCGATGTATTTAAGTAAACAATTAACATCTATGTCGCTTCCTGCAATAGGAAGAAAATTCGGCGGACGTGATCATACGACAGTAATGCACGCGGTTAAGCGTATTGAAGAATTGCGCCAAACGGACAGTGTTCTTGAAGAAGATATCCTTCATCTTGAGCGTATGTTTAGCACCTGAAAATTGGGGCCAAATAAGGCCTCTTTTAGCTCCATAAGAAATATATTGCGACTCGGCAGAAAACCGTGAAAAAGCCATTGACGTAATGGCTCATTATGGTAGTCTGTTTTTCAACATATATAATAATATGAAAATGGACTTTTATAAAGTTCGGGATCTAATAATCTTGTAAATATGAAGCGTGAAATTATCAAATGAAATTGAATATAGAACGAGGCGCCTTACTTAAATCACTTGGACACATCCAAAGCGTTGTCGAGCGCCGCAATACTATTCCCATCTTGTCGAATGTTTTGCTTGAGGGTGAAGAGGGGCGTTTAAACCTAGCAGCAACCGATCTGGATATTGCCATTGGTGAAGGCGTTGCCGTAGAAACGGAAGAGCCAGGCGGTATAACGGCACCGGCACATACATTATATGACATTGTTCGTAAACTTCCTGAAGGGGCTCAGGTCGAGCTTTATTATGATGTGGATAGCGGACGGTTATCAATAAGCGCGGGAAGATCTAAATTTACTCTATCTTGTTTACCGAGAGAAGATTTTCCTGTGATGTCAGAAGGCGATTTGCCAGTAAGCTTTAATGTGACAGGTGTGAATTTAAAACGTCTTATCGATAAAACACGGTTTGCTGTTTCAACGGAAGAAACACGTTATTACCTAAATGGTATTTATTTGCATGCTGCGAGCGACGATAACGGTGAAGCCGTTCTGCGTGGTGTTGCAACGGATGGCCACAGGTTGGCGAGATTTGATGTTGATCAGCCAGAAGGGGCCGCAGATATGCCAGGGATTATTGTTCCTCGTAAAGCAGTGGGTGAATTAAGAAAATTAATTGATGAGTATGAAGGTGACGTTGAAGTCAGCCTATCAGATACAAAAATCCGTTTTGCGTTTGCCGATATTGTGCTTACTTCAAAATTAATTGATGGCACGTTCCCAGATTACACGCGTGTTATTCCTGAAGGAAATGATAAAAACATGGAAGTAGATAGCAAGGTGCTTGCTGAATCTGTTGATCGTGTTTCTACCATTTCTTCTGATAAAACCCGCTCAGTTAAACTGGCTATGAGTTCAGGGCAATTAAGATTGACTGTGAATAGTCCAGAGCATGGAACGGCGCGGGAAGAATTATCAGTCAGCTATGATTCAGATGAAATGGAAATTGGATTTAATTCCAGATATCTCCTTGATATTTTAGCGCAGATCGAAGGCGATGTTGTACAAGTCGCTTTTGCAGATGCGGCGGCACCGACGATACTCAAAGATTTAACCGATGAAGGGGCACTTTACGTTCTCATGCCTATGAGAGTGTAATAGAGTTCTCGGGTGAGCAATCTGGCACATTCCAACAACCGCGAAAATCTTTCCAGTGCCTTGCCTTTGGGTAAGGCACTGGTTCTTTATGTGGACTGTGTCATGCTTACAAATTTCCGCTCTTATGAAAGTATGTCACTTGAAACGGGTGCAAATTCTGTTGTCCTGACGGGGGCCAACGGGGCAGGGAAAACCAATTTACTTGAGGCGATATCATTTTTGTCACCGGGGCGCGGTTTAAGAAGAGCGAAACTTTCCGATGTTAATAAAATTGGCGCTGAAGCACCTTGGGCTGTTTCTGGTCGTATCTTTACGCCAGATGGGGAGCGCCAACTTGGAAGCGGACTTTTACCGCGTCACGCGCTCAATTCAGAGACATCACCGGATCGCCGCATTGGGCGTTTAGACGGTGAAAACCTTAATAGCCCTGCGGCTTTTGGGGATATTTTACAAGTGGCTTGGCTAACGCCTCAAATGGACCGGTTATTTATTGACGGTGTTTCAGGTAGAAGACGTTTTCTTGATCGACTTGTTGCGGCCTATCATCCATCCCATAGCCGAGAAGTGGGTGCATATGAGCGTGTTATGCGAGAACGTTCAAAATTACTTTCTGAGGGACATGCTGACCCACAATGGGTTTCAAGCCTTGAAAGTCGAATGGCTGAACATGGAGTTGCCGTTGCTGCTGCGCGGCTTGATGCTATTGATAAATTATCGCAAGCTATTTCAGAAAGTCAGTCCGCTTTTCCAAGTGCCGTTCTCTCTTTAGGTGGTGATCTTGAGCAGGGGCTGCTTAATCGCCCGGCATTAGAGGTTGAAACGGAATTCTGTGAAAGGCTGGTTTCCTCCCGGCAGCAAGATGCACGATCCGGCAGAACTTCCATCGGTCCACATAAAACCGATTTACTCGTGCGCCATAAAAATAAAGACATGCCAGCGGAGCTTTGTTCAACGGGGGAACAAAAAGCATTGCTCATCGGGATTACATTAGCAAGCGCCAGATTAAGCGCAACTCAATTTGGTGCGCCGCCGATATTGCTTTTGGATGAAGTTGCAGCGCATCTAGATGAAAAAAGACGTGGATTTTTATTTGAAGAATTAGGGGACATTGGTTCACAAGTGTGGCTAACGGGCACGGATAAATCGTTATTTGAATTAATGGCAAATCGCGCCAGATTTTTTCACTTTAAAGATGGAAAAATAGAAGCGGAATAAGAAGAAGCATGCTATAGTCATGTTTGAAAAATTTTGTATTATAAAGGACGAGGTTTATGTCTGAAGAAACGGAAATGAAAGACGCAACAGAGGGCGCTGAAGATTATGGCGCAGACTCGATTAAAGTCCTAAAAGGACTTGATGCTGTGCGCAAAAGACCGGGAATGTATATTGGCGACACCGATGACGGTACAGGCCTGCATCATATGGTTTTTGAGGTTTCTGATAATGCAATCGACGAAAGTCTTGCGGGGTATTGTGACAAGGTTCTCGTGACGATGAACGCGGATGGTTCTATATCGGTTACCGACAATGGTCGCGGTGTTCCCGTTGATATGCATGAGGAAGAAGGTGTCTCTGCTGCGCAAGTGATTATGACACAGCTACATGCGGGTGGTAAATTTGATTCAAACAGTTATAAAGTTTCCGGCGGTCTTCACGGCGTTGGCGTTTCAGTTGTAAATGCGCTTTCCGATTTCTTGGAGCTGCGTATTTGGCGTAATGATAAAGAACACTTTATGCGTTTTGAACATGGAGAACCATTAGAAGATTTGGTTATTGTAGCCGATACGCCTGGCAAAACGGGAACGCAGGTTACTTTTAAACCGTCTACGGATACATTTACCAATACGGATTTCAGTTATAAAACATTGAAACATCGTTTTCGTGAACTCGCTTTTCTAAATCGCGGTGTACGCATTATCGTGCAAGACCACCGTACTAGCGATCATGAAGAAGTAGAGCTTTATTATGAAGGCGGTATTCACGCTTATGTTGATTATCTTGACCGAAGTAAGACTGCTCTTATCGAAGCTCCTATTTCCATTATGGGTGAGAAAGAAGATATTGTCTTTGAATGTTCGCTTCAATGGAACGATAGTTATCATGAAAATGTGCTGTGTTTTACCAATAATATTCCGCAACGGGATGGTGGTACGCATTTGGCCGGATTTAGAGGCGCGCTCACCAGAACCATTAATAACTATGCTAATGCAACAGGAATTGCGAAACGTGAAAAAGTTTCAATTTCCGGCGATGATAGCCGCGAGGGTCTCACGTGTGTGTTAAGTGTTAAGGTGCCTGATCCAAAATTCTCATCACAAACCAAAGATAAATTGGTTTCATCAGAAGTGCGTCCTGTTGTTGAAAGTTTACTGAATGAAAAGCTTGGCCAGTGGTTTGAAGAACATCCTGCAGAAGCCAAAATTATCATTAGTAAAATTTGCGAAGCAGCTGCCGCGCGTGAAGCAGCACGTAAAGCCCGTGAATTGGTTAGAAAACCTACCGGTCTTGATATTTCGTCGCTTCCTGGAAAGCTTGCGGATTGCCAGGAACGAAATCCTGAGCTTGCGGAAATATTCATCGTAGAGGGTGATAGTGCGGGTGGTAGCGCGAAACAAGGGCGTCACCGTAAAAATCAGGCAATTTTACCACTTAAAGGTAAAATTCTGAACGTTGAGCGAGCCCGATTTGATAGAATGCTTGGTTCACAAGAAATCGGTACACTTATTACTGCACTTGGAACAGGTATCGGTCGCGAAGAATTTAATATTGAAAAATTGAGATATCATAAAGTCATTATTATGACGGATGCTGATGTTGATGGTGCGCATATTAGAACACTACTTCTAACATTCTTTTATCGTCAAATGCCGGAACTTATTGATAAAGGGTATTTATATATTGCTCAACCGCCACTTTATAAAGTGAGCAGAGGTAAATCAGAAGTTTATCTAAAAGACGACCCCGCACTTGAAGATTATTTAATAGCTCAAACGTTAGAAGAGATGGTTTTAACATTAGGGGATGGTGCGCAAATTGCAGGAAATGATTTAGCGGATCTCGTTGAAACAACCCGAAATGTAAATCGTGTCTTGGCTCACGTGCCAAATCGTTATAATAAAGAGATTATTGAGGAACTTGCCGTACTAGGAGCGCTTTCGGAAGATGTGCTTGTGCGCGGAAACGGCGCCGAAAAAATACTTGAAACGGTCACATCACGTCTTAATGCACGTGCGGGCGTTGGCGAAGATAATTGGTCGGCGAAGCTGGATGAAAACGGCGATGGTGTTATTTTCGTTCAAGAAATCCGAGGTATTAAAGACGTTTACCGCATTGATGCCGTATTCAGTGCTTCTGCTGAAGCGCGTCGTTTAAACGACGCCGCCACGAAACGTGCTGAAGTATTTTCTAGTCCTTCTACAATCACGAGAAAAGAAGAAGGGCATGAACTATATCTTCCAAGTGAGCTTTTAACGTTCATTATCAAATATGGTCGCAAAGGCTTATCCATTCAACGTTATAAAGGATTGGGTGAAATGAACCCAGATCAGTTGTGGGAAACTACCCTTGATCCTGATGCGCGTAGTTTGCTCAAGGTAAAAGTTGATCATGCGGACACAGCGGATGAAATATTCTCTAAATTGATGGGTGATGTGGTTGAACCACGTCGTGAATTTATCCAGGATAATGCCCTGAGCGTCGGTAACTTAGACGTTTAATAGAATTTAGTTTAAAAGAAAAGCGGGTCCTAATTGACCCGCTTTTTCTATTTATTCTTGAAACTGATCTTCATGAAGCCATGCGGCATGTTTTAAGGTGGTTTTACTTTTGGCCCATTCAGTCATCATTTCAGGCGCAACTTCATTAAGTTTTTTAAGCTCTTCTAAGCTTGCCGTATCATATGCCAATTCAAGACGATGCCCATCTGGATCACGGAAGTAAATTGATTGGAATATATGGTGATTTGTGGGGCCTACCACTTGGATGTTATTTTCTTCTAATTTTTCTTTCGCTTTCAATAGGGTTTCTTCGTCGGCCACTTTGAAAGCAATATGCTGGACCCAGTCAGGCGTATTTTCGTCCCAACCCATTTTCGGTGAATTTGGAATTTCAAAAAAGGCGAGTACATTATCGCTACCGGCGTCAAGGAATATATGAATATACGGATCCGGTTCACCAGTTGATGGGACTTTGTCTTCAGAAATTGCCAATACCAAATCCATGTTGAGATATTTTTTATAAAAATCAACTGTTCTGTTTGCATCCATGCAGCGGTATGCCACGTGATGAATTCTATCAATTTTCATAGCTATTTCCTTTATTTTAAAATATTAAAACAATAATAGTTACAAATGAAACTAATGTCAAGAAATTATCTTTAAGCTATAACTTGTCATATTTTTGCCCTTCTCTTATTGTCAATTAGGATAAATTTTATGAAGGGTCAGAAGAATTTTTAGTTCCCAAAAGAAAAAATCGCGAAAAGGTAAAATTGCTAAAATGGATAAAGCGAAGCCGCCAAGGTCGGGTATAGCAAAATTCTTTTATAGTATATCTGTGATTTTCGTCTGGGGGTCGGTGCTGATGGTTCCCGTATTGATTTACTTCTCTTATGATTTGCCTGATATCGCTAATATTGATAAGGCAACGTCCAAAACTACAATTATGATCATGGACCGTGATGGTAATCGAATGGCATCATATGGCGATGTGTTTGGTGAATGGCTTGATTATGAAGATATCCCCCCCGAGCAGGTTGAGGCAATCATTGCGACCGAAGACAGACGGTTCTTTGAACATTTTGGGTTAGATTATCGTGGCCTTGCGCGTGCCATGTACAATAACATCACAGAAGGAAAACTTGTTGAAGGCGGTAGTACGATTTCGCAGCAGCTTGCTAAAAATCTCTATCTTAGTTCGAACAGGACCTTAAAAAGAAAGATTCAAGAATTACTTCTTAGTTTTTGGTTAGAAATGAAGCTTGATAAGCAAGAAATTTTGACCATTTATATGAATAGAGCATACTTCGGTGCAGGAGCATATGGCATTGATGCGGCATCAAGGACTATTTTTGGCCATAGCGCGAAGACACTGAATTTAACGGAAGCCGCGATGCTCGCAGGTATGTTAAAGGGACCGGCTTTATACTCACCACTTAGGGATGTGGAAAGAGCTTATAATAGAACTTCAATTGTACTTGATAATATGGTCGTAACCGGATTTTTAGAACCAGATGAAGGAGAAAGTGCAAAAAAGGTAAATGTCAAAATAAATTCTGCTGAAGCAGGCGGAGATGTTCGATATTTCACAGATTGGGTCGTTGAACAGTTACCAGAATTAATTGGTATAATAAATGAGCCTATAATCGTGCATACAACGATGGTTCCAGAGATGCAGCAAATGGCAGCTGGGGCCGTGAGACAAACATTAAGTAGACGCAATGAAGAAAACATGCAAGGCGCCCTTATTTCTATGGACCTCGATGGTGCGGTTAGGGCTTTAGTAGGCGGTCGAGACTATAACGAAAGCCAATTTAACCGTGCTGTACAAGCGCAACGCCAACCAGGAAGTGCTTTCAAATTATTCGTATATCTGGCGGCCTTGGAAGCGGGTTTTGGTCCGGAAACAATCATGCGGGATAGTCCAATCATTTTAGATGGTTGGAGCCCAAAGAATTATAGCGACAGATATATTGGAGAAGTAAATTTAGAAACTGCGTTTGCTAAATCGATTAATACGGTTGCGGTAAAATTGTCTGAAAGAGTAGATAGACGCTCAGTGATCGATATGGCACATCGACTAGGCGTAACGACGCCCTTAACGCCGGAACCCAGTATTGCATTAGGCGCATCAGAGGTAAATTTAATGGAACTGACGGCCGCTTATACTGTGGTTGCGCGAGGGGGCATTGAAACAAAACCATATGGCATAGTTGAAATACAAAATAGCTCAGGTAGAATTCTTTATCGTCATATGCCAGGACCAGAGATCAGAATATTAGATCAAGAGGTTGCATACACTATGCACGCTATGCTGCAAAATGTTGTTGCAACAGGTACCGCAAGAGCGGCACTCATGAATTTCCCAGTAGCCGGAAAAACGGGAACAACACAAAACTATAAAGATGCACTCTTTGTAGGGTACGGAAAAAATATGATCAATGGCGTTTGGGTTGGGAAAGACGATAGTACAGCGATGCAAGGTGTCACGGGTGGTGGTACGCCAGCTCATATATGGAAGAATTTCATGTACCGCGTTGATTTAGGACGAAATGATGCAACACTAGATACCCCCAATGTGAGACCAAGGTCTCGCCCTCAAATATAATTCATGAAAACATACTATTGGTTTAAAACCATCATCAGCGATTGACCTTCATTTTTAAGCCATTTTCTAGACGGTTTGGCGTGGGAGACTAAAGTATCAACAATGTCCCAGAAGCGCTGACTGTGGTTCATTTCTGCCAAATGAGAGATTTCATGTGCAACAACATATTCCAGAACTTGCGGAGGGGTCATAATCAAGCGCCAAGAAAATGATAAATTTCCACTTGAAGAACAACTGCCCCATCTGCTTTTTGTATCTCTTATTTGAATTCTTTTGAATTTTTTATTTATGGCCATGGCCATTTCTTGTGCCATTGGCTCAATGGTTTTTCGGGCTTCTTTTTTTAAATGATTTTCAAGTCGAACTGAGAACCCTTCTTTAGGGCCGCCAACAATAATTCTTTGATCATCAATATTTACGCGGGCAGCTAAAATGGGATCATGGATAACTTTCTTCATTTCTCCCAATATTGGAATAATTGAACCATCTATTAAGTAAATTGGCTTTGGCGTTTTGGTGCGTTGTTCTTTTAACCATTCTATATTCGATGTTGCAAATTTTAGTGCTGAACGCTTACTCGTAAAACGCGGCATGGTAATCACGGCTCGATCGTTAATCGCGTCATAGCGCAGCTTAATTCGTTTCGCTCTTTTATGGGTTTTAAAGTCGGGATTAAAATCATTTATCGTTGGCATTTCAACGCTCACTTATATCAATGATATGATCTTCAAGGTCACCTGCGTCTCTTTCTGAAATTGCTTTTTGCGAAATGGAAATACCAGACTTATGAACAGTCAATCCGGAACCACTTATTAATGGATGCCAATCAAAAAGATCCTTACCTTCAAAAATGAGACGGTATGCGCATGTTTTAGGGAGCCACTTAAATTTTTGAACATCTTCAGGTTTTAAAATAACGCAATCAGGGACTAGCTTTTTACGTTTCGTATATTTGCGACATCTACAAGTATCAATATCAAGTAAACGACAGGCAACATTGGTATAAGAAACATCACCAGTATCATAATCTTCTAATTTATGAAGACAACAAAGCCCGCAACCATCACAGAGACTTTCCCATTCATCTTGAGACATTTCATCTAGCGATTTTTCTTGCCAGAAAGGTGTGCTCATATCTAGAACTACTCTATCAGTGAAGAGATTGTATTTGCCATTGCCTCAGGGTCTTCACCGTGATTAAAATGTCTTAGGAGGGTACCTTCTTTATCCATAAAATATGTATAAGAGGTGTGATCAACAAGATAATCAGCACTATCATCAGCCTTGGCGGCATAAACTCTGTATGCTTTTTTTATGGAATCTACCTGTTCATTGGTGCCCGTTAATCCGATCATATCATCGTGGAAGTAGCTAACATATTCGGCCATAACATCTACGGTATCACGTTCTGGGTCAATGGTTATAAAGACGGGATTAACTTGTTCTAATTCTTCGGGCGGTAAAATTCTCATGGCATCTGCCATAATTTGCAGATCCATAGGGCAGACATCTGGGCAAAAGGTATAACCAAAGTAAACAATCATATACTTACCGAGGAAATCTTTATCTGTAACGGGTTCGCCTTTATGGTTAGTTAAAGAAAACTCGCCACCAATTAAAGCTCTACTGTTTTCAGCAGCCGTAGGCGTATTTTCTTTATTTAAAAACTGCATCCATACAATTACTGCGATGATAACGAGCACGAGACTAAGTAAAATTCGCATGTTGGGCTTTTTAGGTGTTTCTGTTTTACTCATTTCTATGTTCTGCTTCAGGTTAGGTTAACAATAGACTCACTAAGATGTTTATTATATATAATATGACTTCGCCTAATTATAAAGTCTGGAGTTTAAAATGCGTCTTTTAAAAAACGTAAAGCATAAAGTTTTCTTATCGCTTGTGGTCGCTCTGACCATGACCGTCAGTGGGAACACTCAGGAAAAGAGTTTTTCCGATGCATATAATTTGCTTAAGGCAGTAAAAACGAAAGATTATGGAAAGCTTCAAAATTATCTGAAAAAAGGGGCGAATGTAAATACTCGCGATTACGCGGATGGTGAAACGCCGCTTTATATTGCTTCTACATTAAAAGATAGTGTAATGGTCACGTTATTATTGAATGATAATGCAAAAACTGAGATTGCTAAAAAATCTACTGGCGAAACGCCATTAATGGTGGCGGTTCGACTTAAGGCACATAAAATAGCTGAATTGCTAATATCTCAAAATGCGGATGTGAATGCAGCTGATCGGAACGGTGAAACTTCATTATATAAAGCCGTTAGAGCAAATGATCGCGAATCAGTGAAAATTCTTCTTGCTGCTAACGCAGATTGGTCCATGGCTGATAATACAGGCAGAACACCACTTGATTTAGCAAGAGAAAATAGGCGCCTTAGAACAATGGAAAGAATGTTAGAAGATGCAGGCGCTGAGTACTAAGCATCCTTTTTAAAGTCCCTGCATTTTATCAATTTCAAAACCTTGAAACATGACGATACCAAGATTATTTCCGAATGTAATGGCGTTTTGTGAATCGCAATCTGACATTACGACACGCATTTTACCTTGAGTGGCGATTGCATTTGAAATTTTGTTTTTTTCATCATTTTTATATCAAATGTCTTTGTTAACCTTTGAAACAACCATTTATCGCCTTCAATATTATAATCTGGCAATACAGATTTGTTGATTTCTTTAAGCGAA
>DGPL01000008.1:53187-56473 GCA_002390425.1 Kordiimonadaceae bacterium UBA4441 | reverse complement strand
CGTCCACAGTTCTACTTCCGTACAACTGACGTGACTGGTGTTGTGACACTTGACGATGGTGTTGAAATGGTAATGCCTGGTGATAACGTAACGGTAAACGTTGAGCTGATTAACCCGATTGCGATGGACGAAGGTCTTCGCTTTGCGATCCGCGAAGGCGGTCGTACTGTCGGTGCCGGCGTCGTTGCATCAATTATTGAATAAATAAAGTCATTTAGGAGCGCAGACCGTAAGGTCTGCGTAAATTTTTATGTTGGAATCACAAAACATTCGCATTCGCCTAAAAGCTTTTGATCATCGTATTCTTGATCAAGCGGCAGGTGAAATTGCAAATACGGCCAAAAGAACTGGCGCTAGCGTACGCGGCCCAATTCCTATGCCAACGCGAATTGAAAAGTATACGGTCCTTAAGGGTCCGCATATTGATAAAAAATCGCGCGAACAATTCGAAACACGTACTCACAAGCGTCTCTTAGACATTGTTGAGCCAACACCACAAACTGTAGATGCGCTTATGAAGCTTGATCTTGCAGCGGGTGTTGAAGTTGAAATTAAATTGCAGGGGTAATGGATATGCGTTCAGGACTTATTGCAAAGAAAATGGGTATGACCCGTGTTTTCGCCGAAGGTGGCGCACACGTTCCTGTTACAGTTCTTCATGTGGACGGCGCACAAGTAGTTGCTCACAAGACGGCTGAAAAAGATGGTTATAATGCCCTTCAGTTAGGTGCCGGCACAGCTAAAGTAAAACGTACAACGCAACCAATGCGTGGTCATTTTGCTAAAGCGGGTGTTGAGCCTAAAGTTAAATTAGCTGAATTCCGTGTTGCGGAAGATGGATTTCTTGATCTTGGTGCAGAACTTTCTGCTGAACATTTTGTTCCAGGTCAAGTTGTTGATGTTACAGCGACATCCAAAGGTAAAGGTTTTGCCGGTGCGATGAAACGTTGGAACTTCGGTGGTCTTCGCGCTACTCACGGTGTTTCGATCTCTCATAGATCTCACGGTTCAACGGGTCAATGTCAAGATCCAGGTCGCGTTTTCAAAGGTAAGAAAATGGCCGGTCATTATGGTGATGATCGTAAGACACAACAGAACTTAGAGATTGTCTCAACTGACGCAGAACAAGGTATCATCTTAGTTAAAGGTGCTGTGCCTGGTGCGAAAAATGGTTGGGTTCTGATTAATGATGCAGTGAAAAAAGAGCGTCATGCTGATGCACCATATCCTGGTGCTGTTAAAGCGGCTCCTGCTCCTGAAGCAACTGAAGCTCCGGCTGAAGAGGCTCCAGTAGAAGAAACTGCAGCAACAGAGAATGAGGAATAGATCGATGAAAGCACAAGTAGTAACACTTGAAGCCAAAAAGGCTGGTGACATCGATCTTGATGACGGTGTATTCGGTCTTCCAGAGCGCGGTGACATTTTGCAACGTGTTGTTGTATGGCAACTTGCAAAGCGTCGTGCGGGAACTCATAAGGTTCAATCACGTGGTGAAGTAACTGGTACGACAAAACGTATTGGTCGCCAAAAAGGTGGCGGTACAGCGCGTCATGGTGCTGGTAAAGTTAGCCAATTCCGTGGTGGTGCCCGTGCATTTGGTCCGGTTGTGCGTTCACACGCAACAGGCCTACCAAAGAAAATTCGCACTCTTGGACTTAAGACGGCCCTTTCAGCAAAAATGGCAGGTGGTGACCTGATTATTGTTGATAACGCTGATCTTAAAGCGGGTAAAACAAAAGACCTTCTTGGCAAATTAGAAAAGCTAGGTCTTAAAAACGCACTATTTGTTGATGGTGCTGAAGTGAATGAAAACTTCAAATTGGCTGTAAGTAACATCCCGCAAATCGATGTGCTTCCAACTCAGGGTGCAAATGTTTATGACATTCTACGCCGTGAGAAATTGGTTCTTACGAAAGCCGCTGTTGAAGGTTTGATGGAGAGGCTCAAATGACCGATATCAAACATTATGACATCATTAAAAACCCAGTGATTACTGAAAAGTCTACAATGCTTTCGGAACACAATGTGGTTACTTTTAATGTACCGATGACAGCTTCAAAACCTGAAATAAAAGATGCTGTAGAAGCGCTTTTCAGTGTTAAAGTTGAAAAGGTAAATACAATTCGTCAAGACGGTAAAGTAAAACGCTTTAGAGGCCATGCAGGTCGCCGTAATCACACGAAAAAAGCAATGGTTAAATTGGCTGAAGGCCATTCCATTGATGTAACGACAGGGGTGTAGAGAGATGGCTTTAAAAACTTATAATCCAACTACACCTAGTTTACGATCATTGGTAACAGTTGATCGTTCTGAGCTTTACAAAGGTAAGCCAGTTAAGGCGTTAACCGAAGGCAAGCACAGCAAAGGTGGTCGTAACAACACTGGTCACATTACAATGCGCCGTCGTGGTGGTGGACATAAACGCGCATACCGCATTATCGACTTTAAACGTCGTAAATGGGATATGGAAGCAACAATCCTTCGTCTTGAATATGATCCAAACCGTTCTGCTTTTATCGCACTGATCGAATATGCTGATGGTGAAAAGAATTACATTCTTGCACCGCAACGTGTTTCAGAAGGTGATAAAGTGATTGCTGGTGAAAAAGTTGATGTGAAACCTGGTAATGCGATGCCGCTTTACAGTGTTCCTGTTGGGTCAATTGTTCACAACGTTGAAATGAAACCTGGTAAAGGTGGTCAAATCGCCCGTGCTGCTGGTGGATATGTACAAGTAACAGGTCGCGACCGCGGTTACGTACTTCTTCGTCTTGCATCAGGTGAGCAACGTTATGTTCGTTCAAATTGTATGGCAACTATTGGTGCCGTATCAAACCCTGACAATCAAAACCAAAAACTTGCTAAGGCTGGCCGTAGTCGCTGGCTCGGTAAACGTCCATCTGTTCGTGGTGTTGCTATGAACCCGGTTGACCATCCACATGGTGGTGGTGAAGGCCGTACATCTGGTGGCCGTCACCCTGTAACACCGTGGGGTAAACCTACGAAGGGTAAACGTACACGTAGCAATAAATCGACTGATCAGTATATTTTACGATCACGTCACGAACGTAAGAAGTAGGAGCAAGATATGTCACGTTCCGTATGGAAAGGTCCTTTTGTTGATATGCATCTGCTAAAGAAGTCTATAGCAGCAGCAGAATCAAATAGGTCAGAGCCGATTAAAACATGGTCACGTCGTTCTACGATCTTGCCACAATTCGTCGGTCAAACATTTAATGTACACAATGGTCACAAATTCATCCCTGTTTATGTAACAGATGAAATG
>DGPL01000008.1:52696-53108 GCA_002390425.1 Kordiimonadaceae bacterium UBA4441 | reverse complement strand
GAAGAGATAGTGGGTAAGAAATCAGCACCACGTCGCTTGGCCGACAACGAAGCAAAAGCGGAATTACGCATGGTTCGTGTAAGCCCCCAAAAACTTAATTTGGTGGCGGGTCTAATTCGCGGCTTGAAAGTAGAGAAGGCGCTTGCCAACCTTACTTTCTCCAAAAAACGTATCGCAATCGATGTGAAGAAGCTTCTTGAAAGCGCTATCGCGAATGCAGAAAACAATCACGGTCTTGATGTTGACAATCTTGTTGTTACAGAAGCCAGTGTTGGTAAAGCTATGGTCATGAAACGCTTCCGTGCTCGTGCACGTGGCCGCGGCGCTAAAATTCTAAAACCATTTAGTAATATGCGCATTGTGGTTCGTGAAGTAGAAGAGGGAGACGAATAATGGGTCAAAAAGTTAATCC
>DGPL01000008.1:0-52668 GCA_002390425.1 Kordiimonadaceae bacterium UBA4441 | reverse complement strand
ACATGGGATAGCCGTTGGTACGCCGAAGGCGATAACTACGGCACAATGTTGCATGAAGATCTTAAAATTCGTGATGAGTTGCTTAAGACTTTAAAATCTGCAGCGGTGAGCCGTATTGTAATTGAACGTCCTTCTAAAAAGATGCGCGTAACAATTTACTCTGCTCGTCCTGGTGTGATCATCGGTAAAAAAGGTGCAGATATTGAGAAGCTTCGTCAGAAAGTGGCAGCAATGGCGCCTTCTGCTGGTGATGTTAGCCTTAACATCGTTGAAATCAGAAAGCCTGAGATTGATGCACAACTCGTAGCAGATAACGTTGCTCAACAACTTGAGCGTCGTGTTGCTTTCCGTCGTGCCATGAAACGTGTGATGCAAAATGCACTTCGTCTTGGTGCTCTTGGTATTCGTATTAACTCAGCAGGTCGTCTTGGCGGCGCAGAAATCGCACGTACTGAATGGTACCGCGAAGGTCGCGTTCCGCTACATACACTTCGCTCTGATATTGATTATGCTGAAAGTAAAGCGCATACAGCGTATGGCGTGATCGGCATTAAAGTGTGGATTTTCAAAGGCGAGATCATGGAACATGATCCAATGGCCCGTGATAACCGCATTAACGAACAACAGAAGTCTTCTGGTGGCGGCCAAGGTGGTCGTGGTGCCAAAAACTTCCGTAATGCAGGATAAGGGATATGTTACAGCCAAAAAGAACAAAATTCCGTCGTGCTCATAAAGGCCGTATCCATGGAAACGCAAAAGGTGGCACATCGCTAACTTTTGGTTCTTGTGGACTAAAGGCACTTGAGCCGGAAAGAATCACTGCGCGTCAGATCGAAGCTGCGCGTCGTGCAATGACACGTCACATTAAACGTCAAGGTAAAGTCTGGATCCGTGTATTTCCAGATGTGCCAGTATCCAAAAAGCCTGCAGAGGTTCGTATGGGTAAAGGTAAGGGGTCTGTCGAATACTGGGCAGCCCGTGTAAAACCCGGACGTATTTTGTTTGAAATGGATGGGGTTCCGCTTGATCTTGCTAAAGAAGCATTTGAGCGTGCCGCAGCTAAATTACCAATAGCGACGAAGTTTGTAACTCGTCTCGGTGAAAATTAGGAGAGTTCGTGATGAGCAAAGCATCTGAACTTCAAAGTAAGTCTATTGAAGAGCTAAACGGTGAACTTGCCGATCTGAAAAAAGAGCAGTTTAATCTGCGTTTTCAGCAAGCAACAAACCAGCTTGAAAATACGGCTCGTGTGCGTCAGGTTCGCAGGTCAATTGCCCGCATCCAGACAGTTGTTAATGCAAAGAACGCTGAAGCAGCGGCCAAATAAGGGATAATTAATATGCCTAAACGTATTCTACAAGGTGCAGTCGTAAGTGATGCAAATGATAAGACGGTTACCGTTCTTGTTGAGCGTCGTTTTATGCACCCAATGGTGAAAAAAGTGGTGCGTCGTTCGAAGAAATATCGTGCGCATGACGAAAATAATAATTTTAAAGTTGGTGATGTTGTTCGTATTGAAGAATGTCGTCCGATTTCTAAAAATAAATCGTGGAAAGTTATCGAAGACGCTAAGTAATTAGTGAATTCGAAACATTAATTTAAGTAAATAGGAAAAACCTATGATTCAAATGCAAACCAACCTTGATGTTGCCGATAATTCTGGTGCACGCCGTGTGCAGTGTATCAAAGTTCTTGGTGGCTCCAAAAGGAAAGTGGCTGGCGTTGGTGACGTAATCGTCGTCAGTGTTAAAGAAGCTATTCCTCGTGGACGTGTGAAAAAGGGAGAGGTGCATCGTGCCGTTATCGTACGCACAAAGAAAGATGTACAACGTGTAGACGGAACAACAATCCGTTTTGATTCCAATGCAGCCGTTTTGATTAATAAGCAAAACGAACCAATTGGTACACGTATCTTTGGCCCTGTTGTACGCGAGCTACGATCAGCTAACCATATGAAAATTATTTCACTGGCTCCGGAGGTGCTCTAATGGCTAACGTAAAAAGTAAAATCCGTAAGGGCGATGAAGTAATTGTTCTTACTGGTAAAGATAAAGGCAAGTCTGGTGAAGTAACAAAAATGTTGCTTTCAGAAGGCCGCGCAATTGTGCAGGGTGTAAATCTTGTGAAGCGTCATACTAAACAGTCACAAACGGCTGAAGGTGGCATTATCACTAAAGAAGCATCTATTCACCTATCCAATTTGGCTCTTAAAGATCCAAAATCAGGTAAAGCAACGAAGGTTGGTTTTAAAATGGATAAAGACGGTAAGAAAACTCGTATTGCCAGACCATCAGGGGAGGCCATCTAATGTCTTATGTTCCTCGTCTTCGTACAGTATATGAAACTGAAGTACGCGATAGCCTACAAGAAGAGTTTTCATATAGTAATGTTATGGAAATCCCTAAGCTCGAAAAGATCGTGCTTAACATGGGTGTTGGTCAAGCTGTTAATGACACTAAGAAAGTGAAAAAAGCACTTGCTGAAATGACATTGATTGCTGGTCAGGCTCCTGTAACAACACGCGCTAAAAAATCGATTGCCGGTTTCAAGGTTCGTGAAGATATGCCACTTGGCTGTAAAGTAACTCTTAGAGGTGCAAGAATGTATGAATTTCTTGATCGTCTAATCCAGGTTGCTCTTCCTCGTGTGCGTGACTTCCGTGGTGTAAACGACAAAAGTTTTGATGGTCGTGGTAACTATGCCCTTGGTCTTAAAGAACAATTGGTGTTCACTGAAATCAACTATGATGATGTAGATGATATTCGTGGTATGGACATCATTATTTGTACAACAGCGAAAACTGATAAAGAGGCGCATTCGCTTCTTTCTGGCTTCCAGATGCCTTTCGCTTCAAAAACTGGAGAGAAATAATGGCTAAAGTCAGTGCAGTAAATAAAAACCTTAAGCGTGAGCGTTTGGTTGAAAAATATGCGGCAAAACGTGCAGCTCTTAAAGCAGAAGCTAAAAATCCTGATTTGTCTTTTGATGAACAGTTTGAAGCGCGCTTGAAGCTTGCAAAATTACCACGTAACAGTGCGAAAGTTCGTCTTCGTAACCGTTGTCAGGTAACAGGTCGCCCACGCGGTTATCACCGTAAATTTAAAATGTCTCGTGTATCACTACGTCACTTAGCCTCTCATGGTTATTTGCCTGGCGTTGTGAAGTCGAGCTGGTAGGAGGACTGAATTATGTCTATGAGTGATCCTCTAGCAGATATGCTTACACGTATCCGAAACGGACAACGTGCTAACAAAAAAGCTGTTTCTTCACCTGCTTCAAAATTACGTCAGCGTGTGCTTGACGTACTTGAGCGTGAAGGATTTATCCGAGGTTATGTGAGCGCCGATAATGACGCTGGTAAACCAGAGATTAGTATTGAACTGAAATATCACGAAGGTGATCCTGTGATCCGCGAAATTAAACGCGTTTCAAAACCTGGTCGCCGTGTTTATTCATCCGTTGGTGATTTGCCACGTGTGCGTAACGGTCTTGGTATTTCTATTGTATCAACCCCTAAAGGTGTACTTTCCGACGCTGAAGCTCGTGCTGAAAACGTTGGTGGCGAAGTCATCTGTACAGTATTCTAAGGAGAACAAATATGTCTCGTATTGGTAAAAAAGCTGTACAAATTCCTAGTGGCGTTGAAGCGAACTTGAACGATAATGTTCTAACCGTAAAAGGTCCAAAAGGTTCGCTTGATATGACTTTCGTAAGTGAAGTCGACGTTAAATTGGAAGATGGCGCAGTAGAAGTGACACCACGTGGTAACGGCAAACGTGCTCGTTCTATGTGGGGAATGCAACGCACAATGGTAAGCAACCTAGTTGAAGGTGTGACTGATGGTTTCACTAAAAAGCTAGAGCTTAATGGTGTTGGTTATCGTGCACAGATGCAAGGTAAGAATATTAATCTTCAACTCGGTTTTTCTCACGACATTTTATATGAAGTGATGGATGGTGTTGAAGTCAAATGTCCAAGTCAGACAGAGATTGTTATTTCTGGCATCGACAAACAAAAAGTTGGCCAAGTTGCGGCAGAAATTCGTGAATATCGTAAACCTGAACCTTATAAAGGTAAGGGTGTTAAATACGAAGACGAATATATCTTCCGTAAAGAAGGCAAGAAGAAATAGGTGGATCATTATGCTTAAAGGTAAAAAATTATTTGAACGTCGCCGCAATCGCGTGCGTACGAGCCTACGTAAAGTGGCTAATGGTCGTCCACGTCTATCTATTCATCGTACAAATCAGCATATGTATGCTCAAATTATCGATGATACGAATGGCGTGACTGTTGCTGCTGCTTCAACACTTGATGAAGCACTAAAGAAGGTCAAAGTAGGAAGCAATTCAGAGGCTGCTGCAGCCGTTGGTAAATTAATAGCGGACCGTGCTAAGAGCGCTGGCGTTGAACAAGTTGTTTTTGATCGTGGTGGTTTCTTATACCATGGTCGCGTAAAAGCGCTTGCAGATGCTGCTCGTGAAGCTGGTTTGAATTTCTAAGGAAAAGAATATGGCAAGAGCAGAAAGAGAACCTCGTCAGGAAAGTGAACTAACTGAAAAGCTCGTTCACATTAACCGGGTTGCTAAAGTAGTAAAAGGTGGTCGTCGTTTTGGTTTCGCAGCACTTGTAGTTGTTGGTGATCAAAAAGGTCGCGTTGGTTTTGGTAAGGGTAAGGCCCGCGAAGTTCCAGAAGCAATTCAAAAAGCAACTGAAGCAGCGAAAAAGAATATGATTCGTGTTCCACTACGTGAAGGTCGTACTCTTCATCATGATATTGAAGGTCGTCATGGTGCAGGTAAAGTGGTTATCCGTTCAGCACAGCCTGGTACAGGTATTATTGCGGGTGGTCCGATGCGTGCAGTGTTCGAAGCACTTGGTGTTCAGGACGTTGTGACAAAATCACTTGGAACATCTAACCCTTACAACATGATCCGCGGTACATTTGATGCATTATCCAAACAGGTATCTCCTCGTATGGTCGCATCACGTCGTGGTAAAAAAGTGAGCGATATTGTTGCTCGTCGCGGTGACCGTAAAGCTGCCGCTGAAGCTACGGAGTAATTTTAGATGGCGAAGAAAACATTAAAAGTGACTCAAATCGGTAGCCCGATTCGTCGCACAAGCGACCAAAGAGCGACATTGATCGGTCTTGGTCTAAATAAAATGCACCGTACTCGCGAGTTGGAAGATACACCAGCCGTGCGTGGTATGATCCGTAAGGTTCGCCACATGGTCAAAGTTGAAGGTGAATAGGTGGAATTATGAAACTTAATGAACTAGCAAATAAACCTGGTTCTACTAAACCGAGAAAACGCGTTGGTCGTGGTATCGGTTCTGGTACAGGTAAAACAGGTGGCCGCGGTGTAAAAGGTCAAAAGTCACGTTCTGGTGTAGCTATTAAAGGCTTCGAAGGCGGACAAATGCCAATTCACATGCGTCTTCCAAAGCGCGGTTTTAATAATATTAACAGTAAAACATTTGTTCCTGTAAATATTGGCCGTCTTCAAGAAGCAATTGATGCGAAGAAACTTGATGCGAAGAAAACAATTACTGTTGCTGAACTTAAAGCTGCTGGTGTTGTAACACGTGTAAAGGATGGCGTTCGTCTTCTTGGAAATGGTGCACTTAAAGCCAAAGTGAATATTCAAGTTAGTGGTGCTTCTGCAGCGGCGATTGCTGCTGTTGAAAAAGCGGGCGGTACAGTTTCTGTGCCTGCAGCGGTTGAAGCAGAAGCAAAGTAACCCTATATAGAAATAATTGATATTCGAGCGATAGGATAACGTAAAGATGGCATCAGCAGCGGAACAGTTAGCAGGAAACCTTAATTTCAGTGCTTTTTCAAAAGCAACTGAACTCAAGCAACGTATATGGTTTACGTTGATTGCGTTAATGGTTTACAGATTAGCAACTTATCTTCCTCTGCCTGGCATTGATCCTATCGCTTTAGAACAAATGTTCTCACAAAATCAAAGTGGCATTCTTGGAATGCTTGATCTGTTTAATGGCGGTGCCATTCAGCGAATGAGTATAATTGCTCTTGGTATTATGCCCTATATTTCATCCTCGATTATTATGCAGCTTGCCTCTTCTATGAGTGTGAGGCTTAAGGAATTGAAGAAAGAGGGCGAATCTGGGCGTCGTAAAATTAATCAATATACGCGTTACGGTACCGTTATTCTTTGTATTGTGCAGTCCTATGCGATTGCGACAGGACTTGAAAGTAACATTGCCCTTGATCCTGGAATGTTTTTCCGCATGACGACTGTGATTACATTGGTTGGTGGTACTATGTTCCTTGTGTGGCTAGGTGAGCAGATTACGGCACGTGGTGTCGGTAACGGTATTTCACTTATCATCTTTGCCGGTATTGTTGCGCAATTGCCTATCGCGATTGTTAGTACGCTTGATATGAGTGCTAAAGGTACCTTAGGTGGACCACTAGTGATCGTCGCGTTATTGGTTATGGTTGTTGCTGTTATTGCGTTAATCGTATTTGTTGAACGTGCTCAGCGCCGTGTTCTTATTCAATATCCAAAAAGACAACAAGCAAACGGTATGAGCCAAGGTGAGCAATCACATATGCCACTTAAGCTAAACACCGCAGGTGTTATTCCGCCGATCTTTGCTTCATCTCTATTAATGTTACCAATGTCACTCGCGGGCTTTGCCTCCGAAGACAGTCCTGAATGGATTACAACGGCGACCGCGCTTCTCGGCCCAGGTCAGCCGCTTTATATGCTCTTTTACGTTCTTGGTATTGTATTCTTCTGTTTCTTCTATACAGCACTTGTATTTAATCCAGACGAGACAGCGGATAACTTAAAAAAATACGGTGGTTTTGTTCCGGGTATTCGCCCAGGCAACAATACTGCAAAATATCTTGATTATGTTCTAACCAGGTTGACTGTCGTAGGTGCAATTTATCTGTGTGCAATTTGTTTGCTACCGGAAATTTTAAGAGCACAATATGCGATCCCGTTTTACTTTGGTGGTACTTCGCTATTGATCGTGGTTAATGTAACCATGGATACAGTAGGCCAAGTGCACAGTCACCTTATGGCACACCAATATGAAGGCTTGATGAAAAAATCTAAGCTTCGTGGTGGGAAAAGGCGTCGCAGATGATCATTATTTTATTAGGCCCTCCGGGTGCTGGAAAAGGCACTCAAGCACAAAAAATTCAAAGTTCGCAAGGACTGGTGCAGCTCTCTACAGGTGATATGCTTAGAGCCGCCGTCTCTGCTGGAACGGAAGTTGGCAAAAAAGCCAAAGATTTCATGGAAGCGGGTAAACTCGTTACCGATGAAATCGTTGTTGGAATTATCGCGGACCGTATTGAGGAAGACGATTGCAAGCAAGGTTTCTTGCTTGACGGTTTCCCACGGACCGTTGCACAGGCGGAAGCCTTAGATAATATGCTTAATCAAAAATCTTTAAAACTCGATGGTGTCATCGAAATGAAGGTTGATGATGAAGCTCTCGTGGATCGGATTACAGGACGTTACACATGTGCGGATTGTAATCAAGGATATCACGAGGAAAACCTAAAGCCCAAAGTTGACGGCGTCTGCGACAACTGCGGCTCTACGAATTTCAAACGCCGAGCTGATGATAATCGGGAAACTGTGTCATCTCGCTTGGAAAGCTACCATGCTCAAACAGCACCTCTTCTTCCATATTATGAAAGTCAAGGTGTATTGAAAACGGTAGATGGGATGGCTGATATCAATGATGTTACCACCCAAATAAATGATGTATTAGGGTCCTTGGCATAAGCCTTGTATCTATGGATTAAAGTTTTTTTAAAAAAGCTTTTTTTCAAAGGTTGACTAAGTGAACTTAATACCTATAATCGCGCAACTTCACGTTATGCTTTTTAGTATGACGGAATTTGCTGAACTTGTTTGAATTTTTAGATCGGGAGAAACGATCGTGGCGCGTATTTCTGGCGTTAATATACCCACTGCAAAGAGAGTGGAAATCGCATTAACCTACATCCATGGGATTGGGCTTACATCTGCGAAAGAGATTTGTAAAAAAAATGGTATTTCACCGGAACGTCGTGTGAATGACCTTAGTGATGCGGAAGTAATTAAAATCCGTGAAACAATCGATGAAGAATATCTTGTAGAAGGTGATCGTCGTCGTGAGGTAGCTATGAACCTTAAACGTTTACTTGACCTTGGTACATACCGTGGTCTTCGTCACCGTAAGAGATTACCTGTTCGTGGTCAACGTACTAGCACCAATGCACGTACCCGTAAGGGTAAACGCATTGCGATTGCCGGTAAGAAGAAATAAGGATACTGAACAATGGCTACTGAAAAACGTGTTAAGCGCAAAGAGCGTAAAAACATTACAAACGGTATTGCACATGTGAATAGCACATTTAACAATACAATTATTACTATTGCTGATGTTCAGGGAAATACTATTTCCTGGTCAACTGCTGGCGCAATGGGCTTTAAAGGGTCTCGTAAGTCAACACCTTACGCTGCTCAAATGGCTTCTGAAGATGCTGGTAAAAAAGCAATGGAACATGGCATTAAAACATTAGAAGTTGAAGTTAAGGGACCAGGTTCTGGTCGCGAATCAGCTTTGCGTGCTTTAATGGCATTAGGAATTACTATTACATCGATTCGCGACGTAACACCTATCCCACATAATGGGTGTCGTGCGCCGAAACGTCGTAGAGTGTAAATTGTAGCGTCTCTCTTTCCATTAGGTAAGAGAGCGTTATTTATTCGGGCCTGATAGATATAGATAAGGATTTAAACGTGATCCAAAATAACTGGCAAGAGCTAATTAAGCCGACTACCATAGAAATTATTCAAAAGGGAGAAGGACGTAGAAAAGCAACCGTAGTTGCAGAACCACTAGAACGTGGTTTTGGAATGACTTTAGGTAATGCACTTCGACGTGTGCTTTTATCGTCTTTACAAGGGGCGGCTGTAACAAGTGTACATATTGATAATGTGCTTCACGAATTTTCTTCAATCGCCGGTGTGCGTGAAGATGTGACAGACATTATTCTTAATATTAAGAAACTCGCCGTGAGTGTTGAAGAAGAATTTGAAGGTGCACGTCGCCTTACTCTTCAAGCAACTGGACCGGGTGAGGTAACTGCAGCATCAATTGAAGAAGTGAATGGTATTACTATTCATAATCCAGATCTTGTGATCTGTAACCTTGATGATGGTGCAGATCTTCGTATGGAGCTTACTGTAGACACTGGCAAAGGCTATGTAGCCGCTGTTAAAAATCGTGCGGATGATGCGCCAATTGGACTTATTCCGATTGATAGTCTGTTTTCACCTATTACACGTGTTAGCTACAAAGTGGATAACACACGTGAAGGTCAAATTCTTGACTATGATAAGCTCACTATGGACATTGAAACAAACGGTACAGTGACACCGGAAGATGCGATTGCATTTGCAGCACGTATTTTACAGGATCAACTTCAAACATTCATTAACTTTGATGAGCCTGAAGATGCAATGGCTGATAAAGAGTCAGATGAGCCAGAGTTTAACCGTAATCTTCTTCGTCGCGTTGACGAACTTGAACTTAGTGTTCGTTCGGCCAACTGCCTTAAGAATGATAATATCGTTTATATTGGTGATCTTGTACGCAAGACAGAAGCAGAAATGCTTCGTACGCCAAACTTCGGTCGTAAATCACTAAATGAAATCAAAGAAGTTCTTTCCTCAATGGGGCTTCGTCTTGGTATGGAAAACCCGGGATGGCCGCCAGAGAATATTGAAGAGATCGTTAAAAAGTTAGAACAAGAATTTTAATTAAATGGGACGGGTCCGATAACGGATACCCCCTCAAGGAGTAAAGGATATGCGCCATCGTAAAGCTGGGCGTAAGCTTAACAGAACTAGCAGTCATCGTAAGGCGATGTTTGCAAACATGGCTTCAGCGCTTCTAAAGCATGAGCAAATTATAACAACTTTGCCTAAGGCAAAAGAACTTCGTCCAATTGTTGAGCGTCTTATCACGCTTGGTAAACGCGGTTCTCTTCATTCACGTCGTCAAGCAATTTCAAAATTGCCTGCGTCTGATAAAGAAATAGTGCAGAAATTATTTGATGTCCTTGCAGAGCGTTACAAAGAACGCAATGGCGGTTATACACGTGTTCTTAAAGCAGGCTTCCGTCATGGTGATGCCGCACCGGTTGCAGTGATAGAACTTGTTGACCGTGATGAAGATGCAAAAGGTCAAGATAGCGGCCCAGTATTTGATGACGACATCGAAGAAGAAGCCGTAGCATAACTTTGTTATGATTAAAGAATTTAAAAAGCAGCCTGATTAGGCTGCTTTTTTTATATGAATTTTTTATTTTAAAATGTCGCCAGATGTTGCGACTCTTAATATATAATTCTATAAATAAGTATATTTAAATACATTCAGAAGGAAAAACAAAATGGCTCTTAAACCCGGTGTGGTCTGTGGTGAAGATTATGTTGAACTTGTAAACGCATGTAAAGAAGGCGGCTATGCGTTAGCGGGCGTAAATTGCGTTGGAACAAACAGCGTTAACGCCGTTATGGAAGCGGCAGCAAAAAATAACAGCGATGTTATAATTCAGTTCTCAAATGGTGGAACACAATTTTTTGCGGGCGCAGCTATGGAAGATGCATTTCAAGCAAAAGTAATAGGCGCTGTTTCTGCAGCGCAACATGTACATTTGCTAGCAGAACATTATGGTATATGTGCCGTATTACATACGGATCATGCAAACCGTAAACTGGTTCCATGGATTGATGCGCTCGTAGATCATTCAGAAGAATATTATAAGAAAAATGGTAAAGCGCTTTATTCGTCACATATGCTTGACCTCTCTGAAGAAGATATAGATGACAATCTTAATGAATGTGCACGTATGCTTGAACGTATGGCCAAACTAGATATGAGTTTAGAAATAGAGCTCGGCATAACTGGCGGTGAAGAAGACGGAGTCGGACATGATATCGAAGAAGGGGCCGATAGCTCACATCTTTATACTCAACCCGAAGACGTTTTAAAAGCATATGATCTGCTGACGCCGATTGGGCATTTCTCAGTAGCGGCGTCATTTGGTAATGTGCATGGCGTTTATAAGCCTGGTAATGTACAGCTTCGCCCTGAAATTCTTAAAAATAGTCAAGAACTTGTAAGCAAGACACATGGCACTATTGATAAACCGCTTAATCTTGTTTTCCATGGTGGTTCTGGTTCAGAAAAAGATAAGATTGCTGCAGCGATCTCATATGGTGTCTTTAAGATGAATATTGATACGGATACTCAATTTGCTTTTTCAGAAGGTGTTGGTAAATATGTTGAAGAGCATATGAATGCTTTTAAACATCAAATTGATCCTGAAACAGGCGCGCCACTTAAGAAATTTTATGATCCACGTAAATGGCTTCGTCAAGGTGAACTATCCTTCGTAAATCGTTTGGATGAAGCATTTGAAGATCTTGGTTCTGCTGGTCGATCACTTGCAAAATAATAATTAATAACTAGATTTAAAAGGCGGCTCAATTGGGCTGCCTTTTTTGGTTTTTATATGCTTCACAATTTTGCCATTTAAAGCGCATATTTTTAAATGAAGTAATTATGAATTGGATTGATCATGAAAGTTTTTATTAAATTAGGTTTAGGTCTTTTATCACTATTTGCTCTGATGTTATTTCTCATAAATGGGACAATGCAAACATCGTCAGTTGCACAAAATGCGCCTGATAATAGAAGGGTTCCCAATTCAGAGGCGGAAGTAAAGCTTTCTTATGCTCCTGTGGTGCGTGAGGCCGCACCGGCAGTTGTCAATATATATACAAAGCGAGTTGTGCGTACGCGGACTTCACCTTTTTTAAATGATCCGTTTTTTAGTCGCTTTTTTGGTGGTTCTTCAGCGCCTCGGGAAAGAATAGAGAGATCATTAGGCTCTGGCGTTATCGTTCGCGAAGAAGGTATCGTAATCACAAACCATCACGTCATTGACGGTGCAGATGAGATTACTGTTGCTTTATCAGATAGACGTGAATTTGAAGCGGATGTAGTTTTGATGGATGAGAGTACTGATCTTGCAGTTTTAAGGATTGAACCAACGGGTGTGCCTCTTACGACATTGGAATTTAGTGATTCCGATGAGATTGAGGTAGGCGATTTAGTGCTTGCGATCGGAAACCCATTTGGTGTTGGTCAGTCTGTTACAAGCGGAATTGTTTCCGCGCTCGCTCGAACGCAAGTTGGGGACGATGATTATCAATTCTTTATCCAAACGGATGCGGCCGTAAATCCCGGTAACAGTGGTGGCGCACTCGTGGGAATGGATGGAAAACTTGTTGGTATCAATACGTCCATTTATTCGCGTTCTGGTGGCTCTAACGGCATCGGCTTTGCGATACCAGTCAAAATGGTCGATTTTGTGCTTAATGCCGCTTTAAATGATGGGGAGATTATCCGCCCGTGGTTTGGTGCGACAGGACAGGCCGTTTCATCTGATATTGCAGAAAGTCTTGGTTTTGATCGTCCGGGTGGTGTGCTCGTTGACAATGTTTATCCGGATAGTCCGGCTGATCGTGGCGGATTGGAGCCGGGGGATGTTATACTTTCAATTGATGGGGAAGAAATATTTGATACCCAAGGATTAAGGTATTTTATTGGCCTTGGAAATGTCGGCGGTGAAACCATTCTTGATGTTCAAAAAGGCGATGATTGTCGTATTTTGATCATAGAACTTGAAAAAGCACCTGAAGATCCACCCCGCGATATTACCCAGTTAGAAGGTGCTCATATTTTTGAAAATATTGAAGTGGCAAACCTTTCTCCTGCCTATTCAAGTGAACTCGGTGTAAATTTATTTGAAAAAGGTGTGATTATTTTAGAGATTGCAAGATCCAGTCCTGTACGCCGATTGAATGTATTACGCCCCGGTGATATTTTTGACAGTGTGGATGGCGAAGATATTCGTACCGTAGATCAACTTGAAGATATTCTTGATGATACAGGAAATGATGTGTCATTTGCTGTTCGTCGTGCAGGCAGATTAATTGAGTGTCAAGCACGTGGGCGGGGAAGCTATTCATGCAGATAATAAAGGGCAATAATGGGTGATCTTTTTAAAAGTGCGGGATTAGAAGAGGCGGCACCCCGTCCGCTCGCTGATCGACTTCGCCCTAAAGTGATTTCTGAGGTGGTTGGGCAAGGGCATTTAACCGATCCTGAAGGAACATTGGGACGTATGCTTGCCGCGGGTCACTTATCCTCTCTTATTCTATGGGGGCCGCCTGGGACAGGAAAAACCACAACGGCACGCTTACTTGCTGAAGATATTGATCTTTATTTCGAGCAAATTTCAGCCGTTTTTTCTGGTGTCGCAGACCTTAGGAAGTGCTTTGAAGCGGCAAAGGAGAGAAGAAGAACCGGTAAGGGGACGCTATTATTTGTGGATGAAATTCATCGCTTTAATCGTTCACAGCAAGATGGATTTCTTCCGTATGTAGAAGATGGGACGATAGTATTAGTCGGCGCGACTACCGAAAATCCATCCTTTGAATTAAATGCTGCGTTGCTTTCCAGAATGCAGGTGTTGACTTTAAATCGCCTAGATACAGCATCAATGGAAGAACTTCTTTCACGTGCGGAAGTATTAGAAGATAAAAACCTACCGCTAACCGAAGAGGCGCGGTTAATGCTTTATAATATGGCCGATGGTGATGGGCGCTATCTATTGAACTTAGCGGAAATACTTCTTGGGCTTAAGTTTGACGATAAACTGGACCCGAATGCGTTATTGCAAGTATTGCAAAAGCGTGCCCCAGTATATGATAAGGATAGGGAAGGGCATTATAATCTTATTTCTGCCTTACATAAATCATTAAGAGGATCAGATACGGACGCTGCACTTTATTGGGCGGGCCGAATGCTAGCAGGTGGTGAAGATCCCTTATATATTCTGAGGCGTCTCGTGCGGTTTGCGATAGAGGATATTGGCCTAGCAGATCCACAGGCGGTAATCCAGGCTAATGCAGCGAAGGAAGTTTATGAATTTCTTGGCTCCCCTGAAGGTGACTTAGCAATTGCGCAACTTGTTATTTACTTAGGAACAGCTCCAAAATCAAATGCTGCCTATATGGCGCATAAGAAATCTTTAAGAAGTGCAAAAGAGACGGGATCATTAAATCCACCAATGCATATTTTAAATGCGCCCACTAAAATGATGAAAGAAATGGGGTATGGAAAAGGATATCAATATGATCACGATGCCAAAGATGGATTTTCGGGTCAAAACTATTTTCCGGACGAAATGAACCGTCAGAACTTTTATAAACCTGTAGAACGTGGTTTTGAAAGAGATATATCCAAACGACTGGAATATTGGGCAAAATTACGCGAAGAGAAAAATTAATCCAATAAATACTCCCTAGTCAGAGGAACATTATCCTGCCATTTTGAAAGTTGAAAATGAAAAAAAACATGTCCTAGGTTTCTAAAGGCGCATTCTGCACTGGCTAAATAAAATTCCCACATTCGAAGGAAATTATCATCGTACATTTCTATAATATTTTCTTTATTACTTTCAACTCTAATTCGCCACTCCTTTAACGTATTCGCATAGTGTAGTCTAAGGACTTCCATATCAGTAATGTAAAGCCCACTCTTCTCAATGGCAGGGGCTATTTCTGATAAGGCCGGTGCATAACCACCAGGGAAAATATATTTTTTCGTCCAAGGGTCGGTTTCACCTGGGCCATCAGCGCGGCCAATTGTATGTATTAAAGCTACCCCATCATCATTAAGACATTCATATACTTTATCAAAATAACTTTGATATTGCTTACGCCCTACATGTTCAAACATACCAACTGAAACAATGCGGTCATATTTTTGGGTAATGGTACGATAGTCTTGTAATTTAAAATCTACTTTTTTATTATTCATAGATCTTTTCTGCGCTACTTTTAATTGTTCTTCGCTCAAGGTCACACCGGTTACGTTAGCGTTTGAGGCCGAATTCAAATGCATTCCTAGACCACCCCAACCGCAGCCAATGTCTAATACATCATGTTCAGGCTTAAGTAATAATTTCTTAGCAATCAAATTCATTTTATTAAGTTGGGCTTGTTCAAGAGTATCATTTTCATCATGAAAGTAAGCACAAGAATATTGGCGTGTATCATCTAGAAATAAGTCATATAAATCGTATGATAAATCATAGTGATGTGACACATTTTGTTTTGATTTTCCCGGCCAATTAATTTGATTAAACCATCCTTTTAATCGGCTATAAGGGTCGCCGTCCATCAAATGAAATGGATTATCAGGACGCCATTCCATATTCTTTGTAATGAGGCTAAGAAAATCATAAATAGTAGATGGCGGCTCAATCGTTAAACTGCCTTCCATGTATGCTTCTCCGGCTTTAAGGTCCGGTTTTAAGAAAATTTTCCATAAAAGTGATTTATCGTGAAAACGTATTGTGATTTCCGGTTCTGGAGAACCAGAAAAACAATGTTTCTTTCCTTTCTCATCAATGATATTTAATGTACCGTATTTAATGAGTTTTTTTAGAAATATTGATAATGGAAACATATAGCCCCCTCTGTCAATTATATATTATTAATCTTAAGTAATGATTCTAAAATTATAATTCATCAAAATTAAGGCAAGGAGCAAGTATTTATGAATATGATTTTAGCTGTCGCTTCTGGTGGCGCGATTGGTGCCGTTGCTCGCTTCTTAGTCGGTAAAGGTGTGCTTAATTTAATGGGACCGGGACTACCCTGGGGAACTTTTGCGGTAAATATTTTAGGTTCATTTATAATAGGGTTATTAGTAGAGGTGTTCGCTTTAAGAATGCACTCTAGTCATGAATGGCAAGGATTTCTTATCGTTGGCGTATTAGGTGGTTTTACCACATTTTCTGCCTTTTCTCTTGAAGTTGCTCTAATGATTGAAAAGGGACAGATAAGTACAGCTATGGGTTATGCGTTCGCGTCACTTTTCTTGAGTGTTGTGGCTTTGTTTATCGGTCTTTATGCTGGAAAAGTTATTTTTTAAAGGTATTTTTATGTCAGGTGTTACGCGCGAATATGTCAAAGAGTCTGAAAATGAATGGCGTCTTGATAAGTGGTTTAAAATTCATTTTCCAGGCCTAAGTTACGGCCGTTTGTCAAAAATTATCCGTAAAGGAGAAGTGCGTGTTGATGGTAAGAGGGTTAAAGTAAACTTTCGTCTAGAGACGGGAATGGAAATAAGACTTCCCCCGCTTGGTAAAGATGAACGAAAAGCGCCAACGGGCCCTAAAAAAGTAAGACATATTTCTGATGCAGATGTCGAATTGATGCGTTCTATGGTTATTTATCAAGATGATAGTGTAATTGTACTTAATAAATTACCGGGACTTGCCGTCCAAGGCGGTACAAATACGCCACGCCATATTGATGGAATGCTTGGCGCACTTCAAGGTGATAAAGAAGAAAAACCAAAACTTGTCCACCGTTTAGATAAAGATACAAGCGGCGTCCTTGTCATTGCAAGAACAGGGAAAGCTGCCAAAAGTCTTACAGAAAGTTTTCGAGGCAGAAAAACCAATAAGATATACTGGGCGCTTGTCAAAGGACGTCCCCCCCAACAAGAGGGAGCTGTACAAGCGCCTCTTGATAAAGAACCTGGCACACGCGGCGAAAGGATGACCGTTTCTGATGAAGGGAAGCGCGCGATAACAGATTTTAAAATTATGGATAGTGCGGCTGGAAAAGTGACTTGGATGTCATTTCGTCCAGTGACCGGAAGAACTCACCAAATTAGGGTCCATGCTACCGTCTTGGATACACCCATAATAGGGGATGGTAAATACGGTGCAAAAGAAGCATTTGTAGATGGCTCAATAAGTAAAAAATTACATCTTCATGCAAGAAGTATTGATATTGATCATCCAGATGGTGGCATTCTTTCAGTGAAAGCCACGTTACCAACACATATGATGGAAAGTTTCGATATGTTTGGCTTTGACGAAAATGATGACAGTAACCCGTTTGAGGAAATGGATAATGTCTGATCCGCTTAAGTTGGCAATTTTTGACTGCGATGGAACGCTTGTTGATGGTCAGCATATGATCATCAGTTCAATGAAGCATGCGAGTAAGAAATTTAATATCCCATATCCTGGAGATGAGCCAGTTAGGCGTATTGTTGGGCTTTCTCTTCTTGAGGCTATATCGCGCGTTTTTCCCCAATTAACAAATAATGATCATCAGCTTTTAAAAGAAGAATTTATTGAGCATTTTCAATATTTGAGAATATTAGATGATTATCATGAGCCATTGTATGATGGTATTCGTGAAACCATAATAGAATTAAATAAAATGGGTGTTTTACTTGGTGTCGCAACAGGTAAATCCACAAGAGGCCTTAAAAACACGTTGCTAAATCATGACCTTCATGATCACTTTATTACATTAAATACAGCTGATGATGGGCCAGGGAAGCCTCACCCGTCTATGATAAACGTTGCACTTTCTGACGCAGGCGTGGAAAAAGAAAATGCATTTATGATCGGTGATACCACATATGACATGATTATGGCAGAAAATGCCGGCGTAAAGTCTGTAGGTGTTACTTGGGGGTATCATCCGGAAGATGAACTTAAGTCATCTGGAGCAAATCATATTATTCATCATATATCTGAACTTATAAATTTGGTGAAATTATAAATGAAACGGTTTTATAAAGAAGTAATAGTAGCTGAGAAAAATGGTTCATATACAGTGAACTTAGACGGCAAAATGATCAAGACTCCTGAAAAATCAATTTGTTTGATGCCAACGAAAGAAATGGCAAAAGCTGTAGCAAAAGAATGGGATAATCAAGAAAAAGAAATTGATCCTCATAGCATGCCGATTACAAAGTTAACGAATACAGCAATCGATCGTGTAGGAAAACGTCGTGAAGCGTTAATTGATGAACTAATTGGCTTTGCTGGAAATGACCAACTTTGCTATCGAGCAGACCACCCAGAAGAATTAGTCAAGCTTCAAAAAATGAAATGGGATCCACAACTCGAAAAATTACTTATTAACCATGGAGTGGATTTAAAAATTACAAAAGGTGTGATTTTCGTAGAGCAGAACTCAAGCTCATTATTAAAAATACGTAGTATTATCGAAAAGATAAATGATTTCAGACTAACCGCCTTTTATGGAATGGTCACCGTTACAGGGTCTATCACAATTGGTTTAAATTTATTTGAAAATAATATTAATGTAGATGAAGCTTGGAACGCAGGACATTTGGATGAGAATTTTCAGACTTCACAATGGGGTGAGGATGTAGAGGCCGCCGAGAGGCGTAAAAACCTAAGAAATGAATTGATAAATGCGCATTATTTCCTTGAACTATGCGGGAAATGACGAAAATAGTTGAAGGTAAATAATTTAAATGTTACTCATCGGTAAGCAAATTTTCTATGGAGCGTTTAAATGCAAGATATCCTCGATAAATTAGAAGAAAGAAGGCAGTCAGCAAGATCTGGCGGTGGTGAGGCGCGAATAAACGCGCAGCATGAGAAAGGCAAACTAACGGCACGTGAACGTATTGAACTTCTAGTCGATAAAGATAGCTTCGAAGAATATGATATGTTTAAAGAACATCGTTCAGTTGATTTCGGCATGGAGAATACTAAAATTGCCGGAGACGGTGTTGTTATTGGATCTGGAACCGTTAACGGCCGTTTGATTTTTATTTATAGCCAGGATTTTACAGTTTTTGGTGGCTCGCTTTCTGAAACCCATGCTGAAAAAATTTGCAAGATCATGGAAATGGCTATGAAAAATGGCGCTCCTGTAATTGGGATTAATGATTCAGGTGGTGCTCGTATTCAAGAGGGTGTTTCGGCTTTAGCCGGATACGCCGAAGTTTTTCAAAGAAATATTATGGCGTCTGGTGTTGTTCCGCAAATATCCCTTATCATGGGGCCATGTGCAGGTGGTGCCGTATATTCACCGGCCATCACTGACTTTATCTTTATGGTAAAAGATAGCTCTTATATGTTTGTAACGGGCCCGGACGTCGTTAAAACAGTTACCAACGAAGTCGTTACACAAGAAGAGCTTGGTGGCGCCACTACTCATACTGTGAAATCAGGTGTCGCCGATAATGCTTATGAAAATGATCTTGAGGCTATTAAGCAAACTAGACGATTTATAGATTTCTTACCGCTCAGTAATAAAGAACAACCGCCAACCAGACAGTCTTTCGATCAGCATAGTCGCGAAGAATTATCCCTTGATTCTCTAATTCCAGATAATCCAAATAAACCTTATGATATGCATGAGTTAATCCGCAAAACTGTGGACGAAGGGGACTTTTTTGAAATTCAGCCAACTTTTGCAAAAAATATAATCACTGGTTTCGCCCGAATTGAGGGCTCAACTCTTGGCATCGTCGCTAATCAACCGATGGTGCTGGCTGGATGTCTTGATAATGATGCTTCACGTAAATCGGCAAGATTTGTTCGATTTTGTGATTGTTTTAATATTCCAATCGTAACATTTGTTGACGTGCCCGGTTTCTTGCCGGGTACAGCACAAGAATATGGTGGTGTGATTAAACATGGCGCAAAATTACTTTTTGCTTACGGTGAAGCAACTGTACCAAAAATTACGATAATCACCCGTAAAGCGTATGGTGGTGCTTATGATGTAATGGCATCCAAGCATTTAAGAGGCGATCTTAACTTTGCCTGGCCGACGGCTGAAATTGCCGTTATGGGCGCCGAAGGCGCGGTAAAAATTATCTTCCGTGAAGAGGCAAAAGATCAAGAAAAATTAGAAGCTAAGACACAAGAATATTCTGACAAGTTTGCTAACCCTTTTGTGGCCGCACGACGAGGATATATTGATGATGTGATCATGCCGCATGCGACTAGGCGTCGTGTAAGTCGTGGATTACGGATGTTGAAAAATAAAGACGTCCAAAACCCTTGGAAAAAACACGATAATATACCGCTGTAGGAGTGAAGAATGTTTGATAAAATACTTATTGCAAATCGCGGCGAGATTGCTTGTCGTGTGATTAAAACGGCTCATAAATTGGGTATCGGTACTGTTGCAGTATATTCTGATGTTGATGCGGATGCACTTCATGTGCGCATGGCATCTGAAAAAGTTCATATTGGTAATGCGCCAGCAACGGAAAGTTACCTGGTAATTGATAAAATCATCGATGCCGCTAAGAAAACAGGTGCTGATGCTATTCACCCTGGGTATGGGTTTCTGTCAGAAAATTCTGAATTTTGTGAAAGATTAGAAAAAGAAGGTATCACATTCATCGGACCAGGTACCGAGGCTATTGGTGTTATGGGTGATAAAATTTCTTCAAAAAAACTTGCGGAAAAATCGGGTGTGAATACCATACCTGGCTATATGGGTGTTATTAAAGATGCCGATGAAGCTGTTAAAATATCCAAAGAGATAGGATATCCCGTAATGCTTAAAGCGTCAGCTGGCGGTGGCGGTAAAGGCATGCGTGTCGTTTATAATGATGAAGAAGCATACGAAGGTTTCAATTCTGCCGTTAATGAAGCGAAATCTAGCTTTGGGGATGACCGCGTTTTTGCTGAAAAATTTATTGAAGAGCCACGCCATATCGAAATCCAGGTATTGGGTGATAAACACGGAAACGTTATTTATTTAATGGAACGTGAATGTTCAATTCAACGTCGGCATCAAAAAGTTATAGAAGAAGCACCTAGCTCTTTCTTAACTGAAGAAACCCGGTCCAAAATGGGCGCGCAATCAATTGCCCTTTCAAAAGCTGTTAATTATAGCTCTGCGGGTACCGTTGAATTTATCGTTGATAAAAACCAGAACTTTTATTTTCTGGAAATGAACACGCGCTTACAAGTTGAGCATCCCGTAACGGAATTAATAACGGGTGTAGATCTAGTTGAACAAATGATCAGAAGTGCTGCTGGCGAGCCATTAAATATTAAACAAGAAGATGTTCAAATTAAAGGGTGGGCAGTGGAAGGCCGTGTTTACGCAGAAGATCCATTAAGAAGATTTTTACCGGCAATCGGCCGTGTTATGGATTATATTCCGCCGGAAGAAGATAACTATATTCGTATAGATAGTGGTATTTATGAAGGCAGTGAGATTAGTATTTATTATGATCCGATGATCTCAAAAATAATTTCTTATGCCGATGACAGAGCAGAAGCCATTAGTAAGCTGCGCTTGGCATTAGATGAATATTACATTCGCGGTGTTGGTCACAATATTTCATTTTTATCTGATGTTTTGAAATCAGAACGTTTCAAAAGTGGAGATATTTCAACAAAATATATTGAGGAAGAGTATCCTGACGGCTTTAATGGCGGCTCGGTGAGTTTAGAGGCATGGAATATACTTATCTGTGTTGCGACAACTGTGCATTCTTGTGAAATTGGACGCCAGTCGACTATAAGCGGCCGCATGAATGAAGAAGCCAGTGTCTTTAATGAAACATGGCAAATACAGTTAGACGGTGAAACGCAATCCGCCAATTTCTTAATGACACAAGAAGGGTGTAATGTCATTACAGGCGGTCTAGTCTATAATGTTGAGACATTATGGGCTCCAGGTAATCCGGTGTTCAAAGCCACAATCAATGGCGACCCTGTTAATGTAGAAGTCGAATATCTTAAAGATGGATATTTGCTTACTTATGATGGCGCTAGTGAAATTGTGCATGTGAGAAGTGAACGCGAAGTTGAACTGGCCTCATTAATGCCAGAAAAAATTGCCCCTGATATGTCAAAATATCTCCAATGCCCAATGCCAGGTTTGGTTGTTTCAATAGATGTTGTTGAAGGTGATCAGGTACAAACTGGCCAAACATTATGTGTTGTTGAAGCCATGAAAATGGAAAATGTACTCAGAGCGGAGCGCGATGGGGTCGTATCAAAAGTTTCTGCTGTTGCAGGCGATAGTCTGGCTGTTGATGAGATAATAATGGAATTTGAATAATGCTAGATGAAGGCCATAAAGCACTAAGGGTTTTAATCTTTGGTCGAGTTCAAGGTGTTTTTTTTCGTGATTGGACAGTGAAAACGGCGTTAAAACTTGGGCTCAATGGTTGGGTAAGAAATAGAAGTGATGGAACCGTCGAAGCTTTAGTAGTAGGCGATAGCGAGACAGTAGATAAAATAGTGAAAGAATGCTGGATAGGACCAAGTACTGCTAAAGTTGAAAATATTGAACTATCAAACGCAATAGGTATTGTGAAGGATGGTTTTGAGCATAAACCTACTGTTAATCTAAATGAAAGGCGAGGGACGTAATATTAAGAGAATATTTTATCCCATGTTTTTTTAAGTGTCACATCTAAGTCATTCATATTAACGGGAAGACCTAGGTCAACAAGCGATGTGACTCCGTGTTCAGAAATGCCGCAAGGTACTATGCCCGAATAATGGCTTAAATCGGGTTCAACATTGATGCATATTCCATGAAAGGTAACCCATTTTCGTACTCTAACGCCAATCGCGGCTATTTTATCTTCACTACCACCATCCCGTTCTACCCATACTCCAACTCTACCTTCACGGGTTTCACCAATTACATTGAATTCTGCGAGACTTTCAATAATCCAACGTTCTAAGTCAGCGACATATTTTCTCACATCTCTACTTCGTTTATTCAAATCAAGCATAACATAAACAACACGCTGTCCGGGACCGTGGTAAGTATATTGACCGCCGCGCCCAGCATAATAAACAGGAAATCTCTTTGGGGTGAGAAGGTCGCTTTCTTTCGATGAAGTGCCAGATGTATATAATGGAGGATGTTCGACAAGCCAGACCAATTCATTTGCTTGTCCTTCGTTGATTTTTGCAACGCGCTCTTCCATAAAGTTGAGCGCCTCATTATAATCAACGAAACCCTTACCAATTTTCCATTCTATTTGAGCATCTGCTTTCATTTATGAATATCTTTGCTTTTTTAACTAAAAAATAACTATAATGTATCACTGTTGTTGGTATATAATCATATTACTATTGAATTCAAGTAAAAGGCTTTGTTGATGTCACAAGCAGTCGAAGATGTTGAAGTAGAATTAACAGTTGTTCTCGGGCAAAATTTAATGCCTGTTAAGCAACTGTTGAAGCTAGGTCGTGGTGCTGTGATTGAATTACAGGAGCATTGCGATAGTCCAGTTAAAATATATGCTAATGGCGAACTAATTGCCAAAGGTGAAATTATGGTTTCTGGTGAGAACATCGGAATTACTCTTCTTGAAGGTGTAAAAGGCTTCCGTGAGCTTGGAGTTGTAAAAAAAGCATAAGAAAGTCAGTTTTCTGTTGCGCTCCTCTCTTTCATTTGATACTTCACCACAATTGATTTACCAAACTACGAAAATGCGGTCGTGGCGGAATTGGTAGANNAGACGCGCAGCGTTGAGGTCGCTGTGGGCGTTGAGCCCGTGGAAGTTCGAGTCTTCTCGACCGCACCATTTTCTTCAATAAATTAAGTAAAAAATCCCTACCCCGGTACGAATTAATAAAAAAAAGCTATAATGATTCCTTGGGCTTTGTATTTAATGGGGTTAGTTATGTTTATTATTAAAAGTGCTTTTTAAGTTTAGTATGTATATTCACCTTGTCGTCTTATGCGACAGCGCAGGAAATTGCCGTTAATTTTATTGCTAATGCAAGCATAAGGATTACGGATGGTAAGCAGGTTATCTTTACTGATTTTCCTTATGTATCAGGTGCCTTTGGGCATATGATTTATACCTATCCATATTTTGTTGAACAAAATAATGATGTCACGACTCTTATTACCAATAGGTTTAACGATCATATCGATCAAGAAAAAATTCTTACTTTAGATTGGGATATTGTTGCGCCTGATGACGTTGTTTCTGATTTGAAAAGCAAGTATCAAGAATTAATTGTATTACGAGAAACGCAATTAGCAGAAATTAAGAAAAATACTGAAATTCAAAAACTTATTAATCCGAATGCAGTTATCAGACCTGTTATATTAGAAGAATTGATAGAACCGTCTGTGACAGTAGCTAAAGAAGAAATGACCATTGGAAATGCGAAAGTCACGACTTATGATACACCGACAGCAGGGAGTAAAAATCTTTCATACTTAATCGACTGGGGTGGTAAGAAAATCTATCTTGCTGGCGATACTGGTGACGTGGAACATTTGTCTGCTTTACCGCCACTTGATATGGCATTCATTTCTCCCTGGTTATTTGAAAATGCCAGAAGAGCCAATGCGCTTCCTGATACTAAGAAGTTGATAATTTACCAACATAAAGAAGAAGAAATTATTCCTAATTGTTTTACCTGTACGATACCAGAAAGAGGCGATTTTATTCCTTTTGAATAAGATTCTTTAATTTATTATTGGATATATTCTTTTTGTTGTTGCGTTAAAGTCGAATATATTCTTTCATGTGTTGCATTTAAAAACAAAAAATATTGCGGGAGATAATATGATGCATCAAAAAATAAAACTAGGAATGGTTTCGCTAGCTGCACTAGCAATCACTGGCTGTGGTGACCAAAATAGTTCCGATTCTAATAACGGCATCGATATGAGTGTAGAAGCTATTCATGAACGAGTCGTAACCCTAGATACTCATGTCGATATTCATGAGGATATGACATTTGATCCAATTTATGACCCAGGTACAGATACGCCGCAACAGGTCGACCTTGGAAAAATGGAAACCGGTGGACTAGATAGCGCCTTTTTCATTGTCTATGTGGGGCAAACAGAGCGTACCCCTGATGGATATGCATTAGCAGAAGAAAGAGCACGCCGTAAATTTAGCGCTATTCAACGTATGACAGAATTTTATCCGGATCGCATTGGTTTTGCTAATACCCCGGATGAATTTGAAGAAATCGCATCTAGCGGCCGCAAGGTTGCAACCATTGGCATTGAAAACGGCTATGTCATCGGCAAAGATCTGGAGCGAATTGAGGAGTTTTATAACCTTGGTGCACGCTACATGACTTTGGCTCATAATGGTCATAATGATATTTGTGATAGTGCAACCCCTCTTGCGCGTCTTGGCGATAGCGAAGAAGAGCATGGTGGTGTAAGCGAGTTTGGTTATAAAGTAATCGATGAAATGAACCGGCTTGGGATGATGGTTGATATTTCACATACGTCAATCAAGTGCATGATGCAGGCGACAGAATATTCTAAGGCACCAGTGATTGCGTCTCATTCAGGAGTATGGGAAATAGCAAAACACAGGCGAAACCTTAATGATGAACAATTAAAGGCTGTGGCCGCTTCTGGTGGCGTTGTTCAGATAGTTGGATTAGATGGCTTTGTAAAATATTATCCAGCAAAAGGCCCTGAAGTTGATGCACTTAGACAAGCGGTAGCAACAGCTGCGGGGGATGCTGAATGGGATGGCGATAAGCATTCTAGTTTAGATCAATATGTAAAAGGTATGGAAGCGATAGATGCGAAATACCCTGCTGGCACCGTAGAAGATTTTATTGATCATGTAGACTATGCCGTTAATTTAATAGGAATTGATCATGTAGGTCTGGTATCTGATTTTGATGGCGGTGGCGGTGTCGTTGGTTGGAATAGTGCCGCTGAAACTATGAATGTAACTGCTGAAATGGTTAAGCGCGGTTATACTGAAGAAGAGATCGCCAAAATATGGAGTGGCAACACGCTAGCATTATGGCGTAGGGTCGATGAAGCGGCAAAGGCACTTCAATAATTGATATAATAAAATAATGGCTGATTTAAATACTAAGTTATATGCCATATTTTGAACGCAATGATCGTCGTAAATCGAATATGAAGGCATATATAGAGTGTCATTGTAAACAATACGAATGTTTTATTTTAAAACATAATGCAATTGTTGAAGGAGGAAACCAATGAAGAAGACATTATTAGTAGTAATTTTAGCTTTTACGGCAGCCTGTGCAACATCATCACAAGATGCTGTAATTTCTATTTTTCCAAAGGTAAATTCTTCTAATATTGGTGAATCTATTCCTCTTTACATTTCCGTTGAAGATTCGCGGTCATCAGGGGTAATAGGAACTTATGGTAATAGTGACCAAAATGAAAATGACCAAGATATTGAAAGATCATTAGAAGATTCACGCTCAACTAACCAAAGCAATCAGTACAATTCTGGAAGTCAAATTTACACCAGTCAAGACTTAGCGAGAACAATTGGTGTGGCGTTAGTAGACAGCTTTTCTAGAATGGGGTTTCAAATAACGTATAAAGATAGCCCTAGTGTTGTCCATCTTCATGTTTTTCTTGAAGAATTGAATTATGAAGTTGATAGCGGCACCATTAAAACGGATGTTGAAACAAAATCTCGCGTTCGTGTGGAGGCTATCGACAAAGGTTATAATCGTACCTTTAGCAACTCTGAGCAAAGAGCTGTTCCTTTTTCGGCAAACGCTGACAGCAACAATTCCCAGCTTAGTAATACATTAAACACGACAATTCAAAGAATTATCGATGATACTGATCTTATTAATGCATTGAAAAAATAATTAATTCATAACAGCTTTAAACGCTGCAAGACACTTATCAACATTTTCTTGGCAAGCACTGTGGCCCATTAAGCCGACACGCCAAACTTTACCGGCAAGCGCACCAAGTCCGGCGCCGATTTCTAGGTTATGCTCATTTAGAAGGCGCGTACGAATTGCGGCTTCATCCGTAATATGATCAGGAATTTTAATGGTATTTAATTGCGGGAGTGCGCATGCCGGATCTACTAAATATTCTATACCCATTTCATTAAAACCAGTTCTAAGTTTAGCCGACATATCAGTATGGCGCTGCCATGCGTTTTCTAAACCTTCTTCCTTTAAAATCAGTAAGCTTTCATGAAGCGCATACATGGCATTCACTGGGGCAGTATGATGATAAGACCTGCCACCTGTACCTTCCCAATAGCCCATAACTAAGTTTAGGTCTAAAAACCAACTCTGAACGGGATCTTTGCGGTTTTTAATTTTTTCAATGGCGCGATCATTAAAACTTACGGGCGAAATACCGGGAGGGCAGCTTAAGCATTTTTGGGAACCTGAATAAATTGCATCAATGCCCCAACCATCTACATCTAACTCAGATCCACCTAAAGATGTCACGGCATCAACTATGGTAATACAGTCATGGTCATGTGCAAGCGCACATAACGATTTTGTATCTGATGCAACACCGGTTGAAGTTTCGGCTGCAACAAAGGCCAGAATTTTAGAATCAGGGTTATTTTTAAGTGCTTCTTCTGTTTTTGAAAGTGATACGGGCGTGCCCCAATCATCGTTAACGACGATGGCTTCGCCGCCACATCTCGTTACATTTTCAACCATTCGTGTGCCGAAAACGCCGTTTACACAAACGATAACTTTATCGCCTTTTTCAACCAAGTTGGCGAAACATGTTTCCATGCCGGCTGATCCTGGTGCAGATACGGGAAAAGTAAGTTTATTCTCAGTTTTAAAGGCATAACGAAGTAAATCTTTTATTTCATCCATCAGTGTTTGAAATGCGGGATCAAGGTGACCGATTGTTTGACGTCCCATTGCTTCAAGAACACGAGGGGATACGTCAGATGGACCTGGGCCCATTAAAGTACGTTTTGGAGGGATAAAAGATTTCATTTTATAAATTTCCTGATTGAATAATACAGTTTACTGAAGTGAAACTTAATTGATCTTTTACAACATTGAAAGGATTTATCTCGAAAATTATGATCTATTTAATATAAGCGCTTGACGTTAAATGATATAAAGTTGATAAAATACCAGAACTCAGGGGAAGAAAATGAACGTTTCAAACGAAAATAATCTTTCTGATAATGAAAGCATGCTAGACGAAGTTCTTCCGGTTTCACCAGAACTGGTTGACGAAATTATTCATGCCCTTGAGGAAGGTGATAAAGAACAAATCGATTTTTTATTAGAACCTCTTCATAATGCTGATATTGCTGATGTTTTTGAGCAATTAAGTGACCACCATCGACGGATATTAACATCTGTTATTGGTTCCGAAATGGAACCAGAAGTGTTATCTGAGCTAGATGATAGTACGCTAGATGATGTGATTGCCGAAATGGACGATCAAGATGTCGCGCGGGCTATTTCTCAAATGGAAAGTGATGATGCTGTTCACGTCCTTGAGGATCTAGACCAAGAAGAGCAGCGTAAAATTATTGATGCTCTTTCATACGAAGATAGAATTGCCATTGAAGAAGGACTTTCTTACCCAGAAGATAGTGCGGGCCGGCTTTTACAAAAGAATCTGGTTTCTGTTCCTGGACAATGGTCGGTGGGAAAAGTCATTGATTATTTCAAAACAGATAAAGAACTGCCGAATGAATTTTATGAGGTTTTCATTGTTGATCCAATGCATCATCCAATCGGTACAGTCGCCTTAAACAAAATTATACGCAGTGACCGTGATATATTGATTAGTGAGATCATGGAAGAAGAGCTTAAACTTGTTCCCGTTGAAATGGATCAGGAAGAAGTAGCTTATTTATTTAGGCACTATGATTTAACCTCAATGGCTGTGGTCGATGATAGTGGAAGATTAATCGGAATGATTACTGTTGATGACGTCGTAGACGTTATTGATGAAGAAGCCGAAGAAGACTTGATGCTGCTTTCTGGTATTGCTGATACGGACATTACTGAAAGTGTAATAGAGGCGTCTAAAAACCGAGTTATATGGCTCATAATTAATTTGGCGACGGCAATTTTAGCATCAATGGTTATTGCGTTATTTGATGCAACTATTGAACAAATGGTCGCCTTGGCCGTTCTAATGCCGATTGTTGCTTCCATGGGTGGAAACGCTGGTACACAAACCATGACTGTAACGGTTCGTGCTCTCGCAACACGTGAATTGACAACATCAAATGCGAAACGAATTATATTTAGGGAATTTTCCATTGCCTTACTAAATGGGATTATCATCGCTGTTTTAATTGGCGGACTTTCATGGGCATGGTTTAATAGTTCTGCATTAGGTGGGGTTATGGCTGTCGCAATGATTATTAATATAATTATGGCGGGCCTTGCAGGAATACTCATTCCAATCGGCTTAGACAAAATAAATATTGATCCCGCCCTTGCCAGTAGCATTTTTGTGACGACGATAACGGATGTTATTGGATTTTTTGCCTTTTTAGGATTGGCTGCAGTGGTTCTAATTTAATTATGACTGTAAATCTTATCAAATTATGTGTGGGGATCGAAAGCGTTGAGCATTTGATTGACGCTCGTAAAAAAGATCCTCGAAACAATGGCCTTAATTATAATTTTCATATTACAAGGTTTAAACCCAAAAGAGCCGAAGAAGTGCTCGATGGAGGTTCATTATACTGGGTGATAAAAGGATTTGTTTTAGCAAGACAAAGGATTATCGGTTTAGAAGAAGTGAAAACCGATACTGGCAAAAAATGCATGATTAAAATGGATAAAAAAATTCATTTAACAGAAAGTCAACCGAGGCGTGCTTTTCAAGGATGGCGATATTTGGAAACAAGTTCTTCACCTGCAGATTTGCCAGAGGGAAGTGCAATAGCAGAATTACCCACAGAACTAAGAAACGATCTTAAAGAGCTTGGTCTAATCTAGCCTCTTGGAATATATTTTCTGATAAAAGAGCTTTATCAAACTGACGTAAGCGATTTACACGGATAATACTACTTAAATTGTCAATATACTCATATCCAAGCTCAGAATAAAAAATAAGCGTGATTAATAAATTACTTACATCAATATCTTTTGGGTTTTCATATTTACGTCGTTCAATTCTGAAGTCTTCGTAGGCGGGATGCGTATTTAAATTTAGGGCATACCCTCGAACGGCTCCCATTAAATTATCAAATACTTTTATGCTATGAGATTGATCATCCCCCCGTTTTAAGGGAACCATTCCTTTTTCATCATCCCAAGTCCATTGGCCATATAAAGCATTTGCTTCGGTGGCAAATCGTGACGTTCCCCAACCCGTTTCAATGGCGGCCTGTGTTATAGCAAGTGAAGGGGGTATAATGTTCATTCTGGAATAAAGTTCAGGAATATCAAATGATTGAATTCGGTATTGTTTTAATTTTTTTTCTATCCACCCACGCTGCTCCACTGACATATCCCCTGTTGATTCCATTGAATACATTATTTCTGAAAGTTCTTTGCGGTCATTCATAATATCTTCATTTACTTGTAAAATTAGTGGAAGAATAATGGATATAAAGATTTCTTTACGTTCGTCTGTATCTGATATTTCCTCCAAGTTTTCGGGTAAACTAGAAAGGAATAGTTTAGGTACGCTTGTGAGGCCTCTTCTAACTTCATTTAAATTATAATCGTATGAAGCAAAAATCGCTTTAATATCTGTATCATGGGGTGTGAGATCAATTTCAGAATCAATTGAGGTATCATCGGGTAACCTGCTGTTTACGACCTCGTAAATTGACACAAATAGAGGTAAAATCAGGAAAAGAGTGGCTAATATAATTGTAGCTACAATTTTTTTGCTAAAAAATGACGTTTTTGGACGTATGCTACTAGCCATATAAAACCTAAAAGGATAAGTTAATGTAGTTATCAATATATAATAATATAGTGAGCCTTTAATTGCTAGACAAATTATGGGACTGGTGTTTGGAGAAAATGATGCCTAAAGATAAAAATAAGGCACATATCATCGTGGTAGGAAATGAAAAAGGGGGGTCGGGGAAATCGACAACTTCAATGCATGTTATTGTAAGTCTTATGAAAAAAGGCTTCAATATTTCAGTGATAGACTTGGATTCAAGGCAAAAATCATTGGCAAGGTATCTTGAAAACCGCCTTAATTATGCAGATAAAACCGGATTAGATTTAGCTGTACCTGATGTTTATGTGCTTTCACGTTCAATGGAAGGGGACGTGGACAATATGATGTATGAAGATACTAAGAATTTTTCAGAACTGCTTGATGAATTACATAAAGAATCTGATTTTATTCTTATCGATTGCCCAGGAAGCGATTCTAATTTATCGCGGCTGGCGCATGCTTCGGCTGATACGTTAATAACGCCAATCAATGATAGCTTTGTTGATCTTGATTTGTTGGCTTCGGTAGATCCGGAAACTTATAAGGTTGATAGATTAAGCCTTTATAGTGAGATGGTTTGGGATGCGAGAAAACATCGTGCAATGACTGACCGTGGAACCATTGATTGGATCGTGATGCGTAACAGGACTTCTGCACTTGATGCAAAAAATAAAAGACGCGTTAATGCGGCTTTAAAAGAATTGCAGCAAAGAATTTCTTTCAGATATGTGCAAGGATTAGGAGAGCGGGTTATTTATCGGGAATTATTTCCAAAAGGATTAACGCTCGTTGATTACAGAGATACAAATGAAAAAATGACAATGTCTCATGTAGCTGCGCGTCAAGAAATACGGCGATTAATGGGAGATCTGCAGCTTCCCGAATGGGAAACAAAAGACGATATGCATGAAATTCCGCAGAGTAAGGCCTCTTAATGTTATATATAGTAATCCTATTATTGGGGGCCGGTATAACTTATTACGCTGTATCTAATTACATGAAAACTCAGCCTGAGAAATTTAATGGTGTGTTTCGAAAGGTTCTTGCGATCGCACTTGGGGTCATGGCATTTGTTACCCTTATCAAAGGAAATATTCCTGTAGCGGGTGTCCTTGCCGTTGCGTCTGTTCTTTCCTGGCAAGGGGCGCTTTGGTCTTATCTTCGAGCAAAAGCTGGTGGTCCGCAAATGGAAGTTTCACAAGATGGCAAGATGACTAAAGAAGAAGCTCTGAAAATTTTAGAATTATTAGGGGACCCTTCTGAGCAAGAAATTAAGGACGCTCACCATAGATTAATGAAAAAAATCCATCCTGATCAAGGCGGCTCGGGATATTTTGCTGCAAAATTAAATCAAGCAAAAGATGTTTTGTTAAAATAAAAATTGGAAAATAACAATGCACAAATTTAACAGCACAATTCTTAGAGAATATGATGTGCGAGGGATTGTCGGGGAAACTTTAACTGAAACGGATGCTTTATATCTAGGTAAATCATTTGGCACTCTCATAAAAAGAAATGGTGGGCAAAAAATTTGCTTAGGATTTGATGGACGCCTCAGTTCGCCTAAAATGGAAGAAGCAATTCTAGCAGGTTTATTATCTACAGGCATTGATGTGGTGCGTATCGGCTTGGGGCCTTCTCCTATGCTTTATTATTCAGTTTATGAGCTTGATACCGATGGTGGTATCATGATTACGGGTTCACACAATCCATCAAACTATAATGGCTTTAAAATGATGGTTGGTAAGGCCGGATGTTTTGGAGAGCAAATACAAGAACTCGGCCGGATAAGTACAAAGGATAATTTCGAAGAAGGGGAAGGAACTTCTGAACATTTAAATATATTTGATCGTTATATAGATAGAATGCTTAAAGATGTGGATATGGACGCATTAAAAAAAGCTAATCTTTCGATTGGATGGGATGCCGGCCATGGTGCGGCAGGCGATGTTATTAAGGCAGTTACTGAAAGGTTGCCGGGCAACCATATACTTCTATATGAAGAAATTGATGGTACATTTCCGGCGTATCATCCTGATCCAACGGTGCCTGAAAACTTGGTCGATTTACAAAAAGTGATTGATCAGAATAATTTAGATATGGGTGTCGCATTTGATGGTGATGGAGATCGGATTGGCGCAATTGATCAATCCGGAGAAATTATTTGGGGAGATCAGCTCTTAGCAATATTATCAGAAGAAATATTAGAAGAATTGCCGGGATCAAAGATTATCGCTGATATTAAGTGCAGTCAGGTTTTGTTCGACCATATTAAAAAATGTGGCGGAGATCCTGTAATGTGGAAAACAGGCCATTCATTAATTAAAAGCAAAATGGTAGAGCTAGATGCCCCATTAGCCGGAGAAATGAGCGGTCATATTTTCTTTAAGCACAAATATTACGGTTTTGACGATGCAGTATATGTGGCGCTTAGACTTATTAATATTGTTGCTAAATTTGAAGGTGGTTTGGAAGCTTTGAGAAAAACACTTCCTACCGTTGTGAATACGCCAGAAATTAGAATTGAATGTGAGGAGGGGCTGCCCTTTAAAGTCGTTGATGAAGTGGTAAATCGACTTAGAGAAGAAGGTGCTGAGTTTAATGATCTAGATGGTGCGAGAGTCATGTCAGATGATGGGTGGTGGTTAATTAGAGCATCAAATACGCAAAATGTAATAGTTGCGCGTTGCGAAGGCAAAGACAGAGATGCACTAATACGTGTTTATGAAAATCTAGGACAGCAATTAAAATTGAGTAATATTGCTTTACCAGAATTGTGATAAGCCGCTAAAATCATTACAATATTTAAAGCATGATCAAATTGTGATAGAATAATCAGTAAATTAAGATAATAAAATAACCAGCTACCCCTTTAAAAATGAAAATATGGTTTTATCTTTATATAGATAATAAGTGAAATTTTAAGTGGATCGGAATGACAGATAAGAATGATGACAATGGTTTAGGCACTGAAGGATCAGTCATAACCAAGTCTAAGCCTAAAACGAAAAAACCATCTATGTATAAAGTTCTTATGTTAAATGATGATTATACGCCGATGGATTTTGTCGTCCATATTTTGCAGCAATTCTTCAGAATGCCAGAAAGTGAGGCCATGCGAGTGATGTTACAAGTTCATCAGCAAGGCATTGGTGTTTGTGGTGTTTTCACATTTGAAGTAGCAGAAACGAAAGTTCATCAAGTCGTAGAATATGCAAGAAAACACGAACATCCACTTCAATGTACGCTTGAAAAAGATTAATTAAGGAGAGCCAAGTGCCAACATTTTCACCGAACTTGGAACATACTCTACATCGTAGTGTCGCTGAGGCAAATAAGCGTAGTCATGAATTTGCTACACTTGAACATTTATTGCTTGGATTGTTAGATGATCAGGATGCTGTTGCCGTTTTAAGGGCGTGCGACGTCAATATTCCGCAGCTTCGTGCGGAACTAAAAGCATATCTGGATCAAGAGCAAGGCAACATCGCAGAGGATAGCACAATTGATGCGACGCCTACGGCTGGTTTCCAGCGCGTAATTCAGCGGTCCATACTTCATGTGCAAAGCAATGGACGTGAAGAAGTGAATGGCAGTAATGTATTGGTAGCGCTCTTTTCTGAACGTGAAAGTCACGCTGTCTTTTATCTTCAACAACATGAAGTTTCCCGCCTTGATGTGGTAAATTATATTTCGCATGGTCTTGCTAAATCTGGAGAACATGATGAACATGATTCGATTGATGGTGAAACTGAGGACGAGCTGGAAGGTGAAGATGGTAACGGTAAATCTGCTTTAGAGAAATACTGTGTCAATTTAAATGAAAAGGCGCGAGAAGGAAAAATTGATCCTCTTATCGGTCGTGTTGGTGAAGTTGACAGGACTATTCAAATTTTATGTCGTCGATCAAAAAATAACCCTCTTTATGTAGGGGACCCTGGAGTTGGTAAAACGGCAATTGCCGAAGGTCTAGCTTTGAGGATTGTTAAAAAAGAGGTTCCGGAAGTTTTGCATGATGCGACGATTTTTAATCTCGAGATGGGAACGATACTGGCAGGTACCCGTTTTAGAGGAGATTTCGAAGAACGCATTAAAGCAGTGATCAAAGAAATTGAAGAAATGGAAGGTTCCATTTTATTTATCGATGAAATTCATACAATCATTGGTGCTGGTGCAACGGGTGGCGGTGCAATGGATGCATCAAACTTACTTAAGCCTGCGCTTGCAAAAGGCGCCTTGCGCTGCATTGGTTCAACGACATATAAAGAATATCGTTCTTATATTGAAAAAGATCGTGCGTTGCTGCGGCGTTTCCAGAAAATTGATGTAGTGGAACCAACGCCGTTTGAAGCAATTGAAATATTAAAGGGAATAAAGAAATATTTCGAAGAGCATCACGGCGTAAAATATAGTGATGAAGTTATTGAGGCGGTGGTCGATCTCTCAGTGCGTCACATTAATGAAAGAAAGCTCCCTGATAAAGCGATTGATGTGATTGATGAAGTTGGTGCCTCGCAAATGTTATTAACGGAAGCGAAACGCAAGAAGAATATTACTGTCGCTGATGTGGAAAATGTTGTCTCTAAAATGGCACGTATCCCAACTAAATCGGTTTCAAAAGATGATAAAACAGTTTTGGCGACATTACCAAAAGATCTTAAGCGGGTTGTATTTGGCCAAGATAAAGCAATTGAGATTCTTGCTGATGCTATTAAACTATCTAGGGCAGGTCTTCGTGAAGATGATAAACCTATTGGCTGTTATTTATTTAGCGGCCCAACTGGCGTAGGGAAGACGGAAGTTGCAAAGCAGCTAGCCAGCCTATTAGGTGTTGAATTAGAGCGCTTCGATATGTCCGAATATATGGAACGGCATACAGTATCAAGATTGATTGGTGCTCCTCCCGGCTATGTTGGTTACGATCAAGGTGGACTTTTAACAGATGCTGTTGATCAAACCCCTCATTGCGTGTTGCTACTTGATGAAATCGAAAAAGCGCATCAAGATGTTTATAATATTCTTTTACAGGTCATGGATCATGGAACCCTTACAGATAGTAACGGAAAAAAAATTGATTTCAGAAATGTTATTTTAATTATGACCACGAACGCTGGAGCGGCGGAACTAAGTAAAGAGGTAATCGGGTTTGGTAATTCAGATCATTCTGGAGCAGACGAAGAGGCAATTAAAAAATTGTTCTCGCCTGAATTTAGAAATCGTCTCGATGCTACTGTGCCGTTTTCCGAGTTGCCACCTGAAGTGATTGAAAAAGTTGTAGAGAAATTTATTCTTGAGCTAGAAATGCAATTAGAAGATAGAGGCGTTCATATTAAGATGACGCCTGCTGCTAAAGCATTCATTGCTGAAAAAGGGTATGATAAACACTTTGGTGCCCGGCCGCTTAAACGAGTTATTCAAGAAGAAATTAAAAAACCACTTGCTGATGAGTTGTTATTTGGCCGTTTAGTTGAGGGTGGAGAGGTTAAAATTGGTTTTAAGAATAAAAGTCTGACTATTGATATAGAGCCAGGTAAATTATTACCTAAACCTAAGTCAAAGCCAAAGAGTAAAAAAAGTAAGGAAACGGCTAAATAGCTGATTTTTATTTTGCGATTCTAAATGTATTCTGTTTTTAGAATAAACTTAATGATTGTGATGTTAGAATACGTTACCTTTCTATATTTTTTTTAAAAACATGGGATTGGCCGACTTTTTGTGCTAAGAAGAATTATATATATTATAGAATATACACCTTTAAGAGTATTATAAATCATTTTAATAAATCATAAATTGTAAAATTCTTATTTTAGTTGTAATTTAAAATTTATTATGATATCAAATATTAATAGTAAATGAGGGACATAGAACAGAGGACAAGCAAGATGAAGAAAATATTACTCTTAACCTTAGGATGTTTAACAATGATTTCTGCCGCTTCTGCGCAAACCGGCGCTCAAAAAGCTGTGGATAAAAAATTGGCAAAATACAATCAAACTGGCGAATTTGTGAATTGTATTAGACGTAACATGATAAAAAAAATGGTTGTAGTAGACGATACTAAGATTTTATTCGAATTAAAGGGTAATAAGGCGATGTTAAATACCTTGGATAAAAAATGTACTGGGCTTGCGATGTTCCGTCAGTTTAGCTTTGGTGTACAGAATAATAGAGTTTGCGATACCGATGTCATAACAACTAGACAGAGTGCTATATGTAATTTAAGCGATTTTGAAGTATTAGAAGAAAAATCATAATAAGTTAGAATCATCCTTTTTTAAAAGGTGTAAAAGTACTTAAGTAATCAATTTCTCGTTCAACGGCTTTACGCTCTTGGGCGAGAAATTTTTTTATGGCCATTTTAAATGATGGATTTTCAATCCAATGGGAACTGTTGGTAGCAACTGGAACATAACCTCTTGAGATTTTATGATCACCTTGTGCACCAGCCTCCACAATTTTCATTTTGTTTTTGATTGCATAGTCTATTGCTTGATAATAACAAAGTTCAAAATGTAAACATTTATGATATTCAGTGGCTCCCCAGTATCTACCATAAAGGATATCATTGCCTTTTAAATTTAAGGCGCCAGCAATATATTTATTTTCTCTTTTTGCCATAATTAATATTACATGTTCAGCTATTTTTTCCTGCATCAAAGAAAAGAATTCTCTATTTAAATATGGTCGGCCCCATTTCTTGTTGGATGTGTTTAGATAAAATTCAAAATAGTGGTCCCAATGCAATTCGGTGATTTCTGAACTGGTTAATATTTCAATCTTGATATCATTAACGACAGCCGCTTGTCTTTCTTTAATAATATTCTTTCGTTTTCTTGAAGAAAGAGTGTCCAGAAAATCATTAAATGATCCATAACTTTTGTTTAACCAATGAAATTGCTGATCTTGCCGATGCAATAATTGCTGTGACTTCATGATGTCAATTTCATTGTCCTTTATAAATGTAAAATGTAATGATGATACGCCTAACGATTTTGCATGATTGATCGCGGCTTCTAGTAAGAGCGGTTTTAACTTTTCTTCCTCACAAAAAAGGCGAGGACCCGTAACAGGGCTAAACGGAATAGAAGATTGTAGTTTAGGATAATAATGTCCGCCTGCTTGTTCATATGCATTTGCCCAACCATGATCAAAGACATATTCACCTTGCGAATGACTTTTTAAATATAAGGGTACTAAGCCTTTTATAATCCCTTTGTCATCTTGAAGAATAATATGTTGTGGATGCCAACCTGTGTTTGCATTAACGCAACCACTTTCTTCAAGTGCAGAAAGAAAACCGTGGGAACAAAACGGATTAAGTTCATTATCACTGGCCTTAGCACAGCGATCCCAATCGACAGGGGAAATTGTACTAATATTATCCGTTACAAATATTTCCATGGTTAAATCTTACAGCATTGGAGAAAAAATTACCTCCAATAAACGGTATTTCGAAATTGATTTTAATTATGAAATATCTACTAAAGCATCAATCTCAACAGATACGTTACGCGGAAGTGCGTTTGTTCCAACAGCAGAGCGGGAATGTTTTCCTTTATCACCAAAAACTTCAACCATTAAATCTGAGGCACCATTGGCAACTTCAGGTTGGTCACCGAAACCGTTATCGCAATTAATAAAAACACCTAGTTTTACGATACGATTAACTTTAGTTAGATCACCACCACAAAGGCTATTGATTTGCGCAATTATATTTATCGCGCATAACCTTGCTGCTTCTTGTCCTTTTTCTAATGAAATATCAACACCAACTTTGCCAGTGTATGGTAATGCTCCATCTTTTAAAGGAATTTGTCCCGAAATTGAATATAGACTACCCGATTGTGTGTAGGGTACATAATTGGCAACAGGTGCTACTGGCTCTGGTAAACTAATACCTAAATTTTCTAGGTTTTCTTTAGGTGAATTGCTCATAATATCTCCGTTTAAAAATGGTAATGAATTTTAAAAGAGTACGATTTTTTTTCACTAAAGAAAAGCGCTTTAAACTAACTCATATGATATTTATTAAGCGTTTTTTTGCGTTCACGTTTATTTTTATACATGGCCTGATCAGCAATTTTAAGGATATTCTCAATTTTACTATTTTCATCTATAACGGCAAAACCCATACTGGCCGATGTGTAGAGATCTTTACCTTCGTTTTTCACTGAAACACTGCGAAGAAGGTGGCGTAAATATCCCGCACGTTCTTTTGCTTTCTCGATATCGCATTTTGTTAACAAAAGTCCAAATTCATCTCCGTGAAGTCTTGCAGCCGCATCTGTTTTTCGGATTGACTTATGCAGTACTGTTCCAATCTCTAAAAGCATTAAGTCACCTGCATGATGTCCATATGTATCATTTAATACTTTGAAGTCATCTAAATCGATATATGCAAATAGACTGTCTTCACCATATCTTTTCGCTCTTTCTATCGCATGGGTTAATTCATGCTCAAACCCTTGTTTATTGAGTAAACCTGTTAAGATATCAGTAGAAGCTAAAGATTCTAAATTTGAAATATAGACTTTCTGTTCCGCTATAGTTTGTTCAGCAGCTGCGGCATAATCAAGAATTTCTGATAAGGCCTTCCAATTTTTTAAAGTTAGTCCATCAGTGGATTGATGAAATTTTTTCACTAGCTCCGTTGCTTTCTCACTGATTTTGAAATTTGTTTCGGCAACTTGAAAGTCCTGATTATAGTGTATGACACTCATGATACGTTTCTCCTGTAAATAAACTACATTTGCTATTTGCAAGAGACATGCCAATTTAAAAGCACTAATAGACCCAGTAATAAAGGCTAAAGCGTGCTTTTCAGGTAAATATTGCCTTTTCGATAGGTAAAATCACCACCATTATGGTTAATCAATGGTTAAATTGTTTTTTAATTTAAGAACTGTGAAATAAATTTAAATTGTTCATTGCAGTTATTGTCTGTATTTGCCGCGAAGGGACCTATATAATTCGTATCACCAGATTGTAAAAAGCCACAAATATCAGCGGTGATTTTGTTTAATTTTTTACCTTTTCCTTTTATCGGATCAGGGTTGGAAATGGAAAAATCGCCGATATTTGGAGCCTTATAAATTTTGTGAGCAACGGTGTCTATTCTGTCAGAAGATCTTTCTGTAATGTTATTGGTTTCTTTATGAGAACCGCCATCGCGGTCTTTAATGCGTCCGTCAATAATATTATTATAAATAGTCGCACTTGAAGTTGGAAAGCGAACATCAATGCCGGTCGTGTTATAAATTAAATTATTATGAATGAGCGTATTGGCGCTGCGATTTAGATATATTCCCACGTCTGTTGTACAATTCATTACGATATTATTCTTTATAATCCCATTGGAATGCTCAGTACTACAATCATAATTGTTACAATATTCATCATCTGTGCCACCACCACCAAAGGATAAACCAAGTCGAACGCCACCTCGGTGAAGCCATTCACACATAATTAAATTACCATCAAATATATTATTTTCACCATTGCCTTTAAAAAATGCGCCATAGCTAATCTGGTTGCCGCTGCCTTTAGAGAAATCAGTAATTATATTTCCTTTTACAACCCAATTATTAGCATTGACCGCATCTATGAGTGTGACAGAATTAGAGGTGTCTCTTGTTCGTTCATTATAGATTAAATTATTTTCAATAAGTCCGTTATCTGGGTTTTCACCGTCCCCTGAATTCAATTTTATATGAGAGTTAAAGTTTTTAATAATGTTATTTTTAAGTTTGAAGTTGTCTGCGTTATCGACAACATGAAAGGCATGATCACAATTTTCATCCTCACCGCATATACCTTCCATTATTAAATTCTCAAATGTCCAGTTTGCCCCATTAATGAGAAAGCCTTCATACATTTCTGATTTAATAATGACGTCCCCTAACTGCATTGCTTTTAATGTGATGGGATTGTTGGGGGTGCCACTATTCAAAAAATCGAGTGAATAGTCAGTAAACCTATATTCTCCTGGGGCTAATACAATTACATCACCCGCTCTGGCAGAATCGATTGACCTTTGTATTTCGACCTTATTGGAAGCACGGATTACGTTTCCAGTAGGTAAATCAAGCTTAGGAGAAGGGCCGATAAATTTTCAAGGTTTTTCTAATATCTGACTGGTAATATCGGCATTCGAAATTATTTCATATACCGACCCTTCGCTCGTTTCGTAGTTTATGATAGATTTTAAACTAATATCATTTTGGTAGTAGAATTTTGCTGCAACAAACCCCATTACAAAAGAGGGTATTGAAAAAACTATTCCAAAAGTAATTAAAAAATTCACTATTCTTCCAAATCTAATTTTCATGGTTCCACTCGATTTTTATTAGATTATTACACATTCAGACTTAGGAGTCAGGTGAATTTTCTTCCTTTATTTATAATATCATTACCAAATTTTTCACGAATTTTATCAATTGCTTTTTCTGTTTTAACCTTTGTCTCTTTTGTAGGGTCTAACATGTCAGGTATATCAGAGAATTTTTCATCAAAGAAATTTGATGTGCTTATTCCGATTAACCTATACTCAAGCCCGTTACATTCCTTTTTTAAAAGCCTTCTACCATACTGATAAAGAATTTCAGCCATTTGAGTTGGGGAATCTATGGAAACGGATCTGGTTACTGTTCGAAAATTTGATGTTTTTAATTTAAGTCCTATGGTTTTGGCGCTTAAATGTTGGTCTTTAAGTCTTCGGGATACTTTTTCACATAATGACCATAGTAATTTTTTTAAATATTCATAATTACCATCATCTTTTTCTAACGTCGTTTCGTTAGAAATACTTTTAACTTTATGTTCTCGTTTAATCGTCCTACTATCATCACCCCTAGAGAAAAAATATAGTCTTTCGCCCATGGACCCGTAGTCTTTAATTAATTTTTTTAATTCTATTTTCTGGAGCTGGCTGATTTGGGTGATGCCAGCCCTTTTCATTTTCGTATTGAGTACTTTGCCTACGCCCCAAATCTTGCTGATGGGTTGTTTTGATAAGAATGTCTTTGCTTCTTGTTGCCCAATAATAGAAAAGCCATTCGGCTTATTTAAATCGGATGCTAATTTTGCAAGAAATTTATTATAGCTAAGACCAATTGAAACAGTGATCCCTATTTCATTTTCAATTTTTTGCGCGACTTTATTAAGTGTAAGTGCTGGGTACATTCCATGCAATTTTTGGGTGCCACTTAAATCGATGAAAGCTTCATCAATAGAAATAGGTTCGACGGAAGGCGTTAACTCATCAAATATCAGGCGTATTTCTTTACTAACGGCCGAATATTTCTTCATGTTGGGCGGCAAAACAATAGCATGTGGGCAAAGCTTGTTTGCTTTAAACATTGGCATCGCGGACCGAACGCCGAATGTTCTTGCTATATAGCAACACGTTGAAACAACACCTCTTTTTCCGCCACCTATAATTAACGGCTTAGAATTTAATTCAGGGTTGTCGCGTTTTTCGATGCTGGCATAAAAAGCATCGCAATCAATGTGGGCGATGTTCAAAACATTTATTTCTAGGTGAGATACTATTCTGGGGCTACCACAATTCTGGCATTTCTCATTGTTTCCATTGCCCAGAAAGTCTAGCGAACAATCTCGACAAAATGAAGGAATTTCAAAACCATCTGAATTCATGATAGAAAGGGCATAGCATTTGGAAAGCAATTCCTTGCTTTTACCACGTCTTCTGGCTTTATTTCATATGCATCAGCACATTCGATGAGACATTTTTCATTTTGCAGCATGTAGTCAAGAATGCTGCCAAGAATAGTGCCGATTTTGTTTTTATTTTCCAAGTCTGACTTAACAGATTCTAGTCTCATACCCGTCAATTTTAAGTAGCCCGATAAATGTTTCTCATCTGATGCTATAAATGAAAGTGCGTTTATGGCAATTATTTCTGCTCTGTCATAATCCATTGATGTTTCTTCTTTATTATATGAGACGCTCGCTATAATATAACTCAAATATATAATATAAAGTCTATTCAAATTGAAAAATTAACTGCTTCTTCATAACCTGCGGGTATTATTATGACTAAGTGTATTGAAATTGAATAAAAAATTCAAAAAATAAAGTAATACAGAGACCATAAATGCCGAAAAAAATATTAGTTGTCGAAGATAATGACTTAAATATGAAGCTCTTTTGTGATTTGCTGGATGCTCACGGATATGAGACTGTTCAAACGCAGGAAGGTATGAAAGCCTTGGAACTTGCAAGAAATGAGAAGCCAGATTTAATTCTTATGGATATTCAGCTGCCTGAAGTATCTGGTCTTGAAGTAACAAAATGGATTAAAGAAGATGATGAACTTAAATCCATTCCAGTAATTGCCGTGACGGCTTTTGCGATGAAAGGTGACGAAGAAAAAATTCGTGAAGGAGGCTGTGAAGCTTATATAGCTAAGCCGATATCTGTTAGTCACTTTATAGAAACTATCAGAAAATTCGTAGGATAACCCCTTAGAATGACAGCCAGAGTCTTAGTGGTCGATGATGTACTTCACAACGTGAAGTTGCTCGAGGCGAAGCTTCGTAGCGAGTACTTTGATGTACTAACGGCTATGAATGGTTTCGAAGCTCTGGAGATTATTGAAAAAGAACTTCCAGATATAATTCTATTAGATGTAATGATGCCAGGAATGGATGGATTTGAGGTTTGCCGTAAAGTAAAAGCAAATCCTAATGTCGCCCATATTCCTATTATTATGGTAACAGCTTTAGATCAGCCTAAAGACCGAGTGATGGGTCTTGAGGCTGGCGCTGATGATTTTCTCACGAAGCCAATTCAAGACATGCCTCTTTTTGCGCGAGTTAAGTCTCTCGTTCGGTTAAAAGTTTTGATGGATGAATTGAGAATTCGTACGTCCACTGGTCAGGCTTTTAATCCAGAAAATGATCTTGGTGTAAGTACCAATTTGAAACTTGAGAATGTAAAAACTCTTTTGATTGAAGATTATGAAAGGGTAGCAAAAAGAATTACGGGGTACCTTGAGGATACGGTTGACCAAATTGATTTGGATAATGTTGAAAATGGTCAATTGAATACTGAAAATTTAGCACAATATGACTTATTTATAATTAGTTTAAGTCTAAGAGACGTAGATGGGTTAAGGCTTTGTTCATCCATAAGGTCTTCTGAAAATACGCGCCATTCTCCCATACTTGTTTTAATCGATGAAGGCGATCATGAAAGGTTAATTCAGGCTATGGAAATTGGTGTAACAGATTATGTCACACGCCCAATTGACGGAAATGAATTGGTTGCCCGCGTTAAATCACAGGTGCGTCATAAAAGATTTGCCGATCATTTACGCGGCAAAATGCAAAAGAATATGGAACTTGCCGTTACCGTTTCTGTTACAAACCTTTATAATCGACATTTTTTAGATACGCATCTTGATAATATTTTTACAAAAGAAGCAGAGAAGCGTCCAAAAACATCACTGTTGATGCTTGATATTGATAACTTTAAAATCGTAAATGACACTTATGGCCATGCATCTGGTGATGAAGTACTAGAAGAGTTTTCAAAAAGAATTTCTGATAATATGCGCAGTATTGATTTGGTCGCGAGATACGGAGGCGAGGAATTTGTTGTTGTTATGCCAGAAACAGATTCTGAATTTGCTATGTTTATTGCAGAACGCGTAAGAAAACAAATTTCCGATAAACCTTTTGAAATATCTGGATCACCCACGCCAATTAATATAACGGTTAGCATCGGTGTTTAAATTATTAGTGATGAATGTAATTCAAAAGAAAAACTTCTTAAAGATGCTGATGAAGGGCTTTATAGAGCCAAAGATACAGGCAAAAACCGAGTTTGCGCATCAGTGAACATTAGTCCTTAGCGGACATAAAAAAGGCCGCTTAAATAAGCGACCATTCTTAAATTCCATGTTATAGGTATAAACTATTTGATTTTAGTTTCTTTAAAATCAACATGCTTACGGACAACTGGATCATATTTACGCATTACCATTTTTTCAGTAATGTTGCGCGGGTTTTTCTTAGTTACATAATAAAACCCTGTATCAGCTGTACTTACTAGCTTAATTTTTACACTTGATGGTTTGGCCATTGCTAGCCTCCCTTTCTTAAAAAATTCATAAACTGTTTGAGCGGAAAATACAGAGATTATGGGTGAAGTCAAGTAAAAGTCAGTGTTTTTTATAGATTTTAATTTCTTTTGTACTTTCTTGGGCGTCGCCCCTTTTTTCCTGCCGCTTTACGTGGTTTTTGGTTACTTAATTTATCATGGAGTAACTCAAATATTAGTCCGCCTGAAACCGGATTCGCTTCTCGTAGACGCACGGATACCGAATCTCCTAATTGTAATATAATGCGGCTATGTTCACCTTCTAATAAATGGTGTTCTTTATCATAATGAAAATAGTCTCCGTATAACGATGATATCGGGATAAATCCTTCGCCACTAGTTTCATTTAATGTAATGAATAGGCCTGCTTTATGAACGCCATTGATTTTACCTTCGAATTCTTCATCAATTTTGTTGCTCATATAATTTGCAATATATCGCTCAGTTGACTGTCGTTCTGCGATCATGGAATTACGTTCCATATTACTGATATGCTCCGCCGTTTCCGCCATATTTCCTATATCGTAATTACTGATACCGTCTTTGCCTAATTTTAAAGCTTTGATTAAGGCACGGTGTACTAAAATATCGGCATAGCGCCGAATAGGGGACGTGAAATGTGCATAACGAGTCAAGGAAAGTCCAAAATGACCCTGGTTCTCTGGGCTATATTGTGCTTGCATTTGAGTTCTTAAGATTATGGTGCTTATGACATTTTCATGAGCCGTATTTTTAACTTGTTTCAAAATATTATTAAAAGTCTTTGGTTTTACGACTTGCCCTTTAGAAAGTGGATAATCAAAACTCTCTAAAAATGTTCTTAAGTTTTCAATTTTTTCCAAGCTAGGCTGTTCGTGTATGCGGTACATACACGCAGCTTGCTTGCTTTCCAATTGCTCGGCGGCGGCCACATTTGCCTGTATCATAAATTCTTCAACAAGCCGGTGTGCTTCTAAACTAACGCGCTCTTTTATCTCGGATATATGCCCATCATCATTCAGAATAATTTTCTTTTCAGGTACGTTTAATTCAAGTGGTTCTCGAAAATTACGTCCCTTACTTAAAATATCATATGCTTGATAAAGGGGATTAATAACAGTATCTAAGAGTGGAGCAGCACGCTCTGAAACTATACCTTCGTATGCATTTTGAAACTCTTCATATGAAAGACTTGCATGGCTTCGCATCAAACCTCTAACAAATTTATGGCGTCGTTTTTTACCACGATTATCAAACCATATATGAACGGCCATTGTATAACGATCTTCGTTTTCATGAAGCGAACATAACCCGTTTGAGAGGCTCTCCGGTAGCATGGGAACTACCCTATCTGGGAAATAGGTGGAATTTCCTCTTTTTACGGCTTCGCGGTCTAACGCTGTGCCAGATTGTACATAATGCGCAACATCAGCGATCGCAATGATGATATGGCATCCTCCTGGGTTTTCAGGATCACTGTCCATTTCTGCCCAAATTGCATCATCATGATCACGGGCATCCGATGGATCAACGGTAATAAGCGGTATTTCGCGAAGATCTGTTCTGTTGCCTAAAATTGCAGCTTCTGAATTATTAGCCTCTTTAATGACATCTTCAGAAAACTCGGTTGCAATCCCTTGCGATATAATCGCAATAAGGCTTATGGATCTCGCATCATCAATTGAACCAAATGATTTAATAACTTTTGCAGGCTTTGCTTTCATATGTCTGGAACGTTGACGTCCAGGTTTTAATTGAATGAGTACAAGCTCACCATCTTTTGCATCATTCCAATCATTTTTGGGGATTAAATATTGATTTCGATCTTTTTTATCGGTTGGATTTACGAACGCGATATTTTCATCGTCTGATCTGAAAATACCCATAATTTGTGTTGATTGGCGTTTTTCAAGTTTTCTAATAACTTTCGCGACATAACCAGTTTCCCCGCGGTCTTTATTTGGCGTTAAGCGCACCAGAGCATGATCGCCTAATCCTAATTTATTACGCTTATCGTGGGCGTATATTAATATCTTTGGTGGCTCATCATCATTATCCCAGTTTTGTGGGCGTGCCGTTAAATCACCGTGGGGGTCTATACTAAAAATTTCCACTACTAAAACAGGCGGTAATTCGCCTGCAACTTGTAATCGGGATTTATGAGGTTTTTCAAGTTTGCCGTCCAAAGTCATTTTTCTAAGTAACTTTTTGAGCTTTATCTTTTCTTCGCCTTTAATTTGAAAAGCTCGCGTGATTTCACGTTTTGAGGCACGACCCGGGTTTTCCCGGATGAACTCCAAAATTTGTGCTTCATCAGGAAAGGGGGCTTTTTTTTGTGCCATTATTTTCCTTATTTAGCCTTTTTTTTAGCGGACGCTTTTTTCTTAGCTGGTTTCTTTTTCCCCTTGGACGCACGCGCCTTTATCAATTCAACCGCCTCTTCCATTGTGACGTCCATTGGATCCTTGTCTTTAGGAATTGTTGCATTGATACGCTTATATTTCACATAAGGGCCATAACGGCCATTCATAACAAGTATGTTGCCGTCTCCGTCAGGGTGCTCACCTAAATCTTTAAGCGGTTCTGCGGCTTTTCCTTTTTTAGCTGCAGCTTCTGCGAGCAGGGTTACGGCATGATTGATGCCAATATTAAATACATCTTCTGGATCTTTTAAACTCGCAAAAGCACCACTATGAGAAACATATGGACCATAACGCCCAATAGCTGCTTTAATAACTTTCCCATCTTCTGGATGCATACCCACATCACGTGGCAGAGCAAGCAACTTAAGCGCCCGATCAAAATCTACGCTATCTGGTGACATCCCTTTTGGAATTGAGGCGCGTTTTGGTTTTTCTTTTTCGACAGGCTCGCCCAGTTGAATATATGGACCAAATCGACCAGAACGAAGTGTAACTTCCATGCCTGATTTTAGATCAATACCCAATGTTTTAGGGCCTTCATCAGCTGCTTCGCCATTTTCACCATCACTATTTTGAATTTGACGTGTGTAATTACAGGTCGGATAATTTTCACAACCAATGAAAGCACCAAATTTACCAGTTTTAACACTTAGTCCGCCTTCATTACATTTTGGACATTTGCGGGGATCAGAACCATCATCGCGTTCAGGAAAAATAAATGGTGCTAGTGCATCCGTTATGACATCGAGTACTTCAGAAACGCGAAGGTCTTTTGTACCTTCAATGGATTTACTAAAGTCTAGCCAGAAATTGGCAAGCACTTCTTTCCAAGGAATGTCACCATCAGAAACTTTATCGAGTTCTTGTTCAAGACCTGCTGTAAAATCATATTGAACATATTTATTGAAATAATTCTCTAGGAACGAAGTAACAACGCGACCTTTACCTTCAGGGATAAAACGGTTTTTATCCATAATGACATAATTACGGTCCCTAAGAACGGTAAGAATAGAAGCGTATGTCGATGGACGACCAATACCAAGCTCTTCCATCCGTTTTACGAGACTCGCTTCAGTGAAACGAGGCGGAGGTGACGTAAAATGCTGGTTGGCATCGATTTTATCTTTATCTATGTTTTCGTCTTTTGATAATTTTGGAAGTCGTTTTTCGTCTTCATCGTCCGTGTCATCTTGACCTTCTTGATAAAGAGTTAGAAACCCGTCAAAAATTTGCACTGTACCTGTGGCACGTAATGTGAGTTTTCCGTCTGTTGAAACGATATCAGCAGTGGTTTGTTCCATTTGAGCTTCTGCCATCTGACTGGCAATGGTTCGCTTCCAAATCAGTTCATAAAGACGGCGTTGATCATCATCTAGCCTATTAGCAACATCCGCTGGTAGACGGGACAGGCTTGTTGGGCGAACCGCTTCATGAGCTTCTTGTGCATTCTTAGATTTGTTTTTGTAAAAGTTTGGTTTCGCAGGAACATAATTGCTACCATATTTACTGCCTATCACATCGCGGGCATTGTTAATGGCTTCATTGGCAATATTAACACCGTCGGTACGCATATATGTAATAAGACCTGTTGTCTCACCTTTAATATCGATACCTTCATATAATTTTTGCGCCGTGCGCATAGTGCGCTGTGCATTAAATCCAAGTTTTCTTGAAGCTTCCTGCTGCAAAGTTGACGTTGTAAAAGGTGCGGCTGGTCTGCGACGTGTCGGCTTACTGACGACACTCTTTATGCTGAAACTGGCGGCTTCTACGGCTTCTTTTGCAGCTAAAGCAGCTGTTTCATTATTTAACGTAAATTTTTCTAACTTCTCACCATTTAAAGTAGTCAGTTTCGCCATAAACGTTTTTGAAGTTGAATTTTTAAGTTTGGCTTCAATTGACCAATATTCTTCTGAATTAAACTTTTCTATTTCAAGTTCACGTTCGCAAATAAGACGAAGTGCAACGGATTGAACACGCCCCGCGGATTTTGACCCGGGAAGCTTGCGCCATAGAACAGGCGAAAGATTAAAACCCACTAAATAATCAAGAGCACGCCGTGTAAGATAGGCCTCAACCATTTCTTGATCAACGTCACGTGGCTCTTCCATCGCTTTTAAAATAGCGGTTTTGGTAATTTCATTAAAGACAACACGTTTAACGGTAACATCTTTCATGACGCCTCGCTTCGCGTTTAAAACCTCAAGCACATGCCATGAAATAGCTTCTCCTTCGCGGTCAGGGTCTGTCGCGAGGATTAATTCGTCGGAGACTTTGGTGCTATCGGCGATGTCTTTGATACGTTTTTTGGAATCGCTATCTACCGCCCAAGTCATAGCAAAGTCATTTTCGGGATCAACCGAACCATCCTTTGACGGAAGATCACGAATATGCCCAAAGCTTGCAAGAACTTTATAATTCTTGCCGAGGTATTTATTAATTGTTTTGGCTTTCGCCGGAGATTCAACAATTACTGTTTTCATTGCTACATTTCACCAATAGAATCGATTTATCAATTTTTATATCAAAGGGCTTTTACAGAATGTTTTAACAAAAAGATACCCTGTTTCCTGCATAACGCGTAATTTCTTCCGCGAGTTCAAGATCAAGAAGCACCGTTTGTACCGCCATTGGCGATAATTCAGTGAGCCTTATAAGTTCATCAATTGATACTGCGGTATGACTTAATTTTTCTTTAATCTTTATGGTCGCTTTTTCGATATCGCTATTTTTTTCTTCTAGATAGGGCCCAGATGTAAATAAATCGGCTTGTGGTTCTGAAATACTCCGACCACTCATTAATGAAAGGACATCAAGAATATCTTCTACCGATTCTGTAAGTTGAGCACCTTGTTTAATTAGAGTATTAGGCCCTTTTGATCTTGTGTCTAATGGGGAGCCCTGAATGGCAAAAACTTCGCGACCCTGTTCTGAGGCGAGACGTGCCGTTATTAAGGTTCCTGATTTATGGGTTGCTTTAACGACCAAGACGCCAAGCGCAAGTCCTGAAATTATTCTGTTTCGTCTTGGAAAATGTCGTGCCTGCGGCTGAGTACCAAACGGCATTTCAGATAATATTAGGCCTGTTTCTTTTATTTTATGATAAATTTCTGTGTTTTATCGTGGATAAATAACATCTGCACCTCCAGCAAGAACGGCGATCGTGCCTGAATTAATTGAACCCTGATGTGCCGCTGCATCAATGCCGCGTGCTAACCCTGATGCAATGATATATACGGCCTCTCCAAGCTTTGTCGCAAAATTATTTGCCACCTTTAATCCAACTGCGGACGCATTTCGCGCGCCAACTATGGCAAATGTATTTTGATTTAATAAATGAGTGTGACCAAGGCCCATCATGATAGGAGGCGCATCTTCTGTGGCAGCTAAGGGGGTGGGATAATATGTGTCACCTAAAACGATTAATTCTCCACCGATTTTTTCAAGCTCTTCTAATTCTTTATTTATTTTGGAAATAGAACAAGCCACTAATGGCTTTTTTCGCCCGCCTCTTTTAGCGAGTTCAGGTAATACTTCAATCGCTTTTTCAGCGCTTTCATAACGATTGATTAATTGCCGAAAGGTAACGGGCCCAACATTCTCGGTTCTTATTAATCGAAGACGTGCTTTTTTTCTGCATTTGATAGTGGAGCTGGATTTAGGCTCATTTTATGTCCCCCAAATTAATTGATCATTTCTTTCCAATTTTTGGCTCATCGCCATTGATTATTCGTTTGATGTTATCCTTATGTTTGATGAATATTAAAATACATAACAGTATGGCAACGATTGCAAGCTTATTTTGTTGTAAGTAAAGGCTGGCGATCGGACTTGCGATAGCAGCAACGAGGGCGGAAAGTGATGAAATTCTAAATATTGCTGCGGTGATTAACCAAGAAAGAATTGATGTTAAGCCAACTATCGGATTTAAAGCGAGCATTAGCCCAAGAAAGGTGGCCACACCCTTACCACCGGTAAATTTCAGAAAAATAGAATATAAGTGCCCTAGAAATGCGCCGCTCCCGGCATAAATACCCAAACCAGGGTATAAAAATTCCGCGATTAAAACGGCTATCGCCCCTTTGCCGATATCAAGAAGAAGCGTCAGAAGAGCCAGAAATTTATTACCTGTTCTTAGAACATTTGTTGCGCCGATATTGCCAGATCCAATTTTGCGTATATCGCCTAAGCCCGCCATTCTGGTTAAAACGAGTCCAAAAGGAATGGATCCGAGCAGGTATCCGACAAATGCAGCTACAAATATATAATAAAGGGCATATTCAGGCATTATATTCATATACACATTTTCCTGCGACCACAGTTTTTAAAACACGGCCTTGCACAGGCTTACCGTCAAAACAAGTGTTCTTAGTAATACTGACCATTTTTTCTGCGTCCACAAAATAAGGAACATTTAAATCGAAAATACAAAGATCCGCTGGTGCCCCTTCTTTAAGTACTCCACTTTCAAGCCCCATGATCTTAGCAGGGTTAGACGTCAGCTTTGAAAGAATAGTTAGAAGATCAAGGCTGCCATTATGATGCATTTCAAGAGATACACTTAGTAATGTTTCAAGCCCCACAACACCAGGTTCAGCCTGTTCAAATGGAACACGTTTGCTTTCTGGGTCTTCCGGGTCATGACCACTGACGATTACATCAATAGTGCCGTCTTTTAAAGCTTCAACAACCGCAACTCGGTCATCTTCATCACGTAATGGCGGTGATAATTTCATAAAGGTACGGTAATCTTCGATGGCATATTCATTTAATGATAAATGAGGTACGGCGACCCCTGCGGTAACATTTAAATCATCTGACTTCGCTTTTTTAAGAACTTCAATACTGTCTGCACACGTAACTTGCGATGCGTGATATCGCCCTTTTGTACCTTTAAGCAGTCTGACATCGCGCTCCAAAACAAGCGTTTCAGCTGCCGTTGGGATACCTGGCAATCCTAACCGTGTGGCAAGATCGCCCGCATTCATGCAACCATTTTTTGAAAGGTTCGACTCTGAAAGATGTTGTACGATCAATGCATCATAAGCAGATGCATATTTGAATATACGGCTCATAATGGCTGCATTTTCAATGGTCGTGCTGCAATCACCAAAAATCTTATGACCCGCTGCGGCCATCAGACCAATTTCAGACATTTGCTTGCCTTCCATTTGTTTTGTGGCAGCGGGCATTGGTACAAAATTAACAAGTGCGTTTTTCGCGCGTATGGCCAGATATTCGATATGGGGTATACTATCAATAATGGGGTCCGTATTTGGTTGGACGCAAACGGTTGTTACGCCGCCTGCTGCTGCCGCTTCACCTGTATTAAGAATTGTATCTTTATAATCAGCACCAGGAATGCCTACAAAAACACGCATATCAATCAAACCAGGACAAAGACATTTTCCCTTAAGGTCTATAATTTCTGCATCCTCGGGCGCATCAACTTTTTCACCAAGGGAAACAATTTTCTTTTTATGAGTGAGAAGTTCACCTTTGATATCTAGCCGGCTTGCTGGATCAAGGAGGCGTGC
>DGPL01000009.1 GCA_002390425.1 Kordiimonadaceae bacterium UBA4441 | reverse complement strand
CCGATTTCACCAGTGACGAGATCGATTTGAACTTCGTTACCTTGAACGGCACCAATCTTAAGATCAAGAATACCATTGCCATCTGTACCGAATGAATTGATCGGAACACCTGTGTGGGCGTTAAGCGCGATCAAACGGTAACCCGTTGTTACATAATAAATGCGGTCATCACCTTTACCATCGGACCAATAAGAAAGGCCGCGGCCGGAAAGCTGACGAGGGGCCATACCACCACGAAGACCTTCGCGCATGCTGTGAAGCCACATCAATTCACCTGTACCAGCGTCTAATGCAATCGCTGTACGGCGTGTTCCGGCAGTTGCATAAATAACGCCATCAACCATAATTGGTGTCACTTCAAGCTTATATTCGCCGCGTGTACCGAGGTTTTTGGTAGAAAAGTTCCAGACCATTTCAAGGTCTTCAAAGTTATCCGCATTGATTTGATCAAGCGGTGTATAACGGGAACCCTTTATATCACCCGTATAGTGATGCCATTCACCATTCGCGGTGCCCGGTTCGTCTGCAACTGCACCGGAAGTTACAAAGCTTGTTGCTAAGGCTCCCAATGCAAGAAAAAGGTTTTTCATTATTGTGTCTCCAAGAAGGTTGAGTTTTGATAAGAAAAATCTAACGATATCAAGGGTTAGAGTCAAGCTGACTTGAGCCAGACTGCGCTATCATGAAAAACTGCACCTCCTGCGGGAGCCGCAATTTCTGAGTTTGTTAGAACATTAATACCAAGTCCATTATTTAACTTACTGTTATGCCAAATGCCCTCAGCAATTAATGTACCGGGATTGACACCGTCAAAGAGTTTAGCACGAATTTTAAGATTTCCTTGGTTGTTACCAATGTTTACCAATTGATCATCATCGATACCTGCTGCAATAGCATCTTCTGGATGGATAAATAAAACTGGTTTTTGTTCTCTTTTTAACGAAGAAGGTGTGTTGTTGAATGATGAGTTTAGGAAATTTCGTGCGGGTGGTGTGACTAATCTAAATGGATGTTCATAATCGCGGGGGTCAGTATTGTCCCAATGATCAGGTAGTAATGGTAATTCGTCTCCCCGTTCACCAATTGCTTTCCAATCTGGTTTGAAGCGAAACTTTTGATCAGGCCAACCAAATCCATTAACAAAATGATGACTGTCGAAATTTTCAACACAGTCATGCCAATGGTTTTCAGTCATATGGTCAAGATTAGGGTAGGCCGAGGCTTTTAACGTTTCCTCGATAATTTCATTGGTAGACATGTAAAAAGCGGGGTGTTTACAGCCAAGCCTTTTCCCGATTTCATTGATAACATAATCATTAGGACGACTTTCACCAACAGCTTCAATGATTTTAGGGCCTAAACCAATATATGTTTGCCCGCCTCCTTTATAAATATCATCATGCTCAAGAAATGTTGTAGCCGGCATAACAATATCGGCCATGAGGGCCGTTTCTGTCATAAACTGTTCGTGGACACATAAAAATAAATCATCGCGCAAAAACCCTTCACGGACTTTATTTTGATCTGGTGCAATTGACATAGGGTTTGTGCCTTGAACGATCATTGCCGTAATAGGAGGGCCATCATTTAGATCGCTATTTTCCCCAGTAAGCGCTGCGCCAACACGGGGGTGATCAATCGTTCTTATCCCTGGCTTATTTAAATCACTTGCTTTAAGAAAAGACGTGTCAAAATGATAAAGATCACTGCTACTGAAATAAGTACCTGCCCCTTTATTAGGCCATTTTCCCGTAACACTCGCTAGACAGCTAACGGCGTGTACATTTACCGCGCCGTTTCGACAGCGCGATAAGCCAAAACCAAGCCGAATAAAGGCTCTTTCTGTTTGGCAATAAAGCTTGGAAAATTCTTCGATTTCATCAACGCTTAGGCCTGTTATTTTACTTGCCCATTCTGGGCCACGTGTTTGAAGGTGTGCTTCTAGTTCACCTGGAACATCCGTATATTTCTCCATATATTCATGATCCGCATAACCGTCACGAAATGCGATATGCATCATTGCGCAGGCGAGGGCACCATCGGTGCCGGGATTTAAACATACGTGAATGTCAGCGGCTTTTGCTGTCGGATTTTTATAAGGGTCGACTACAATAACTTTGGCATTTCTATTCTTCTTAGCCCGTGCCACATGGTTCATAACGTTGACTTGTGTTGAAACGGCATTGGTCCCCCAGATGACGATTAAATCCGCATCGGCCATTTCGCGTGGGTCGGGACCAATTTTACGGCCTGTGCCGGCTACCCAACCCGCATTAACAAGGGCGCCGCATGTGGTGCCGCGCATATTGCTATAGCCCATTTCATTACGGAGTCTTTCCATTGAACCGCTTTGAACTAGGCCCATAGTTCCCCCATAAGAATAGGGCCATACAGTTTCTGGGCTATGTTTTTCAGTCGCATCTTTAAATGCGTTTGCCGTTATATCAAGTGCTTCTTCCCAGCTTATTTCTTTAAATTGACTTGATCCTTTAGGGCCAGTTCTCTTAAGTGGTTTTGTTAATCGATCGGGATGGTGTGTGCGTTCTGCATAGCGAGCGACTTTGGCACAAATTACTCCGGCAGTATAAGTGTTTTCCTGAGAACCTCTCAATCGACCTATTGTATTTTCGTCTATTTTCTCAACTTCAAGAGCACAAGTAGACGGGCAGTCATGAGGACAAGTTGAATATGCTTTTTCCAATTTAGTGGTCCTTGTAAACTAAGATATAGCGCCGCGTGCAGCGACGGGCCAAATTTTTTCAACAATACCATTACGAACGCCAACGCACCAGTCATATAAATTGACATTAGGGTCGCAATGACCCGGGATCAATAAAACGCGATCCCCTAAGTTAAATGTCGTATTATCATCAAGATCGATATTACCATGTTCATCTGATGTCATCCGGTAATTTAAATGCTCAAAACCTTTTATTAGTGGATTTCCTGAATCTGATGCAATTGCTTTAAGTCCTGCATCGCAAATCACCATATTTGGTTGGTTCGTGCTCATAACCATTGTCTGGATGAATAGACTGTGTTCAAATCCTGTGCCGTTTTCAATTTCACTAAGTTGATTTTTACCGTAATCCGCATCCATAAAGGCGTATGATCCACATTGAAGTTCATCCCATTCATTATAATCTTTATCATGCATGAATGTTCCAGTACCGCCCCCGGTGACAAGTTCACAGTCAATATTCGCATCGCTTAAGGCTTTTTTAGTTTCACTCACTATTTTTGCTGCGCTGCTAACGGTATCAGCTCTTTCTTTTGGGGTACGAAGATGCTGGGCGGCTCCATGGTAGGCTTGCAAGCCACCAAAATTTAAGTGAGATGAATTTATAATGAATTGCGCTAATGCAACTGTGTTAGTAGAATTTGTTACACCGCAACGATTACCGCCAACATCAATTTCTATTAAAACTCTAATATTTGTATTTTTCCTTGCGCAGGCTTTATTCAATGCCTGAGTAGCGTCTAGATTATCGACACAGATACCCAATTTTATTTTTTTAGAAAGTTCGGCAACGCGATCTAATTTTCCGGGGGCAACAATTTCGTTTGTTATCAAAATATCGCTTATTCCGCCATCGGCCATTATTTCAGCTTCTGATAATTTTTGGCAGCATACACCAATGGCACCTCTTTTGATTTGATCGTCTGCTACTAGCGGGGATTTATGCATTTTAGCGTGAGGGCGAAAGATTTTTCCTGAGGATTTCATCATTTGGGCCATTTTGTCCAAATTTCTCTCGTAAATGTCTAAATCAATTACTAAGGCGGGAGTATCAATTTCACTGACCGACATTCCAACGGAGGCGGGAGGGCACTGAACCATGTTTTATCCTTTAAATTTTAATGATGCGGCCGGGATTCATAATATTCTTAGGATCGAGAGCCAGTTTAATGGATTTTAAAGTATCAATATCGACACTAGATTTAAAATGTTTTAATTCATCGACCTTTAGTGTTCCAATGCCATGTTCTGCACTTATACTTCCGCCTAAATCAACAACAATTTCGTGGACTAGATGATTAATCTCTTCCCAACGGGCAAGATATTCTTGTTTATCCATATCAATTGGTTGGGATAGGTTAAAATGAATATTCCCATCCCCAATATGGCCAAAGGGAACAGGACGAATGCCCGGGCATGCTTTTTTAACGGCTTCAGTTCCGAGTTCTAGAAATTCAGGTATTTTTGACACTGGAATTGCGACATCATGTTTAATGCTACCACCTTCAAATTTTTGGGCTTCGGACATGAATTCGCGTAAATTCCAAACGGCTTTCTGTTCGGATACATTTTTAGGGACAATTCCGTTTAGTACAAGGCCACTTTCCATGGCTTCTTCAAGGATTTTTTCAAGTACTTCTTCTAAATTAATGAGATCATTTGAAACGGAAGTGGCACATTCTAAAACGATATACCAATCGTATTTTTCTTCTAGTGGCTCGCGGCAGTCGTTCATATGCTTAATTGTAAATTCAAGGCCAATTCTTGGTAATATTTCAAATGCGATTAAGCTATCACCACTAATTTGTTTGGCGAGCGATAGTAAATTTATGGCGGCTTCTGGGTCAGGGATAGCAACAAAAGCGGTATTTTTTTGTTTATACTCTGGGAATAATTTCAATGTAGCCGCCGTTATAATACCAAGCGTTCCTTCAGCGCCAATGAAGAGCTGCTTTAAATCATAGCCTGTGTTGTCTTTTCTAAGTCCCGTAAGACCGTCCCAAACATCACCATTAGGCAACACGACTTCTAATCCAAGTACTAGGTCACGCATATTTCCATATCTGAGTACATTAATTCCCCCAGCATTAGATGATATATTACCGCCGATCATAGCTGATCCTTCTGATGCGATATGCATGGGAAAAATTGAATTCATGCTTTCGGCAATATCATGTGCGTCTGATAAAATAACACCAGCTTCTATTGTCATGGTTTTATTAAGGGCATCTTTTTCCCGTATTTTATTCATACGTTTTAAACTTAATAAAACCTCTTCATTTGATTGATCAGGAATGCTGCCGCCGACTAATCCAGTATTACCGCTTTGGGGTACAATTTTAATATTATGTTCGTTGCAATATGAAAGTATTTGACTGACGCATTCAGTATTGTCCGGAAATAAAACCAGTGGTGTTGCTCCACGAAATTTTCCACGTGGTTCCGATGTATGTGATGCAATTATTTCCGGGTCGATGGTAAACCCTTTTGGTCCTGAAATTTTGATTAAAGCATCGATATGATTTTTTGAAAGGGGCACTTTTAATCCTTTAGTAAATCCTTAGGCGCAGCGGCGCGCTCTAATCTGTCATTTATGGCTACACCCACCCCTGATTTAGGAATAGGGGCAACCGAAATTGTTTTTAAATTTAATTGATCTAATGAGCGCATCATAGAAAATAAATTCGAAGCTGCTTCTTCTAGATCACCACTTGGGCTAAGATTTAGCATATTTTCAACTTGGTTAGTATCACCAAAAGCAAGATATGCTTCATTCATCTCAGGGTTTATGACATTAAGCCGCACATTCGCGTTTGGCGCGTAATGACTTTTTAACTGTCCTGGTGCGATTGGATTATCTGTTGGTTGTGTGTCGGTTACTATTTTAACTTCTATTTTTTCTTGGATTTCTTCTACTGTGACATTGCCGGGCCTTAATATTGTAAGTTGGTCATAAACAACCTTAACAATTGTGCTCTCAAGTCCGTTGTCGCAAGGGCCGCCATCAATAATTAGTTCTAATTCATCACCAAATTCTTGATCAACATGTTGTGCTGTCGTTGGGCTAATTTGACCCGATTTATTGGCGCTTGGTGCAGCGATTGGGCCATTAAATTCATTCAATAAGGTATGTGCAACAGGATGTGATGGTACTCTTATGGCCACCGTCTCTAATCCGGCAGTTATCAATGTTGAAATTCCACTATTCTTTTTAAGTGGTAATACCATCGTAAAAGGACCCGGCCAAAAAATATTTGAAAGATCTTTAGTAAGCTGCGAAAGCTCAACATACTTTTCAACCATTTGAGTATTGGGTAAATGGATTATAAGTGGATTAAATGAAGGTCTGTTTTTTGCCGAAAATATTTTGGCTATTGCATCTGAATTAGTGGCATCAGCTCCAAGTCCATAAACGGTTTCAGTCGGGAAAGAGACAACCTCTCCTTTTTTAAGAATGTCAGAGGCCATGATTATGGCTTCTGCTGTGGGTTTATAAATACGACTCTTTGCCATTATGCTTCAATATGCTTGAATATTTTTCCTTAATACTGTTCTATAATTGGTATGACGTAACTTAACAAGTCCGTATCAATAATAGAGAATAAAAGAATGTCTGATTATCAAGCTCCTGTCAAAGAAATGAATTTTACATTGAATGATGTAATTGATGTCAAAGAAGTGACTTCATTGGAAAAATTTCAAGATGCAGATGATGATCTAATTGAAGCGATTTTAATTGAAGGAGCAAAGTTTACGGGAGATGTATTATCTCCTCTTAATCGTATTGGGGATTTAAATCCTTCGACCGTTTCAGATGGTGTTGTAACCACACCTCCGGGATTTAAAGAAGCATATCAACAATACTGTGAGAATGGCTGGAATGGAATTACGGCAAATATAGAATATGGTGGTCAAGGGCTGCCGCACGCATTAGGTTTGCCGATTACGGAAATGGTGGAAAGCGCAAACTCATCCTTTAGTTTATGCCCGATGTTAACCTCTAGTGCCATCCTCGCTATTGGAAAACATGGTACCGAAGAGCAGAAAAACACATATCTTGAGAAATTGGTTTCTGGTGTATGGTCAGGAACAATGAATTTGACTGAACCAAATGCGGGATCAGATGTAGGCGCTTTAAGATCAAAAGCACAGAAACAATCTGATGGCAGTTATCTTATTAAAGGTCAAAAAATATATATTACGTACGGTGAACACGAGATGGCAGAGAATATTATTCACCTAGTTCTCGCGAGATTGCCTGATGCACCAGAAGGAACACGGGGTATAAGTCTTTTTATCGTACCAAAATATATAATTAATGACGATGGCAGTCTTGGAAAAAGAAACGATCTGACTTGTGTATCTCTTGAGCATAAAATGGGTATTCATGGTAGTCCAACTTGTACCATGTCTTATGGTGATAATAATCAATGTGTTGGATATTTAATCGGTGAAGAAAATAAAGGCATGATGACGATGTTCACGATGATGAATGATGCGCGTCTTGCCGTTGGCTCTCAAGGCGTTGCTTTGTCCGAGAGAGCCTATCAAATGGCGCTTGAATATGCCAATGAACGTGTTCAAGGGATGTCATTAAAAACACGTAATCAATCACCGATTATTGAACATCCGGATGTACGACGAATGTTAATGACGATTAAATCAACCACTGAAGCCGTACGTGCAATAGCCTATTTAAATGCCAAATCAATCGATCTGGCACAACATCATCCAGATGAGAAAACCGCAGAAAAATATCGCGGTCTTGCTGATTTGTTGACGCCTTTATCAAAAGCATATGGTTCTGATTTAGGGATTGAAAACTCATCTTTGGCGATGCAAATTTTTGGTGGAATGGGATATATTGAAGAAACGGGTATCGCGCAAGTTTATAGAGACGCAAGGATCAATGCTATTTATGAAGGCACCAATGGCATTCAGGCAATGGATCTTGTTGGGCGTAAGTTATCAATAGATAATGGAAAACATTGGCGCGCATTGCATGATGAAATATCTAACTTTACGGAAAAACTTCCTGAAACCATAGAGTTTGCAGTAATAAAGAAAAATTTAAGTAAGATAACTGCAATGTCGAAAGAATGTGCCGAATGGCTGCTCAGTCAGCATAATGAAAGCATAACGAATACAATGGCGGGATCCGTTCCATATTTAAGAATGTTGAGTACGGCAGTGGGATGCTATTTAATGGCAAAAGGGGCATTGTCTGCGCGAAATAGATTGGATAATGGGGATAGTGATAAAGAATTTTTAGAAGGTAAAATTATCACGTCTAGGTATTATGCGGAACAGATCGTTCCGACCGTTTTAGGTTTAGCAGAAGCAATAAAAGCAGGGGATGAATTATTCTACGCGATAGATAAAAATAATTTCGCGTAAATTTTAAAAAATATAGAGAGAAAAATATGATCGAACATCCTTGGTTAAAAAAATACCCGGACCATGTAAAATGGGATCAAGAATTTGAAGGAAAACCTTTAAGCACTCTGATAGATGAAACGGCAAATAAAGTACCTAATAATATTGCTTTAGATTTTTTGGGTAAATCCTTCACTTATGGCGAACTTCAAGATCAGGTAAATAAAGCGGCTAAAGCATTACAGGAGTTAGGCGTTAAAACAGGAACTAAAGTCGGTTTATTTCTTCCGAACTGTCCGCATTTTATTGTTGCCTTTTTTGCCATTTCGAAAATTGGTGGGACAGTTGTAAGTTATAGCCCGCTTTATTCTGAAAGTGAGTTAAAATTCCAAGCCGAAAATTCTGATACTGAAATTATGGTTACGTTAAATCTGGATGCTCTTTATCCCAAAATGAAAAGGGTCGTGTCTGAAACGGGTATAAGAAAATTAATTGTTGCTGATTTCTCAGAGGCCTTACCCTTTCCAAAAAATATTCTTTTTAAATTATTTAAATCCAGCGCTATTGCCAAAGTGGTAAAGGATGATAATTACGTCGATTATAATTCGTTATTTGAAAATGACGGTAAGATTACACCTGTCGAAATTAACCCGGATGAAGATATAGCCGTATTGCAGTATACTGGTGGAACCACGGGTGTACCAAAAGGTGCAATGCTTAGTCATTCCAATCTATATATCAATATGAGACAGCTTGAAATTTGGCCGCCTATGCTTGAATTTGGCACAGAAAATGTTGCTGCTTTTCTGCCTTTCTTTCATATATTTGCATTAACAGTTGTCTTGAATATGGGGCTTAAGGTTGGTGCAAGGATAGTGATTGTGCCGAAATTTGAATTAGAAGATGCCGTAAAATTATTAACCAAGGAAAATATCACCCTTTTTTCCGGCGTACCGACAATGTATACGGCAATCGCTAATCATAAAGGTGCGGATAATATTGGCATTGGTAAGATTAAAATGGCCATGTCCGGCGGCGCGCCGCTTCCCGTTGATTTATGGAATTTATATATGAATCGATTTGGTTTGGAAATTACCGAAGGTTACGGATTAACGGAAGCGTCCCCTGTAACGCATGCTAGTCCTATAGGTGGGGGTACTATCCCCGGATCGATAGGTTTCCCACTTCCGGGTACAGAAGCTTTCATAATGGACCGAGAGGAAAAAGGAAAAATTTTACCTGTTGGTGAAGTTGGCGAAATATGTGTGCGCGGTCCACAGGTCATGAAAGGATACTGGAAACGGGATGATGCAACGGCAGAAGTGATGATTGATGGTGCATTAAGAACCGGGGACGTCGGCAAAATGGATGAAAATGGTTTCACTTACATTCTTGACCGGGATAAAGATTTAATTCTGGTGGGTGGTTTTAATGTTTTCCCCCGTACAATCGAAGAAGCTATTAATGACCATCCTGCAGTGGAAGAAACAACAGTTATTGGTATTCCTGATGATTATTTAGGAGAAACACCTAAAGCATTCGTCAAATTGCGAACCACTATTGATCCGATTACAGCCGATGAATTAATGGCATTCATTAAACCCAAAATCGGAAAACATGAAAGACCATCACAGATTGAATTTCGTGATGAACTGCCTAAGACCATGGTGGGTAAGCTATCGAAAAAAGAATTGGTTGCAGAAGAAAAAGCAATATATGAAGCGTCCAAAGCGACAAAATGACAACGGCCTTAATCACTCATTCTGATTGTTTGGATCATATTTCACCTCTTGGACACCCAGAGTGTGTAGAAAGACTAGAAAGGGTGACCAGTGCGTTAGAGGATGAAAAGTTTGATGGTTTGATCCGATTAAATGCGCCATTAGCTACAAGCGGCCAAATTAAATTAGTCCATGATGAGGATCTTCTTCAAAAAATAAATAATAATTTACCTGAAAAAAATAATGCCATGATCGATGGAGATACATATCTTTCAAATGGATCAGAAAGAGCAGCACTAAGAGCAGCCGGGGCAGTTTGTCACGCAATAGATTTGGTGATTAAGGGGGATATAGGGAACGCTTTTTGTGCCGTTAGACCTCCTGGTCATCACGCGGAACCGGATCAATCGATGGGGTTTTGTCTCTTTAATTCAGCGGCAATTGGAGCATTATATGCGCGCAATAACCATTTCATGCATAGAGTAGCCATTATTGATTTTGATGTTCATCACGGAAACGGCACACAAACGGTAGCTGAAAGAACCAAGGGATTACTTTATGGTTCAACCCATCAATCGCCTTTATATCCAGGAACCGGACATCTTCATGATCAAGGCAAAGGTGTTATTGTTAATGTTCCATTAGCAGCAGGAAGTGGCAGTAATGCTTTTAGGCGCGCTTTCGAAAGTCGTATATTGCCAGAATTAGAGGATTTTAAACCAGATTTGGTAATTATTTCGGCAGGGTTTGATGCTCACGCGCTTGATCCGCTCGCTGACCTTAATTTAGAAACTGAAGATTATTATTGGTCGACAAAGCAGCTTATGAATATTGCAAAAAAATATGCAAAAGGGCGGGTGGTTTCGACTTTAGAGGGTGGGTATAATCTTGGTATTTTAGGGGAATGTGCGAAAGCGCACGTTTCTGCATTGATGGATGAGTGACTTTTCCGCTATAAGTTAATTTAATGATTCAAAAGATCGCAGGAGCAAGTTTTGGCAACAAGCACAGATAAAAAAGTCGATATTCCAGATGATATAAAAGCGATGGACTTTGAAGAAGCACTAGGGGCACTAGAAGAAATCGTAAGAAATCTTGAAAGTGGCCAAGTTTCGCTTGAAAAATCCATCGATATTTACACACGTGGCACACAATTAAGAGCCCATTGTGATGAAAAATTAAAAGATGCCACTGCGCGCATTGAGAAAATTACCAAATCAGGGAATGGTGCGTTAAATACGTCACCTCTTGACGGCGAAAATTAAATGTCAGACTGTTCTGCAGAACTGGCACAAAAATCACTTAAAGATTTCGCCAGTGTTATCGAAAATAAAATGCTTTCTCTTCTTCCGGTTTCTGAAGGGCGGGAAGAAAATGTCATTGAGGCGATGCGATATGCACTTTTAGCTGGTGGAAAGCGGCTTCGTCCTTTCTTGGTGGTGCAGTCTGCGGCTCTTTTTTCGATAGATAATGAAAGCGCACTGCGTGTCGCGGCAGCAATAGAATGCGTGCATACCTATTCACTCATACACGATGATCTGCCCGCAATGGATGATGATAATATGAGGCGTGGTCTTCCTACCACGCACAAAAAATATGATGATGCCACAGCGATCCTTGCTGGTGATGCTTTATTGACGCTAGCATTTGAAATATTATCGGATGAAAAAACCCACTCTGATGCGGAAATTCGCTGCGATCTAATTTTGGCTTTATCCCGTGCCATTGGTGCAAAAGGCATGGTTGGCGGACAGATGATTGATTTAAAAGCTGAAAATCAATCCTTGCAACAGGACGAAATAATACGTATGCAAAACATGAAAACTGGTGAATTGATCATTTTTTCCTGTGAAGTCGGTGCCATATTGGCTAAAGTAAGCGACGATCGGCGCATGGCGTTGAAAAAGTATGCAGAAAATATTGGTTTGGCTTTTCAAATTGTAGATGACCTTCTTGATATTGAGGGGAATTCAGAAGACATTGGAAAGACCGCTGGTAAGGATATTGAGGCTGGGAAGGCTACCCTTGTTTCTTTCAAGGGGGTCGAGGAGGCTAGAGCACTGGCGGATGAGTTAATAAACAATGCAGTAAGCCATATGGATGTTTTTGATGAAAAATCCGAGGTTTTGAAGTCATTGGCGAAATTTGTAATTAATCGCGCGCATTAGTGTCAGGTGAAGAATAAAATATGAGTGATAAACCAAATACACCATTACTGGATGAAATTAATTTTCCAGAGGATGTGCGAAAATTAGAGGCTGATCAACTAAAAGATTTGGCTGACGAAGTTCGTTCTGACATGATTTATAATGTTTCTCGAACAGGCGGTCATTTGGGTGCTGGTCTTGGTGTGGTTGAGCTTACAACGGCCATTCACTATGTATTTAATACGCCAAAAGATAAACTTATTTGGGATGTGGGACATCAATGTTACCCTCATAAAATACTAACTGGTCGTCGCGATCAAATGCACACGATCCGAAAAGGCGGTGGCCTTGCTGGATTTACTAAACGCAAAGAAAGTGAATATGATGCTTTTGGTGCGGGCCATAGTTCGACTTCAATTTCTGCAGGATTAGGGATGGCGGTTGCCCGTGATTTAAACGCGGGTAAAGATGAAAATGCGCCAGAAAATGTTATTGCTGTTATTGGCGATGGTGCAATGAGCGCCGGAATGGCATATGAAGCGATGAATAATGCCGGTGCACTTAAAAGCAGGTTGATTGTTATCTTAAATGATAATGATATGTCGATTGCGCCGCCTGTTGGCGCAATGAGTGCCTATCTTGCCAGATTATTATCATCGCGTTCATTTTTAAATTTGCGTGATTTCGCAAAAAACATAGTCAAAAAATTTCCTAAACCAATCAGCAACACCGCAAGAAAAGCAGAAGAATATGCGCGCGGAATGGCCACGGGTGGTACGTTATTTGAAGAATTGGGTTTTTATTATGTTGGTCCGGTTGATGGACATAATATGGAACATCTTTTACCGGTACTTGAAAATGTACGTGATGCTGGTGGCGGGCCGATTTTAATTCACGTGGTTACGGAAAAAGGCAAAGGGTATAGTTTTGCTGAAAATGCTGCGGATAAATATCACGGTGTATCAACATTTGATGTGAGTACGGGGACGCAAAATAAATCACCCGCTAAAGCGCCGAGTTATACGGGTGTATTTGCAAAAGCACTAATCGCAGAAGCAAAAAAAGATGATAAAATTGTTGCTATTAATGCAGCGATGCCATCTGGTACGGGACTTGATAAATTTGCTGAAGAATTTCCAGATCGCTGTTTCGATGTTGGAATAGCGGAACAGCATGCGGTTACATTTTCTGCGGGATTAGCCTGTGAAGGATATAAACCTTTTGCAACTATTTATTCGACATTTTTGCAGCGCGCATATGACCAAGTGGTTCATGATGTAGCGGTTCAAAATTTACCGGTTCGTTTTGCCATTGATCGTGCTGGCTTAGTCGGCGCAGATGGCCCAACACATGCCGGATCATTCGACGTAACATATTTGGCTTCGCTGCCCAATATGGTTGTGATGGCGGCCGCTGATGAAGCAGACCTAATGCATATGATTGCGACGGCTGCGGCCCATAATAGTGGACCATCGGCCGTCCGTTATCCACGCGGAGAAGGAATGGGCGTTACATTACCTGATCAAGGAGATGTTCTTGAAATCGGTAAAGGGCGTATCGTTCGTGAAGGTACGCAAATTGCAATTCTATCACTTGGTACTCGTCTGGAAGAAGCATTAGAGGCTGCCGATGAATTTAATGCTAAGGGGTTGAGCTGCACTGTTGCGGACGCGCGTTTTGCGAAACCGCTTGATCTTGAAATGATAAGAAAACTTGCGCTTGAGCATGAAGTTTTAATTACCATTGAAGAAGGTTCAATTGGTGGTTTCGGAAGTCATGTACTTGATTATTTATCAAATGAAGGTCTGCTTGAAGCAGGTCTTAAAGTGCGCACGATGAAGTTGCCGGATGTGTTTATTGATCAAGGCAATCCTGCTGATATGTATAAGCAGGCAGGTTTAACATCTGAGGATATCGTTAGAACAGCACTTCACGCCCTTGGTCATAATGATTTAACCAGTTCACAAGTCAATGGCTAAAAAGCGCGTTGATCAATTGCTTGTTGAACGGGGTCTGGCGGAAAGCCGGTCTCGGGCACAAGCCTATATTATGGCGGGAAATGTTTATACTGGTGAGCAAAAAATTGCGAAACCAGGCCAACAAGTTAAAGAAGACATCAATCTTGAAGTACGTGGAAAAGAACACCCTTGGGTTAGTCGTGGTGGCCTTAAGCTCGTCCAAGGTATAGATGAGTTCAAAATTGATGTCACTGATATGACGGTTATTGATGTTGGTGCGTCAACGGGTGGTTTTACCGATGTATGTCTTGAGAAAGGGGCAAAAAAAGTTTATGCCGTAGATGTCGGGCATGGCCAACTTGCGTGGAAAATCAGAAATGATGAACGTGTGGTCGTGCTTGAAAAAACCAATGCGCGTTATTTAACGGACGCGGAAATTCCAGAAAAAGTAAATTTGATCGTTTGTGATGCCAGTTTTATTGGACTTCAAACTGTTTTACCCTCCCCAATGAAACGCGCGCAAGAGGACTGTGTTTTAATTGCACTCATAAAACCGCAATTCGAAGTTGGTAAAGGAAAGGTCGGCAAAGGCGGTGTCGTTAGAGAACCCGAGCTACATAAAGAAGTGTGTGACAAAATTGAAAATTGGTTACGAGATGAGATGGACGGTTGGAACTTAATCGGCATTACCCAAAGTCCAATAAAAGGACCAGAAGGAAATATCGAATTTTTAATTGGAGCACGGTATGAGCCATAAAGTAACCATTGATGAAATTGGTGGACGCGGTGACGGATTAGCCGAATTAAACGGTAATGTGATTTATATTCCCTATACCGCACCAGGTGATGTGATAGATGCTAAAATAAATGGATCTAAAGGACGACTTCGTCATATCCATCATAAATCTAATCACAGAATTGATGCGCTTTGCCCACATTATACAAAATGCGGTGGTTGTAGTTTACAGCATATCGAGCGGGACTATTACTGTGAATGGAAAGAAGGACTGATTAGAACGGCTCTTGAAAATCAAGGTCTTAAAGATATTGATATCGCCCCCATGATCATTAGCCCTTTAGGTAGTCGCCGGCGAACCACATTTCAAGCCATTGGACGAGGGGACGGACAAATTGTTTTTGGGTACGCCGAAAAAGGAAGTCATAATTTAATTGATATTTTTGTCTGTCCCATACTTATGCAAGAAATTAAGGCGTTAATAGCGCCGACAAAAAAATTGATATCAGGATTATTGAAAAAGAAAGAAAAAATGTCGGTTTCCATCACCATGGGTGATAACGGTATTGATCTTATATTAAAAGGGAAGGGTGATATTGATCTTAACCTTCGGATGGATCTTGCAGAATTCGCAGAAAAAAATGACCTTGCACGGATCAGTTGGTTCGACACTTCACCAAAAAACAATCGTTATGAATTACTCGCGGAACGCCGCAAACCATTTGTAACATTTGAGGGCAATAAAGTATTTTTCCCTGAAGGGTCATTTCTTCAAGCGACTAAACAAGGACAAGATGCCCTTATTAGAGCCATGCTTGAAGCTATAACGGGCGCTCATAAGGTGGTCGATTTATTTTCTGGGTGTGGCACTTTTTCTATTGCTGCAGCTAAATTTGCCAGTGTCCATGCTGTCGAAAATAATGAAAAAATGCTAACCGCTTTAAAAGTCAGCGCCAATCAAATGTCTGGTATAAAACAAGTTAGTACTGAACTACGTGATTTATTTTTACGCCCACTGCTTCCACATGAGCTTAACAAATACGATGTTGCGATAATTGATCCGCCGCGAGCAGGTGCAAAACACCAGATGTCTGAAATATTACAATCTGATCTAAAGAAATTAGTGATGATTTCCTGCAATCCGATCACCTTTTCGCGCGATGTGGAAAGTTTAACTCAAGCAGGGTTTAAAATGGGCTCTGTGACACCCGTTGATCAGTTCTTATTTTCCCCGCATCTGGAAATAATTTCTATCTTTGAAAAATAAGGTATTTCAGCACTATTTCGCCACATTTTTTTGTTATTCACAAGAATAGCCAAAGGGAATACTCGGCAAATATTGTCACTAGATAAGCAATAATTGCCTTAAAATATGGTTAAAATTTTATTAAAAGTCCTTTTTTAACAATATGTTAGTGAATTGTTCGTAGAAAATAAGGGCTTTCCAAAAAATGAGGGATTGGCATAGTCTTTGCAAAGTTATCGGGAAACCGAAACGTGCAAGGAAAATAATGATGATCGGCGTAAGAGCTTATAACATGAATATTAACGAGATAATACATTCAGGCAGCAAGCAGAATGAGGTTGATGAGAAACCATCAATTTCGCCTGAAAAAGCACGTGTGTATAAAACTGTTAGGGAAACGCTCAATAATCAGCAAGAGCCCGAAATATTTGTCAAAGTTGATGTTTCACCGATTTGGCAGGATGTGGCTGATACCATTGATTTAAAAAATGCAACCGCAGATGAACTAGCGGTATTAAGTTCAAAGCTTTTTAAGGCTGGCGCTATTACATTTGAAGATCATGTTAGCTTAAGTTTTGCAAAAAATCCTGATGATAGGAAAAAAATAAACTTCATTAATCAATGGCAAGACCGTCAAGAAGAGGCCCTGCGTCAAGGGGCATCCCATGATGATTTAAATGATATTATTCGTGTGCAGTCTATCTTAAGTTTCGTAGATAGTTTTACCGAATAATTTCTTTCTTTTTATAATCACATTTAGTTGAATTTGCTTTTTATCTTTTTTTCGTTAATCTCTTTTCAAACATGATTAACAATTGAAAGGGTGAGAAATGACAAAGAATACTCAATTTAGAATTCCAGAAGAGGCATTTGATTGGTATGACGCTTATGCACATGGCATGATGGGTCGTCGTGAATTTATGGACCGTTTAGGGACGTTGGCCGTTGGTGGTATCACGATGGCAATGTTAACGGGGGCTCTTATCCCGAATTATGCGGCCGCTGAACAAGTCTCTTTTAATGACGAAGATATTAAAGCAACATACGCGACTTTTGCGTCACCGGACGGGCACGGCGAAGGGCGCGGCTATCTGGTGCAACCAAGTTCACTTGCTGAAGGGGGAACAGCACCAACTGTTCTTGTGGTCCATGAAAATCGTGGTCTTAATCCATATGTTAAGGATGTCGCTCGCCGCTTGGCGAAAGCTGGCTACGTAGCCTTTGCACCTGATGCGCTTCATCCGCTTGGTGGATATCCTGGCAATGATGACGAGGGTCGTTCAATGCAAAGCAGCTTGGACCGTAGTAAAATTGAACAAGATTTCGTTGCCGCTGCAAAATTTCTTAAAGCACATGCGCTCTCAAGCGGTAAAATCGGTGTGGTAGGTTTCTGCTTCGGTGGTTATATCAGTAACTATCTTGCGGCGGCCATTCCCGATGTGATGGATGCGGCAGTGCCATTTTACGGCACACCAGCTGGCAATGATATTGTCGGAAATGTTAAAGGTCCCGTTATGGTTCAACTGGCGCAACTTGATGACCGTGTAAATGCCACATGGGAGCCCTATGAAGAAGTATTAAAATCAAACGATGCCCCATATAAAATGCATATTTATGAAGGCACACGTCATGGTTTTCATAATGATAGCACGGGCCGTTTTGATGAAAAAATGGCCAATCTCGCATGGGATAGAACACTTGAATTCTTCGGTGAAAACTTAAGAGGCTAAAAAATAATAAACGTAAAAAGCAGGCCTGTTCATTGAGCGGGCCTGCTTTTTTAGTTTGATTTTCTTACTAGAATAGAAAAATGACAGTCTATGCTCTTTTCAACCGTCGCGTCACTATATTTGGAATACCTGAGAATATTGGCGTACGCAGTTTCTTTTTCTTAGGCAAGTCGCGTGTGAGCCATCCGGAATTTGTTGCGGTTAATATGCCCCACAGTGAAATCCACGATAGGAAAAACATCCAATATAATGTGTATGGAAGCGCCCACAAAAAACCGAAACTTGTTCTGTGGCGCAGAAAGTAAACCAGGCTAGGAATGATGGCGGCGAATATACATGCGATAACAACACCTAAAAAAGTATTGAAGGTATGCATGACAAGTGCGACCAGCAGTGCACATTTTAGAGCTTCGAATAAAGTTATGCGAATGGTTTGTGTGATTGTGAATAAACGGATCCAATTGGCACCTTCACCAGGTTTTCTAAAACCCTTAAACACATAATTAAACATTACCAGACTTTCACGCACATTGCTTCTTGCCCAGCGCGTTAACATCAAACGAAGTGAAGCAAAAGCTGCCGGCGCTTTTGTTAGCACCACTGCATCACGCTGATATATTACTCTGTGGCCTGTCGCTAAAACAAGATTGGTAAGAGCGCGGTCTTCACCGATGGTTGCGGCTTTACCCATAAAGGTCTGTTCTGACCATTCTTCCAGTACAGGTTTTAATGCGGATGTTCGATATGCGGAAAGTGCGCCAGGTGTACAAAATACGCCGCCATAAACACTTTGTCCTGCACGGATAAAGTCAAACGCACTGGTAAATGATACTTCAAGAATTTTTGGGATAATCCCATCTTTCAAGTTCAATACCCGAACATGCCCGGCAACTGAGCCCACACGATCATCATGAATAAAGGGACTTGCCATAAGCGCAAGCGTATCCGGTAATACTTCCGAATCTGAATCAATTGTAACAATGACGTCGCCAGTTGATTTGGCAAAACCCGCCATCAATGCGGCCCGTTTACCTTGATTATAGGGCTGCTTAATAATGGTAATTGCGCCGGAATATTCAAAGTAGGCCGCCCTAATCCATCTCCAGGTGTCGTCTTTTGAACCATCATCTACACAAATAACCTGTAATTTCTCTTTTGGATAATCACTTGCCATTATACTGCGTACTGTATCTAAAATCTGTGATCCTTCGTTATACGCTGGAATGACAACTGTTAGGGTTGGTAGCTAGACAGTCTCCAACTTTGCGAAAGGTTTATAGAGCAATGAAAAACTCACTTGCCATAAAAGTAAAAGCATCCCAAAACCTAATAGCACAAACGCGAAAACATCATACCAAAGCCACAAATTAAATACAGAATTACCCGCTGTTAGCATTGGATTTGCTATCTGTCTGTAAATCAAGGCCCCAACTGTTAAAGCCAAAACAAATAGCAACGGATAATAAAACCTGTCGGCACCGCCTCGAGGCAGCGCTTGTTTTTTGTAATCGGTTGATAATTTATTTTGATATTCTGGTAATATACTTAAAAACATATAGATAACCCGCCGTTCCTGTTATTACGTTTTAAAATTCCAGTAATTCACAATGAATTAATCGTTAATTAACTATAAATTCATTTCTACTAAGCGGGTTTAGGAAACAATTAAGTCGCATTTATGGAGAGATTAAGTCACAAATTAGGCAGATTTTACTTTCTCGATACTCCAATAGGAAATGAGGCAAATAAGGCAAAAGAATTGTCGATATAGAATAGACGGTTAGTGGTTAATACTCGTTTTTCTTGCAATATATGATAAGTACAACCTGACGAATTATATTTTTAAAATAAAAATATTAAAGGTCAATTAAGCCTGTCTCGAGTTTCTTTTACCAATGTGGATATCAGGTTTTCGGTTGTAGTATTTCGATTAAGACCTGCTGCTTGGCCGGACCATAATGCTAATGCGTCTGGTTTATCTTGCTCTAGCGAAGCGTTTTTTATAGGTGCTGTGATTGTGTTCATGGTGGGGAAGTCGGGCAAATCGTTAACGTTTTCCATCGAACTTGCATATTCATTAACGATTGTGCGCGCCAATCTTCCTGAAAAGGCGCGTGAATACATAGTATCGTCACCACTTGCGTCTAATAATGAATTTTTATGAACCGCACTCGCGCAGCTTTCTAGTGTGGTGACAAAGGCCGTTCCAATTTGAACACCTGATGCACCAAGCATTAATGATGCCGCGATGCCCCTACCATCGGCAATACTACCCGCGGCAATTACCGGAACTGAGACGGCATCGACAACTCGCGGAACCAATGCCATTGTTCCGGTTAAATCAGCACCGTTGCGGGGTAAAAACCATCCGGAATGACCGCCTGCTTCAAACCCTTGCGCTATGATCGCATCTGCGCCGTTTTCTTCAAGCCAACGGGCTTCCTTAACAGAAGTAGCAGAAGATACAATTTTGATGCCTTCCGCTTTTAATTGATTAATAAGAGTTGCATCTGGTAGGCCGAAATGAAAACTTGCCACCTTTGGTGATATTGAGCAAACCGCATCACACATATCCTGATCAAATGGAAAATTCGTTTCAACAGCTTCGGGAATAGTTTCGATTTCAAATTTATTATACCATGCTTTTAGCGCTTCATTCACAGTATCAACTGACATATTTTGCGGTGATTTATGAACAAAAAAGTTTACGTTCACGGACCGTGATGTTTGTTTTTTAATTTCCGCCATATCAGCAAGAAATTGATCTTTAGAATGCATAGCACAGCCGTGTGAACCAAGAGCACCCGCATTTGATGCTGATGCCACCATTTCGGGTGTTGTCGCGCCGGCCATTGGCGCTTGAATAATGGGGTGATCAATTTCGAATAACTCACATAACCGATTATCGTGCCACATATAAAAGTCCCTTATTAAAGCTTCAATTCCATTAAAATATCGATATTAGTAATCTATCTTTTTAAATACAACAACTTGTCGCTTTATATATGGTCATTTAAACTTGTCAGGATGCAATTGATATTGCAATATTATAAACCTTGAGTATGTCGCTATAATAAAAACCAATAAAAGGTCTTAAAGTCATGTCAGATAAATCAACATCAATGGGAATTGAAGAACATGTCGCGAATGCGCTTTGTTATGCACTTGGTTGGCTTTCAGGATTGATTATACTGCTAATTGAAAAAGAAAATGACACCGTCAGATATCATGCCGCTCAGTCTATAATTGTTTTTGGCGGTGTCACAGTTATAAATATAATTCTGCCTATGTTTCTTTTTATTGGCTTTGCCATGATGAGCCTTCTTAATCTTGCGGCATTTGTTCTTTGGGTTGTGTTTATTGTGACCGCTCTAAACAAAAAACCGTTAAAAATAGATTTTTTAGCAAGTTATGCAGAACAATTGAGCGGAAAAGTTAAACCTTAAGTCATCATCTTTTATTAATTGGCAGTACCTTTAACCAGTCGCGGCGTGCGGTGATTTTTTGCGTTTTAGGTAACGGCCATGGCCGCTTTTGCCAGTAACTTCACCATTTTCCATTACAACTTTTCCGCGGCTAAGGACAGTCACTGGCCAACCGGTGACTTCCAGCCCTTCATAAGGGGTATAATCGCAGCTTGAGTGCAAAATGTCTTGGGTTACGGTCACTTTTTTATCCGCATCCCAGATGGCGATATCTGCATCAGAGCCAACGGCTATGGTGCCCTTCTCGGGATAAAGGCCGTACATCTTAGCATGGTTGGTGGCGCCAAGAGCAACGAATTCATTTAAATCAATACGCCCTTTTTTAACCCCTTCAGAGAATAAAATAGGTAAGCGTGTTTCAATACCCGGCACGCCATTTGCCACGCGGCTAAATTTGGTTTTGTTACCTTCACGAAGTTTACCACTGGTTCCTTCCATTAAGAACGGGCAATGGTCTGAGGAGAAAATTTTAAAGACGCCTTGCTGTAATCCTTCCCAGCAGGCTTCTTGGCTGTCCGGGTCACGCGGTGGTGGCGAACAGATATATTTCGCGCCATCCATGCCGTCTTTCATAAGATCATCTTTGGTAAGCAGCAGATACTGTGGACATGTTTCAGCAAAGATTTTAAGACCACGTTGCTGTGCCCAGCGGATTTGTTCCATCGGCTCACGTCCGGATACGTGAACCAGTAGCATTGGAACATCAATAAACTCAGCCAAGGAAATTGCCCTATGGGTAGCTTCGCGCTCAACGACTTGTGGCCGGGAAAGGGCATGGCCGACAGGTTCGGTGCGTCCTTCTCCTTCTAATTTTTCAATCATATACCTTAGGGTATCATATCCTTCAGCATGAACCATAATGAAGGCACCATGACGTTTTGATGATTCTAATAAATCAATGATTTCACGGTCATTTAAATGTAACCCTTCGTATGTCATATATACTTTGAATGACGTATAACCGTCTTCAACGAGCGCAGGGAGTTCTTGCCCTAATGCGCTTGGTGTTGGATCGCTAATGATAATGTGAAAACTATGATCAATCCAGCTCTTGCCTTCTGCTTTTTTATGATAGTCCTCAACCGCGTGGCGTAATGTTTGCCCTTTTTCTTGAAGGGCAAAAGGAATAACAGTTGTATTGCCGCCGCACATGGCGGAAAGGGTGCCTGTATCAAAATCATCGGCCATAACAACACCAGGACCAGACGCTTGGTCAATATGAACATGGCTATCGACACCGCCCGGCATAACAAGCAAGCCTTCTGCATTAATAATGTTTGCATTATCATCCGTTAAATTTTCACCAAGGGCGATAATTTTTTCACCCTTGATACCAACATCACATAGAATTGTATCGGATGCAGTTACGACTGTTCCACCTCGAATGATAGTATCAAATTGTGTCATGTTATTCCTCCCACTGGTCAATTTATAATATTGTTATTTTTTCAACTAAATGATGAATAATGCAATCATTGTTTGTGCCGCTTTCCCACATCAGCATGGCAAAAGAGCCAGCCTTTTCAAGAGACATCATCGGTAAATGCCAGATCCCTTGATGATATGATATGCCAATATCAGGCGGTGCTATAAAGGCCTTTATATTTGAAATGTCAGGTAATCCATCAGAATTTGTTGGTGCAACAACAACCAAATAATCGCCACCTGTGATTGGCAAGAAAAGTTGACTTGTATCCGGATGTTGTTCGAGTATCGCGATTTCAACGGGTAATGTGCTTGGTTTAATTTGATAGATTGAAATCTCCGGATCATTCATACCATTCTTATGATCAAAAATATTAGGGTAATTAAAACGTTTTCCGCGTCCTTCGTTTACTGAAAACCCTTCGCCCGTGGGGTTTGACGTATCAATAATATTACCAAATTCAGAAAAACTATTCTGTGTTATTTTCGACGTGGTAATAGATTTCACAAAAGACCCTTTAAAGTTTAAATCATTCATTAAGTTATGTGTTGATAGTAAGCGACTAAGCAATCATGATGCAAGCGCCTAATTTGGTTGTTGATAGATTTCTATTCCCATCTCATAAATTCCACAATTCTGATATATTGATTGATAATGATAATGGCCGTGAATATGGTACGACTATCACGGGCGGAAAATATTTAACCAACAATGTTTATGTTGAGGTTTCCACAGCACTAGCAACGGGTGAAACAGCGACTAGTGTGGAAATTGACTTAACACGTAATCTTTCCCTTGTGACCAGAAGAACGATGGATAATGATAATAATTTATCGGTAAGATGGTTTTGGGATTATTAGGTGATTGCTTAAACTTAGCCCAATTCAAAAGTGAGCTTTGTATTTTCGGTAATAATACCACCACGGTTTCCTATTTCTATGGAGCCAAAACGTTCTTTAAAACATTCCGGCAATTCCCGGTCGCCTTTTGGTGATATCCATAGTCGATAAAGATAACGTCTGTTTTCAAGTTCTGGGTGATCTTCGAACCCCTCACGGTCATGAAGTTGTGAGTGATTATAAACGAATTGAAGGTCACCCGGTTTTAATTCCATCTGTAAATGTAATTTAGGGTCATTGGCCAACTGATCAAATAAATTCATGGCTTCAATATGCATTTTTGTAAGGCGTTTTGCTTCAGGAAAACGCTGGGCACTTTCAATATATTGGCGTTGATACATGCCTGTTAATTTACCGTCATACCAATTGAGAATGGGAATTTCGAAATAGGGTTTTTCTCCTTGCGGAATTTCGCCGCGGCGGTCTGTGGTGATTGGTTCAAAAAGGAGCTTAAGAAGATCGGGCCTTCTTTTATTCATTTCATTATAGATGGTTTCCGTGCTGACGAGTAATGAACCGCCCCCCTTTTTTGCGGTTTTTAAGCACATTAAACCCACGATGTCTGCGGAATCCGTATGAAAAGTTTGTCGTTCTGCTGTTTGATAAATACGGGTATTAACATCATTGGCATCTGCACCAATATTCCTGACATGGCCAAGGATATGACCGGCCGCATTCTGTGATCTTGCTGACCCTAAATAAACGCCAATACCGCAAAAAATAGTGGCCGCTTTTTCTTGAGAATAGTTTGTTACGGGAAGTCCGCGAATAACTTCAAAACCGTGGCCATGGATTAATGTTTCTTTTAACGCATTAAACCGTTTTGAAAGTTTTGGCAGAGGAAAATTTTCAATTGATAAGTCACCTATAGAAAGTGATGATGATAAAAAATCATCTGCGGCTTTTTCAAGTTCATTAATTTCATCAAGTGAAAATGTTTTTAACCAAAGGTCTGGTTCTTTTTCCATATTCATTCCCACCCAGGCAGAAGGTCCGCAGATTTGCTCTGGTGGGAATGAAGTCATCTTTTATTCGCATTGCGCTTTATGGCGCATTAAGTGATCCGCAAGCACGCATGCCATCATTGCTTCACCGATGGGAACGGCACGTATACCAACACAAGGATCATGGCGCCCTTTGGTTAAAATTTCGGTTTCTTTTCCGTGACGGTCAACGGTATCACGCGGCGTTAAAATGGATGATGTTGGTTTCACGGCAAAACGGACGATTACATCCTGACCGGATGATATACCACCGAGAATTCCGCCTGCGTGATTGCTTTGAAAATTTGGTTTATCGTCCTTCATACGTATTTGATCGGCGTTTTCTTCACCAGTTAAAGCGGCGCTTCCAAACCCCGCTCCAATTTCAACGCCTTTTACAGCATTAATGCTCATCATTGCGGCGGCTAAATCACCGTCCAGCTTACCATAAATCGGCGCGCCAAGACCGGCTGGAACACCACTTGCGCGCACTTCGATGACAGCACCAATTGAGCTGCCTGATTTACGAATTTGATCGAGGTATTTTTCCCACTCGGGCACCATTTTAGCGTCTGGGCACCAAAATGGATTCTGACTGATGAGTTCATCGTCCCAATTTTCAGGATTGATTTTCTTTTCGCCCATTTGAACCATTGCACCGGTAATTTTAATATTTTCACCAAGTATCTTCCTTGCAACACCACCAGCTGCGACACGCATTGCGGTTTCTCTTGCCGATGAGCGTCCGCCGCCACGGTAATCACGTATGCCGTATTTCTCAATATAGGTGAAATCAGCATGTCCCGGGCGGTATTTATCTTTGATGTCACCATAGTCTTTTGACCGTTGATCTTTATTTTCAATAACGAGGCTTATTGGCGTACCAGTAGTTACGCCTTCAAAAACACCTGACATGATTTTCACTTGATCAGGTTCTTTTCTTTGAGTGGTGAATCGATTTTGTCCTGGTTTTCTTTGATCGAGATAAACTTGCAGATCTTCTTCGGTTATGGGTAACATCGGCGGTACACCATCGACGACGCATCCTATAGACGGGCCGTGACTCTCGCCCCAGGTGGTTACCCGGAACAATTTACCGAAGGAATTGTCTGACATAACTACTAATCCTTATTGAGGGTGAGATCCGGGGCGTCTTCGCGTTTCATTCCCATTACATGATAACCTGCATCAACATGATGGTTTTCACCAGTAACGCCGGATGATAGATCGCTTAAGAAATATGCACCTGCATTGCCGACTTCATCAATACTGACGTTACGACCCATAGGCGAATTAAGTTCGTTCCATTTTAAAATATAACGGAAATCACCAATTCCAGAAGCGGCAAGTGTTTTAATAGGGCCAGCAGAAATACTGTTCACACGAATATTTTTTGGACCTAAATCACGCGCAAGATATTTGACGCTGGCTTCAAGTGCTGCTTTTGCCACACCCATTACATTATAATGCGGGATTACTTTTTCTGCGCCATAATAACTAAGTGTTATCATGCTGCCACCATCGGTCATTAATTTTTCAGCACGCTGAGCTACAGCGGTAAAAGAATAACAAGAAATTTGCAAGCTTTTGGTGAAATTTTCAAGCGAAGTATCAACATATCTTCCAGTGAGCTCTTGTTTATCGGAATAGGCAATAGCATGCACAAGAAAGTCAAGTTTACCCCAGATTTTTTCTAATTCAGCAAATACAGCATCGATAGAATCATTATCCGTTACATCACAAGGAAGAACAATATTTGATCCCACACTCTCCGCGAGCGGGCGCACACGTTTTTCAAGTGCTTCGCCTTGGAAAGTAAACGCAAGTTCCGCGCCTTCATCGGCGGCCTTTTTAGCGATACCCCATGCAATAGATCTATTATTGGCGGCCCCCATAATGATACCGCGCTTTCCCGACAGAAGTCCTTTTTTCTCAGCCATTTCTCATTCCTCTGGGTGATTATCCCAAATGCTTTTAAATGATATTATTGATTATATCAATTGGGAAATATCCTACACAATTTTGCATAAAATTCAATCGCTTGGGTTGTTTTTTTCTAATTTTACAAGTCTTTTATGATAAAGTTCCACATTTATTTCCGCCCCCAATATAAAACCGACACTTAAAAAGTAGAAAAACACTAGTGCGATAATAGCCCCGGCAAGGCTTCCATAGGTGACATCATAGTTGCCAAAATACTTGAGATAAAGAGAAAATGTGTTTGCGACGAGCATCCAAAGAATTATAGCGCCAAGCGCACCAGGTGCAACGGGACCTGCGACTTTAAGGCTACGAGGACGCAAGACTAAATACGCGAGACATAATGCGCCAAAGATAAGTCCAAAGCTCGTCGAAAGTCTGACCAAATTCCACAAAAATGCCCAATCTGCATTAACGGGACTATATTTAATAATAGTATTCCAAATAACTGGTCCGAAAACCAGAGCCGTCATGCCTAATATAATACTGCTTGCGGACATGATAACCAATAACAAACCTTCTGCACGACGTCTAAGGTATGGGCGTCTAGTAACGGTTGAATAGGCACGAACTATTGCTAATCTCGCCGCATCAATAGCAGATGATGACACCCAAATAGCGCCAATAATACTAAAGGTCATGATACCTTTATTGGTTGTTGTCACCATTTGTTCAATAGGGGCTCTTAGAACGGATGCAACATCGGTTGGCATACTGTCAAAAAGCCATGATAAGGCTTCGATACCTGATTCAGATTGTCCAAATGTACCGGCTAGAGATACGAGAAAAATAATAAACGGAAAAAGCGCAAGCATTCCTAAGAAGGCAAGGTGTCCGGCCATGACCATGCCATCATGCTTATTAAAATTGGCGATTGCTTTAAAAAGAAATTTTATGAAAGCGACGGGTTTTTCCATTTAATCCAAATGTCCACGAATGTTTTTTGCTTCTGTTTCTTTTAATTTAGTGGACCATTTTTTTACAGATCTTTCAAGTTCAGAATTTTTCCCGCTTGGCATCATGACCATTAACCGAACCAATTGATCGCCTTGCTTCTTCGTTTTGGGGTCGGTCGCGCCTTTGCCTTTTAGGCGCATGGTTTTACCTGAATTGGAGTTTTTCGGTATATTTAGCGAAATTTTCCCGTTTACGGTCGGTACGGTCACTTTGCCCCCCATAATTGCTTCTTCTATCGTAATTGGTAAATCCATAACAATATCATTGTTGTTACGGGTAAAATATGGATGTTTCTTAATGTGAACTTCGATTAAAGCATCACCGTTTGCACCACCACCAACACCAGGACGTCCTTGTCCTTTAAGTCGGATTTGTTGTCCTTCTTTGACATTTTCGGGCGTTTTAATATTTAATGTTTTACCATTTTCTAATTTAATTTGTTTTTTGCTGCCAAGAACCGCGTCAAGAAAATCAATGTTAATAGTATAGGTTTTATCCTCACCGCTTTTTTTAACGGCTGATCTCGCGCGGGATGCGCCAGCACCACCTCTTGCAGCACCACCACCAAAAATACTTGAAAATAAATCTTCAGCATCAAAACCGGAACCAAATGGATTTCCGCCGCCGCCGCCAAACCCACCACCACCAAATGGGTTACCGCCGCCAGCATGTTGGCGTTGATAGCCGAAAAACCCTTTTTCACTGCCGTCCGCGTTAATTTCGCCGCGGTCATATCGTGCTTTCATTTTTTCATCGCTTAGTAATGTGTATGCGGCCGACACTTCCTTGAATTGTTCAGCAACTTTGTCGTCACCCGGATTTTGATCCGGATGAAGTTTCATCGCGAGCTGACGATATTTCTTTTTTAAATCGGCTTGGCTTGTGTCTTTTGACACGCCAAGAACTTTATACGGATCTTTCATATTCTATTCTTAACTCATTTTATATGAATTTTTCTGTAAACTCTTCTATTAATATAGTTAGCTATTTATAATTTTCCAAGTACCATCTGGCATGCGACACGCTGTGCCATATGCAGTTTCAGGTTCACCACCAATAGTAACGCTTTGCTGATATTCGCGACAATATTGTCCTTCGGTGCTTTGATAGGCGGGTTGTGGGGTAACCGTTCCTCTATTGCCGTTATCAGGGTTATACCATGTCGAGGCTTCACCTGAAACGCCTGTTTCAAGCGCACCTTGAGTTGTATTATACATTTTTTGCTGATCCGCTTCATCAAGTTTACTTCCGATGCTGCGCCCTGCATAACCACCTGCCAATGCGCCCATCATGACACCAATGCCATTATCGCCAGTGACTTCACCGCCGATGACCGCACCACCAATCGCACCTAGTAATGTGCCTGTTTCTTCTTTGGTACAAGATATAATTGATAATGAGATAAGCAAAATTAATGTAAGTTTTGACATATTTTTAACATTCGTCATTTCTTTATCCTCTATCTTGAACTAAGTTTATTCTCTATTATCTATCATATAGTTAATATTTAAATAAAGCATTACAAGGTTAGAAAAAAATGCAAGACCCGTTTGAAAGATTTGCCGAATGGTTTGAAGAAGCCGGAAAAGTTGAGGATATGGCCGAAGCCATGTCAATTGCAACAGTTGATAGTCAAGGACGCCCATCGGTTAGAATGGTGCTGTTAAAAGATCATGGACCAGATGGTTTTACCTTCTATACAAACCTGGGAAGTCGCAAAGGCCAAGAAATTGCAGGCAATTCAAATATGGCGTTTTGTTTTCATTGGAAAAGCTTGGCCCGCCAAATCCGCATAGAAGGCGAAGTAACGAAAGTGACTGACGAAGAAGCGGACGCTTATTTTGCAAGCCGTCCAAAAGACAGCCAAATCGGTGCATGGGCATCAAAACAAAGCCAACCAATGGAAGGACGATTTGAATTTGAAGCACGGATTTTAAAATACACGACTAAGTTTGGCCTTGGTAAAGTGCCGAGACCAGAATTCTGGTCCGGATTCCGTATGAAGCCGCGACGGATGGAATTTTGGCAAGACCGTAAATTTAGATTACATGACCGTCATATATACATACGAAATGAACAAGGCAACTGGGATACAGAAACTCTTTACCCCTAATAAGACTTGGACCCATTATGAATAATAACTCAATGACCAAAGAACAATCGGAAGTTTTATTAAAACGTGCCACTACTGCTTCGGTTGGCGTTGCGGTGACGCTGATCGGTCTTAAAACTTGGGGTTATATTGATAGTGGTTCTGTAGCCATATTTGGTACTTTACTTGATAGTTTTATGGATAGTCTTTCATCGATTATAATATTTATCGCGGTACGGTTTTCCATTACCCCTGCTGATGATGATCACCGTTTTGGCCATGGTAAGGCGGAAGCCATAGCAGGTCTTTTGCAAGCATTTATCATTACGGCAACATCACTATTATTAGTTTACGAAGTATTTGATAAAATTAAGAACCCACAGATCATTGGAAAAACAGAAATTGGCTTAGGTATTATCATTGCTTCCATTATTTTGACCCTGTTGCTCGTTCTTTATCAGCGGTATGTGGCTAAGAAAACCAAATCAATCGCCATTGAAGCAGACGGAATGCATTATACAGGTGATATTCTATTAAATATCGGTGTGGCGATCGCATTGGTTTTAGGGGGTTATTTCAATATGATTTATGCGGACCCTATCTTTGGCGCGATAGCCTGTTTTTACCTTTTACACAGTGCTTGGGAAGTGTTTAAAGCAAGTACCGACGTGTTAATGGATAAAGAAATGGATGATGATGAAAAGAAAAATATTGTTTCAATCATCAAATCCCATGAACGTGTCATCGATATTCATGAATTGCGCACAAGGTCTTCAGGTCTGAATATTTTTATTCAATTTCATTTAGATTTAGAGCGTGGCATTAGCCTTTATGATGCGCATACTATTTCTGATCAGGTTGAAGACAGTCTGATGGAAGCTTATCCAACGGCAGAGATATTCATTCACGCGGACCCTGAAGAAATTACCAAAGATAGGGTAGAATGATTGCCTGAATTACAATTTATTGTACATTATAGCCTGCATTTGATCGCACCCGGTGCAATCGCTTGGGCTTTCTTTAAACCGAGATGGCGGCAAGCTTGGGTTATTATGATGGCGACCATGTTGGTTGATCTCGATCATTTGTTGGCGGCGCCGATTTTTGATCCTGATCGATGCAGCATTGGATTTCATCCACTGCATAGTTATTATGCCATTGGGTTTTATTTAGCACTCTTACTTATAAAAAACACCTATATGCGCATCATCGCTGTTGGTTTATTGTTTCACATGATAACGGATTATCAAGATTGTCTATGGATAACGTCTTAGGGCTTTATGATTTAGTTTAGAAGATTTTTTTTATTTGCCAGATAATTCAAAATAAGTCACAGTATTCTCATAATATACAAAGAGGGAAGAACCATGATATATTCTAGATTTATGAAGAAAATTAATGTTTCAGCGCTTATTTTCTTAATTCTCACGCTTGCAAATTCGGCTACAGCGCAGGTTAATCAGGGTATGTCCTTGGACCGATTAAACCGTATAGATAAAGTCATGCAGGATTATATCGATCAAGATCAACTTTCCGGTAATGTGATATATATCGCGAGAAATGGTGAATCCGTTTATCATAAAGCGCTTGGGCAGCGTGACGTTGCAGCAAATGATAATATGGAACGAAGTGATATTTTCAGAATTGCGTCACAATCAAAAGCTATTACCAGTGTAGGTATTATGATTTTACAGGAACGAGGCCAATTGCTGATCAATGATCCTGTTGGAAAATATTTGCCGGAATATATGAACACAACGGTTGCGGAGGACGACGGAAATGGCGGTTACACTGTTGTGCCGGCAAAGCGGTCAATTACCATTCGTGACTTATTAACCCATACGGCTGGCATTAGTTATGGCAACGGTCCCGGCGAACAAGCATGGTTAGATTCCGGTATTTATGGATGGTATACGGCTGAGCGCAGTGAACCAATTCGCGAAACCGTCCGCCGCATGGCAGATCTGCCGCAAGCGGCTCATCCAGGTGAGAAATTTGTTTATGGGTATAACACCGATATTCTTGGTGCAGTGATAGAGATTGTTTCTGGTGAGCAACTGGATCAATTTTTAAAAGATAATATCTTAGATCCATTAACGATGAACGATACGAGTTTCTTTGTACCCGAAGAAAAAAGAGACCGAATTGCGACCGTATATTCATTAAAGGGTGATAAAATTACTCTTGCTGATAATCCCGGAATGCTTGAAGGTGTTAGCCATGTAGGGCAAGGACATTATATTGACGGGCCACGTCAAAGTTTCGCGGGCGGGGCAGGGTTTACATCAACCGCGGAGGATTACGGTAAATTTTTGCAAATGATTTTAAACGGTGGTGTCTTAAATGATGTTCGCATATTAAGTCGGAAATCGGTTGAACTGATGACGACAAACCATCTTGGTGATATTCCATATGGTGCAGGATTAGGATTTGGGCTTGGTTTTGAAATTATTACCGATTTAGGCAAATATGGAAAACCCGGTAGTCAAAATGCATATGGTTGGGGTGGTGCCTATCATTCCGTATATTGGATCGACCCAAAAGAAAATTTGGTGGTCGTGTATTTAACGCAACTTATACCCGCAGGCGGTCTTGATGATCAAAATAAATTACGTGCGCTTGTTTATCAGGCGATTGTTGATTAATCGCAACGACACATTCAATACGTGTCATTATGAACTCTGAATAATATCAATGAGGTAAATGAAATAGTATGATTAAAATTTATGGCATTAAAAATTGTGACACCATGAAGAAAGCCGTCAAATGGATGGATGCTAATAGCATTGAGTATGATTTTCATGATTACCGTAAAGATGGCATTTCAGAAGATATGGTGGCCAATTTTGTCTCTAGGCTAGGGCTTGAGCTTGTTTTAAATAAGCGGGGCACCACATGGCGGAAGTTGCCTGATGATATTAAGGATAATATTGATGAGGCCGGGGCCATTAAACTAATGGTAGAAAATGAAGCGATGATAAAAAGGCCGATTTTTGATCTTGGAGATGAGTTGGCCATTGGGTTTTCGAAAAACGATCAAGCCATACTCGAAGAAAAGTTACTTTGATCCGGATACTATACTATGAGTGATGAATGGGACGATTATGCGGATGACTGGAATGATAATGAAGGGGTTATTATCTATGCCAATCACACTTATGAAACGCTTAGGGCGGAAGTTGATCTTGAGGGTTTAAAAATTTTGGATTTCGGTTGTGGTACCGGTAATTTAACCGAAAAAATGGCCCCAAAAGCCAATCACATTACGGCTATTGATAGTTCCGCAAAAATGATCTCCATTTTGAAAAATAAAAATATCAAGAATGTAAAAGCGCTGCAGCTTGAACTAAGAGAAGGCGATATCTCAAATCAATTTGATTTAATCACAGCGTCGTCTGTGTTTGGCTTTGTCCCGAATTTTGTCGATACATTAATCCTACTTAAGGGATTGCTGAAAACAGGTGGAATTTTGGTGCAGTGGGATTGGCTTGATACAGGACAAGATGATTTTGGTTTTTCGCCCGATCAATTAAAGTCGGCTTATAATAAAGCCGGATTTAAAGCGGTCAAAATATCGCAACCCTTCTCCCTCACGAAAAGCGAGGGAGAAAAGAAAGTTGTGATGGTTATTGCCAGCCTTTAAGGAAGCGATTTTTGTTCCGTGGCCCTGTGGTTAAGCGGCGGATAAAATTGCGCCATTAACGATCCACCAAGCATCAGAACACAACCGATTAAGGCGGTCGATCCTAACACCTCACCGAGGAAATAAATTCCCGCAAGTGCCGAAAATACGGCTTCCGTGCTAAAAATCAATGCCGCTTGCGATGGTGGTGTGACCTTTTGGCCATATATTTGCAGTGTATAACCAAGCGCGATGGCGATAATGCCGCTAGCGCCTATGAGAATCCAGGCGTCTATTGATGGAACCTTTAAGCTTTCACCGGTAACAAGTGCCGCAATGAAACTTAAAGCCGCACAGATAAAAAATTGTCTGATGGCAAAGGCAATGGGATGATGACGATTGGAAACCATATCAATCACGATTAGATGCGACCCCCAGAAAAAGGCACTGATCAGAATGAATAAATCACCCTTTTTCATATGAATGCCATCCATACCGGAAAGTAAATATAGCCCCGAGCAGGCAATTAAAATCGCCAGCCATATTTTCGCATTATATTTGTGCCCAAGTAACACACCAATAATAGGGACAAAAACGATATAAAGCCCCGTTATGAAGCCCGTGTTTGCAACTGTGGTGTCCTTAATGCCGATCTGTTGAAAGCCAACGGCGCAAAACATAATGGTTCCTGCCGCAACAGAGCCGATCAGCATATGGCGTTTATCATTGCTTTTAATTACATTAATGTTACCACGTCTAAAATACCGAATAGGCATTAAACATATGGCCGCGAGTGCAAAACGTAGTGCGTTATAAATAAATGGCTCCATGATATCCATGGCCATTTTTTGCAATACAAAGCTACTGCCCCACATGGCAGCCGTTAATAATAAAACTAAATTTGATTGAGCGAGAGTCATGACTATTCTCCACACTTTAAATATTCAGGATAAGTCCTTCCGGTCTACTGTTAAGACGGGCCAGTTCACTGAAACTGGATACTGAATACGCATGCGAATATGCCACGTTAAACTTTATAGTCAAGTCCAATATCAACGGCGGGAGCCGATTGTGTAATGCGTCCAACGGAAATATAATCAACGCCCGTTTCGGCGATTGATTTGATGGTTTCAAGCGTTACGCCGCCTGATGCTTCGAGTTTGACTTTACCTTTATATTTGGTAACGGCCTCACTTAACATGTCGTTTGTCATATTATCAAGAAGCAAACGGTCAGCGCCTGCGTTAACGGCGTCGAGGGCTTGATCAAGAGTGTCGCATTCAACGGTTATACCGATGGTGCTCGCGTCACTGCCGTAATTTTTTGCAGCGATTACGGCGGCTTTCACCGACCCAACACTGGCGATATGATTATCTTTAATCAATATGCCGTCATCAAGTCGCATGCGGTGGTTCATCGCACCGCCCATTTTTGACGCATACTTTGCAAGCTTGCGATAGGTCGGTATGGTTTTTCGGGTATCAAGCAGCCGACATTGTGTATGCTCAATCTCTTTGACATAGGTTTTGGTAAGCGTTGCGATGCCGGATAAATGCTGTAATAGGTTAAGGGCTGATCTCTCTGCCGTTAAAATATTTCGCGCGTTACCGTCAAGCGTCATGATGACGTTTCCTGCGGTAACTTCAATGCCGTCTTGTGCCATTATTTCAACCTTGATCGCAGGGTCAACCGTATGGATGATTTTTTCAGCAATATCAATGCCGGCAATGACCATGGTTTCGCGGGCATTCATTTCCGCTTTTAAGGTTGCATCGGCAGGAATGGTTGCGAGCGTGGTTATATCACCACGGCCGATATCTTCATCAAGCATTGACCGGATAAAGGATCTTAGTTCTTCCTTGAACAAAGGCATTAAAACGCACGCCCTGATTTTGCCCCAGAATTAATAGGAGGCGTTGGCGCTTGTGCTGGCGACATTTCAAGCATCTTATCAAGTGGTGCCAGTGCCTTTAATCTTGTTTCTTCATCCACATGGATTTGCGGTTCCAATGTGTTTAGGCAATGATAAAGTTTTTCCAATGTGTTTAACGCCATGTAGGGGCATTGGTTACAATTGCAGTTGCCATCTGCGCCTGGCGCACCGATAAAGGTTTTATGTGGGGCATCTTTTTGCATTTGATGAAGTATGCCGGGCTCTGTTGCCACCAAAAACTTTTCTGCCGGATTATCAAGCACGAATTTCAGGATGGATGATGTTGATCCTACGTGGTCAGCGTGCTGCAAAATATGTTCCGGGCATTCCGGATGTGCGGTCACGGGGGCATCCGGGTTTTCGGCTTTTAATTTGATCAATTCTTTTTCAGAAAAACGCTCATGGACGATACAGCTGCCGGGCCATAAAACCATGTCGCGTCCTGTTTTTTTGGCAAGATAGGCACCCAAATGACGATCCGGCGCCATCATGACTTTCTGGTCTTTCGGGATTTGGCTTAAAATATATTCCGCATTGGATGATGTAACAATAATATCGGAATGGGCCTTCACCGCCGCTGAGCAATTAATATAAGTCAGACAAATATGATCCGGATGCTCAGCGCGAAATTTCGCAAAATCATCAGGCGGACAGCTATCTTCTAACGAGCAACCAGCGTCCATATCAGGGAGCACAACCGTTTTTTCAGGGCTTAGAATTTTTGCCACTTCCGCCATGAAGCGAACACCGCAAAAGACAATGACGTCTGCGTCAGTGGCGGCCGCCTTGCGGGATAGGTCAAGACTGTCACCGACAAAGTCCGCCAGATCCTGAATTTCAGGGTCTTGATAGTAATGGCCTAAAATTACGGCGTTTTTCTCTTTGCGCAAGCGATTAATTTCGCTGAGCAATTCGGCCTTCGGCATTGTTTCATTTGCCGTTAAAGGAATGGTCATATCTATTACCCTTTAATCAATATCTATGATTTCTATGTAAGCCTTAGAGGGGGCGGTTTCAAGGTTTATTCATGAAATTCTGCCTTTTCCGGAATGCGGGTAAAGGCGATTTTTGTACCGCTAAAGCGTGACATGCTTTCCGGCAGGGTGCCAAGTACGACGGTATCAAGGCCGTATTTGGCATTAATATCATCCATGGCGACCGAAAGGCGGGCATGCCTTTGTTGCTTTTTTGATATTGGATCATCCAACTCCTTAAACATATCAGGCATAATTTTATCGGCCGGTACCAAGCCATAAAAACTGACCGATATTTGACGAATGCGCGGTGGGGTGTTGTCTTCAATCATTTTTTCCCAGAGCATATTAAGGGCGCGTAAAAATGAAAAACTATCCTCGGCCAGCGGAATTTTAATATCTGACTGCCATTTATAACGTTCACCACTGTTTTTCGGCACATCGAAACGCACGTAAAGTGAATAAAGCTTGGCGAAATACCCAAGCCTTCGCATGCGGCTTGCGGCTTTGAGGGTGAGGCGGCGTGCGACAATGCGGGCCTTGTGACGAGGGCGCATGACAGGGGCGAGCACATGGCTATGTCCGACGGTGCGGCGAACGGGATCTTCGTTTACGGTGGTTTCAATGCCGTGCAGTGCGTACCAAAAACGCTCTCCTTCCACGCTGTTCCAAATGCGCCTCACGTGTTTTGGTTCCAAATTCCAGAAGGTGGGAAGGTCAGTGACACCCGCCCGCATCAGACGTTTATTCATATTGCGTCCAATGCCGGGTAGATCAGGAAGCTCAATATGAGCGAGACGTTCTGGTACTTCTGTTGCATAAAGCACGCTAAGCCCGTTTGGTTTTTGAAGATTGCTTGCGACCTTGGCGAGGAAGCGGTTCGGACCGATACCAATGGATGACCCAAGAGAGGGACCAACATTTTTGGCGATGGCGTTTTTGATATTATGGGCTATTTCAAGCGCGTTTTCTTCGCGGCATTCAGTGCCCATCAATCGGCAGGCGACCTCATCAATGGAACAAATTTTGGTAAGCGGCAGGAATTTTCCGATCTGATCCATGATTTTATGGTGATATTCAACATATCTGTCATGACGAGCGGATACGGTAACGAGCCCGGGACACATTTCCCGTGCTTTATAAACCATCGTTCCGGTTTTAACGCCCATGGCCTTTGCCTCGTAACTGGCGGCAATGGCGCAGGTGGCATCGGTATCAGACGGCACCACGGCAACAGGTCGCCCTCGAAGGCGGGGGTTCATATGTTGTTCGACGCTGGCAAAATAGCTGTTCAAATCAAGATACAACCATCCCAGCCCGGTTGGAATTTCCAACATGAGCTTCTGTCCCTTTCATATAAGGCCCCAATTTCAAGAAGGACTCGTGTGAGTCGTTAAAAGGGTAACGAAATATTTAGAACAAAACAAGAACAAATAAAAAGAGAATAAAAGAAAACGTCATAATTATTTTATTTTCATTTGCGATCAAAATGGCATATCGTGTCACCATATTCAGATGAAGGATTTTGTCATGACAGGTCAGACATTAAATGACGAAAGAACGGTAAAATACAGTGTTGCCAGACGGTTTATTATAAAGCTTGGCATCATTGCCCATGGCTATGGACCGTCCGCGGCTCGACTGGAAAATTATCTTAATCAGGTGACAGAGGCGCTTGGTTATGGTGGCCATTTCCATTCCACCCGATCCCAGATTATTTATTCTTTTTGGAAGGATGATAAAATGGATCAAATCCTTCATATGGAAATGGTGGAAAAAGGCAGCTTTAACATGGCCAAACTCGCCCGTGTAGGTGAAGTGGTCGAGGCCGTGGTCGACGGCGGTATATCACTGGATGATGCGTATGATATCTTGAATGAAATTGAAGGGTTGCCGAACCCTTGGGGTGTTGGGGCAAAGGCAGTGAGCTTTCTATTCATTGGTGTCGGTTTTTCCGGCCTTATGTCCGGTAATATTATGGATATTTTTGTGTCCGGTGTATTGGCGCTTATTGTTTATATCAATGTGTTTTTTGCTGAAAAATATGGTGGGCGGATGTATGAATTACTCCCCTTCACCAGTGCGTATATTGTTGGCTTTTTGGCGGCATTATTTAAGATATGGTTGCCTGATATTAATACTTTCGTCAATATCATTGCGGCGATTATTATTATGATCCCGGGCTTTACCGTGAGCGCCGGTATCGTTGAGATTGTCAGTAATCACGTGGTATCGGGCAGTGCCAATCTGATCGCGGGTGTGATTTATCTTCTTAAGCAATTTTTTGGTGCATGGTTTGGACTTGCGACGATTGGACTATTATTTTCGGGGAACCCTGTACCTGCGGTGGCAAGTGAAAGTCTCGGGCTTTGGCTCTTTTTACCGCTGCTATTTATTGGTCTTGGGATTGCTTATCAATCACTAATGCGTGATTTTCCGTGGGTGATGCTCTGTTGTTTGGTTTCTTATATTGGTGTGACGTTTGGTAATACATTTGAAATTCAATATTTGGGTACTCTGATCGGTGCGATAGTCGCAAATATATTTGCGAACCTTTGGGCGCGTAAAACAAATCGTCCGACCTCGATTGTTCTCGTGCCCGCCATCACCGTGATGGTGAGTGGCTCCGTCGGCTTTCAGGGGCTTCTTATTGCCGCCACCGGAGAAAGCAGCCGTGGACTTAATCAATTCATGCAGCTCTTCATTGTTGCGCTTGTGATTTCCGCAGGATTGTTGATTGCGAATACGATTGTTAGGCCGAAGGTGACGTTGTAAAAAGTTCTTGGATTAAAAATGGGGATATAAGTGAGTAATAAGTATAAAAATAATATTCAATTATTATCGCTTGGTTTAATGCAGGGTGATTATAAACAAATATATCGTGCGCATCGGAACCTCTATGAAGAGGGTACTGCAATATTACCAGATTTAGAAAAGTTGATTTTAGACAAAGATTGGACGAGTGTTCAATATGGTAAGCAATTATTTTTTCTTACTGGCATATTAAATCTTATACATGATATTGACGAAGAGTATTCAAAAAAAATTGGTCAAAAAAATAAATGATGTGGGTGCAAGTCTTGAGGTGAATAGGCGCATCTCAGCAATCACTAATTTTACAAATGACAATTTTTATCTTTTTGAAAAGTGTAATGTTGAAATATTCATTTCTAATGAAATTAAAAATTATTCCTTTGTCATTCGTAAATTAGAAAAATGGCTATCTATAATATCAAAAAAAGACCTTGATAATTTAAGTAAACTTTATATCGTCCCTCGAAATTACGGCTATGCAGATTATACGCCAATCTTATGTAAAATAATAATTGGTTGGGATACATCAATTTCTTTTATTAATCCTTTCGCTTGGCTGTTTATGTTTAATATTGAATCATCTTTTTACCGCGAAGTTGGTCATCATAAATTTAAACATTCTTCTGAAAAAGATTTAGATGAAAAAAGGGAAGCTAAACAGTATGCTTTTCTACAGCTGTGTAAAAGTCATCCATTTTTGATGAAAATTACGGGAAAATTGATAAGATTATTTGGGAACTAATGAGGCAATTGAAATAGACTCATTTTCAAATTCATTGCCAACCTTCTAATCACCGATTAAGCTCATCGCATAAGAATCAGAATCACAAAAAAACGGGAGGAACCTATGGGTTTTAAGCTTAAATCCAATTTATTGACATATTGTATGACTGGAATTGTCGGGGTGGGGCTTATGACGTCTCCGGCGAGTGCGGTTGACGGGGTCATCAACGAAGATAATTTAAAAGCAATGGAATATCGTCTTGTCGGGCCATATCGCGGTGGTCGTGTGACCACGGTGACAGGCGTTGTGGGCGATAATCAAACATATTATATGGGCTCAACCGGTGGTGTATTTAAAACCACAAATGCGGGCCATACGTGGGAACCCGTTGATGATGGCACGTTCGGGACGGCGTCCGTTGGTTCCGTAACCGTGTCCAAAACCGATCCTAATGTGGTCGTTGTCGGCATGGGCGAAAGTCCATATCGCCATGTGGCATCAAGTTATGGTGATGGTGTTTATTTATCCACGGATGCAGGTAAAAATTGGAAACATATCGGCCTTAAAGAAGCGCGTCAGATTTCAGAAGTGATTGTGATGCCGAATGATCCGGACACGATCCTTGTATCCGTGCAAGGCAGCCCATGGGAGCCGACCGAAATGCGCGGCATTTATAAAACAACCGATGGCGGTGAAAATTGGGAAAGAAAACTATTTACCAATGAAACATCGGGCGGTGTGGATATGAAAGCCGATCCCAATAACCCGCGGATTATTTATGCGTCCATGTGGGATCAAAATCGCAATCCATGGGGTATGCGCAGTGGTGGCCCGGGCAGTGGCATTCATAAATCCATGGATGGTGGTGAAACATGGCAAGCCATTAATAATGGTCTGCCGGATTACCTCGGTAAAATCGGTATCGCACCATCAGGCGCACAAGAAGGGCTTCTTTATGCGCTTGTGGAAGCGGGCGATGATGAAAAAACCGGTGAAAAAAGTGGCCTTTATAAATCAACCGATGGCGGTGAAAACTGGTCACAGGTGACCAGTAATCGTCAGCTGATTTCCCGTTCATGGTATTATATGCATATTTATGCGGATCCCAATGATGCGGATACAATTTATACATTAAACGCACCAATGTACCGATCAACAGACGGCGGTAAAACCTTTGACCGTATTACGACACCGCATGGTGATCATCATAGTCACTGGATTAACCCAAGCAACAGTTTGAATATGATCAACGGTAATGATGGTGGTGCAACGGTGACATTTGACGGTGGTAAAACATGGTCATCCATTCATAACCAACCAACGGCGCAATTTTACAGGGTGAATACAGATAACAGTTTCCCATTCCGTATGTTTAGTGGGCAACAGGATAATTCATCAGTTGGTATCGCCAGTAAGGGTGTATCAGGTGATATGGGCGAAGATGCCTATATCGCGGTGGCGGGCTGTGAAAATGCCCATGTGGCCATGAATAAGGATGACCCGCGTTATATGTATGGTGGATGTTACCTTGGACAGCTTAATGAATATGATAGTGACACGGGTATACGCCGTAATGTGGAGCCATACCGTGAACTCGGGTTTGGTGTTAACCCCAATGAACGTCGTTATCGCTGGAAATGGAATGCGCCGGTACTTTTATCCGCGCATAATCCGGAAGTGATTTATCACGCCAGTAATGTGATCCATAAATCCGATGACCGTGGTGTTACATGGACGGACATCAGTCCTGACCTCACCAAAAATCAAACTGAATATCAGCAAACTCATCCAGATACGATTACACGTGAAGTAACGGATAGTTATAATGCGCTGCTTGCGGTGACGGAAAGTCCATATGATGCTAATGTAATTTGGGCGGGTTCCGATGACGGCATGCTATCCAAAACCGAAGACGGCGGCGCCACATGGGAAGACGTAACCCCATCAGGCAACAAAGACGGAATGGTGAATTCAATTGAAATTTCACCGCATGATCCAAATACGATTTATATCACGACACCGCGCTATAAATATGATGATCATAAGCCGTATATTTATAAAACCACCAATAATGGCCGCAGTTGGAAAATGATTGCGGACGGTATTCCGGACGGTTCATTTGTCCGTGTCGTTCGTGAAGATCCCGTTCGTCCAGGCCTTCTTTATGCGGGGACGGAAACAGGTATGTATATTTCTGTTGATGGTGGTGATAGTTGGCAAGCCTATCAACAAAACCTGCCAACAGTTCCGGTTACCGATATTCAGGTGAATGGTTCCGATCTTGCGATTTCAACACAGGGACGTGCTTTCTGGGTGCTGGATGATATTAGCCCGCTTCGTCAAGAGGCAGAAGAACGCGATGAAGATGCGGCCTATCTTTATGCGCCAGCGACGGCCTATGATGCGCGTGTCGGAAATATGACAATGCAAGCGGTTATTTATTACACACTTGGTGATGAATATGACCTTTCAGAAAAGCCATTAAAAATGGAAATTCTGGATGGTAGCGGCAATGTTGTTCGCACACTTGAATCAGATGCGAAAAATCGTGACGGCGGTGGTTCGGAAAGTGCTTATAAGCTTCCGGCGAATAAAGGACTTAACAAAGCAATGTGGGATTACCGCGGTGAAAATTATTCGGAAATTAAAGATCTGTATGTTTTATCCGGCGGTGGTGATAATATCACGGGTGGTGCGAAACAGCGCCCTAGTGATTATACGGTTCGTTTAAGTTTTGATGGTGAAGTGATGGAACAGCCATTAACGGTTCAGTATGATCCGCGTATTGAAGTAACAAACGCGCAGCTCATGGAAAAATATGATCTGACGGATCAGATTGATGCGTCCCTTCGTGATATTACCGATAGCATTAAAACGGCCCGTGACGCTCGCAATCAAGCTGAAACTCAATCGAAAGATGATGCCAATAGTGAAGAGCTTAAAAAGCTCGCTCAGGATATCGTTGATGCGGTTGATGCATGGGAAGCGAAGGTTGTTTCCGTTGACCGGACTTATTTCCAAGATACGCTTAACTGGCCGGATATGGTATTTGCGGATATGCAGGATATATACCGCATTGTTGATAATATTGTTCCCCCAATGAACCAACGTATGCGTGACCGTTTTTCACATATAAATGATCGCTGGATGGCGCTTAAGCCTGAATATGAAGCGATTTTAAGTGGCCCGGTCGCTGCGTTTAATGATGCTTATTTTAAGAATAGAGATAAAATTATCCTTGCAAGTGAATAAGTTAATCGAATAATGAATTAAAAAGAGCGCTTTTCTGGCGCTCTTTTTTTATGGTTACTTTTTGTTAACCATAAATCGTAAGAAGTTCTTTAAGGTTTTTCGCTACTGTTATTGTCTTAATTTAAATAATCTTTGGGGATTTGAACATGATAGCATTTGATAAGATAAAAGAGTTTTTATCAAAACCTGATAAGGCAGAAGGCGAAACAGTACACGATTTAGTGCGTAAAGAAATACGAAAAGAACCGTATTTTGAAGACGTGCACCTTAAAAATATTTCTGATGCTGATAACGAACTCGTTGGTGAAAACCCTGAGCCTGTTCCTTCCCCTGTTCACGAAAATATTAACTTTGCCGAAGAACGATTAACAACGCTGCTTAATGAAAGCGAAAACAAGGCCCGTGAAACGGTTAATGCGATTGAAGAGCTTGATTGTGTGGCACAAACCTCATGGACATCCGCCGTTGAAAATGATGAGTTGGAATAAATTGTCATCAGTTTTTTATCAAGGCGTCCTTGAGGGCGCCTTTTTTTATGGATATTCAAAATAATCAAATTATTTCTTTCTTGACCTCATCCCTTCAATCTTTACGCTAGAAGGAAAATGGGAGAGGAACAATGGAAAGCTATGGGATACTGTCGGTTATTCCGCCTGCATTAAGTATATTTTTAGCGGTTTACACACGAAATGTGATTGTTTCCTTAGCAATTGGTGGGTTAAGTGGTACGCTTATATTGGGTGGTTTTAATCCGTTTTTTGCCCCCGTCAGTTTAATGAGGGACCATATTTTTGTTCAGGTAGCAAGTCCTAGTAATTCTCAAGTCATCATGATCACTCTTATCATTGGTGGATTTGTAAGAATGCTTGAAGAAAGTGGTGGCGCACGCGCTTTTTCTGCGGCTATTGTTCGATATGTCTCTAGCCCGCGAAAAGGGCAACTGGCCACATGGGCTTCAGGGATTAGTGTCTTTTTTAGTGATACGGCCAACTCTCTTATTGTTGGGCCGCTTTTTCGCCCTGTTTTTCGTGAACTAAAGATTTGCCGTGAAAAGTTAGCTTATATTATTGATACCACTGCTGCACCCGTCGTGATCCTAATCCCGGTTGCAAGCTGGGGTGTATATATCATGTCGCTGATTGAAAATTCATATGCGACAATGGGAATAGAAGAAGACGCCTTTACGGTTTTACTGAATGTTTGGCCATATCAATTTTATGCATTCTTAGCATTGTTTGCAGTGCCAATGGTCATTAGTACCGGTAAAGATTTTGGCCCTATGCGTGCAGCGCAAAAAAAATATGAAGAAGAAATCCGAACGGAAATTGAAGAGATCAAAACGGAAGATGATCCCAAGCTAATCGTCGTAATTCTTCCTTTTGCCATCATGATCGCTTTTCTTGGCGGCGTGCTTGGGTATTATGCTTTAACCGAAGGCGTTAAAAGTATTCATGTCAATGCGGGGCTTTGTTTATCTTATATTTTTGCATCAATGGGATGCGCATATGTGATGAAGAAATTTCAAGGAAAATCATATAATGAAGCGATGAACAGCTTCTTTAAAGGGATGGGAAATTTAATGCAAGTCGGTGCAATATTGGCACTTGCTTGGGCTTTAAGCTCCATTTGTCGTGAACTTGAAACGGGACCATATTTGGCGACATTAATAGGGGATAGTTTAAATCCTGCGTTTTTCCCAATTGTCGTATTTTTCTTAGGTGCGATGATGTCTTTTGCGACGGGATCTTCATTTGGAACTTTTGCTATTTTAATGGCGACGACTTTACCGGTAGCGCATATACTTGGTGCTGATCTGGTCTTGACGATTGCAGCAATATTAAGTGGTGGGCTTTTTGGTGACCATACATCCCCCATTTCTGATACAACGGTTCTTGCTTCAATGGGTGCCGACTGCCCGCACATTAATCATGTAACCACGCAATTCCCCTATGCATTATTAACGGGCATTATGACAATATCTGCCTTTATATTGCTTGCTATTTATCAAACGCCTTATGTCATATTAGTGATGTTGGTACTGCAATATTTTGCTATTCGATTTGTGATGAACCGCTTTGGGGAATAGGGATTTGTAATTCGAAGTTACATCATCTAACGTATAAGAAAAATATATAGGGAAATTTTATGGAAGATTATGGTATTTTATCGATTTTGCCACCAGCACTAAGCATTGTGTTAGCCGTTTATACAAGAAATATCATTTTCTCCCTTACTCTGGGTGCTTTTAGTGGGGCATTGGTTTTATCAAATTATAATCCATTTCTTGCGATCGCTGAATTTGTGGAAACGCATGCTTTCCCGCAGCTTTCGGTTTCATCGAACAATCAAGTGCTTGTGGTGACGTTATCTATCGGCGGCTTTATTTATATGCTTGATAAATCAGGCGGCGCGCGCGCTTTTGCAACAGTGATGGTCAAATTTATTGGTAACCCTGCAAAGGCGCAAATGGCTGCATGGGCAACAGGTTTAAGCGTCTTTTTCTCTGATAGTGGCAACGCATTAATTGTCGGGCCACTTTTTAAACCTGTATTTCGTGAACTTAAAATTTGCCGTGAAAAGCTTGCCTTTATTATCGATACGACAGCATCGCCAATATGTATATTGATCCCCTTTGTTGGCTGGGGTGTTTATATCATGGGTCTGATTGAAAATGCTTATGCTGATGTCGGTATAAACGAAGATAGTTTTCAAGTGCTTTTAAGCATTTGGCCATACCAATTTTATGCGTTTCTTGCGCTTCTTTCGATCCCAATGATTTTAAGCACAGGAAGAGATTTTGGCCCCATGGCTGCGGCGCAAGATAGATATAACCAAGCATTGCGCGATGGCACATTAGAGGATGAAGCTGTAGATGAGACTGAGAAAAAAGAAGATCCAAAATTAATCACGGTTCTGCTACCTTTAGGATTAATGTTATGCACAATGGCGATTTACATTGGCTATTTTGCCGTCACTGATGGTGTTAAAAGTGTTCATGTACGCTCGGGTATCACTCTCGCTTACATCTTTGCATCAATGGGGTGTGCTTATTTAATGAAAAAAAATGGCAATATTACCTATAATGAAAGCCTCAATACATTTGTCGCAGGGATGCAGAAAATGGTTTTCATTTGTATTGTGTTGCTTCTTGCTTGGACATTAAGTTCCATATGTAGCGAAATGAAAACGGGGGCTTATCTTGCGAGCTTAATAGGGGACCGAATTCAACCTAGCTTTTTACCACTTATTGTCTTCTTCCTTGGCGCAATGATGTCATTTGCAACAGGTTCATCATATGGCACATTTGCGATACTTATAGTTATTGTAGTTCCAATGGCTCACGAAATGGGCGCTCCTATGATATTAAGTATTGCTGCTATTTTAAGCGGTGGATTATTTGGTGATCATACATCACCTATATCTGACACTACGGTACTAGCATCCATGGGTGCTGATTGTCCACATATTGACCATGTATCAACACAGTTTGCCTATGCGGCGACCAACGGTGCGATGACGATGCTTGCCTTCATAGTCGCAGGGTTTTACCCGTCACCTTATATCGTGTTTGGGATTTTATTGGTTCAATTTATTGTCATAAGAACGGTGATGAAACTGTTTGGCCATGATGCCCACGGCACACAACTAAAGACATCTTAAGGTTCTAATTTGAAGATTAATTTTGATAGATTAAATGACCGACTTCAGAAACTCTCTGAGGTTGGGCGTACATCTGAGGGTGGCGCAAGAAGGCTTGCGCTAACGGACGAAGATAAAGCCGGACGTGATCTGGTTCGTGGTTGGATGGAAGAATTAAATTTAGAAGTATCCATTGATAAAATTGGTAATATTTTTGGAACTTTAATAGGCGAAAACCGCTACACTCCCATAATGATGGGGTCACACATTGATACTGTTGGAAATGGCGGCCATCTTGATGGTTGTCTAGGGGTTCTTGCGGGTTTAGAGGTCATTGAGACATATATTGATCATAAAATAGTGCCAAAAAATGATATATGTGTAGCGATTTTTACCAACGAGGAAGGCGCGAGATTTCAACCCGATATGATGGGATCACTAGTTCATGCAGGTGGAATGGCATTAAGAGCTGCCTATGAATCAACTTCAGCCGATGGAAAAAAGTTAAAAGATGAACTTAAAAGAATAGGATATTTAGGCGCTTTAGAATGTGGGGTTATAAAACCAAAAGCATTTATCGAATTACATATTGAGCAGGGGCCGATTTTAGAAAAAGAGCACGTTAAAATTGGTGCGGTAGAAAATGTGCAAGGTATTTCCTGGACGTCTCTTACGATTAAAGGTCAAGCCAACCATGCGGGCACGACACCCATGAATATGCGCATTGATGCTGGATATGCAGCGAGTATGTTAGCCGTAAAGGTGCGAGAAATTACAAAGGAAATCGGTGGTGTTCAAGTTGGTACTGTTGGCGTGATAACTCCAAAGCCAAATTTAATCAATGTCGTCCCATCTGAAGTAAAAATGACGGTTGATTTAAGAAATGTTGATGAAGAAAAATTAAAAAAATCAGAACATTTATTTAAGGTAGCCATCAAAGAAATTTGTGACCAAGAAGGGGTGATCATTGAGACAGAAGAATTGGCAAGATTTGAACCGGTAAAATTCGACCAAGACCTTGTAGAAATTGTCATGAATACTGCTAAGGAAATGAACTTATCAGTAAAGAAGATGAATTCAGGTGCAGGACATGATGCACAAATGATGGCTCGGATATGTCCGGCGGCCATGATTTTTGTACCATCAAAAGATGGCATTAGCCATAATCCGAAAGAGCACACTGACGTCAGTGATTTGAAAGCTGGAGCAGAGGTTCTTTTTAATGTTATTAAGAAATTAGAATAACTATTTAAGGTTCACCACAGGCAAAATCATTGTCATCAATTTCATAACAAAAAACAGGAAAACTATTATTTTTCCAGTAGGTAAATAATCCGATGTTTTTGATAAATTCTCTATATGATTTTTCTTTAAAGAATGATCGAGCAATAGGGTTATAAATTCGAGACAAAACGAACCCTTTATTAACCGGCGTTTTTGCAAAATCAGCGATGAAAAGTTCACTATCTTGTATCATATATAAACCAAATTGTATCCCGTCAGACCAAG
>DGPL01000055.1 GCA_002390425.1 Kordiimonadaceae bacterium UBA4441 | reverse complement strand
TCAACAATCTCAAAGAACAAAATTCCGACACAACAAAAAAGCTCCCCATCCTGTCCCATAAATCGGGCCAGTAAAAGCGGCTTCCTGAATGTCGGTGAAGCGCGTTATAAGGGGGACAATCTTACTTGTAAACAATAAAAATAAAAAAAATACATTTTTATGTTACTTTTATTTACATTCCGCAGAAATAAAGTATTCTTATTAGGTATTTAACCTGTTTTAAGTAAGCTAATATTAGAAAATATTATTTCATATATTTAAAAAAAGAGAAAAATAATTTTTATTGAGTCTTGATTTACGGGCCCGTCTTTTTTAAAACAAAATTCAGATATAGAAACATGCATCGTTCAAGTTACTATAGAAGGCAACAAGGAATTGGCCATTAAACATTATATACTTCATATGTACCGTGAGAATAGACGCTATGTTTTTGGCGCGGGCTTTTTTATCGTTGGTCTAACATTAGGATTAAGCAATTTACTTTTTACGAATGAAAGTGAAATAACTCCCAATCAGAATAATAGCGATTTGGTCGCTAACATTGAAAATCTAGAAACTCCAAACGTTTCTGATGAAATGTCTGATGACAATATTTCAAACATTCCTGTCGCAACATCAGTTTCTAATCTTCCGGGAACGGAGCCCTTAACATCTGAGGAAGCTGAAAGCTTAACATTTGAAAAGAATGACACTGAAGTTTTTGCAAAAGAACTTCGCATCAAAAGTGGACAAGGCTTAATGGATGCGTTGCTTGATAATGGTGCAGATAGAAGCGATGCGTTTAATGCTATTAACGCCTTATCCGATCATTTCAACGTCCGGCGCATTCAAGTGGGCCAAAAGCTTGATACCGAATATACACCGGACGGAATGCTAACAAGTATTAGTTTACAAAAAGATTTTGATAACATGATTATTGTTGAACGAAATGGTGATCAATATCAAGGACGCATAGAAGAATTACCCAGCCAGATTATCACACGCCATAGTTCAGGAATTATTGAAGACAGTGTTTTTCTGGCCGCACAAAGACAAGGTTTACCGCAAGCCATCATAGTCGAGCTTATTCGTATCTTTAGTTATGACGTCGATTTTCAAAGAGAGATCAGAAGGGGCGATCAATTTGAAATATTTTATGAACGAAAAATTTCCGAAGATGGTCGTAACGTGCAAGAAGGGGACATTCTATATGCACGCCTAAATATAAAAGGGGAAGATATTCATCTTTATCGGCATTTTCCAGAGGGCCGAGATTTCCCCGAATATTTCCATGAAAACGGCCAAAGCTCGAAAAAAGCCCTTATGAAGACCCCCATTGAAGGCGCACGGCTAAGTTCATATTATGGATCACGAAAACATCCCGTTTTGGGTTATACCCGCATGCATAAAGGCGTTGATTTTTCAGCACCAACGGGCACACCCATTATGGCAGCAGGAGATGGCGTAGTAGAACGAGCCAGTTGGTTTGGCAGTTTTGGTAATTATGTTCGTATCCGCCATAATGGCAGCTATAAAACTGCCTATTCCCATATGAGCAATTATGGTCGCGGCATCAAGAAAGGCGTACGCGTGCGTCAAGGGCAAATTATTGGATATGTTGGTGCAACGGGCAGAGTAACAGGCCGCCATTTACATTATGAAGTGCATAAAGATGGTACACAGGTCAATCCGCTTAATCTTAAAATGCCGTCAGGTATAAAATTAACGGGCGAGCCTTATAAAGAGTTTGAAGTTGTCATGAATAAAATTCAAACGCGTATTAATGATGCGAAAACCCATATTTTATTGGCCAAATCAGACGATAAAGTGACCGATGAGATCACCCCGTAATGATCCTTGAGGCGCTCACCCATTTGATGACGCCGGCGCCGCGTTATGTCAAAAAGATGGGATACTTAAAAGAAGCAGTTGCCATCGAAGCACGTGTTAAACGATGCCAAAGCGCATGGCAACCGCATCTAGATCAGTGCAAATCATTGATTATTAATGAAGCGAAAACACTACCCGCGGGCTCACAGATTATGATACTGGGTTCCGGTGGGTTTCATGACGTTCCAATCAGACGGCTGCTCGATTTAAAGCATCAAATTACATGTATTGATATTATTCATTTACCAAAGACAAAAAAACGATTTCCTGAAGTAACCTTTGAGGAGAGAGACATCACTGGATTAATTGAAAATATCTTCGATGCAATCCGTAGTGGTACCGCTTTTAAGCCCGCAGGACAATGGTACTTAAGTCAAAAGCCTGACCCCTGATTATATCATTAAATCTATTGTCTCAGCTACCAATAAAAATGAACGAATATGCTGAAACCCATAACTATAAGCTAGAGGATGCGTTTAAAGAAAAAGTTATAAAAGATCACATAACATGGTTAAAGAAACAAGATACAGCCGTGCTTATGATTTCTGATATTTCGAGAAATTATTTGGAAAATGAAATATTGTTAGAAACCGTTGCTTCACTGTCGGATTTAGGGTTGCCCGACCCTTTTGAAGCTTGGGTTTGGGATATCGCACCAAAAGGTGAAGCGGATAGAGATATTAATATCACGCATAATGTCGGTTCATGGAAATTATAAACCGAAAGCTAATTCGATTTACTGCCTTCAATTACCTTTTAAGGTCATAATTTTTTGTTCATTATTGGCATATAATGTTAAAGATTTTTTATAATCTACTTCGCTGAAATATTTAAAATTTTGATCGTTAGTTTTAAGAGAATATTCATAAAGACCCCCACGCTTCATTTTTGTTATTATTTCACAATTAAATGAGTGCTCCCCCTTTATTTCATTGAGTGAGTGTAGCGGAAAATAAGCAGATTTATCTATGGTGAGTACGCCGAGCATAAAATATTCAATGACCTCAGCAGGGGCAATGAGATGATCAATATCAGCGGTGTTAAATTTAAAATTTACTCCTTTATCAAGATAAAGGATGCTGTCCGCGAAATTCAAAGCTTCATATAAATCATGTGTAATTTTAAGAGCGATAATATTATTGTTTTTAACAAGCTTATTAAGCTCATGATTTAAAGAATATTTCAATTCGTCATTAAGCGCACTAAACGGTTCATCAAGTAAAAGAACCTCTGGTTTCGCAGCAAGCGATCGAGCGAGTGTGGCGCGCTGTTTTTGACCACCACTTAATGTGTCCGGCATTCGGTCTGCTAAGTCTTCTAATTTGACTTCCTTAAGCCTTTCCAAGATATAGGCTTTATGATCGATACCCTTAAATCGATTATGATTGTACTTTGACACTAGAGGAAACCGAATATTTTCATAAACACTCATGTGAGGGAAGAGACTTTCCTGCTGGAACATTGGAATGACCGGTCGTTTATTGGACGGTAAATCCGTTAAGTTTCTCTCATCCAGCGTTATCGAGCCTGCTTTCAATTTTTCTTGTCCCGCTAGCAGGGAAAAGAAGGTTGACTTTCCAACCCCAGAACGACCAACAATGGCTGTAACTTCGCCTTTTTTGAAACGTTGGTTAAGATCTTCAAATATAATATTATTTTGATAAGAAAATGAAAAAGATTTAAGTGCGAGCATAGAGATTTCCATTCTTACCAATGAGTTTCAACTTTGAGGAATAAAGTGCAAGCAAAATAAGGGGCCCCACATAAAATAAAATTGTTATGAGGCTCGTAATTCTATTATCAGATTGTATCAAAGGATAAAGAGTTACAGAAAGTGTAGAAACATTAAGATCCCCAATTAGAAAAGCGATGATATAATCATTAAAGCTGCCAATCACACAGAGAAAACTACCAAATAGAATAGGAGATATGAGGCCAGGAAGCGTAATTTTTAAAAACGTTCTGCCTTTACTTTCCCCTAAATCAGCCGCAACATTTTCTAAATAAAATCCCTTGTTACTAAGATAGTTTTCAATTGGTTTAAGCATATAAGGAAATAATATTGTTGATTGAGCAATGGCAACGGATAAAGGTGTTCCGATAATATCCAATCTTATAAAAATTTCATAGAGACCAAATGCAGGCAATAAGACGGGCGCGAGAACAGGAATATAAAGCAATCCTGATATCACCTTGCCTACTTTGGTTTGATGTTTACTAAGTAGAAGTGCAAGAGGAACGGCGAATGTAAGTGTAATCGCAATTACCAAAACCGCAACGAGCAAAGAGTTAAAGAGCGCAGAAATAAAAAGATCAAAATTTTGAAGTTCTATTAACCCCGAAACATCAATAGTGTCTGGTATGAGGCGCGGATAAGGAATTCTAGGCGCTAAAAGCCAAAATCCAAGGTGACCAAGTAGTATCAAATAAAAAATATTAATGATTTTGAAAGAGCGCGGATTATTAATCATTTCGAACTCCTGAATATTAGCCTTAAAAGAATAGAAACAATAAATGATGTGACAAATATAATAACTACTTTCAAATAACTCGCGATATTCTGATCGATATTGATGCTTTGGAAATTATTTAGCGCTGATACTGATAAAAATTGAGGAGAGTTTGAGCCAAGTAAGAAGGGCACTTCATAATTTCCAAGAATAAAAGCAAATATTACAATGGATATTGAAACAAATTGTAACAAATTTAGTGGCATATATATTTTATAAAAACATTGTAAAAATCCAGCGCCTAAATCTTTTGCCGCGAGAACAAAGTTTTGATTTTTTGTATTATTAGTGGCAAGAAGATAGAGAACAATGAAAGGTATTTCTTTAAGTACGTAATTTAGAATAATACCTATACCATAAGTATCATTCACAAGACTAACGTTTGAATGCACACCAAAAGTATGAAGAAATCGAAACGAAAACCCTGTATCAGAAAAAAATAAAAATATGATATAGGCAAAACCGATATGAGGTAAAACCAAAACAATATTTAGCATTCCCAAATTCAAATCTTTTTTTCTAAAGCTCAAAAGATAAAAACTAAGCAATCCTCCGAAAATGACGGAAATGAAGGTAGCAATTGCGCTTATTGAAATAGAGAATATCAGTTCATAAATGGAAATATGGTCAAGAGAGCTTTCTGTGAGCGCAAAGATGCTCTCACTCGCCACGTTGAAAAAAGCATAAATAAAAAGCCCAAACGGGCTTATTAAAGCCAGAAAAATCAGGGATAACAGGGCTATCTTTGAATTATGTTGCTTTTCCATTCTTCCTCAATCATTGAAATATGCTCAGCAGGAAACTCTTGTACTTTTGCATTATTCAAAATTTCCAGTGATAAAGTTGCTTCACCTAAATCGACTGATTGCAGTTTTTCTGCATCTTGGGGGGATAATTTTGACATATCAAGAACACTAAAATCACCCCAGTTGTCTGAATTAAGTTTAGAGGCTTGTGCATCAATTCCCAATAAAAAATCTACTACGGTCTTTGCATTTTCTTTATGGCTCGCATTAAAAGGAATAGTCACATAATGGGTATTAGCAAGCGCCCCTTCTTTGAGGACTAAGGTTTTGGCCGTTTTAGGAAAAATACCCTTATCAATCATTCTTTGTGCAGTCGACGGATAATAGTCCATCGTCATCCATACTGTGCCATCGGAAAAATTTTGATGAAGTTTACTAATCGATTCAGGATAAAACCTGCCTTCTTGATACAAATATGGCTCTATTTCTTTTAACCATGACCAAAGTTTTGGTAACTCTTGCTCTAATCTGTTTACTGAAAAATTATTGATAAGATTGTCATAGGCCTCTTTTCCCAAAATGTTGGCAAGGCTTTGCCTTATAAAGGCACTACCGGTAAAGTCCGGTGGGGCCGGATAAATAAATTTACCAGGGTTTTCTTTTATCCAGTTCGTGAGTTGATCTAATGTTTCAGGTGGGTTAGTGACTTTTGCGCTATCATAAATAAAGACCATTTGCGCACTGCCCCAAGGCGCCTCATATCCTAGATGCTCAATACCAAAATCATTGGCGATCGTTGGGTTCTTTAAATCAATATATTTTGAATTCTCCAATTCATATAAAAACGGCTTCCATGTTAAATCGTTATCTTTCATGGCTTTAAAGTTTTCACCATTCAGCCATAGAAGATCGATAGAGCCATTTTCACGTCCGAACCTTTTATCCCGGATTAATTTTTGGATCGCATCTTGTGTGTCAGATAGTGGGACACGTTCTAGCAAAATATCATGTTTGTTTTTTAACTCACTGCTTACATAGGTATCAATCCAATGATTAATATCTTCGTTTCCTCCCCAAAGGGCAAAGCGAACAGTATTATCTTGCGCAAATGTTATTGATGAAAACAACAGGCTAATGATCGTGATGATTAAGTATTTCATATACTTTTATATTTCCTGTTTTTAACACTTCCGCAGAAGAAATAAGTAACTCTTTTTTAAAGGACAGAGAATTGATTATGGGCAACTGTGACACATATGAAATTCTTCTGATCACTTCAACGGCACAAAATTTTGCCATCAATGAATAATCACAAGGACCATAAGTTTTATTAATTACATTATATGCGACTGCAAAGTTATTTGAGAGCAGCATATGAGCGAGAAAAAACCCTAGATCAATTTCAGGTAATCCGAGAAAGCCAAACTCAGGATCGATTATAAACATTCCCTTAGTTGTTTCAATCCAACTCATTGGATAAAAATCCCCATGAATTAACGTTCTCGTATTTTCAAAATATAACTTTCCTAATTCATGTGCCGCTATTTTTATCTCTGTTTCAGATAATATATGATCAACTTCCTCAGCTAATCCACCGGTCACTTGGTTTAAATCAATGGCCCTTTCGCCGTCCTGAAAAGGCAGGTCAAAAATATATTCATGATTAAGTGCCCGCATATCGAGATTTTCAAACGTAACATCTGATGAAATTTCCAAGCTATGAAGCTTTTTCAAATAGCGAACTAATTTTTCACATGTTTCAGTATTAAGTTTTTCGGTTTGATTATATAAATATTCAAAATCAGTTGCCATTCCAAGATCAGATAAATAGGCAATTTTATTTGTTTTATCTAAACCGAGTAATTTTGGTGAATGTCGCGCTAAAAGTGGATCCTCTTCTAATAACTGATAAAATTTTATTTCAGAAATAATTCTATTTCCGGGCGCAGGGATTTCTGGAATTCTAGCACAATAGGGCGGAGATTGTTTCACAATAATCGAAGACTGGTCATCAAAAATAAGCCGCAAAGTGAAATTCATGTTTCCATCACCCGCGATCATGATCTTTTGAACCGATTTATCATGGCCCGTTATGTCTTGAAGGTGAGCTTCAAAATCTTCACGGGTCCATTCATTTATAAATTTACGCGCCAATGACCTAAATACCTAATTTTAATAATCTTTAATCGATCTATATAATGCTATTAGCACGCAATTTGATCGATTAAAATCAATTAAAAGTCACATTTTCGTGTATCAACTTCATTCAGATTTAACGACTTAACACAAAATTATCTTTGGATCGTCCGATCGCCGCTTTGCATTAGAGCGATCAAAAGCGAAATATTTTTGAAGTTTGATAATTTAGTAAATTGCTGCCCCGCAATTGCGGGGCAAACAAATAAGGTTTATCATACAGTCATTTCAATGCCGTTCGCACCTGCGGTTACAGTAACAGTACTGCCATCAAGAATATCCCCAGCAAGGATCATATTGGCCAAGCCGTCTTGGATGTTCTGCTGAATAACCCGTTTTAAAGGTCTCGCACCATAGACGGGGTCATAGCCCGTATGCGCAAGCCAGTCTTTTGCTGATACATCTAAATTGAGCGTGATTTTACGGTCAGCAAGACGTTTCTCAAGACCTGCTAATTGAATATCGACAATCGCATGCATATGTTTCTCCGCCAAACGGTGGAAAAGAGTTATTTCATCAAGACGGTTTATGAACTCAGGCCTAAAACTAGCTCTGACCACATCCATCACATCTTCTCGAACCGTATCAACATCATCATCTGATCCGAGCACTGCTATTATATCACTGCCTAGATTGCTGGTAAGAATGATCAATACGTTCGAAAAATCAACGGTACGTCCCTGGCCATCAGTGAGACGACCGTCATCCAAAACCTGAAGCAGAATGTTAAAGACATCGCCGTGGGCTTTTTCAACTTCGTCAAAAAGAACCACCTGATATGGTCGACGGCGGACAGCCTCGGTAAGCACGCCGCCTTCTTCATATCCAACATACCCTGGAGGGGCGCCGATAAGACGAGCAACGGCATGCTTTTCCATAAATTCAGACATGTCGATCCTGACCATGGCATTTTCATCATCGAAAAGATATTCTGCTAGGGCCTTAGTGAGTTCCGTTTTACCAACACCCGTTGGACCAAGAAAGAGGAAAGAACCAATCGGGCGGGTTTCTTCTTGTAATCCTGCCCGCGCACGACGAACGGCGGCTGCAACAGCAGAAACCGCTTCGTCTTGACCGATTACGCGCTTGCCAATATTTTCTTCCATTGAAAGAAGCTTTTCACGTTCTCCTTCAAGCATTTTATCAACTGGAATACCTGTCCACCTGCTTATAACGGCAGCAATGTCATTGTCCGAGACTTCTTCTTTTAAAAGTTGATTATCATCCGCGTCACCTTCCGTGACATTTTTTAGTTTTTCTTCAAGATCTGGAATTTCGCCATATGTAAGCTCACCGGCACGTGCGAGATTACCTTCACGCTGGGCTTTTTCTAACTCTACACGTGCAGCATCTAAGCGTTCCTTGATTTTATGATCGCCTTCGATGCGATCTTTTTCTTTCTGCCACTGTGCCGTTAAGGTTGCAGATGTTTCTTCCAGTTCACTAAGTTCTTTTTCAAGATTTTTTAACCTGTCCTTTGACGCCGCATCCTTTTCTTTGGTTAAGGCTTCACGTTCGATTTTAAGCTGAATTATTCTGCGGTCCAGTTCATCAAGCTCACTGGGTTTACTGTCCACTTCCATTTTAATCTTGGAGGCGGCTTCATCCATCAAATCAATCGCTTTATCAGGTAAGAACCTGTCATTTATATAACGATTGGAAAGAGTAGCGGCTGCAACAAGAGCGCTATCCTTAATACGGATCCCATGATGGAGTTCGTATTTTTCCTTTAATCCACGCAGAATTGAAATGGTATCTGCGACTGTCGGTTCACCAATTAAGACCGGCTGAAAACGACGTTCTAGTGCAGCATCTTTTTCAACGTATTTACGATATTCATTAAGGGTTGTTGCACCAATACAATGAAGTTCACCCCGTGCAAGCGCCGGTTTTAAGAGGTTTGATGCATCCATAGACCCCTCAGACGCGCCCGCACCAACGATTGTGTGCAGCTCATCAATAAAAAGTACAACTTCACCATCAGAAGCAGAGACTTCTTGTAATACGGCCTTTAGACGTTCTTCAAATTCACCACGATATTTGGCACCAGCAACCAATGCCCCCATATCCAATGACATGATGCGTTTTTGACTAAGGCTCGTGGGGACGTCACCGTTTGTAATGCGTAACGCAAGCCCTTCAGCAATAGCGGTTTTACCAACACCCGGCTCACCAATAAGAACGGGATTATTTTTTGTGCGGCGCGATAAGACCTGTATGGTGTGACGGATTTCTTCATCACGACCAATGACCGGATCAAGTTTTCCTTCTTGAGCTGCTTCAGTTAAATCACGCGCATATTTACTAAGGGCATCATAGCCATCTTCAGCGCTTGGTGAATTCGCGGCACGTCCTTTACGGATTTGATTAATTGACGTGTTTAAATTTTGCGCGGTCAATCCTGCATTTTTTAATATTTCAGCAGATTTACTACCCGAAAGAAGCGTTAACGCGAGCAATAGACGCTCGACTGTAACATATTCGTCGCCAGCATTCTTCGCAACTTCCCCAGCACTATCAAATAGTTTTGCCGTTAATTGCTCCATATAAAGCTGCGTGCCGGATCCTTCCACTTTTGGATGGCTTGATACTTCTTTTTCAATATTGGTCAATGCCGCTGATGGGTCTGCTCCCGCGGCGGTCATTAAATTTGCACATAGCCCTTCTTTATCTTCGAGCAAAATTTTTAAAATATGCTCGGGTGTGAAGCGCTGGTGACCTTCGCGTAAGGCAAAGTTCTGTGCGGACTGGATGAACCCTTTGGTTCTGTCGGTAAATTTTTCAAAATCCATTATGATACTCCGAAACTGTCCGATTATTGTTTAACATTAAACAACATATAATGTTGCATTTCGGCAACACAAGGGGCAAAGGAGAATTAATAGATTAAAGAGATAAAAATAAGAAACTCGGCTTATTCCGCCACTTCTTCTTTTACTTTTCGCGTTTTTCTTGGCGCTCTCTTTTTTGGAGGTTCGGGTTTTTCCTCATCTAAATCAAGGGGAAGTTCAAGCGGCGCTTCTTCATCCTTTTTACGGGATCGTGATTTTTTAACCTGTTCTTTTTTATTTTCCGTCACATCCTGTTCAATATCAGATGCAGCAGCAGCATCTTCATTGGCTGAAACGACATTTGATTGATTTTCTGCGGCTTCTTCTTTCTTTCTTTGGCGTTCTTTTTCACGCTCAACTTCAAGAGCAGCTTCCGCAGCCGCAAATTCTGAATAAAGAATATAATAATGATGTGCGTATTGGCCATAAGCTTCTGAAAGAGTACGGTCCTTTGTTCTTACATCATGTGCCAATGACTTATACTGATCATAAAGTTGTTTGACATTGCCCCGTAATTTACCACTTGGCCCACTACTATCAATTTGCCGTGTCGCTGTTAAGGGTTGTTTTTGCTGATGCTTACCACCGCCTTTACGTCCACCACGAGAATTTTGTGAACGACCACGGTTGTTTGATTTATGATTGTGTCTACCCGACTTATTTTGGCGGGATCTTTGATTTGTACTCATTAAATTTCTATTACTTTTGTGGGCTATTATATCAATATGATTGATTAGCGGGCATCTATGCCCCTAGCACGGTTATTCAAGAATTTTGGAGTTATATCACCGAATCTTTTGTTCGGTACCCACGCATATCTTTTGCGTGAAAAGACTTTAGCGCGGACCGTTCTAAAAGCCAAGTGTCTTTTTCATTTTTTTATCAAAACCCGGTTACGGTCTAATTAACAAACAACGGTCACGACCACCAAGGTCTTGAAATACATTAATATTTTTAAATCCTTTCTGTTCAAAAATATCT
>DGPL01000017.1 GCA_002390425.1 Kordiimonadaceae bacterium UBA4441 | reverse complement strand
AACTTGGTCTGACGGGATACACTTTACATTATGTAAAAAATATTTTACATAAATTTTATAAGGAGAAAAAATGGATATTTCAAATAGAGAAAAAGAAATCTGGATTGAATTAGTAATTAGCCTTTTAGTCGCCATTTATTATTTTAAACACGCCTTTAGTAACGGCGGTTTTTCTGACATGTTTAATCCGGAACTTGGAAAAGTTGTTATTAATGCGATTTTATTTAGCATTTTTGCGACAATCGCTTTGACGATATTTTTTAATACAAAGGATGATGTTAAAAAGGATGAACGCTATTATGCTATAGATGCTAAAGCCAATTCATGCGCATATTATAGTTTTTGTCTTCTCTGTGTAGGTATTATTGTACAAACTTTCATTAGTGAAAAAGTAGGGTATTTCTCAGATGCACATCTTTTAAATATCAATCTATCTTCTGTGCTTCATCTAATTTTATTATCTTTAATTATATCTGGAACAGTTAAATCGGTTACACAATTATTCTTTTATCGCCGTGGATATTTATAATCGTGGCTAAAAAAGTTTTAAATAATATTCGCAAGTTACGACTTGAAAATAATGGTATGACTCAAGCCGAATTGGCGGAAAAAATCGATGCCACAAGACAAACTGTTAATGCCATCGAAGCAGCGAAATACGCCCCTTCTCTAGAACTTGCATTTAAAATTGCTGATGTATTTGGTGAACCGCTCGAGATGGTGTTTGAGTATAAGCTTACGGAAAAATAAATGGTTACTATAAATTACTCTGTATATATCAAGTAATTCAATTATCCCACCCTACTGTCTCAATATAATAATCATAAGTATTAAAATCGAGTTTATGATTGATCACTTCTTCAAGAGCATCTTTATCATTTGAATTCATTTTCCAAGTTCCTAGAAAAGGATGTTCATCAGAAAATTTCCATAGCGGTTTTAGCTTTTCCAGAAAATCTGAAGAAAGATTTATTTCGAAACCCTCATCGATATATTCTTCTCCGATAACAATCCTTTCAATATGCAGAATATTAGTGGCTAGGTTAAATGCCATATATGGACTTGGTTTATCATGATCTACGTATAAGCCCGAGGACCGAATATCATTTAGAATATTCTGGTCTTCACTTGTAATCCCGATATACATATAAAAATCCCAGCCAATATGGACATAAAATTTATTTTTCCATTCTAAACTCGCCCATCCGTATCCTCTAAAAATCATTTTAAGAACAATACGTAAATTTTCTGGAAGTATTTTCGCATCTTCAGAGAAATCAATTAATTCAAACTCAGGGTCATATAAGGGTTCACCTTGCGAACGAACTTCATTTTTAATCGCTTCATGAAATTTCACGCGCGTTAGCCGTAAATATGGAAGTTTGCTCAGATCGAATAATTTAATAGCCGCATCAATATATTTTTCTTCAACTAAAAGACATTCTTTTAAAGTTAGAGTTTTACCATCAAACTTTTTGCCAGCATCAGAATAACATGTCCAAGAACTTGGACCTACATAGCGACCAGTTTCATCTCTTTGGGATTGGTCATATTTCGTTATCATATATTCAAACATATATTTTACCTTACGATGAATATATATTTTCCCAACACTTTAAACTACACAATCTTAGTCGTAAGCGTATCAATTCCGTCAATTCCAGCTTCCATCACATCGCCCTTAACCACAGGGCCAATTCCAGATGGCGTACCGGAATAAATCAGATCGCCAGGTTTTAAGACATAAAGTTCAGAAAGTTGTGAAACGACCTTTTTGACGCTGGCGATTAATTGATTAATATTGCCGTCTTGTTTTACATCACCATTAACACTAAGCCAGATACGGCCTTCTTTTGGGTGACCAATATCTGCCGCAGGATGAATAGCAGAAATAGGAGCAGACATGTCAAACCCTTTTGAAGGGTCCCAAGGCATACCTTTTGCTTTAAGGTCAAGCTGCATATCTCTTCTTGTTAAATCATTACCTACCGCATAGCCAAAAATATGGTCTTCGGCTTGATCTTCTGAAATATTGTATGCCTCTTTGCCAATGGCAACGACAAGCTCAATTTCATAATGGAAATTATTGGTGTGCTGCGGGTATGGCACATCAACACCATCGGCAACAACAGCATCACCAGGCTTCATAAAATAAACTGGATCAACTTTGCTTGGATCCTCACCAAATTCAAGTACGTGATCCACATAATTAAGACCAACACAATAAATACGGTTCACTGGGAATTTTTCATCACGGCCGGCAATATCAACAAGCGGCGTCGGTTGTGCGGGAAATACTGTGTTTGTCATTTTAAGATCCTTTATTTTCCATAAAGCTCGATGGCTCTGGTTTCGAAAGATTCGACCATACGGTGAACCGCTTCAGTAAACAAGCCACCAATCATTTTTTGGAATATTTTATTTCTAAATTCAAAATCCACTTCAAAATGAAGCGCGGAACCGCCCTCTTCTAAATCTTTGATTTCCCAAAGATTATGAAGATATTCAAGTGGTCCTTTTATGTAATCAATTTCTATTTTTCCATCTGACAATTTTACATGGCTCGTAAATCTTTCGCGAAAGACTTTAAAACCAATAATAAGGTCAGCATAAAAATCATCTTGCTTCACGTTATATAGTCGCGAACCAATGCACCACGGTAAAAATTCAGGATATTTTCCAACATCCGCCACCAGATCAAACATCTGCTTGGCGTCATATGGGAATATTCTATCTTCTACGAACTTTGGCATGATCAATCATAAAGCGGATTATGCTTTTTCATCTCATCAATATCAATAGGAGCATCATTATGGGCAAGCGCCCCTTTCTTTTTAAGAAGCTCTTTACGTGCCGCCTGTAATACTTCGAAATCTTCACTGGCGTGATGACTTGAACGTGTTAAAGGCGATGATGAAACATGCAAAAACCCTTTGATTTTAGCAACTTTCTTAAACTTTAGAAACTGATCCGGAGTAATAAACTCAATTACATCAGCATGCTTTTTTGTTGGCTGTAAATATTGACCAATCGTCATAAAATCAATATCAGCAGAACGCATATCATCCATCACTTGCATGACCTCTACTTCATCTTCACCAAGACCAACCATAATACCGGATTTTGTAAAAATTTCCGGATCCATTTCTTTAACGCGTGCAAGCAGATTTAATGAATGGAAGTATCTAGCTCCCGGACGAATACGAGTATAAAGACGCGGAACGGTTTCAAGGTTATGATTAAAAACATCCGGTTTCGCTTTTACAACAGTTTCAAGCGCACCAGGTTTATTTCTAAAATCAGGTGTTAGAATTTCAATGGTTGTTTCGGGACATACTTCACGAATGGCTTCGATCACTTTAACGAATTGATGGGCACCACCATCCTTAAGATCATCGCGGTCAACAGATGTTATCACAATATGCTTCATCTGGGTTGTAACAACCATTTCAGCAACATGCGCTGGTTCATCTGGATCTACCGGATTGCCCTTACCCGTTTTGATATTACAAAAACGACATGCTCTCGTGCATGTATCCCCAAGGATCATGACCGTCGTATGCTTTTTCGTCCAGCATTCACCGATATTCGGGCATGCGGCCTCTTCACATACTGTATTAAGCTTTAAACCACGCATTAATTTACGTGTTTCTTGATATCCTTTAGACACGGGTGCTTTCACCCGTATCCATTCAGGCTTTCTGACGTGACCGCTTTCGGTCACTTCTGCTTTTACTGCTTTATCCATGCGTTCCTCGCGTAAGGGTTTCCTTACATATGGAGTGTCTTACCAAAGGCGTCAAGTACTGCCTCATGCATCATTTCCGACATTGTTGGATGTGGGAACACTGTATGCATAAGTTCTACTTCTGTTGTCTCTAATGTACGAGCAACAGTATAGCCTTGGATCATCTCGGTTACTTCTGCACCGACCATGTGTGCGCCAAGCATTTCTCCTGTTTTTGCATCAAAAACAGTTTTCATCATGCCTTCTGCTTCACCCATGGCAATGGCTTTACCATTCCCAATGAATGGGAAACGTCCAACCTTTACCTTATGACCTGCTGCAATTGCCGCTTTTTCAGTCATGCCAACACTTGCCACTTGTGGGCGGCAATATGTACATCCTGGAATATTACCTTTATCCATTGGATGCACGTCGGTGATTTCTTTATGGCCTTTATCTTTGGCAATCTTTTCAACCAAAACAACACCTTCATGGCTGGCCTTATGCGCAAGCCATGGTGGCCCCGTTAAATCGCCGATTGCGTGAACACCATTAACACCAGTATGACCCCATTCATCGGTCACAACATGACCACGGTCAACCTTGATTTTATTTTCTTCAAGACCGATATTTTCTACATTTCCGTCAATACCAATGGCAATAATTACATTATCAACTTCGATCTGCTGTGATTTACCGCCTTTGCTTTCAACTGTACAAACTACTGTTTTGGCTTTTTTATCAAGCTTAGTCACTGACGCTTCCGTCATGATATTAATGCCTTGGGATTTAAATGATTTTTGCGAGAAAGCAGAAATTTCTTCGTCTTCCACCGGCATAACACGGTCCATCATTTCCACAACAGTTACATCTGAACCAAGTTCATTATAAAAACTGGCAAATTCAATACCAATAGCGCCTGAACCAATCACCAAGAGCTTACCAGGTACTTCTTTAGGTGTTAACGCATGACGATATGTCCAAACACGCTCGCCATCCGCCTTAAGGTGCGGCAGTTCTTTTGCGCGCGCGCCAGTCGCCAGAATAATATCCGTACCATGTACCTCAGTTTTTTTACCGTCTTTTTCGACTGATAAAACACCAGGCTTCACAAGTTTACCATTTCCTTCGATCACAGTAATTTTGTTCTTTTTCATCAAATGCTTGATGCCTTCGCTTAATTGGCCCGCGATACCACGGCTTCTTGACACTACTTTGTCAATATCAAATCCAAGCTGTCCGGCAACAAGACCATAATCTGCGGCATGTTTCATATTATGAAATACTTCGGCTGAACGTAATAATGCCTTCGTCGGGATACAACCCCAGTTTAGACAAATACCACCTAATTCAGCGCGTTCAATTACGGCCGTTTTATAACCAAGCTGCGCCGCACGAATTGCAGCAACATATCCACCCGGGCCAGAGCCAAGCACGACCATATCAAATTTTTGTGCAGTCATATTCTTAACTCCTTACAGTAACATTGCGGATGGTTGTTCAAGGAACATTTTCACCGCTGCGATATATTCTGCGCCAACGGCACCATCAATGGCACGGTGATCACATGAAAGTGTCACAGTCATCACAGTCGCAACTGTTAATTCACCATTTTTAACAACTGGACGCTGTTCACCAGCGCCGACTGCCAAAATTGCCGCTTGTGGCGGGTTAATTACCGCGTCAAAATTCTTCACGCCCATCATACCCATGTTTGAAATTGAGAATGTCCCACCTGCATATTCCTCAGGGGCGAGTTTCCCTTCCTGTGCACGTCTTGCAAGATCTTTGGTTTCATCAGAAATCTGACGAAGACCTTTCATATCCGCACCGCGAACAACAGGCGTAATCAAACCACCTTCAATTGCAACTGCAACCGAAATATCGGCGCGTTTGAATTGACGCATGGTATCACCCATGTATTGAACATTAGCCGCAGGAACTTTCATAAGCGCCGCTGCACAAGCTTTAATGATGAAATCATTGACGGAAATCTTATATTCGTCAGACATAGCATTAAGCTGCTTACGCGCCGTCATTAAATTATCAAGCTCAATATCCACAGTCACATAGAAATGTGGAACTGTTTGTTTGCTTTCCGTTAAGCGCTTCGCAATTGTTTTACGCATATTGCTAAGTTTGATTTCTTCGAATGGTGTATCACCGTCCATTGATACTGCCCCCATCCCCGCAGAAGTAGCCGCAGCAGGTGTATAACTTTCAACATCGCGTTTTATAACACGTCCACGTGGACCTGTGCCTGGAATTTGCGAAATATCATAACCACTTTGTTCCGCAATTCGGCGCGCAAGCGGTGACGCAAAAACGCGCTCCCCGCTTGCAACTGGAGCAGCAGGAGCCGCCGCAGGGGCTGGCGCTGGTGTTGGAGCAGGCGCAGCAGCAGCAGGAGCTGGCGATGCTTCAGGTGTCTGTGCAGCCGCAGGTGCAGCTGGTGCCGGAGCGGCAGCAGCAACACTATCCATAGCAGAGGCATCTTCACCATCTTCAAGTAATACGGCGATCAATTCACCAACGGCGACATTTTCGGCGCCTTCGGCTATAACGATCTTGCCAACAATACCATCATCAATGCTTTCGAATTCCATAGTGGCTTTGTCAGTTTCAATTTCAGCAAGTATTGTACCGCTTTCAACTTCGTCGCCTTCTTTTACAAGCCATTTGGCCAGAGTACCAGTTTCCATAGTTGGGGAAAGCGCAGGCATAGTAAGTGCAATAGCCATGTTTATTCTCCTTGCTTATAACAAACTTGTTTCGCAGCAGCGACAATTAGATCGTCACTTACCACAGCAAGTTTTTCAAGGTTAGCAGCGTAAGGCATTGGAACATCTTCGTTTGTCACACGCATTACCGGTGCATCAAGATAATCAAATGCATCTTCCATTAAGCGTGCTGAAATTTCTGAGCTGACGGAACATGTTGCCCAGCCCTCTTCAACACAAACAACACGGTTTGTTTTCTTCACAGATTCAATAATTGTATCCATGTCTAGTGGACGAATAGTTCTTAGATCAATCACTTCCGCATCAACACCTTCTGCAGCAAGTTTTTCAGCCGCATCAAGAGCAAATTTTACACCGATTGAATAAGACACAAGCGTGACGTCCGCACCTTCACGAACAACTTTCGCTTTACCAATTGGAACCGTGTAATCCTCAATATCTGGTACATCGAAGCTATAACCATATGTGATTTCATTCTCAAGGAAAATCACAGGGTTCGGGTTTTTAATCGCCGCTTTTAATAATCCTTTACAATCAGCAGCACTATAAGGAGCGACAACAATTAATCCCGGAACATGAGCATACCATGATGCATAGTTTTGTGAATGCTGCGCACCCACACGACTTGCGGCACCATTTGGGCCACGAAATACCATTGGACAGCGAATTTGACCGCCTGACATGTAATTTGTTTTTGCGGCACTATTAATGATTTGGTCAATTGCCTGCATGGCAAAGTTAAATGTCATAAATTCAACAACTGGCTTAAGACCCGCCATTGCAGCACCAACAGCAAGTCCGGCAAAACCGTGCTCGGTAATTGGGGTATCAATTACGCGTTCTTCACCAAATTCTTGAAGTAAGTTTTGCGTAACTTTATAGGCGCCTTGGTATTCTGCAACCTCTTCACCCATTACAAAAACATCTTTATCAATACGCATTTCTTCTGCCATCGCATCACGAAGCGCTTCACGAACCGTCATATTGGTAAATGTTGTCCCTTCTGGTAGATCACTTTCCACAGGAATCGCTGCCACTGGGGCGGACAATTCCGGCACTGGCGCCGCTTCTGTGGTTTCCATAACAGGTGGCTCACTCGCGGGCGCAGCAACAGTCGCTGTTATACCGTCTAAAACGCTCGCATCTTCGCCGTCCTCTAATATAACGGCGATTAATGTTCCAACGGCAATACCTTCTGAACCTTCAGCAACAAGGATTTTTCCAAGTACACCTTCTTCATCAGTTTCAAGCTCCATGGTCGCTTTATCGGTTTCGATTTCAGCTAGAACATCACCCGGGGCAACTTTATCGCCTTCGTTGAAGTTCCATTTTGCAACATTTCCTTCAGTCATCGTCGGCGACATTGCAGGAAGTAAAATTTCTACAGACATATTGATATCTCCTTTATTCGTATCTTATTCGGCGACCAAAACGTCGGTATATAATTCAGATGGATCCGGTTCAGCACTTATCTGCGCAAAGTCAGCAGCTTCTGATACAACGGCTTTAATTTCCTTATCAATGGCTTTTAGCTCATCTTCAGACATTATATTGCCTTCAAGGATGCGGTTTTTAACCTGATCAATTGGATCAAATTCTGCACGCATTTTCGATACTTCTTCTTTAGAGCGATATTTCGCAGGGTCAGACATAGAATGTCCGCGGTAACGGTAAGTCTTCATTTCAAGAAGAACAGGCCCCTCACCCTTACGGCATTTGGCAACCGCACGCGCGGCGGCTTCACGAACCGCAAGCACATCCATACCATCAATCATTTCGCCTTCAATTTTAAAGCTTTCACCACGGCGGAATAGCTCTACTTCTGATGATGAACGTGCAATAGATGTACCCATCGCATATTGGTTATTCTCAATCACAAAGATAACCGGAAGATTCCAAAGGCGCGCCATGTTAAAACTTTCATAGACTTGGCCTTGGTTTACGGCACCGTCACCGAAATATGTCACAGATACATTATCATTTTTACGGTATTTATGAGCAAACGCGAGACCAGCACCAATGGGAACCTGTGCACCAACGATACCATGACCACCAAAGAAACCATGTTCAACACTAAACATATGCATTGAACCGCCTTTACCTTTTGAAATGCCGGTTTCACGACCGGTTAATTCCGCCAGAATAACTTTTGGATCAATCCCACACGCTAACATGTGTGCGTGATCGCGGTAACTTGTCAAAATACTATCGCCATCTTTTAATTCGGCTTGAATACCTGTAACAACGGCTTCCTGACCAATATAAAGGTGACAGAAACCACCAATTAAGCCCATGCCATACATTTGACCTGCTTTTTCTTCAAAGCGGCGCATCATAAGCATGTCTTTATAGTATTTGATTAGATCTGCATCAGAAGCTGCAGGTACATTCGACTTTACAGCTTTGCGGCGTGCGGCGGGTTTCCCGCTTTTAGTTGTCTTGCGGGTCGTGGGTTTTTTAGCCATATTCCTCACTCTTATTGTTGATATTAGTCCATAGTCTAAAAAACCGGCACTTCACCTTTGCCGGATTTCAAACTATTTAAGGATATAGATTTCTCCTTAAAACATAGTACTATAATCACTAAAAGTTATTGAAATACAACATTTTTTTTAAATTAACTAAAATTAGGTTATTCACACTTTTTTGTTGACTCTCAAGCAAAAACTTACCCTTGCCATAACAACATGAAAACAAACGATTTTTAAATCATAGAAAAGAAAAAGGGCCTTTTAAGCTTTAAAAGACCCTTAGTTCACTAGATTATATTATTATTATTTATTTGAAATTATGATTTCATCGGGATGGGCATAGCCCAATTCCCTTCTCGCCAGTTCATCAAGATAATCAGGATCAACATGATCACTTGAAAGAAGATCTACATGAAGTTCCAGATCCTCCCTCACCGCTTTTATTATTTGTCGTTCTGCTTCAAGGGCGGCGATTTCCTGTTCCAGCAGTTTTTGTGACGTGACACTATTAAATCCATGCGCAGCAAAATAAGCAGACACCAGCAGCGCAAATAGCGGCAGTGACATGCTTTTCAGTCGCACAAATATGGTTTTAGCGTTCTTCATGGCAAGCAGTGAATCACAGCCGATTCGGCGGGTCAATAAAAAAATGCAAAAAAAGAATCGTTTAGAGTCAAAGAATTAGAAAAAACACAATATATAGTATGCCGATTCGTTTTACCCCATATAAAAATGGGATTTTTTCCCATTGCTAGATTCATGGAAATAAGAAAATTCACATAAAACGATGCAAAAACAAATCACTTTAGATATAAGATCCTTTGATTTACAATTGCTCAATTAATTTTTAAAAGGATGTAGCATTTGCAAAAAAACATAAATACGATTTACAGATATCTAAGTTTTGCGGATGTGTGTCGTTTGTTTTCAAATCATTGTATACCGATGAGTGCACCCTTTTCACAAAATGATCCATTTGAATTTTCAATTATTTTGGATGATGATGATTCTTTATATGAAGGTGTAATTAAACTGAGTGAAGAAAGTAAATATGGAATTACATGTTATTCTGAGACAGCTACAAATTTACTTTTATGGGCTCATTATGCTGATAAACACAAAGGTGTAGTCCTTGGTTTTGACGCAAATCATTCTTTCTTCGAGAATCTTAAAAGGGTTAAATATGTCGATCGTATGGAACAGCACGGCTCTTCCAATTTTGATATTATTCTTCAAAAAAGCGATAATTGGATTTATGAAAAAGAATGGAGGCAAGTTTGGGAAGCACCTAACGATTATTATGTTGATCTAGTATACTTCCTGGAGATAATAGAGAGCATCTGAGTTTAAAGAAAATTCCAATGGAAACTATTACAGAACTAATTTATGGAATTCGTTATTGGGACAATGAGTTTTTACCGGAAGATGTCTATAAATTGAAATCAAGCTGCAACTCAAATTTTGCAAATTTTCTCGTAGAAGAAAAAGTTTCCAACGAAAACACAATACCTGTAATATTTTCACGCTTCTTAATGGCTTCTTTTCCTCAAATAAAAGTGCTAGGTGCACATAGACACCCTAGTAAATATGAAATAGAGATTTTTCCTTGTTAATAATCAAAAAAAGCCTCTGAAATTTCGTTCAGAAGCTTTAAGAAATAATTATATTTACAAATTAACGAAGGATACTTTTACCTGCGTAATGGGCCGCTGAACCGAGCATTTCTTCGATGCGGATTAGTTGGTTGTATTTTGCTAATCTGTCTGAGCGCGCGAGTGATCCTGTTTTGATCTGTCCGCAATTTAATGCCACCGCAAGATCCGCGATGGTTGCGTCTTCTGTTTCGCCGCTTCTGTGTGACATCACCGATGTATATTGCGCGCGGTGCGCCATGTTAACGGCATTAAATGTCTCGGATAATGTTCCGATTTGATTTACTTTCACCAAGATTGAGTTGGCAACGCCCTGATCAATACCATCAGAGAGGCGTTTTGGGTTCGTTACAAAAAGATCATCGCCAACAAGCTGTACTTTATCGCCAATGGCGTCTGTTAATGCTTTCCAGCCTTCCCAGTCATCTTCGTCAAGGCCGTCTTCTATGGAAAGGATTGGGTATTTGTTACATAGATCAACGTAATAATCGACCATGCCACCCGCGTCTAAGGTTTTGCCCTCACCCGCTAAAACATAATTTCCGTCTTTATAAAATTCTGATGAGGCGCTATCAAGCGCAAGCATGATATCTTCGCCAGGATTATAGCCCGCATTCTCAATGGATTTCATAATGAAATCTAGTGCATCTGTTGTACCGTTTAAATTTGGTGCAAATCCGCCCTCGTCGCCAACGCCCGTGTTATGGCCCGCGTCAGACAGGTTTTTCTTTAAGGTATGGAAAATTTCCGCTCCCATTTGAATGCTTTCACGAACATTACCCGCGGAAACCGGCATAATCATAAATTCCTGAATATCAATCGGGTTATCGGCATGCTCACCACCATTAATGATGTTCATCATTGGCACCGGAAGCACATGGGCGTGTGGCCCACCAAGATAAGCATATAATGGCATTGCGGCTTCGTCAGCGGCGGCCTTTGCTGTTGCTAGACTAACGCCCAATATCGCATTGGCACCAAGACGGGATTTATTTTCTGTTCCATCCAAATCGCGCATGGCATTATCAAGGATAATTTGCTCTTCAGCGTCTAAGCCCGTTAGCGCATCATAAAGTTCCGTATTTACGGCTTCAACGGCTTGTTCAACCCCTTTACCCATATAACGCTTGCCACCATCGCGAAGCTCAACGGCTTCGTGTGCGCCAGTTGATGCGCCACTTGGCACCGCAGCGCGACCAAAGGCGCCCGTTTCCAATGTAACGTCAACTTCAACGGTTGGATTGCCGCGGCTATCAATAATTTCGCGGCCTTTGATATCAATAATTGCTGTCATGATAATTCTCTAGTTATTAATTATACTAATCTTGATTGATTAAGGGCTGCTTCAATGAATGAAGCAAATAATGGGTGTGGATCAAACGGTTTTGATTTAAGTTCCGGATGGAACTGAACACCGATAAACCACGGATGATCTTTAATTTCTACAATTTCTGGCAACGTTTCATCTGGTGAAAGTCCTGAGAAAGTTAACCCCGCCTCTTCGAGAATTTCACGGTAATTTATGTTTACCTCGTAACGATGACGATGACGTTCACTAATTGTGTTACTGCCGTAAATTTCTGCGACATGGCTTCCTTCAACGAGTGTAGCATCATATGCACCGAGGCGCATTGTGCCGCCTTTGTCGTCTTCTTCGCTGCGTTGATGAATAACACCATCAAGTTCCCATTCGGTCATAAGGCCAACAATCGGCGCTTCGCACTCACCAAATTCGGTGGAATTTGCCCCTTGGATATTGGCAAGATTTCTTGCGGCTTCGATGCAAGCCATCTGCATTCCGAAACATATTCCAAAATAAGGAATTTTACGCTCACGGGCGAATTTCGCAGCCGCAATTTTCCCTTCTGCGCCCCGCTCGCCAAAGCCACCAGGCACAAGGATGCCGTCCACTTTTTCTAGTTTACTTAAGGCGGCGTCATCTTCAAATTCTTTTGCATCAATCCATTCAAGATTTACTTTAACATTATTAGCAAACCCACCATGAATTAAAGCTTCTGATAATGACTTATAGGCATCACGAAGCTGAACATATTTTCCTACAATGGCAATATTAACTTCACCTTCCGGTTCATTAACATGATCAGAAACATCAAGCCAACGCGTAAGATCAGGTTCCTGGTCCTTCGGATCAATATTAAAGGCTTTAAGCACTTCAACATCCAAACCTTCAGCATGATAATTTAGTGGCACTTCATAAATGCTGTTCGCATCTAATGCCTGAATTACAGCACTTTCTGGAACATTACAGAAAAGACCGATTTTACGGCGCTCCTCATCGGGAATTTCATGTTCACAGCGACATACAAGCACATCTGGCTGAATACCAATACTGAGAAGTTCTTTAACGGAATGCTGTGTCGGTTTTGTTTTAAGTTCACCCGCGGCTTTAATATATGGCACAAGCGTCAAATGCACATATATACATTGACCGCGCATATCATTGCCAAGTTGACGCAGCGCTTCCAAGAAAGGTAAGCTTTCAATATCACCGATTGTACCACCCACTTCACAGAGAACGAAATCAGTTTCTTCATCAACGTCTGATGTTGCAAATTCTTTAATGGCGTTGGTTACATGCGGAATAACCTGCACTGTCGCACCAAGATAATCACCGCGGCGTTCTTTGGCGATAATATCTGAATATATGCGGCCAGTTGTGACATTATCTGATTGTCTTGCGGGTACACCTGTGAAGCGTTCATAATGACCAAGGTCAAGATCTGTTTCCGCCCCATCATCGGTAACAAAAACTTCGCCGTGCTGATAAGGCGACATTGTACCCGGATCAACATTTAGATAAGGATCAAGTTTTCTAAGTCTTACGGAATAACCGCGCGATTGCAAAAGCGCGCCAAGAGCTGCGGAGAGAAGTCCCTTCCCTAAAGAGGAAACCACACCACCAGTAATAAATATATAACGTGTCATTGGTTGCTAACAATCCAGAAATATGAACTTTTAATATTAGTCTTTTATAAAACAAACGGCACCAATGGCGCCGTTTGAAAATTAGTTTGAAACTGGAACTTGTGGTACCGCAGGCTCTTCCTTAACGGGAGCTTGTTGCTCAACCGCGGCGGGCGCCATTGGGGTTACACCATCAAGCACTGACGAGCTTCCGGAATCCTGTTTCGCAATCCATGCAAGGGTCAAACTTGTTACAAAAAAACAAGCAACCAAAATTGTTGTAAGGCGTGTTAAAAGATTTGCGGCTGCACGACCAGTCATCATGCTTCCCTGTCCACCACCGATACCAAGGCCGCCCCCTTCTGATTGCTGTAACAATACAGTAATAACAAGGGCAATCGCCAACATCAGATGTATAACAAGAACAACTTCTTGCATTTTCTTACTCTTCCAATTTAATTTTTAAACACAAGCTTTATATAACGTCACTTGATTCATTTACAAGAGGCTTTTACTCCAAACATTCAAGCTTGGCTAGTATTAATTTAGCCTATTTGATCATAAGCAGAAATAATTCCGTAAAAGTCATCCGCCTTAAGGCTTGCACCACCAACAAGTGCGCCATTGACATTTGCCACTGACATTAATTCATTCGCATTTGAGGCTTTAACTGAACCACCATATAAAATATTAATATTATCCCCGGCTGAACCAAAACGATCAATTAATACATCGCGTACGGCTGCATGCACTTCTTCCACATCAGCCGCTGTTGGTACTTTGCCCGTACCGATCGCCCAAACGGGTTCATATGCAATAATTGTATTATCTGCTGTTGCATCATCCGGAATAGATGCTTTGACCTGACTTGTAACAATATCAAGTGCTTTACCTGCTTCACGTTCATCTATCGTTTCACCAACACAAATAATCGCTATTGCGCCTTGTGCCTGTGCGGCTGCGGCTTTTGCTTTAACGGTTTCATTGCTTTCAGCGTGATCCGCACGTCTTTCAGAATGTCCTACGATAATATGATCACAACCCAACTCTTTGATCATTTCAGCGGAAATATCACCCGTATGAGCGCCAGAAACATTCATATGACAATCCTGCGCACCAATAGCAACATGTTTGGCACCTGTATCAACCAAAGTGCTGATTAATGTAAAAGGTGGACAGATAAGAACATCACATTTCGCACCCTTTTCATTTATTAAATCATTAAGACGATTAATTTCAGATGTCGCAGCCTTAAGGCCGTTCATTTTCCAGTTACCAGCAACAAGTGCTTTCGGAGCAGTCATATCGTGCGTTCCTTCATTAAATTGTTAATTAATGACTGACTAACAGATATTTATTGATAATTCTATACGGATTAGTAAAAAACAGCCCCGTTTCCTAAAAAATCGCTTCTTTTATGGTTGCGAATAATTGCGCCGCTCACTATTATGCCGCAAATATTATGAGAACTGCATATTTTCATAAAGATATATGCCCGTTCATAAATTTAAGAAACAGGTTTTATTGAATGTTAGACTTTTTCAGAAAAGGCATGGGATCCCTACTTGCGGGTATATTGCTTACTTTCCTTATTTTCAGCTTTGCTCTTTGGGGGATTGGTGATCCACTTAGCACCCTTACATCTAATAATGTTGTGGAAGTGGGTGACGATACAATCACTGTAAATGAATTTGCTCAAAGTTTTGAAATGGAATTTCGCCAAAGTCAGGCTCGTTTCGGTGAAACATTCACAAAGGAACTCGCGGTTCAATTTGGGTTTGGTAATCAGGTTATTTCGCAAATGGCTGACCGCAAAGCTTTTGATGTTGAAGCACGAAATCTTGGCCTTAGGGTAACGGATGATGAATTACGCGATTATATAATGTCAATTCCAACCTTCCAAGATGAAACAGGCGCTTTTAACCGCAGTTATTTCGAACAAATCGCAGCAGGTCAAGGTTATGGCGTTCAACAATTTGAAGAATTAATGCGCGCCGATCTTGTTCGTGGACAATTTGTCGAAGCCATAATGAATAATATTGAAACACCCGATATTTCAGCTGATACATTAACAAAATATACAACAGAAAAACGCGTTGCCGAAGTTCTCACCATCCCCGCTAGCAACATGACTGCTATCGGTGAAGCAACAGATGAAATTCTTACGGCCTTTTATGATGATAATAACCCGTTATATATGGCACCTGAATATCGCGATCTAAGTTATTTTGAAATTTCAGCAAACGATATTGCTGCAACAATTGAAATTGATGATACTGTTGCTCGCGAAATGTATGAAAGTCGCATTATGAGCTACACTCAGGAAGAAGAGCGCGGCTTCTTTCAAATGTTACTTGATGATATGGATGCGGCCGAAGCGGCCATTGCCGACCTTGAAGGCGGCAAAGCATTTGAGCAGGTTTTATCTGACCGAACAGGTGACAGTGCAGAAGACAGTAAGTTTGAGCCACAAACCCGAGACGAGTTTGTTTCGCTATACGGTGAAGATGCGGCAAATGAACTTTATAGCCTTGCTGCTAATGGTTACACGCAACCGATTGAAACTGGTTTTGGCGTTTATATCTTTAAACTTGGTGATGTTAATGCTGGTTCAATAAGTACTTTTGAAGAAGTCAAAGAAGGTTTGGTTAAAACCCTTCAAATGGAACAAGCAATTGATCGCTTGTTTGATATACGCAATACCATCGATGATGAGCTTGCTGCTGGTGCACCACTAGATGATATTGCAGCCGTAATTAATGTTCCCGTTAAAAAAGTTATGAATGTAAGTATCGAAGGCATCATGCCTGACGGTAATGCTTCAAATGATTTACCACTCATTATCGACTTTCTTGATGTTGCGTTTACGCTAAATATTGGTGATGAACTTGAATTACGCGAAGGAATTTCAAATAAGTTTTATATGGTTGATGTGGAAAACATTATGGACGCCACCCTTAAGCCTTATGATGAGGTGAAAGATCAGATTGCCGAAGACTGGGCTGCCAATCGTCGCATAGAACTCGCTACCGAACTTGCGGATAAAATCACTGAAGAATTTAGTGCTGAGGGTTCCGCAGCCCTTGCGCTATCCGAATATCAAGATATCCAAAGTAGTGATTTTTCGGTAAACGAAGTGACTGTTGATCGGGCCAATGCTGACAATAGTGTTGCCACAGACATTCACGGCAGCATTTTTAGCCAAGAAGTGGGCGGTATTCAAAAAATTGCGGCCGCTGATGGTGATGGTTTTGTTCTGATTCGCGTAAAAGAACGTATTCTTTCAGCAGAAGTAGATGAAGAAGCTATCACGGGCACCAAAGATCAAATTAAAACGGCTATGCAAAATGATATGATGGGTGCCTTTACCAATCATCTTTATGATGCACTTCCGGTGTCTATTAACACTAATAATATTCAGGCAACACTTGACCTTCTTGTTACGCCAACTGATCAATAACGGTAAATAAAGCACCCTTATGACCACTTCCCCGGATAAATCAGACTTTTTAATGTCCTATAATGCGGGGAAAGCCGCAGTTGTTTCAACAACGCTTGTTGCTGATCTTGAAACGTCGGTTAGTGCTTATCTAAAACTTGCAGAAAATGAAGAATACGCAAGCCTTCTTGAAAGTGTAGAGGGCGGTGCTATTCGCGGGCGTTACACATTCATTGGTTTAAAGCCCGATATTATCTGGCGTGCTGATGGCGAAAACGCAGAAATTAATCGCAAAATACTTTCCGGTGTTTATGAAAAAGATTTCAAACCCTGTAATGAACCTAGTCTTGACAGCTTAAGGTCACTTTTCGCAGAAAGTCTGATTGATTTACCAGAAGGTATGCCTCCATCCGCCGCAGGTCTTATTGGGTATATGGGGTATGATTGCGTTCGTCTGATGGAAAAACTACCCGAGGCGAAACCGGATGTTATAGGCACTCCTGATAGTATGTTTATGCGACCTACAATAATGGTTGTTTTTGATAGTGTCACAGATTTAATCACCATTGTAATACCCGTAAGACCTGATGAAAATGTGAGCGGCGATCTCGCTTATCTTAGGGCCGAAGAACGGTTAAACGATATTATCGCGAAACTATCCGCTCCATTAAAAATCAACCCTGCAACACCAAGTAATATTGAATTTCGGGAACCGGCGTCCAACACCAGTCATGCCGAATATGAAAAAATGGTCATGCGTGCCAAGGAATATATCACAGCAGGTGATATTTTTCAGGTGGTCTTAAGCCAACGGTTCAGTATGCCGTTTAATTTACCACCCTTTTCACTTTACCGTGCATTAAGGCGCACGAACCCCTCACCCTTTTTATATTATCTAAAATTTGGTGATTTTTCGATTGTCGGATCCAGTCCCGAAATTCTAGTGCGACTGCGTGACGACGAAGTTACTATTCGTCCTATCGCTGGAACTCGACCGCGTGGCAAAACCGCCGCAGAAGATGTTGAAAACGCAAAAGACTTACTCGCCGATCCAAAAGAAGTAGCAGAGCATCTTATGCTTCTTGACCTAGGCCGTAATGATGTAGGACGCGTCAGCAAAGTAGGCAGTGTATCCGTCACTGACCGGATGATTATAGAATATTATTCGCACGTTATGCATATCGTATCAAACGTAACAGGCGAAATCGCGCCAGATTATGATGCGCTTAAAGCACTTGCAGCAGGTTTTCCCGCGGGCACTGTTTCAGGGGCACCAAAGGTTCGCGCCATGGAAATTATCGATGAACTTGAAAAAGAAAAACGCGGCATTTATGCTGGCGCTATCGGTTATTTCTCTGCTGATGGCAGTATGGATACCGCTATCGTGCTTAGAACAGCGATTGTGAAAGATAAAACCATGTACGTCCAAGCCGGCGCCGGCGTCGTTGCCAATAGCAATTGGAAAAGCGAATATCAAGAATGCGAGCACAAAGCCCGCGCCCTTGTCAGAGCCGCCGAAGAAGCCGTTCAATTCGCCGAACTCGGTGATGGACAGTAAATTTATTTACTTTATTAATTCACTAACTCTATATCAAATGTGTGCAGGTCCGCATGACCATTTCGTTCGGGCATAAAATATAGTTTTAATTTACCATTCAATACTTCTGCCCAGAAGGGGTTGTGGCTGAGGACTATTCCGTCAGAAAGATATTTTGTAATCGGTATTTGATGAAGTATTTTCACTTTATCAGCAGAAATATCTATCAATTCTAGACCACCAAGTGAAAAATCGCCTATTGGTGTTTGATATGTTTGAACCCCGCCGCAGAGCATCGCGCCCATCCCCGCGTAATGACAATCCTGATAGTCGATATAATGACTAGGGTTTTTATGCCAGCTTTCCGAAATTTTTCTACCATTTTCATCTAATTTCCACCTATAGAGGCGTCGTCCCCCCCAACTAGATCCATGGAAATAATCCGTCATAGGATTATAAACCATATTTCCAATGTGATCATCGACAGAAAAAAACAAATCTGCCGTCATTTTTTGCGGATCAATTTTATAAATATTGCTTTTACTATTCGGGCGATATTCGCCGACAGGAACCCAAATATTCTTCCCATCAAAATCAATGCCGCCAGGATGATAGGCATCGCCATGTGTTAGTTCGAGCTTTGATATTAAATTGCCCCGTTCACTGAATTTAAAAAGCCACCCTCGCCCTTTACCAGCCGTTCGGGTAATAGAAAAATCTTCGATTGGATCGGTTTCAGCATAAGTTTGGGTTTTCTCTAGAACCTCTACCGCCGATAGGAAGAAATGCTTATCAATTTTCACCATGCCTTGCGTATGAAATGTTTTGAAATCTAATTTAACTATTTCAACCGCATTAAGATTTGAATTTTTATGAAGTTGCAAAAATGCATTTGCGATCGACATTTCATTTTTTTGTGCCATCAGGACAGAATTTTGAATAAAGAATAGAAATCCTAGGATAAGGGTTATTATTTTAATTCTGTTATTAAACATCAATCAGCAGCAAGGATTGTTTTAGCGTATTTTTTACTTACTGTTTGTGAGATAGGCACGATAGTGATATCCTTTTCTTTTAATGTCGGTATCCACCGTTTTAAAGCAATCACCGTTTCAGGATAAGGGTGGCCAATTCCAACGGCATTGCCGTTTTTCTTCGCCTTTTGCTCAAGTTCCTTAAGCTGTCCTAAAATATAATCAACTTCATTGGTATTATCCAAAAAAACATCGCGATTAATCACCGGAATTTCATTTTGATCCGCAAGTGATACAAGCACACTGTTTGATGTGGTTTTACTATCAAGAACCAACAATCCTTTTTGTTTAACCACATTGAGAAGTCTTTCTACCGCCTCTTCATCTTCGGTGAATTTACTGCCCATATGATTATTGATGCCAACATAATTTTCAAATTGAGTAAGATTATAATTAATACTGTCCATTTGCACGCTAGGCTCAGTTGAGGATAATAAAGCATGTGGCCCAGGGTCCGCTTTTCCTTTTGGCTCCATTGGAATATGAACTAGAACATCATGACCGTTATTATAGGCATCATTAACTTGACTGCTAATATCGCTTGCATAAGGTAAAAACGCGAGCGTTAATGGCACGTCCATATCAATCATCTCTTTTGTGGTGCGTTTGACAATCCCTAAATCGTCGATAACCAAAATAACCGTTACATTGCCTTGTGGCACTGTAACAATCGGCGCAGTGTATTTTTGCCATGTTTGAAGCGCCCTCTCATTTCGTTGTGGTAATTTTACGGGTGGTTCCTTCGGTCTGTTTCGTCGCGTTAATCGTTCAAGAAAGCTTGGCCCCTTATCCATATCTGGAACGCGGGCGGAGACACCAAACCCCTCTTCATAGTCATATGTACGTTGATTGCTTAACGCATCCCATTTTAAATAAATACCCATGGCACAAAACCCGATGAATAGAAAATAAAAGCTCATCATCGTATATTTTATGATCGGTTTGCGGCGTTCTGGCTTTAATGGAATGGGGTTGTTCATTTGTGCTTATTTTAATCCAAAAATTATATTTCCGAACCCATTTTAAAAAAAACAAAAATAATCAATATCTGGGTGTTGAGATTTTTTACCATACTCTATAGTGTAACAAAATACCTTAATTAATAATTTATGAGTTCACAAACATAGAATGACCGATTTATTTGAAACGGCGACAGTTACCGCCGACTATTCCGCCAAGGATATCGAAGTATTAGAAGGACTTGAACCCGTCCGTCTACGCCCGGGAATGTATGTGGGGGGCACCGATGAACGTGCCCTTCATCATTTGGTTGCCGAGGTGCTTGATAACAGCATGGACGAGGCCGTCGCCGGATTTGCCAGCCGTATTGAATTAATTTTAAATGGTGATGGGTCCGTCACCATAACAGATAACGGACGCGGTATTCCGACCGATCCCCATCCAAAGCACAAGGATAAATCCGCACTTGAGGTTATTTTCACCACGCTCCATTCCGGTGGTAAATTCAATAGCAAAGTCTATGAAACATCCGGCGGTCTTCATGGTGTGGGGATTTCGGTTGTGAACGCCCTTTCCGAATGGACCGATGTTGAAGTAGCGCGTGACAAGCAAGTCTGGACCCAAAGTTTTAAGCGCGGCAAAGCACAAGGTCCCATTCAAAATTTGGGCCCGACACCAAATCGTCGCGGCACTAAGGTCACATTTCTTCCTGACCATGAAATTTTTGGCGCAGGAAAAACCAAATTCAAACCGTCTATCCTTTATAAAATGGCAAAATCGAAAGCCTATCTTTTTAAAGGTATCGAAATTCGTTGGGCTTGTGATCCATCGCTTATTTCTGAAAAGGAAAAAGAAAGTGTTCCTGAAAAAGAAACGCTTCATTTCCCGGGCGGCCTCAATGATTATTTAACCGTGTTGATGGAAAAGCGAAATTGCGTCACAGAAGAAAAT
>DGPL01000032.1 GCA_002390425.1 Kordiimonadaceae bacterium UBA4441 | reverse complement strand
CCATATTGCGCATATCTTGTTCATCGGAACTTGCATGGATCACGGAACCAGATCCAAGGAAAAGTAGTGCTTTAAAGAATGCATGTGTAAATAAATGGAACACGGCAGCACCATATGCACTAACGCCCAAGGCAAAGAACATATATCCAAGCTGAGAACATGTTGAATAGGCAATCACACGTTTAATATCAAATTGTGACATACCCACTGTCGCCGCAAAGAATGCGGTTGAGGCACCAATAACCGCAACCACTGCCAAGGCATCAGGAGAATATTCAAACAACGGAGAACAACGTGCCACCATAAAGACGCCAGCAGTTACCATTGTCGCCGCGTGAATAAGGGCTGATACTGGTGTAGGCCCCTCCATCGCGTCCGGTAACCAAGTATGAAGACCTAATTGCGCAGATTTACCCATTGCCCCAATAAAGAGCAACAGACATATCGTCGTGAGTAGATCAAGTTCCATACCAAGGAAATGGATTGTCTTATCAACATGATCGCCAACACTTGCGAATACTACCGCAAAATCTGCACTTCCGAATGTCATAAAGATTGCAAAAATACCAAGGGCGAAGCCAAAATCACCAACCCGGTTTACAACAAACGCTTTAATCGCCGCTGCGCAGGCAGAAGGTTTCTTATACCAAAATCCAATAAGAAGGTATGACGCAAGGCCAACTCCTTCCCAGCCAAAGAACATTTGCACAAAATTATCTGATGTAATCAGCATAAGCATCGCGAATGTAAATAACGACAAATAAGACATGAAACGCTGAATATGTGGGTCATGGCTCATATAGCCAACGCTGTAGATATGAACAAGACAAGATACTGTATTAACAACAACCAGCATTACGGCCGTCAATGTATCAATTTGGAAGGCCCAATTAACATTAAAGTCACCGGATACAATCCAACTTAATACTTGAACATGTGTTCCATGATCACCAGACGCCATCGCAACCTGAAAAAATGTAACCCATGAAAGTACTGCTGATACAATCAATGCCCCACAAGTTACCCCCTGTGCGCCACGAACACCAATCCTATTACCGAAAAGACCGGCAATGATCGCTGCTAGCAAGGGTAAGAAGACAATAGTCTGATACATTTTATAATTATCCCTTCATCAGATTAATGTCTTCAACCGCAATCGTTCCTCGATTACGGAAGTAAACCACTAATATAGCTAATCCGATTGAGCCCTCAGCGGCTGCAACAGTTAGTATGAGCATGGTAAAAACTTGCCCGACTAAGTCCCCCATGTAGGAGGAAAAGGCAACAAGATTAAATTCCACAGAAAGCAATATAAGTTCCACAGAAAGAAGAATGACAATGACGTTCTTTTTGTTTAGGAAAATGCCAAAAACACCCAGAGTAAAGAGCATAGCTGCAACGGTTAGATAATGTTCAATTCCAATTTCCATCATAACTTCCCCTTATATTCCTTGACCTGGTTTAACATTAACGGCTTCGTAAGCATCATCACGACGACGACGCACCTGATCACCAATATTCTGTTTCTTAACGCCCGGACGTTGGCGATGTGTAAGCACAATCGCACCGATCATGGCAACGAGCAGAATTAATCCACCAAGTTGGAACAAGAACATATTATCAGTGTAAAGAATGCGGCCAATTGCTTCGGTATTATGCACTTCGGATGCAATCGGCGTTGGTGTGGTAATCGTTGTGGCAATGCCATCAGTCAAAGACCACCCTCCAGCAATCACAGCCATTTCAACAAGCAAAATAAACCCGATTAAAAGGCCAATCGGTAAATAATCTTGTACGCCTTTGCGTAATTCTGTGAAATTGATATCTAACATCATCACCACAAATAGGAACATAACCGCGACCGCTCCAACATAGACGATAACCAAAATCATCGCAACGAATTCAGCACCAAGCAAAACAAAAAGTCCCGCGGCATTGAAAAAGGCCAGAATCAGGAAAAGCACAGAATGGACAGGATTTTTACTAAAAACCACCATCACAGCTGAACCCACCAAAACCGTGGCCAATATATAAAACATAATTGCTGCTACCATTTTATTTTTCCTCTACCTATATGGCGCATCAAGCTCGATATTAAGAGCAAGCTGGCTTTCCCAACGGTCCCCGTTATCAAGAAGCTTTTCTTTATCATAAAGAAGTTCTTCTCGTGTTTCGGTTGAATATTCAAAATTTGGTCCTTCTACAATCGCTTCTACTGGACATGCTTCCTGACAGAAACCACAATAAATACATTTGGTCATATCAATGTCATACCGTGTTGTTCGTCTGCTACCATCTTCTTCGATATTGGCTTCGATTGTAATTGCTTGTGCCGGGCAAATGGCTTCGCATAGTTTACAAGCGATGCAGCGCTCTTCACCATTTTCATAGCGGCGTAAAGCATGCTCCCCTCGAAAACGAGGACTAAGCGGACCTTTTTCATGTGGATAGTTTAAAGTTACTTTTTTCTTAAAGAAATATTTTAAGGTCATAGCCATGCCCTTAAGAATTTCCGTAAGGAAAATGGTACGAGCTGCGTGATCTAAAAATGCCATAATATATTCTCCTAACCCGCTAACTTACCAAAAAAGACCAGATAGCCGGATGTCAGCACAACCCAAACTAATGAAATCGGTAAAAATACTTTCCACCCTAAACGCATCAACTGATCATAACGATAACGTGGCACTGTCATCTTAACCCATGCAAAACAGAAGAAGAAAAATAGCATTTTACCAAAAAGCCAAATAACACCAGGAATTGCATAAAGAGGTTCCCAGTCAACAATTGGCAACCAGCCACCGAAGAATAGAATGCTCATCAATCCACACATCAAAATAATTGTCGCATATTCACCAAGATAAAAGAGTGCCATTGACATGGATGAATATTCAATTTGGAAACCGGCGACCAATTCTTCTTCCGCTTCCGGAAGATCAAAAGGCGTTCTGTTTGTTTCTGCAAGCGCAGACACAAAGAAGATCACAAACATTGGAAGCAATCCAGTAAACACATATCCATTGAAAACACCAAAGCCCACACCTTGTTGTGCCAAAACAATATCCGTTAAGTTTAGTGACCCAACGCACATCAATACACAAACAAGCACGAAACCAATGGATACTTCATAGGATACCATTTGAGCCGCACTGCGCATTGCACCAAGGAACGCGTAGCGTGAATTTGACGCCCATCCAGCGATAATTATCCCGTAAACTTCGAGTGACGAAATCGCAAAAAGGTAAAGAATACCAACATTTAAGTCGGAAAGAACCATACCTTCACCAAATGGAATAACCGCCCAACCAACAAGGCCGAAAATCAAACTTAATGCAGGCGCAAGTAAGAACAAAAACTTATTTGCTCCCGCCGGAATAATCGTTTCCTTCAAGAAAACCTTAAGACCATCAGCAAACGATTGCATCAGACCAAACGGGCCAACAATATTCGGACCTTTACGTAAATGAATGGCTGCCCATATTTTACGGTCAACCCACACAATCATCGCCACGGCGATAAGAACCGGAAATACAACTACGAGAACGCCAACAAGCGTTGAAATGAATAAAATCGTGCCGCTTTCTAAATATGCGGAAAGGCCGAGGTAATTTGCAAAAAAATCGTACATTATGTTCCCGTAGCTCCTTCAATATAATCTTCACCGTTCAGAGCGGCGCGACATTCCGCCATGGTCTCCGAAGACCTAGCGATCGGGTTCGTTCCATAAAAATCTTTAATAGCCATTTGGAAGCCCGTATCTTCAATATCGCCTTCAACACCAATATCAGACCAATCAGCAGTCGGTTTCTGATCAACCACCGCAAAATGAGGGTGATCTTTAACCATTTTGGCTCTAAGTTCTGCGATAGTGTCATAGGAAAGTGTTTTACCAAGCACATCAGAGAGCGCCCTCAAGATCGTCCAATCTTCGCGTGCTTCACCTGGACCAAATATCGCACGAAGCGCAATTTGTACGCGTCCTTCGGTATTCAAATAAGTCCCAGGCTTTTCTGTATAGGCAACACCCGGTAAGATAACATCAGCGTTTTTAACACCTTCATCACCGTGACTTCCTTGGTAAATCACAAAAGCTTTCGCTAGCTTACTGGTATCAAACTCATCAGCGCCCATATTATAAACGACTTTAATGTCGCCTTTTTCCGCGCCATCAAGGATACCTTCAATTCCGTTTTCTGTTACCAATCCCATATCAAGGGCCGCAACACGGCTTGCCGCCGTATGAAGAACATTGAACCCATTCCACTCATCAGAAACCATACCGTATTTTTCAGCAATATCATGTGCGATCTTAATAATTGCAGCACTATCTTCACGATTTAATGCCCCTTGCCCAAGAATAATCATAGGTTTGTCAGCATTTTTCAATGTTTTTGCAAAGTCACTTTTACCCACCAGTATTTCTTTCAAAATTGCTGCATTATCACCTAATTGTTCAATCTTATATGAAAGATCAATATCAGGACCAACATTTGCAATTTTGCATTGACGACTAAGCCAACGTTGACGAATACGTGAATTTAAAACGGGGCTTTCATGACGTGGATTTGAGCCAACCAATAATATGGCATCAGCCTCATCAATACCAGTAACGCCAGAATTAAATAAGTAGCCAGCGCGATGCTTGCCTCCGACCTTTGAACCATCCTGGCGACACTCAATTTCACCATCCAAAGCCGTCATTAAGTCATTGAAAGCATACATACTTTCAGCATCACACAAATCACCAACTAGCCCTGCAAGTTGACCTTTTTTCAAGCCTTTTATTTTTGACGCGATTAATCCGAAAGCTTCTTCCCAAGAGGCTTCCTGTAACTTACCGTTCTTTTTAACAAATGGGCGATCAAGTCTATTTTTTGCTAATCCGTCAACTGCATGACGTGTCTTATCAGAAATCCA
>DGPL01000036.1 GCA_002390425.1 Kordiimonadaceae bacterium UBA4441 | reverse complement strand
CAACTTTCCCTGATGACGTACACAAGTAATAATGATACGGCAACAACATTAGGCACGATTTCAGTGGATATTTTAGATGATCCTGGACTTCCTGAAGAACCAGAAGAGCCGACATCTCCTCCTCCTGAATATGTTGTCCTTAATGGTTTTGGAAAAAATGACCAATTGGAAGGTGATGAAAATCAAAACTTTATCAACGGACGAGGCGGGAATGATAGAATTGATGGTAATGATGCCAATGACATACTGCTAGGGAGCTCTGGTAACGATAATATAAGTGGCGGCGAAGGAAATGACGAACTCTTCGGTGGTTCTGGTAATGATAATGTCGATGGTGATGAAGGCGATGATATTATCGTCGGCGGTACTGGACTTGATACTTTAAATGGTGGCGACGGAAAAGACACAATTTTCGGCGGTAGCGATAGAGATACCATTAATGGTGATGATGAAGATGATATTTTATTCGGCAATGATGGTAACGATGTTATTAGAGGCGGAACGGGTAACGATATTATTATTGGCGGCCGTGGCAATGACAATATGGTTGGTCAAGATGGAAGTGATACTTTCAGAATTGAAGCTACTTTTGCCCTTCAAAGTGAAGAAGACGATATTGATGGTGGCTCAGGTGCAAGTTGGATTGATAAAATTGATATGAGCGCTGTTGCTGGAGAGTATGGTACTGATTGGGTTGTTGTCCTTGATGGCAAGGCTGACCCGGAACCAGTACCTACAGGAACAGAACTTGAATTAGGTCAAGATGCATCTGGTGAAATTCAATTCACGCAAGGTGGTTCTATTACATTTGAAAATGTTGAGAAAATCGTCTGGTAGCATGATTTAGAATGAAATATTTAAGGCGCTCAAAAACTATTTGAGCGCCTTTTTTTATTATATTAACTTGTGATTTCTTTTACGGCTCTATGGGCTTCCTTAATCGCCGCTTTAGTCGTAGCAGAAGCAGCAGCATCAGAATTTGCAATATGAATATTTCCAAATGGCTGACGGCCAATCACCCATGGTTTATCTTCTTCTGCGAATTCCTCGCCCCAAAGAAGTTCATTTGAATATGCATACCCGTGTGGCCAGCGGTTGACGGTAATGGCTTCGATGTCGCGGTCCGCATCAAACCCAGCTTCACCAAGTGCTTGATTTAATTGTGTTTTAACATGACCTTCAAATTCTTCAAATGGTGTTGTTAGAATTTGATTGCGGCCCTCGCGCCATTGATCCGGACCTTTAATGCCTGGATAGAGTGGGACATGACACATATGAACAATTATTGGTTCATCGGGTGTTTGTGACCGTTTATATTCACCAACAGAAACGGGATAAGCAAGTTCGGCTTGTTTATAAAAACCACCGGTAAAATAAACGAAGCTTGTTTTTAATTTATCAAAGCTTTTCCAATTGTTGATCAGAACCTTTGTGTAAACAAGAGGAATTTTTACGCCAAGAGCAAGATTTTCTTTTTGCCTATCTGGCATTTCAGGGCAAAGGTATGGGATGGCCATATTATAGCAAGCCATAATACATTTTTTAGCAAGTACCTTATGGGATTTATCACCACGCACATAGGTAATATCAACATTCTGCCCGTCATCTGTATTAACTGTATGGACCACGGTACTATTAAGGCGAAGATTAATATTTTGCCCGTCTTGATCAAGTTTTGAATAATCGGACTTTGCAGTAACGATATCTTCCATGGTTGAGCCACTAAAGGAACCGGGGATCATCTTACGAACGAGCAATCTTGCGATTGAGGCATTGCCATCAGGAAAGTGGAAAATATAAGGATCATCACCACGGCCGGAACGCATTGGCAAAGTGTGATCAACACCTGGAATACCGCCATCATAATATTGTACTGATGTGGTTGGCACTTCTTCCATATCCACGCACCAGAAACTCATGCCCCAATTTTGATATAAATTGATTACCTGTTCGTCAACTTTTACATAATCACGTAAAAAAGAAGAGTATCCTGTTTTCTTTAGAATTTTGAATTTTTCTTCAACTGGTGTGCCTTCGAGGTAATCAACTTCGGCGGTGTGGGCACGGACAAAATCAGCACGTGCTTGATCTGTCATTGGTGCTTCTGCGGCAAACTCTTCCCATGATTTTTCACCATAGCCGGTCACATGTTTGGTTTCAGCAAAGTTTTTATCATCAAATACAATTGAAAAACCCATACCGCGGCGGGAATAAAGTTCTTGGTCAAAAGCATCATAAAAATAATCAAGCTCAATGCCGATATCTTTAAGTAAGTCTAATGCTTCTTGCGAATATGATGAAGGGGTGTCGATTGCTTCTGTGCCGCCGTAACCGATACGAGTCTCTTCACCGAATTTGAATTCATTACGTTTTGCATGGCCGCCAAAATCATCATGGTTATCAAGTATGAGAATTTTTGCATCTGGGTTTTTCTTATTATAAAAATAAGCAGAAGATAATCCGCTGATGCCGCCACCAACGATAACGAGATCATATTCTTCGTCGATTGTTTCCGCATTCCATTCTTCGCCCATGACGCGGGCATGCATATTTTCCCATGAACCATCATGACTGCCTCTTAGGCCGTTCTTAGCGGGTGGATAATAATCCTTATTTAAACTGAATTGGTTTGATCCAACTCTTGGTTCCGCTACACCACATGATGCAATCCATGGTGTTAATAATGATGCGCCAATTGCGACTTGTGTGCCATTTAAAAAATCACGGCGTGTGATATCTTTTTTCATGATGATCCTCTCTATACTTTATAGAGTACACGGTAATCACTTGTTTGATATAATTCAAGGTGATTTAGCGGGAATAAATAACGGGAAACAATTCTTCATCTAAAATATCACCTTCTCTTAAACTATGCCCAGTAAATGGCGGAGAGCAGGGACCGGGCCGCGTCACATATTTGGCATCATCACCAAAAAGTCTTAATGAAAATGCGCGTCTTCTGTTATTTGTGGTGTTGCCTCTTGATCCATGAAGGGTCTCATAATTAAAAGCAACCACATCACCGGGTTCCATTTCCCACTCTTTGACAGGATATTTTTTAAGATCGCTATCAGGGTCCGGTACAGGAATGTAATCATCTTTATTAGGAAAAAATCTTTCATTTGTTGACCATTTCATTGGCATAACAGGTTTTGCCCATTTATGCGAACCAGCGACGCACCTTAAGGTGGCATCATTAACGGGATCAAGTGGACACCAGAAGCTAACGGTCTGATTACCTTCAATAAAATAATAGGGACTATCTTGATGCCAAGGGGTTGGCATAGACGTTCCTGGCTCTTTGACAAGAATATGTTCATGAAAAACTTGGATAGTATTCGATGCGGTTAATTGTGCGGCCGCTGTTCCGGCATCTGACTCTTCTATGACCTTTACAAATTCAGGGATGCGTTGCCAATTACAATAATCACCAAAGAAACTTCCGTTTTCATTTTCACCAATATATTGATGGTGCTCAGGACCGGGTTCATTCATGTTTCGTTCAATACCTAAGCGTAATTCTTCCACCCAATCAGCAAAAAGACCTTTTATCATCACGACACCGTCACGTTCAAAGTCATCTATCTGTCTTTGTGATATTTTCATTTGTTATTTGATCCTTAATACTGCTAATGTCACCAACAATTAAACGATTATAAACGAAGAGGGACACATGAGCAAAGTTATTGATGTTCATACACATATGTATACGGCCGGATGGCTTGATTTATTAAAACGTAAGGGCGGGCCTGATTTAACCGTTGAGGCTGGGCTCGATAGCCCGGAAACTGTTTGTTATAAGGGTGCAAGTTTTTGCGTTCTTGAACCACCCCATTTTGATTTTGAACTACGTATTAAAAATATGGAAAAAGCGGGTGTGGATATGGCGGTCGTATCAATGCCACCCCCCGGAGTTATTTGGGGAAAAGGTGAGGTATGCCTAGAAGCAGCGCAAATGACCAACAATGAATTTGCCCAAGCTCAAAAAGATCATCCAGAACATATTCGATGGATGGCTGTGCTACCATGGGAAACGCCTGAACTTGCAGTTGAAGAAATTAAACGAGCCTGTGATATGGGGGCTGTCGCCGCCATCGTTCATGGGAGCATCAATGGACGTCATTTAACGGATCCTGATTTCGCGCCCGTATGGCAGGAACTTGATGATAGAGCGCTTCCGGTTTTAGTACATCCTACATATCCCATTGGTACTGAACTTATGGAATTAGACCGCTATGCGTTAATTGCATCAACCGGTTTTATGATTGATACGACTTTGGCCATTTCAAAAATGATCTTTGATGGTTTCTTTGATCGTTATCCAAATTTAAAAATAATTGCGTCACATGCGGGCGCAACACTTCCATATTTAGCGGGGCGGTTTGACCGCGTTTGGGATACGACGGAACGTGCGAAAGTCAAAATCAGTAAGCACCCAAGTGAATATTTAAAGCATATATATTATGACAGTGTTACCTATGCGCAAGAAGCGCTTGAGTTATGTGTAAAAGTGGCAACGCCTGATCATGTTTTATACGGATCTGATTATCCATTTAATTTGGGTGACATGGAAGGGTGCCTTGGTCGTGTCAATAATTTACCTGAGGGCGTCAAACATAAAGTCCGTGGTGATAACGCAGAACGAATTTTTAATTTATAAGAGAAGAGTAATAATATGACGGTCATCGATGTTCATACACATGCTTATACCCGTGATTGGTATGAGATATTAAGAAAGCAAGGCGGCGAATATAATATTCAGGTTCGTCCAGACGGTAAGGAAGAAATCTTTAAGAAAGATACGCCCGTTGCTTTTCCGCAACCAGGTCATTTTGACTATGATTTGCGCATTAAACAAATGGATGCAACGGGTATTGATGTTTCAATTGTTTCCCTCACTTGCCCTAATGTATATTGGGGCGGCGAAGAGATTAGCTGTTCTGCTGCGGTTGCCTCAAATGACAGTATGGTCGATGCGCAGAATAAATATCCTGACCGTATTCGATGGTACACGTCACTTCCTTGGGAATACCCGGAAAAAGCCGTAGAAGAATTAGAACGGACCGTAGCCCTTGGTGCGAGCGGGGTTATGGTGCTTGCAAATATTGCAGGACGCAGTTTAACCGATCCATTTTTTGCACCAATTTGGCAGGCAATAGATGACAAAGCACTTCCTGTTCTTGTTCATCCGACTGACCCGCCAGGTGCCCTTGATATGGATATGGGTTCATACGATTTAAGTTGGTCCGTTGGATTTATGTTTGATACGACGCTTTGCTTTACACGTATGATCTTTGATGGATTTTTCGATAAATATCCTAATATGAAGCTCATTGCATCGCATGGTGGCGGTACGCTTCCATATCTTGTAGGTCGTTTTGAAAAAGGTGATGAAGTCGAGCTTGCTGAACGACGGGTGATGAAACATAAGCCAACGGATTATCTGAAACATATTTATTATGACTGCATTAATTACGATCCACGTGCCATGCATTATTTAATGTCTATTGTTGGACCTGATCGTGTCATGTTTGGAACCGATTGGCCGCATCAGGTTTTTGATACGCCGGGTGCAATGAAACATACGGCTGAACTTCCTGCGGACCAATGCAAATTAATCAGATCAGAAACAGCGATTAAAGTCTTTAACCTTTAAAAATATGTTGAATGCTGATTTAGATGGGGCAGAAAATATTGGTGCCTGGTATGCCGGTAGATTTATATTTAAAAACGGGTGAGCATTCCCCAATGACGTATTTAATGAAACCATTTACAGATTATTTCTCAAAATCACTTCGTGAGTAGAAGGTTAAGAAAGTATTTCAAGTTATTGCTTTTAAATACTTTTTATAAATGATCGATCGATGTCAGTGATTTTTTGTGCGCCTAGTAGGATCATGTCGCGGTTAATGGCGTCTCTGATGATTTCAACGGATTTAATAGCGCCTTCGGTTCCGCCGGCGGCAAGACCATAAAGATAAGGTCTTGCAAAACTAACGGCGTTTGCCCCCATTGCGATGGCTTTAAGAACATCAGTGCCACGGCGAATTCCACCATCAACAATGAGTTCAGTTTTATCAGAGACGGCTTCTCTTATCGGTTCGAGGCAGCTTATTGGTGCGGGCGATGTGTCAAGTTGTCGACCGCCGTGATTTGAAATTGAGATTGCGTTAAATCCAACGCGTTCTGCGCGGATGGCATCGTCTGCGCGCACAACACCTTTTAATATAGTTGGTCCATTCCATTCGCCTAGCAACCATTCTGCATCATCCCAATTGAATCCGGCATCAAGCTGCGCGGCAACAAAATCATTAAGTGTTGCGGCCGTTGAGGCAGATGAAAGATTGGCATAGCGAATGGCAGGTGAAAAGAGATAATCCATGGTCCAGTGCGGCGCATTTAACGCATGCCAAATTTGCTTTGGTCCGATTTTAGGAGGTATCGTGAAACCGTTTTTGAGATCCCGTTCACGGTTTCCTGCGATGGGAAGGTCGACGGTTAAGAACATCGCCGTAAACCCGGCGGCTTTTGCGCGGTCAAGCATTTCTTTGACCAGCCCCCTGTCTTTCCATACATAAAGCTGAAACCATTTGGGACCATTTGTAGCGGTTCCTATATCTTCTATAGAAACGGATGATAGGGTCGCTAAAGAATAAACGGTTCCAATCTTTTCAGCGGCTTTAGCGGGACCATATTCTCCTTCTGTATGAAATAATCTATTGCCTGCTGAAGGGGATAAAATAAACGGGACGTCCATTTTCTGTCCTAACAATGTCGTCGAAAGATCGGGGCTATTGACCCCAGAAAGAACACGGTATAACAATTCATAATCATCAAAGGCTGATGAATTGCGTGCAAGAGTTTTTTCATCATCAGCGCCGCCGTCGATATAATCAAATACCATTTTGTGGGCACGTGTCTTAGCCGCTTCGCGTAGATCATTTATATTTATGCAGTTTTTTAATTTCATAAAATTAGATTACTGCCATCTTAGATCATCGACAAGGGCTTCTATCTTTTTTATCATTTGACGGGTTTCAGTTGGGTTAGCACTTTTTGAAACGATGGCTTCAAGCATTTTCGGATAAAATTCCTGTTTCCATTCTTTTCGCTCGTTATCAGTCAGAAAGTGAATGTTAGTGCCTTCTGATTGATTTAACGCTAAAGCCCAAAGGGTGGTATCAAGTTGATAGGCAATGGATGCGTTTTGCGCTTCTTTCACTGCTTTTTCTATTCCGTCACGTTGAAAATCAGTTAATGAATTCCACGTGTCTTTATTTATCATCATCGTATAATAAATATTATAAAAATTTTCGACAATTGTTGTGTGTTTAAAACGTTCATGCAGTCTTTGACGGTGATTGTTTTGCAGCATTCCAATATTTATGTCGAAATCTGATTGTGGTGTTACAAGAGCCCCGGTCCATGCTTCTTGTGTGCCAATAAAGCGGCGTTCTTTTGGCTTTACATCTGTCCATAACGGGTCCCAAGTTTTATCAAAACCATTGATAATTTTATCAGAGAAGTCACTAGGGTGTCGAATTGGGGATATGCCATTTACACTAATAAATGCGGCATTATAAAAATGACCAAGGACTTTTACATTATATGCAGTTTCTATTTTTTGCGATATCCAATTTGCAGGCTCAGATGTCATGAAGCGTCTTGAATGTTCAACACCATCAAATAAAAATGGTATTGATTGGATCATTACTTCAGGTACTTTTGGCAAGAAAAAGGCGGGGACATTGGTTGCTTGTATCTTATCACCTTCGGCGGTTAGGGTAGGTGAGCGGAAAATTGAAATACCGTCCTTTTGTTTTCCCAGCAGAATATTCCATTTAATCTGACCATCGGTATATTCAGCTACCTTTTTAGAAAATAATTCTTGAATGCGCGGTGTGTGTATAGGCATTCGGCCTTCTGGAGTTTCACCAAAAACATTTGCCATTGTTATGGTTTTTGTCTCTTGTGCATAAGATGGTAATATTAAGATGTTAATAGAAAGAATGAGTGTTAATATTTTCATTTACTGCCACTCCAAATCTTTAACAAGTTCTTTTGTTTTGCGGATCATATCGCGTGTTTTTTCTGGATCCTCTGATTTACTTATTACCGATGCTACCATTTTGGAATTAAATTCATTTTTCCAGTTTTCGCGCTCTTACGCTGATAAGAAATGAATTTTTACACCTTCGGATTGGTTTAATTGAATAGCCCACATCATTGTATCTGCATGCATTGCAATTGAGGCATCTTGTGCCTCTTTAATTGCGCGGTTAATGCCCGTTTTTTGAAAAGGCGATAATTTATTCCATACGTCATTGTTGATCAAAACAGTATAATAAATATTATACATATTGGGCACTAAGGTCAGATGTTTATATCTATCATGTAGCTTTTGACAATGGTTGTTTTGCAGCATACCGATTGTGACTTCTGTCTTTACGCCGTCCTCTGTTAACTTACCATTTACAGCGTCATTATAGCCGATATAGGTGATTTCTTTGGGTTTTATGTTTTGCCAGAGCGGTTGCCAGCTTTCGGAAAAGTCGTTAAGAATTTTGCCATTGAAATCTTCTACTTTTAAGATAGGAGTGATGGAATTTACGCTAACCGCATTTGAGTGATGAAAACTTCCAAGTACCTTTACATTATATGCTTTTTCCACTTTTTTAGATAACCAGTTATCAATTTCACTGTTCATAAAGCGTCTGGAATGTTCATCGCTTTCAAATAAAAACGGAATAGATTGTATGAGCATTTCTGGTACGTGTGTCAGGAAAAGAGATGGCACAATAGTTGCCTGTATAACGTCCCCTTTTGCAGTCATATCAGGCATAATGAAGACAGGAATGTCCGGTCTTTTTCCAGGCAATATTTCGAAGTTGATTTCGCCTTTAGTATTTTTATAGATTTTTTCCGAGATTTGTTTTTGCAGAAGGCCAGTATGAAGTGGCATACGCCCGTTCGGTGCATCACCAATCACATTGCCCACTTTAATAACGACCTCGGATTGAGCGAATGAGAGAGAAGAAATTATTAAATTTATGATAAAGACTAGATATATTTTCATCTTTAGAGCCTAAAAGTCATTTTTTGAAAATTATTATAAATCATCACATTTTGGACTCATTATGGAATCATTTCTCTGGATAAAGTCAATGAAGATTTTATTCACAAGATATAATGATATGATTATAACAATTTTAAATAAATTTTATTCAAATTTTTTGGAAAGTTTTCAAAAAATAAAGAAGCTCTATTTAAACTCTTTCAGAATCATTTTGATTAGTCCTTTTATTAAGAGTTTAGTTGATGCCTCATAAAATAATTTCAGAAGATCATGGATTATATTTTAGCTTAAACGGTAATGTTAATTTTCAGAATATTCGTTTCGCGTGTGCCGAAGCATGGGAACATAAAAACCGAATGAGTAATGTTTATCAAATATGGGATTTTTAAAAAGTTGATAAATTTGATATGGAACACCTTGAAGCCGTAATGGGAGCAAGAATGGATAATGTTGCCTTTGGCGAAATTGGCAATCTGACCAAAATTGCAATTGTTTCCAACAGAATTGATATCATTGGAAAATACCTCGTTTATAAAGGGTGTCTTGATAATGATATCGTGATGGCGGATGTTTTTAATTCTGTTTCTGACGCTAGAGAATGGATTTCAAAAGCGAGTTCAAAAAGCTCTAAAACAGCTTAAAGTACCGCTTCAGCGAATTTTTGATAACTTTTAATGCGGCTTTCTATATCATGAGTTACAGCAAGGACGGCAAACTCATCGGTTTTCCAATATTTTTTTAAATCGTGCATTTTTTCAGCAACAAATGTTTTGTCACCAATAACAAAACTTTCTTTTAATAAATTATAGAAACGTACTTCACGGGGGGAGAAATTATTTATGTCATCTTTTATAATTTCTGGATCAAGCCATAGGACATCTTGTCCGCGCGTTTGCTGTAATGTTTTTTTATAAAGTAGGGATGATGCAATAAACTCTGCTTCTTCCTGTGTATCTGCACAGTAACCACCAACGGCGATCATAACTTTTGGGTCGTGGTCGTGGCCTGCGCGTTCAAAGGCATTAAGATATTCTTCAACAACATTATATTCTGCCCCAGTGGGTGCAATAAATAATGCAAAGGATAAATAATATCCAAGCTCGCCAGCTAGTGCCGCACTGCCGCCACTGCTGCCGAGCATCCATAGTTCGGGGTTGTATTCTGGATAAGGTGAAGTGATTAAATCTTTAAACGGGTGATTTTCTTCACTATGACCAGATAGAAACGATCTTAAATCAAGGGCTTGTCGTGAATATAATTCACCAAATGTTGCTTGCCCGGGGTAGGCTAATGCATGACTTGAAAGCGCACCTCCACCTGGTGCTCTTCCAATGCCAAGGTCAATTCTATTGGGAAAAAGTGTGCTCAGTAACCTAAATTGTTCGGCAACCATATAGGGACTATAATGTGAAAGCATGACGCCGCCACTACCGATGCGAATTGTTTCTGTTATCGAAGCAATATGACTTATGAGTGTTGCGGGATTAGGGCCGGCAAAATAAGACGCATTATGATGCTCAGCGAGCCAATAACGCTCAAATCCTGCTTTTTCACATGATTTGGCCAGCGCCGCAGAAAGCTGGGGCGCTGGCCTATTATCTTTTGATCCGGGTTGAACCGGGCATTGGTCAATAGCTGTTAGTTTAAACATTATTGACTAATACTATATTATTCGTCGCTTGCACCAATAAAATTATATATTAATGCACCGAGTGCAGCACCGACAATTGGTGCAACCCAAAAGAGCCATAATTGTGATATGGCCCAGTCACCTGCAAATAGAGCGACCGCCGTACTTCTGGCGGGGTTTACAGATGTGTTGGTTACCGGAATAGTTATCAAATGAATTAATGTTAAACATAATCCAATTGCAATTGGCGCCATTCCTGCGGGTGCACGACTATCGGTCGAACCCATAATAGCAAGTATGAACATCATAGTCATGACCACTTCTGCAATTAGCGCTGCCATCATTGTATAACCGCCTGGTGAGTGATCACCAAAACCGTTTGATGCAAAACCTGCTGTTACGTCAAAACCTGCTTGTCCTGATGCGATTAGATATAAAATCCCTGCGCCAATGGTTCCGCCAATAACTTGCGCAACAATATAAGGTAATAATTGATTTGCTGGAAAACGTCCCCCCACACAAAGACCAACCGATACCGCCGGGTTTAAATGACACCCGGAAATATGACCAATAGCATAAGCCATTGTTAGTACGGTTAGACCAAAGGCGAGAGATACGCCAAGAAGGCCAATGCCGACTTCTGGGAATGCAGCAGCAAGTACGGCACTACCGCAACCACCAAGTACAAGCCAGAAAGTTCCAAAGCCTTCAGCAACATATTTTTTCATGATTTCTTCCTATCGTTTAATTTGTTCTCAAACTTTAAGAAAGATTATTTTTTCACTTTACTGACAATGAATAATAGGATGACGGCGCCAATTGTTGCTTTAACCAGTGAACCGATGAAACCACCGAAGTCAACGCCAACAAGACCAAGTACAAAGCCACCAATAAAGGCACCTACGATACCAACGACGATATTACCGAGGAGACCAAAACCGGCTCCTTTCATGAAATTTCCAGCGAGCCAACCCGCTAATGCCCCAATGATTAGAAATGCGATTATTCCCATAAGTTCCTACCGTTAATAGATTAAATGGAATGGTCTGTCTGCCTTCAAAATAGAATAATGGCAAATAATTATTTTTTTATGAGTTTTTCTTTTTCTAATTTTGATAATTTTTTAATCGCAAATTCACGCTTCGATGCACTGCTGCGATCTTCAAGTTTTTCTTGGTAAACAATTTCAAATGGGCCCCGACCACGGGTGTATTTTGCCCCAATACCTGCTTCATGATCAGAGACACGTTTTTCCAAATTATTGGTAATGCCTGTATAGAGACTGTCGTCATTGCATTTTAGAATGTAAAGGGTCCAAGTGGACATTTATTTTCTTTCTTTATCATGATACATATTTAGTTTAACTATTTAATATCATTATTAAAGTGCAGATTATGTCAAAAACCGTTGAAAGTTTATCATCCTTCCCTGATGAAGTGGAATTTTACCAAAATTATTGGAATAAAAAACCATTTGTTGTGCGTAAAGGCGTTTCAGAAATAATTATAAATGGATTAATTTCTGCTGATGAACTTGCGGGTCTTTCACTTGAAGAAGATATCAGGTCACGGATAGTGCGATCAGGAAAAACACCTCAAGATTGGATATGCGAGCATGGACCATTTGAAGAAGCTATATTTTCATCATTACCAGAAAGAAATTGGAGCTTACTTGTTCAAGATGTAGAGAAGAATCATCCACCAACTGCAGATATTTTAGATCCATTTGGTTTTTCGCCGTGTTGGTTAATTGACGATGTGATGGTGAGTTATTCCACACCCGGTGGAGGTGTTGGACCACATCTTGATAGTTATCATGTTTTTTTAATTCAAGGAATGGGTAAGCGGTCTTGGAAAATTGGTCGTGAGAAAATAAGAAAAGAAAAATATATAGAAGGTCTTGATTTAAAAATATTAAGCGAAGAATTTATTGGTGATGAATTTGAAGTTGAGTCAGGAGATGTTATTTATATTCCACCACTTTTTCCCCATTCGGGTGAAACAATTGATGAAAGTATGACATACTCCGTTGGATTTCTTGGCCCGTCGATGGCTGAATTGCTCATTGAATTTGGTCATTATATCGAGGAACAAGAAAGCTTAAACAGTCGTTACGAAGGTGGTCAACTTGATGCGAATTCATCTGGTGAAGATATGGATGAAAGTGAAATTAATAATTTTCGTACTTCTTTAACGGATCTGATAAGGTCTGACCAATTTGAAGAGTGGCTTCGACGTTATTTTAAAAATGAAGATTAGCTATCTTCAAATAACATCGCAAGTTGGTCAGTGATTGCACCGCCGAGTTGTTCTGCATCCATGATCGTGATCGCATTTTTATAATAACGCGTAACATCATGTCCAATCCCAATGGCAAGAAGTTTTACAGGGGATTTAGTTTCAATCACTTCGATGACATGTCGAAGGTGATCTTCGAGATAATTAGCGTTATTAGAAGATAACGTGCTGTCATCAACTGGCGCACCATCCGAAATTACCATTAAAATACGGCGTTCTTCTGATCTAGCGATTAATCGGTTGTGAGCCCAGAGTAAGCTTTCGCCGTCAATATTTTCTTTTAACAATCCTTCGCGTAGCATCAGACCAAGATTGTTTCGGCTTCTTCTAAGCGGCGTATCGGCTGATTTATAAATAATGTGTCTTAAATCATTTAAGCGGCCAGGAGCATCCGGCTTACCGTCTTCTGTCCATTTTATTCTTGATTTTCCGCCCTTCCATGCCTTTGTAGTGAAACCAAGAATTTCGACATTAACGCCGCACCTTTCTAATGTTCGGCTTAAAATATCACCGCACATGGCCGCAATTGATATTGGTCGACCACGCATTGAGCCAGAATTATCAACAAGAAGCGTTACAACCGTATCTTTAAAATCGCTATCATGTTCAATTTTAAAGGAAAGAGGGTGGGTTGGGTTTGTTACAACCCGAGTAAGCCGGGCGGTATCCAACATGCCGTCTTCAAGATCAAACTCCCATGCTCTTGTTTGCTTTGCCATAAGTAGGCGCTGCAAGCGGTTCGCGAGTTTTGAAACCATGCCTTGAAGATGATATAATTGTTGGTCCAATTTTTTTCGTAATTGTATTAATTCTTCTGGATCACAAAGATCTTCTGCTGCGATATATTCATCAAATTCACGTGTATAGACCTGATATCCTGGCCCATTTGAAAAAAGGCCGAAAGGATCATTGTCATTTCGCGGTGGTGCAGCATCTTCGCTTTGCGCTTGTTTTAACATTTCCATTAATTCTTCGGTGGTCATGTCTGATGATTGATCGCCAGTGGCGCCATCATCGATTTCATCTTCTGATTGCTCACCACTCTCTTCTAAACCGTCTTCGCCGCTCTCACTGTCGTCTTCTACATCATCACTGGACTGTTCACTTTGATCGGTTTGATCATCCATGTCATCCTGCTTGTTGTCATCATTTTCTTCTTGCTCGTTATAATCACGGGCTAGATCTAGATCGGAAATAATTTTTCGGCTAAGTTTGGCAAATTCATCTTGATCATTAAGGTTTTCAATTAAATCATCAAGGTGCTTCCCAGCTTTTTCTTCAACTTCTGCACGTAATTCATTTACGGCCTTGCGGGTTGTTGCAGGTGGAGTTTCATCTGTTAAGCGTTCCCGAACTAGTAATTTCATCACGTCGCCAAGAAGGGATGCCGTTTTCTCTTCTTCGGGGTTTAGGGCGTTATCTTCATAATGTTTTTCAAGGTGTGCCTTTAAGTTTTTGGCAACACCGGCCATTTCATTACTGCCAATTGCTTCAACGCGGGCATCTTCGATGGCGTTATAAACTTTTTCTGCAAGCTCACCTTTAGGCATATATTTATAATGCAGTGATTTATCGTGATGAAGTTTATGAAGCGAATAGCTATCGCCTTTACCTCTTAAATCAGCGATCTCTTCCGATGACATATCCGTATAAATCATAGGAAGACGCAATTGGTCAGGTTTAGGCGTAGGGGACGTTCCGAAACTTACTTCTACCTCAGCATCATTTGCAAGGGCGCGTACCGTGCTGGATACGGCCCTTTTAAAATCTTCGAGGTTTTGTAAGTTGCTTTTACTCAACGGCTTAGCCTTAGCTTTCAGTTGATTGAAGAATATTTGCACCCATCACATCTTCACCAAAGCATCGTTGATAATATTCAGCAATGATTGGACGTTCTAATTCATCACATTTATTGAGAAAAGATAGACGGAACGAAAATGCGAGATCTTTGAATATTTCATAGTTCTCTGCCCATGTAAGCACTGTTCGTGGCGACATAACAGTGGATATATCACCATTGATGAAACCTTTTCGGCTAAGATCAGCAACTTGAACCATTTGTTTGATAATCTTTAGGTCGTCTTCGTTTTGCATCATTGGCATTTTTGCAGCTACGACATTTTCTTCATGATCATGCGGTAAATAATTCAATGTTGTAACGATGTTCCACCGGTCCATCTGTCCTTGGTTGATTTGTTGTGTACCATGATAAAGACCCGT
>DGPL01000022.1:22842-27133 GCA_002390425.1 Kordiimonadaceae bacterium UBA4441 | reverse complement strand
CCTCGCAAGGTCATTATTATGTTGACCCTGACACGGGAAAACTTACCAAATCAAAAAGTGCTTATGAACACCCGCAACCCCATGCCTGTTTTATTCAAGGCGTCAGTGACGATCTTGTTGGTGAAGGCGGCATTATGGACTTATGGACACGAGAGGCACGCTTATTCAAATATGGTTCAGGCACCGGTAGTAATTTTTCAACGGTGCGTGGACAAGGCGAATCTTTATCAGGTGGTGGCGATTCATCAGGGCTGATGAGCTTTCTGAAAATTGGTGATAAATCTGCCGGTGCGATTAAATCAGGCGGCACAACAAGGCGCGCTGCAAAGATGGTAATCGTTGATGTTGATCATCCCGATATCGAAGATTTCATTAACTGGAAAGTCGTCGAAGAACAAAAAGTCTCGGCACTGGTAACCGGTTCAAAAGTAACTGAAAAACATGCTAAAGCAATAATGACGGCATGTCAGATCACGGACATAGAAGACCCATGTGATCCTAAGAAAAATGATGCTCTTAAAAAATGTATGATTGCCGCTCGTCGCGATATGGTTCCGGAAAACACTATTCAACGTGTCATTGATTTCGCAAAACAAGGCTTTACCAAAATTGATTTTGAAACCTATGATACTGACTGGGATTCAGAAGCCTATATGACTGTATCAGGTCAAAACTCAAATAATACGGTGCGCGTTACTGATGAATTCATGAAAGCGGTTGAGAATGACACCGATTGGCACCTCACCCGCCGTACAGACGGCAGCATTCATAAGACGGTAAAGGCACGTGACCTTTGGGATGACATCGGTATGAGCGCATGGCAATGTGCCGATCCTGGTTTGCAATTTCATTCAACGATCAATGATTGGCATACCTGTCCGAATTCAGGTGAAATTCGCGCGTCAAACCCGTGTTCGGAATATATGTTTCTTGATGACACCGCTTGCAACCTTGCATCGCTCAATTTGATGAAATTTAAAACCACTGATGGTGAATTTGATGTTCAAAGCTTTGAACATGCCACACGAATTTGGACTGTGGTTTTGGAAATCTCCGTTGCCATGGCACAATTCCCATCAAAAGAAATTGCACGTAGAAGTTTTGATTTTAGAACTCTAGGACTTGGGTTTGCCAATATCGGTGCGTTAATCATGTCATGCGGATATGGTTATGACAGCACTGAGGGGCGCGCTTTGTGCGGTAGCATTAGTGCATTAATGACTGGGGTTTCCTATAAAACTTCCGCTGAAATGGCTTCTGAGCTTGGTCCTTTTGCGGAATTTAAGAAAAACCGCACACCAATGCTTCAAGTCATTCATAATCATCGCACTGCGGCGTGGGGCAAATCATATTATAAAGGATTAAGCACACAACCGGCGCCACTTGATATTACCAATTGTCCTTTTCTTGATATTGCAACAGCCGCAGGCAGAGCATGGGACATTGCGCTTGCACTTGGTGAACAATATGGCTACCGCAATGCGCAAACAACCGTGATCGCCCCTACGGGAACAATCGGGCTTGTTATGGACTGTGATACAACCGGTATTGAACCTGACTTTGCGCTGGTTAAATTTAAGAAACTTGCTGGTGGCGGATATTTTAAAATTATCAACCGAATGGTTCCTGAAGCGTTAAAATTTCTTGGATATACACCAAAACAAATTGATGAAATCTCTAATTATGCTGTGGGTTATGGTAATCTTGAAAATGCGCCGCACATTAATCATAACAGCTTAAAAGCATTAGGTTTTGCAAACGCACAAATCGACCAAATCGAAGAACAAATCGAAAATGCATTTGATATCACCTTTGCTTTTAATCGCTGGACGCTTGGTGATGATTTCTGCACAGAGGTGCTTGATTTCTCAGCAGATCAAATTAGCTCACCGACTTTCAATATGTTAAAAGAGCTTGGCTTTACTCAAAAACAAATTGAAGAAGCAAATGAATATTGCGCTGGTACATTTACATTGGAAGGTGCGCCTCATCTTAAAGATGTTCACTTACCCGTTTTTGATTGTGCAAACCCGTGCGGTAAAAAAGGAAAGCGTTTCTTAAGTGCCGAGAGCCACATATTCATGATGGCCGCATCACAACCCTTTATTTCCGGCGCAATTTCAAAAACAATCAATATGCCTGCAAATGCCTCAGTTGATGATTGTAAAGAGGCTTATAAGTTATCTTGGCGATTAGGGCTTAAGGCGAACGCTTTATACCGTGATGGATCCAAATTAAGCCAGCCGTTAAACGCCGTTATGTTTGATGATGAAGAAGAAGAAATTGAAGCCGTACCATTGCTTGATAAAACAAAAGCCGTAACGGAACGTATTGTTGAAAAAGTAATTGAGCAATCCGAGCAAGCAAAACGCCGAAAATTACCAACCAGACGCAAAGGCTACACCCAAAAAGCAACAGTTGGTGGTCATAAAGTTTATTTAAGAAGTGGTGAATATGATGATGGGACATTAGGGGAAATCTTCATCGATATGCATAAAGAAGGCGCCGCCTTCAGAAGTTTGATGAATAATTTTGCCATTGCCTTATCTATTGGTCTTCAATACGGCGTGCCGCTTGATGAATATGTTGATGCCTTTACCTTCACTAGATTTGAGCCATCCGGTCAAGTCGTCGGTAATGATGCCATAAAAATGGCCACTTCGGTTCTTGATTATATATTCCGTGAACTTGCTGTGTCTTATTTGGGTCGTACCGACCTTGCTCATGTGGTGCCGGATGACTTAATGCCGGACACCATGGGAAGCGGTGAAAACAATATTTCATCAGAAGAATTCATAACTGAAACAGATACTGCCCTTGACCGTGTTATTGGACTAACCAGTGCGGGGTACGTGCGTAAAAGCAATCTTTACGTTTTAAAACAGGAAACTACTGTTGAAACCAAAGAACAAACGCAAAGTTTGCTGGTCAGCGATAGCCCTCAAATTGCTGTTGGCGCGGAAAGTGTAACGGAAACTGTAATGATAGAAAATAACGACCGTTCAACCCAAATTATGGAAGCAAAAATGAAAGGTTATGAAGGCGACGGATGTGCCGAATGTGGTAATTTTACAATGGTTCGAAATGGTACATGCCTCAAGTGTGATACATGTGGTTCAACGAGCGGCTGTTCATAAATTTTCTTTGTTAAATAATTTTACTAAATTTTTACCTAATTAGCGCACTCTAGGCTCGATTGATTCTTGAGTGCGCTTTAGAATGCTTGGGGTATTGGTAAAATTTTGAATTTAAGGCATTTTTTATGACGTCACCGTCCGGCGCTTCAGCGTTTTTATTTAGAAATGAAAAGCCTGTTCTTACTTCTAAAATTAAGGCATTCGAAATCACAAGCCCCATCACTGACGGAATTGCCATAATCAATGTTGAGAATAAAGAAAAATTTCGCCTAGTTTCCGCGAATGAAAGTTTTTTAAAAAACATCAATTCTGAAAAGAAAAACCCACTTGGTTCATTGATTACAAAAATATTCTGGGGCGATGATATTTATGACGACAAGCTTCAAAAAAATCTCATGAGCGCTTATCAGAATAAAAAAGCACTCGCTTTCATTTGGAAGTTGAATATTTCAAATACACCACAAACATTGCTCTGTAAAATTATTCCTCTTAGCGACGTTAACGGCGAAATTACTCAGATTAATGTCACCACGTGTGATTACGTAAATTCAGAAGAATTAGACATTGAAGTAAGCCAGTATAATTATTTTGATACGCTTACAGGACTTCCAAATAAATTTAAATTTTATGAAAACCTTGAGCAAGAATTTTCAAAAAATGAATTTGCACAAGATGAACATATTTCCGACCAAGCTATAGAAGCTGCCGTATTATTCATAAATATTAAGAAACTTCAGCGGGTTAACGAGAGTTATGGTTATGAAATTGGTGATAAGGTTTTAAAGGCATTAGCCATTGAACTGCAAAATTCAATGCATGAAAAAGCTGAACTTGCACGTTTTAGTAACGATAAATTTGTTATTTTCTTATCTGAAAATTATTTTGACAACGTGAAACGCGAAGCCACTAACCTTGCCCAATCAATCCATCATAACATCGCAACTAAATCACTAATTTATGGCAATGACATTCATGTTTCCGTCTCAATTGATATCGCAGCCGGACAAGCATCAAAAGAAACGATCGAACAAATAATGCAGAATGCTCATCTCGCTATGAAGCGAAATAGCGATCTAAGTTCTAACCAGACAATCGTTTTTAATCAGGAAATCCAAGCACAAGCCGAACGAAAAATTCGCCTTGAAAAAGAATTT
>DGPL01000022.1:7000-22705 GCA_002390425.1 Kordiimonadaceae bacterium UBA4441 | reverse complement strand
TTTATCGCTCTCGCGGAAGAAGTTGGGCTTATTATCCCACTTGGAGAATGGGCACTTAATGAGGCTTGCTCTCAGCTTAAAAAGTGGATTGATAATGATCCCGTTGCACATTCATTATTTATGGCAGTAAATGTTTCAAGCACACACATCATAACAGGGAATATTGCCGCCCTTACCCGTGATGCACTTGCCAAAAGCGGATTGAGCGGACACAATCTTAAATTAGAATTAACGGAATCTACCATTATGGAAAACTCCGATATAGCAAGAAACATTTTGCTTGATCTAAAAACTCATGGCATTTCATTAGCGGTTGATGATTTCGGCACTGGTTATTCTTCGCTTTCCTATCTAAGCCGAATTCCTGCGGATTCCATAAAAATTGACCGATCATTCATTCAAAATATTGATAATAATGATGAAGGTGTCAACATGGTCAATGTGATCCTAAACCTTGCCAAATCACTTGGTATGACCGTTATTGCAGAAGGGATCGAAACCGAACAACAAGCCCTAAAATTAAAGGAACTAGGATGCCATTTTGCACAAGGGTTTCTATTTTCCCGTGCCATAAAAGCAGATCAAATCCCTGAAATGATTAAAAATCAACCTTATAAAAAACTACTTTCATAATTCATTCGGATTTTCCTATTTCATAATGCATACTTAAAGCTGAAAATAATAATTCAGCAGGGCTACTATGAAAGAAATATATAAACGTCAACCAACAATCAGAACTTTACCAAAAAGAAGTAACATCAATTCAAATGGTCATATTTTTGGCGGATGGATATTATCGCAAATGGACAGCGCAGCAGGTATAGAAGCCATGCGCCGAGTTAAGGGTCCGGTTGCTACGGTTGCCATTGAAGCCATGAAGTTCCATGCGCCCGTCAGCATTGGAGATTGGATGAGCGTCTATACGGATATTACGAAAGTGGGTAAAACGTCCCTCACCGTTCATATCGAAGTAACCGTCGTAAGTCGCGACAACGAAGAAGAAACAGTTGTCACCGAAGGCGATTTTATCTTTGTAGCCTTAGATAAAAACCATCGCCCGAGAGTAATTGACCAATAATTATTCAAACAAATATTTCGCCATTACTGGCTTAATTTCTGTTTGTCTAATGGTTGCCTTAAAAATCAAATCTTCCGGTAATCCATATGAATAAACCGGAACATTAATGCCTGTATGTGCCTGATCATCGATATTATCAGTTCCATAATAAACGGTCATTTCATTACCGCCGTTTGTAAGAAGCATCTCATATAGGCCCGGTAAGTTTTCTGCCGTCCGGTTATAATCTTCATAATATGGATGATGAATATTTTGCGTTGAACCACCATGGTCAGCAGTGATAATGACAACCGTATTGGGGTGGGTTTTCGCATATTCGACGGCTAGTTTAGCTGTGCGGTCAAATTCAAGCATTGACCCCATTGAACCACAAATGTCCGCATCATGCGCCGCTTTATCAATCGACGCCCCTTCGACCATTAAGAAAAAACCTTTATCATTATTTTGCGATAAATTATTCAATGCCTTTTCAGTCATCATTTCAAGTGATGGAATATCTTTATGTGCAGTATTTGCAATGCAGCGCTGTGCATCAGGGAAAACCACTTGTCCATCTGTATCAACTGTTACTTTTTCTGCAGGTTTCCCATCTTCAGCGATCCAAGGCCTAGGCAAATGATAATCAGAGAATATCCCCCAAAGCTTATCCCCGCCTGCTTTTTCAAGTCCTGCTTTATCCGTAACTATATTATAACCACTTGAAAGCGCATAATCTCGAATTGTGCCTTGATCTTTTGCAGCGGGTAATAATTGATATCCACCACCAAGAAGCACTTCCATGTCTAAAGCAAGCATCTGATCGATAATTGGTACACTTGTTGCGGTGCAAACACTGTCACCAGCTTTCATACAATAACGGTCATCAGCATGGGATGCGAATGATGCGGGCGTTGCATCAGTAATTACTGCCGTTGTCACAAGTCCCACTTTAATGCCTTTTTCTTTTGCTTCTTCGGCGATTGTTTTAATTGGCGCGCCATATTGCGCCGTTGTTGCAATTCGTCGCACACTCGTAAGTTCACCGGTCGCAAGTGCAGTACCACCGCTGGCACTGTCACCAACAAATGCGATATTTTCTGCATTATCATTACGTTTGGAAATAACAATGGCCGATGATTTGGTTTCCATTGTATCCAAAAACATACCCGGACCGCTGTCAAATTCGTAATTTCGGGTTACTGAAATTTCAGCTTCCCCCATACCGTCACCAATCAACAATATTACATTTTTTGGCTCATCGGTGACTTCTGCGCACGCACTAAGCGCGAGCAAAGGCAGTGCTAATAATAATTTCTTCATTTTAAACCCTAATTGAATAAGAACTTTTTCATGGCCGGATAAATTTCCGTTTGTTGAATAACGCCTGTCAAATCTTCGGCATTATCCATACCATAGGTTAATACTGGAACATTAACACCCGTATGTGATTGGTCATTAATATTATTGGTCCCATAATAAACCCCTAATTCATGTCCACCCCTTGTAAGGAGTGATTGATAAAATCCAGGAATTAGATCACGTCTAATCGGTGAACCGTCATAAGTTTCTGGTTTATAAATCACTTGAGTTGACTGACCATGATCGGCCGTCACGATTACCGCAGTATCCCCTAATTCTTTCGCATAATCAACGGCCATCTTTACCGTTCTATCAAAGGCAAGCATTTCACCAATTGTACCACATGGGTTTGATACATGCGCCGCTTTATCTATAGAAGCCCCCTCAATAACAAGGAAGAACCCGTGACCACCAACTCTCAGGTTATCGATAGCATATTTAGACATTTCCTCTAACTTTGGAATGCCTGCATGAGCTGGGTTTATTTCACAGGCTGCGGGTTTAGGAAAAATAACTTCGCGATTACCATTAACTTCAAGAAAATCAGCTCCTTTTCCACCTGGCCCAACCCACTCTGTTGGTAAATGCCCATTTGAGAAAACACCAAATGTTTTGGTTCCAACAGCAAGCTTAATAAGGTCTTCCCGTTCCGTGACAACCGTATATCCTAATCCCTTGGCTTTCTGTTCTACACTGCCACCTTGCACGGCAGTTCCGGGTAACAGATTTTTTCCCCCACCTAACATCACATCCACATTATGATCCAACATTTGATCAACAATCGGTGTATCTGCAAATTGACTACACGCTTTTGCACCTTTGACAAAACAATATCTATTTTGCGCATGCGCGGCAAACGAAGCCGGTGTCGCGTCCGTTATTATCGATGTGGTAACCAATCCCGTTTTATATCCGCGTTCCTGAACTTCTTCTAAAATTGTTTTATAATGGTTACCATCAAAGGCACTCACGGCGACCCGCCCTGCACTTGTTCTGTTTCCGGTCGATAACGTCGTGCCCCCGCTCGCGCTTTCACCGGTAAATTCAATTTTCGTTGGATCATCAACCATAAGCTGCTTGACGATAACAGAACCGCGATCTTTCATTTCATCAACATATAATCCGGCATCACCATCAAATGCATAGGCACGCGTGACAGCAATTTCAGCTTCTCCCATGCCGTCGCCTATCAATAAAATAATGTTTTTTGGTGCCGCAAGTGTCGCCGTAATACTTGCCGTAAAAATCGCAGTTGCAATTAATAATGATCGTTTCATGAAAAACATCCCTCTATTCTTTTATATATGATCTAACAAAGCATCATTTCGAATATATTACAATGGTGAAAGATGAAAAATAAACATTGTAGTTCTTATATTTTTAATTTTAAAATTGAATTCTAATTGATAAAAATATGGTTACTAGTAATCTATCACTCAAATTTAAAACTTATTGTAAGTGAAATTTATGATGAAAAATAATGCTTTAATCGGCTTACCCATATTAGCTGCACTTTGGTTTCTCATCACTGTTATCTGCGGCGGTATAGCTTATGAGAATTACAACCATATGTCCCAATTTATAAGCGAACTGGGAGCCACAGAGACCTATACGGGTGCTTTTATTAATTATATAGGCTTCATACCTACTCAGCTCATTATCCTGTTATTTATTATTATATGTGCACATAAATTACCGCGATCATCTTTGAATACAGTAGGTTTATTGCTTTTATGTGTTTATACATTTTCACTAACCATCGCAGCCATTTTTCCATGTGATTATGAATGTAGACCACAGACACCATCAACTAGTCATATGATACATATAGCGTCTGCGATACCTGCCTATTTAAGCGGGGCAATGGCCATCTTCATCTTATCTAAAGGCTTGAAAAAGTGGGCACCATCTAAAGCATTTGAAAAATTAGGTTATGCCATATCAATATTAATACTGATATGCTTTTTTAGCTTAGATGACAGTTAACAATATTTCGGTCTCATTCAGCGAATATTAGAAGCATCCATCTTTTTATGGTTTATCCTTTTTGCTCAACATATTAGAAAAAATTGCTAAACCATTAATAACTGAAAACCCAATACACAGTAGTTATTTAAAATTAATTCCTCGATTTTCTCCTAATTAAGTTTACTATAAAAATAACAATTAAAGGGAAATGGGAGAAAATTCATGAGTGCCGCTCAAGGAATTAAAGAAACAAATCAAAAATTCATGACTTGATTTAATGAGGGAAATGCAGCTGGTGTCGGGTCCTGCTATTCGGAAGACGGCTGTTTTATGGTTCCAAATGCAGATACATTTCAAGGAAGAGAAGCCATTACAAATGCAATCCAAGGATTAATTGATGCTGGCGTAACTAAAATTGAACTAAATACTCATGAGATAGAAGATTTAGGGAAAACGGCAATTGAACATGGTGAATTCGCACTCTACGCTGGCGAGAATGTCGCAGATAAAGGTAGGTTCATGGTTCATTGGATTAACGTTGATGGCGACTGGTTACTCTATCGGGATATAATTAATAGCGTCCTTCCTGCTTCGTAATAATATATCAACGCTTGACTTCATATTGTTCAGGAACTTTTGGATAAGCCATTATAAATCCATCTTTATTCGGCATTTCAACCTTTGGAAGCGTATCTTTATTCATAACGGCATCTTCTGGGATAACGCCATTTTCATGAAGTAAATATGCAGTTAAAGAATAATAATCACTATTGGTAAGCGACATTGGCGCGAGAAGCGGCATTGCTCTACGAATATAGTTAAATACAGTTGATGAATAAGGCCAATAACTGCCAATTGTTTGCTCAACGTTTGGCTTGCCTTTTTTATCAGTAACCCCAAACAACTTTCCTATATCATCTTTTACAGGGTCGCTCTCACCGGGCATGTTATGGCAAATATTACATTGTTCTTTAAAAAGCACTCTACCGGTTGCAACATTTCCTTCACCTTCCGGTAAAAATTCACCGTCCGGAAACACAGACCAGAAACTTTTATCAATGTCTTTTTGTGTCGCCGGTTCCCCAAAACGCGACTGCTGGGCGTTGGCCAGCTGACTAAACAATAAATGTTGGGTTGGTAATAAAAGTGAAGCGATAATTAATGTTTTACGCATAGACATTTTTAATCTCCCCATTTGGTGATACACCCCAACTTTGAACGGCATGGAAATGATAAAAGGCGTTCCTACCTCTTGCATCGATTAATTCTTTTCTGGTCGGTTGGATACGGCCAAATTCATCATAGGCGCGGCTTTGAAGTATTGCCGAACCGCCCTCCCACATCCACGGTATTCTGAAACGTGTAAGCATTTTTGTATGAATTGGCCCTTCTAGCGCCGCATCACCCCATGTTTGTCCACCATCAACCGAAACTTCAACACGAGAAATTTTTCCTTTACCCGACCATGCTAGTCCTGTGATTTCATATAAACCTTTTTTCTTAAGGCTCATGGTATTGGATGGTCTGGTAATAATTGATTTAACGTCTTGTTCCAAAGAAAATTGAAGCGCTTTATTATCTGGCATCATATCTGTATATTTGGCCGTTTCCTGTGCTGACATAACCGGTCTATCGCTGACATATAGTGACCGAAGCCATTTAACAGAAGTATTCCCTTCATAGCCCGGCGTATAGAGACGCATTGGGTATCCCTGACTTGGTCTAATGCGTTCACCGTTTTGTCGAATGGCGATCATTGTATCATCAAGTGCTTTATCTATCGGAATGCTTCTGGTCATCATGCCGTTATCGGCACCTTCGGCAATAATCCATTTTGCATCGGGTGAAATACCACATTCATCAAGGAGCGTCGAAAGAAGAACACCGGTCCATTCTGTGCCTGATACAAGACCATGAATTTGCTGAATAGGTTGATCTGTAGGTGTTTCTTGAAAAAGCACCTGACTATTACCACTACATTCTAGATAATGATGACGCGAAACGGTTGTGTAATTTTCCAATGCATCGATATCATATTTTAAGGGGTTCTTGACCATTCCATGGATTACAAGAAAATGCTTATCAGGATCAATATCTGGTATGCCCTGATGGCTACGTTCAAAATGTAACCCATTGGGTGTTATGGTGCCAAGCAAATGATCAAGGGGCGTTCTCGCAACATATTTTGTCAATCTAAGATCTAAAAATTTTTGTGGGAAATTTGGAATAAACCTTTTTACGTTTTCAACCTCAAAACGGGAACGGTCACTATATTCCAAGGCATCCGTACCTGGATAAATTGTCCAGTCATCCTGCCCTTCACCAATAATATCCTCACCATAAGCTGCACTTGCTGTTGCAAGAGCGGCCGTTGACGCAATCGACGACGTTAAAAAAAGGCGGCGATTAAGCAACCCCCCTTTTGCAACATGATCTGTTGTATCAATCCCCGGTAGTTTTTTATCTTTTGACAAAATAAATACCCCTTATTTAATCATTCCTGTTTATAAAGAAATGAGCTTACATGAAGTAATCTATTACGTCAAAAAAACTATTTTGACTTTCTTAACCAAATCAACTTACTAAAAAAGGTCAGAAATAAATTGATCAATTTGCCGATCATACCAAGTTTCAACCTGCCCCTTTTCATGAAAGCCAACATGGCCACCGCCATCGGTAATTAATACCGTAACATTCTTTTGATTATCTTTTGCAATCGTCTCATAAGCCCCGATTGGTATCCATGGGTCATTTCTAGCGCTAATGATTAAAAGTGGAATTTTTATAGTGTCGATCTTGCGGGCACTTTTTGTTTGAAAATAATAATCTTCCGCGTCTTTATAACCATTCTTTGGTCCGGTAATCTTATCATCAAATTCATAAATTGATTTGCACTTCAACATCAATTCTTTATCAGTTTTTGATAAGTCATTTCGTTTTGATAAATATTCTTCTTTCATTTGGCGAAGAAGTCGTGATTGATAAATTTTATTCCGTGGACTTAATAATTTTTCCGCTGCGGATTTCGGGTCGATCGACGCCGAAACAACCGCCGCCCCAAGCAGGTTATAGTCCTTATTTTCTGCTAAAAAATTAAGTAAGATATTACCACCCAATGAAAACCCTATGATGAAAACACCCCGTGATTTTATGTCCTCGTCTAGATAGTCAAGGGCATCACTGATATCCGAAATATGGCCACCATGATAATGCTTTTGGCATGTTTTTGCGGTTGGCCCTGCCCCTCTTAGGTTTAATCTTAAAACCCGTGATCCTTTTCTTAAATGGTATCTTGAAGTGGTGAGCATATAAGCACTGTTTTCTGATCCCGTTAATCCATGAATAAGAATAATAAGTGGCCCCAAAACGTCCCCAAATGGTGTATCAAGGCTTGCCATAATTTCATCGCCAGTACCATCATTGGTTGGAATGGTGAGCACTTTTGATTGTCCCGGCAATTCAATTTCACCAGCACATAAAAAATTTCTAATGGTTTGTAAATCGCCGCCCCACCACGGTGGTTTTTCTTTAAAAGTCAACTTCAACTCACTTATTTTGCATTTTTAGAAACGCTTAATTCCAAACCCAAGTTTTTTATTCATAATCGCATAAAGCATAGAGAATAGTGGACCACCCAAACAAAACAATGCCCAGGGCGCATAATCAATTGTCGCTACCCCAAGTGTTGTTGCCATATAAACGCCGGAAACGGACCAAGGCAAAATAGGATCGGTCATTGTTACAGAATCTTCAATAGACCGTGATAAATTTACTGGCGCAAGTCCAAGTTTTTTATAATTATTTTTATAGAGGTTACCAACAATCAATGCAGAAACACTTCCATGACTAGAAAGCGAAATCATCATTAGCCCCGTCACCATCGTTGACGCGATTAATTTAAAAATAGTATTTGCCGCCTTTAAAAGTTTATCGACGATATAATTAATTATGCCTGACGCTTCCATCGCGCCCATGAGCAATATAGCAGATATCACAATAATCATCGCACTCAACATTGAATTTATGCCGCCCCTATTCAGAAGAACATTTAAATCATCGCTTAACGGCATTAAATGACTTATTTCCCGCCCATTTAACATTTCTGTATTAAAGCCCGTCATGATTGCGGATACCGCATGACTTAATTCAAAATCTTGATAAAAGACACCGATTAAGGCCGCGACCAAAGTCGACAACACAATCCCGGCTAATGCGGAGAATTTTAAGAATATCGACATTAAAATAACAATCGGCGGGATTATCACCACAAAACCTGATTTAAAAATACCAAAAATTTCATTAGAAAGCGTAACGGCCATTTGCGGAAATTCAAATGTTCCATTTGTGTCATCAACTAAGCTTAGTCCAACAAAATAATAAACCACACCAGCTATCAAAAAGGATGGAACCGCGGTATATAACATATGACCGATATGATCATATAAATTAGCTCCAGCCGCGAGCGCGGCCACATTAGTCGTATCGGATAAGGGTGACAATTTATCCCCGAAATAAGCACCTGAAATAATTGCACCTGCGACAATTTCGGTTGGCACTTGTAAAACCGATGACATACCAATGAGTGCAATACCAATGGTGCTAACGGACCCCCATGATGTACCGGTCATAATTGACATTAATCCGGTGCATAAAAAGGCCGTTAATATGAACGTATTAATATCAATCCATTCAAGACCGATATTAACAAAATAAGGTATTGTGCCACTTAAAATCCACGCCCCAATTAATCCCCCAATTGAAAACAGTATCAAAAGTGCCGGGAACAATTGCGCGAGCTTCTGACCCGCTTTTTCCTGGACATTTTCCCAGCTCGAACCAGTATACAGAGCAATTAATGTTGCCCCGAATGTCGCCACCAATAAAGAAATAACAATCACATCATTTCCTTGCTCAATAAAAATTGAACCAAGAACAAAAAATGACACAAGTAATATGAACGGCAGCAAAGCCAGAAAAGCAGTTATCTTTTTTTGATTGTTTTCCTGATCAACCACTAACAATTACTTTCGAAAGCGCCTGATCGATATCAGCAATTAATTGCTGTGAATTCTCTAATCCTACGGAAAGTCTAATCATCGATGTTGAAAATCCAATCTCGGATAATTGGTTTTCATTTTTTCCTCTGTTTGGTGAAATGGCAAGACTTTCAAAACCTCCCCAGCTAACCCCAATTTTAAATCTAGTTAAATTATTTAAAAATGTGCTCACCTCTTGATATCCGCCAGAAACTAAATCAAAACTAAACAATCCACTTGTCCCGGATAATTGTTTATCCTTTGGTTTTAAATCCGTGGAAAGGTCTGGATAATAAATATTCGCGATTTTTTCATGGTCTTTTAAATAATTGATCACATCTATTGCATTGGATTGATGTTCGCTCATTCTAACGGGTAACGTGCGAAGCCCTCTTAATAATAACCATGCATCAAACGGGCCCGCCGCAGCGCCATTAAGCAAAAATGCATTATAAAATATTTTTTCAATGATTTCTTTTTTACTAATCACTGCACCGGCAATGGTATCACTATGCCCACCAATATATTTTGAACAAGAATGAACAACAATATCAATCCCCATAGTGATCGGCTTTTGAAATAATGGCGTCGCCCATGTGTTATCGATGCCGGTTAGAATACCTTTCGCTTTCGCGAATTCTGAAATTTTCTTAAGGTCCACAAACTCAAACTTCATCGTCCCCGGACTTTCGAGCCAAATTAACTTGGTATTGGGCTTGATGAATTGCTCAAGGTCCTCTGCTTCATTCTGACTTACCCGATCATGGGAAATCCCAAACCCTTTAAGATGATCCGCAAGTTGCATGGTAGGGCCATAAATATCATTGACGAATAACACATGATCCCCTTGATTTAGTAGCCCCATGAAAACACTGCTGATTGCCCCCATACCAGACGCAAATACTTTGCAATCTTCGCCTTGCTCTAATGCGCATAACTTATTTTCAAGGATCGCAACCGTTGGGTTTCGCCCACGGGAATAAAGGATATTTTTATTTTCATCATCCAATGCCCCAACCAATTTTTCAAAAGTTGGAAACGTAAACAAGGACGTTTGGTATATGGGCGGTGTTACGGGGTTTGAACCTGAAACTTCCTCTGCACTTAATGATGTACATATATCTATATCAATTTGATCAATGGCCATAAAATTCAACTGCATTTTAACAAACCAATAAAGCGATTTATTTCGTGGCTTGCATAACTTTATAATTTTTTCGCAACCTATTGACCTTAAATGCTAAAAGTCTGTTTATGCAAGAACTTTCTTTCCCATTAAAATTTCATAATTTCAAATGTATAATTTATGAAATTAATTAGACCTTTAGAATAAACATATGATAACCGAACTCTTCGGCATATCGCATGGCTATCTCAACTTCATGTTTGATATCTTTATAGCCAGCGGAATTCGCCATTTCGCTTTCAAGCTCTTTTAATCTTATATCAAGCGGGCCATAATAATTCATCCATGCTTGCGTTTACGGTTTTAATCGATCAGACATGCCAAGTTTATTAAAGCGGCCTTCTAACCTATTAAGCGCAGATTGTTCATTATCAAGGGCCGTAACAACCGCATCACTATTTTCCGCAAGTACCTTTGTGGCAAGTCCCTTACCGCACCCTATATCCAAAATTGACTTTGGGGGCAAGGATACCATTTTTAATGCTTTTAAAGTATCAGCCCCACTCCCCGGTCCCCAATAGTCCAGAGTTTCATAGACTCTCATAAAGTCATTCATATATAAATCATGTTCATTCATATCTTTTGATAACCATTTTAAAAACTAAAGCGATTTTACTTTAAATCAGAAATACTAGTGATTGTAGCTTGATCAAAAATTTCTGATATTTCTTCACTCTGATAAAACATAATCGCTGAACCATGCAACTGCATCTCTTGAACATCGATCAATAAAGTTACGTATGATTTGGCGATTAAATTATGCCACTTAAGCAAGAATTGCCCTTTTCTTGTTTCAGTACAAATATATTCTAAGTTATCAATCTTAAGATCGTCAAGATGGCCCCCTATCCATAAAAACTCTAGAGTTTTTGGGCCGATTTTTAAGATAACTTTTTCACCCGTAGAATAAGTATATTCAATCTTTTTATTAGCAAGGCCATTATTTCCCGTTGAAATTTTCATGATCATATCTCCCATTTATAGAGCATATATCAATTAAATTATTCTGTAAAATTTCCTTCATTTTTGAACGCCAAATCCCTATACAAAAATAAAACCCATAAAGCAAAAAACAAGACATTGTAAAAATGAATGATAAAATATCGAATGTCCGCTAACGACCCAAAGCGGACGTTCACACATCTAATGAAAAATAAGTTACTGGAGTAATTCTAGGTGTATGGATAAACTTCGGATTGCAATTTTTCCAATACCTTTTATGGTCTAGTAAGGGAGAGTTGAATGACGGTTACTGAAAAATGGCTAACGATGGGGCTATTATGCTTATCCGGTAGTGTTATTTTTTGGCTGCCTTTATTTTCAGATATTTTCTATGTTCCAATGCAGAATGCCTTTGGGTTTACAAAAACCCAAATGGGGCTTCTTTTAAGTACCTTCGGTGCTGTGTCTTTAATCGCTTATTTTCCAGGGGGATGGTTAGCAGATCGCTTTTCTCCGCGAAAACTTATAACAATCGCACTCGTGACTAACGCCCTCACAGGATTTATTTTCTCGACTTTGCCGTCTTTTGAAATCTGCTTGATATTATTCGGAATTTGGGGCGTAACCAGCGCCGGAATATTATGGTCAGCAATGATCAAAGCCACACGTTGTTGGGGCACTAAAGAAGATCAAGGAAAGACCTACGGTATTCTTGAAGGAGGAAGAAATATTTCGGAGGTGATAGCTACAACGGTCCTATTAACGGTTTTTGCGTATAGTGGAGGTGATGATAAGGCTGTCTCAGAAAATATTATTTGGATATCTTGCTATACTTTGATTTTAGCACTTTTAGTATGGCGAATTATGACGGACGGCATATCTATACACGAAAAGCAACCAAAAGTGGCGACCAATCAAATTATATACATTTTGAAATTACCCGTCATTTGGCTAATTGCACTTATTATTATGGCAACCAATACCGCCATGTGGGGCACAATATTTTTTACCCCTTATGCGACTGAGGTGTTCGAATTGGGTGAAGTTGGAGGTGGTGCTATTGGGGCCGGTAAATACTGGGTCACGCCTTTTGCCGCCATAGCGGCTGGTTTTTTTGCTGATAAGATTGGTCCTGCAAAAGCTATATTAGGCTTTTGTATAATCATGACATCCGGTTTCTTAATGTTTGGCCTCATTGCGGGGTCTCAAGAACTCTTGCCTTTTCTGATAATCAATGTCGCTGCTCTTACGGCCACTGTCTATGCACTTAGGGGAACTTATTTTTCCCTCTTGGAACAAGGTAATGTTCCGCTAGCAGCAACGGGAACCGCAACAGGAATTATCTCAGTAATTGCGTATACGCCAGATATATTTATGCCCACATTGGGGGGAATGATTTTAGATGCTTATCCAGACGCTTCTGGATATCAGTACCTGTTTTTATGTATCTCCTTTTCAAGCTTGATCGGCGTAGTTGCAGCTTATGTGATTTACCGAAAAATTCAGAGAATAACAAACTTGAAAATCTAGATACGCTTGTAGGTAGTGAAATAAATATCGATATCACAATGATCCTCTATTTCATGTAAAAGTTAGTCATCCTCTGGCCATACCCCATCAGGCACACCGGGATAAGTACCAAGTTCTGGACCGTGGGACTGATACCCCAATAAACGACGGATCTGATCAGGATAACTATCAACAACTTCGCGAGGAATGCTTAAATAATGGTTTTCTTCCTGCTTTAACCAGCCAAGACTATAGGTGCTAATCATACATCCGCGTGATAATTCACTGTTATTAGCACCACCACCGTGCACAGTCGCTCCCATATAAAAAAGCACTGACCCCTTTGGCATGACGGCTTGGACGACATCATCTTCAGGTATATCATCAATTTCGCGCAAATCATGACTTTTAGGTACAACTCTAGTTGCGCCATTTTCTTCGGTAAAATCATCAAACGCCCATAAAGCGCTTACTTGCCATTCAACTCCGGGAATTCGTTTAGGATAAAAATCATCATCGCGGTGTAATTCTTGTTTTTTTTCTCCGGGATAAATTTCAATTGCAGTACTACTGCCCACCTGATAATTTTCACAATGAGGAAGCAAAACTGCGTCGCATACTTCCATCACACGTGGATGCGCCAGCAATTCAAATGATGCCCGCGATTTTCCCGGCACCGTATATAGCCTTAGCGTCGTATAACCGTTGAAATCACTCTGAAACTTGGTGCCTTGCTTGTCATAATGGGGCTTTAGCTCTTTTAATACCTTATCCACCACTTCATCATCAACCAGATTGGCAACAATTACAGCGCCATCGCTATGTAAGGCCTTCATGATTTCATCAATAGACGAGTTTTTATTAAGTGTTTTTATCATTTTCACCTCTTTTAATTTTTATAATAAACATATAAAATTAATGGCCACAAGTAAACTTTGTGAGACCAAACTGAGTGTCCGCTTATGGCCGAAAGCGGACATCCATAAAATATATAATTGCCTTTCCTATTATATTCCAGTTAGGATGAAACTCTTTCAATATGTTAGTTTGACCTTATGTTGAAAAGTGGGGATTAATTTATAATAATATCAAATTATAGGAAGTAATTATGAATAAAAATGAACTTATCGATGGTGTCGCAAATTCCGCGGGATTATCTAAAACAGATGCTGGTAAAGCAGTTGACAGCGTTATAGATGCTATTTCAGGCGCTTTAGCTGCTGGAGGCGAGGTTCGTATGACGGGCTTTGGCACATTCAGTACAGCAAGTAGAGCAGCATCAACTGGTCGCAATCCTCGAACAGGTGAAGCCATCCAAATAGCAGCGTCAACAAGACCTAAGTTTAAGGCTGGCAAAAGCCTAAAAGACGCAGTTAATAAATAACTTATTGTTTAACAAGAAGATGGCAAACTAACGGTCATGTTACTTTGCCACTTTTTTGTGAACGTCTGCTTTCGGCCAAAAGCGGCCGTTTATTTTACCGCTGTCAATTTTTATTTTTCATGGGTAATGCCGAGAATTAGGTCAACCTGATCATGAATGGAAAAAATCATTTCAACTTCATTAATTTCACCACTATTAAAAGCCCGCATGCGTCTCGCATTCATAAGTAAATCGTTTTTGAACGGTCGGCTATTGCGCATGGCTTGGAAATCACAGGTGAAATCAACTGTACCTTGAAAACTATTATAATCACCTCCAAAATCATAGGCGATGAGTTCAGGGTATTTGCTCGATAGTTCAAGTCGGTCACTGTAAAAACCAGTAAGCACCTGATCACCTCTGTCATCTTCAATAAGATAATTTGCAATTGCTTCCCGCAGTCCCTGATCAGACACCGTGGATAAACGGCCACTTGAAATTAATTCGGTCATGGTGGGTAGAGAAATCGCTGTCTCTATGTATATGTGTGAATTAGCAATTGTTCTGCAATGGTTTTCATCAAGTTCAATATCATTGACACTTATTGAAATGGCTTCCAAAAGTTCTGAAAATCTATTGGTATACATTACATATTGGCCGCGATAATCTTCAAAAGCATCTTCTACATTTACAAGTTCAGCATGCATGCGTTCCAAGTATGCTTGTTCCTGTGCTCGTTCCTGACGTTCCTCATATGCTGCCTGTAATTGAAGACCAAGGAAGATACCGATCACGACGATCAGTATTTCGATGATGATCTGAGACCAGTTCTGGTGTCGGATGGCGGACGCTAGGCGACGAAGTATCATTATTCTCTCCCCTTGATGAAGAGAGCTTATCTTAATTGCCGTTTGAGGTCAAAACGCTCTTCTGCGACTGTCCGCTTTGGGTCGAAAGCAGACATAAATAAATTTCTGTAGATTTAAAGATATTTATGCAAATTTCTTGATCCAAATCAAAGAAGTCCGCCAATTTCCTTATTATTTTACAGGTACAAAATTAAGGAGAAAGATTATGCAAACAGAAAGTAAAACTATTTCGCCCATCGTTATTATTATGGTTTCGTTGATTACAGCGGTCACCGTTTCGTACTTGGTTGTATACTAGTATTAGATTGGCCCTGGCAGTCTTTAACGTAAAATCATAAGCAAAATATATTTAAAAACAAAAAAACCCGCTCGAAAGCGGGTTTTTTGATAAATGGTGAGCCCGACAGGGTTCGAAC
>DGPL01000022.1:0-6990 GCA_002390425.1 Kordiimonadaceae bacterium UBA4441 | reverse complement strand
TACCAGCTGAGCTACGGGCCCTCATGAAGAGGTGAGCGGAACATAAGGCCACTCGATTAATTGGTCAATAGAAATTTGACACTTTTTTGATAAAAAATTCAATCAATTGGCTCAATATCGCCAAGTGCGCGTGTTTCATGGAATTTTTCAACAAAATCGGATAGTTTTTTCTGCGATATTGCCCCTCTTAACCCCGCCATCAGATCCTGATAATAGGTTAAATTATGTTCCGTTAGCAACATTGGGCCAAGAATCTCACCACTTCTGATTAAATGGGAAATATAGGCGCGACTATAACTTTGGCACGCTGAACAATTACATTCGCTATCCATAGGGCGTGGATCATCTGTATGACGGGCATTTTTCATGTTTAATGTACCGCGTCTTGTGAATGCTTGTCCTGTTCGGCCGCTACGGGATGGCATAACGCAATCAAACATATCAATTCCGCGTTCTACCGCGCCAACAATATCATCGGGTTTTCCGACGCCCATTAAATAACGTGGTTTATCATGCGGCATATGTGGCATGGTGAAATCAAGCACTTCAAACATAACGTCTTGCCCTTCCCCAACCGCAAGGCCACCAATGGCATAGCCATGAAAATCAATTTCCTTAAGGGCCGCGGCGGATTGCGCACGCAAGTTTTCAAAAACACCGCCCTGCACAATACCGAAAAGGGCATTATCCTTTGCATGATCCGACCCATTATGAAACGCATCATAGGAACGCTTCGCCCAGCGCATGGAAAGAAGCATGCTTTCTTCCGTCTCTTTTTCCGTCGCGGGGTAAGGCGTACATTCATCAAATGCCATCACAATGTTTGAGCCGAGCAATCGTTGAATTTCCATGCTGCGTTCGGGGCTTAACATATGTTTGCTACCGTCAATGTGGGATTGAAAGGAAACCCCCTCTTCTGTGATTTTGCGAAGTTGCGCCAATGACATTACCTGAAATCCGCCGCTGTCCGTCAAAATCGGACGATCCCAATTCATAAATTGATGAAGGCCGCCAAGCTTTGCGATGCGTTCTGCGGTTGGACGTAACATTAAATGATAGGTATTCCCAAGCAAAATATCAGCGCCCGTTTCCCGAACCGTTTCTGGTTTCATTGCCTTAACGGTGGCGGCAGTGCCAACCGGCATAAAGGCAGGCGTTCTTATTTCACCACGAACCGTATTTATAACGCCTGTACGGGCTTCGCCGTCCGTTTCGGTAATATCCATATTAAATGTCATGTTTGGTCCTCTCGCATGAGAATACTGCTGTCACCATATGAATAAAACCGATATCCACTATCGATAGCATGATTATAGGCCGCTTTCATATTTTCAAATCCTGCAAAGGCACTTACTAACATAAACAACGTCGATTTCGGAAGATGGAAATTGGTCATTAAAATATCTACGCAGCGAAATTGGTAACCGGGAGTTATAAATATATCGGTGGCGTCCGCAAATTCACGCGTGACACCCTCTTCATCCGTTGCGCTTTCAAGCAATCTTAAGGACGTCGTACCAACCGCAACTACCTTATTACCGCGCCTATGGGTTTCATTGATTAAATTGGCCACGTCAGCGTTAATTTCACCATATTCTTCATGCATTTTATGGTCATTGGTATCATCAACCTTAACAGGCAAGAACGTTCCCGCGCCCACATGAAGCGTTACATAAGCACTATTTATTCCATTATCAAATAAGGCCCTCTGAAGGCTATCAGTAAAATGTAAACCCGCCGTTGGTGCGGCAACCGCGCCGTCATGCTTACTATAAATGGTTTGATAATCTTCTTCGTCGCGCTCATCAATGGGGCGCTGCGATGCGATATAAGGCGGCAATGGCATCACACCCGCTTCTTTTAACGCATCCCCAAGATCATCATCGGTTTTATTAAACTGAATGGTAACTTCACCTGCATCACCCTTATGGGTAACGAGCGCATCAAGACCACCGTCAAATTTTATAACATCATCCAGCTTTAATTTTTTTGCTGGCTTCGCAAATGCTTTCCATACGCCACCCGTCATATTCATATGCAGTGTAATTTCCATATTTGCATCACGGCGTTTTCCTTTTAATCGCGCAGGAATAACACGTGTATCATTGAAAATCATCAAATCACCAGCATTAATAAAATCAGGTAAATCCTTGACTTGGCTGTCTTTTAACTCATTTCCATTGACCACAAGCAACCGCGCCCCGTCACGGGACGGGGCGGGTCTAATTGCAATGAGCTCTTTTGGAAGCTCGAAATCGAACTGGTCAACTTTCATGAAGTTTTCTTATGCTTTATGCGTCAGCAGCAACTTGCATTTTTACGATTTTATCAGGATCGCCATTCATGCAGAAATCCATCCCTTCGCCGCGCTTAAGGCCATCGACGTGATCCATACCATCGGTCACTTGGCCCCAAACGGAATATTGACCATCAAGGAATGTCGCATCACCAAAACAGATGAAAAACTGACTATCGCCACTATTTGGGTCTTGTGAGCGCGCCATTGAACAGGCACCACGTGTATGCGGTGTTGAGGAAAATTCCGCAGAAATATTTTTACCTGAGCCGCCCATACCAGTTCCATCAGGATCACCACCTTGTGCCATGAACCCTTCGATTACACGGTGAAAAGTAAGTCCGTCATAAAAACCTTGTCTTGCAAGCTCTTTAATACGTGCAACATGTTGCGGCGCAACATCTGGTAATAATTCAATGGTGACACGCCCAGCCTCAAGATCGAGGTATAAAGTATCTTCTAAACTCATATTTTAATCCTATTCTTTAACGTCTGCAGCAACCTGCATTTTAATAATTTTATCAGGGTCTGTCATGCCTTCTACTACTACGCCCTTTTTAATTCTGTCGGCATAACGCATACCTTTTACGACCTCACCCCAAACGGTATATTGCCCGTCAAGATGTGGTGAAAAGCCAAGACATATGAAAAATTGACTGTCTGCACTATTAGGGTCGGTGGCACGCGCCATAGAGACCATACCCTTATAATGTGGTGTGTCTGAAAATTCAGCATCCAGGTTTTGACCCGAGCCACCAGACCCTGAAATTTCAGGGTTTGCACCGTCCGGATCACCGGTTTGCGCCATAAATCCTTCTAATACACGGTGAAAAACAAGACCGTCATAAAAACCTTGCCTAGTTAATTCTTTGATGCGCGCTACATGCTTTGGTGCCACTTCAGGCATCATTTTTATCACCACGCGACCATCTTTAAGATCAAGATAGATAGTATTTTCAAGATCAAGTTCATTATCTTGCGCTGTTGCAATTAAGGGCATTACCCAAATAAAAGCAAAAGCAACAAACGCCTTTAAAGATATTTTCATCTGTACGTCCTGTTAATTTGTTTAATTTTTACCAAGTTTCTTAAGAACATTCTTACGAATAGAAGGTGTCACAAATTTGGCAATTTCACCGTCATATATGGCAATTTCTTTCACAAGTCGAGAGGCAATCGCCTGTAATGATGGATCAGCCATTAAAAAAACTGTCTCAACATCGGGATTAAGTTTATCATTCATCGCTGTCATTTGAAATTCATATTCAAAATCAGATGTCGCCCTAAGCCCACGAATAATAACTGATGCGCCAACCTCTTCTGCAAAATGCATAAGTAGACTATTAAACGGCTTAACTTCAATTGTTGCTGAATTTGAATCAGCCACAATGTCCATTTCACGTTCAGTCATTTCTATACGCTCTTCAATACTAAAAAGCGGGTTTTTAGCGGGATTATTAGATACACCGATAATAAGATGATCAACCAAACTCGCGCCGCGCTTAATAATATCCAAATGGCCCAAGGTTATTGGGTCAAATGTGCCAGGATAAAGTCCAATTCTCTTTTGAGTAGCCATCGCTTACTCCTCGGGATTAGTGTCCTCATCAGAAACGTCAGAAGCATCTGCATCTGCATTATCAGCTTCATCACTGCCTTCTGCGTTTTCTTCTGCGTTTTCTTCGCCGTCGTCCTCTTCATCATCCTCTGTTTCTTGAATGCGGTCAACAGAAACAATATTTTCTTCGTCACCAACCTTAAAGAGTGTCACACCTTGTGTATTACGACCCGCAATCCGAACATCATGAACAGGCACACGGATCAGTCGACCTTGATCTGTCACCATCATCAATTGATCTTGAACTTCAATCGGGAATGCGGCAATCACATCGCCATTTCGTTCCGATGTTTCAATGTTGATCAATCCACTACCGCCACGTCCGGTAATGCGATATTCATAGGATGATGTCCGCTTACCGTAACCATTGACGGTAATACTTAGAATAAATTCTTCACGTTCTTCTAGTGCCGCGAGACGTTCTTCATCAATTTCTTCAGGTTTTTCAGGATCTTCACCACGACGTTTTGCGGCAGCATATCTTAAATAGGCAAGTTTTTGTTCCTGGTCCATATTCACATGATGCAAGATCGACATGGAAACAACTTCGTCACCGTCCGCAAGCTTAATACCGCGAACACCATCAGAATTACGTCCTTTAAAGAGCCTCACTTTAGTAGCTGGGAAGCGAATACATTTACCGCCCTTTGCAGCCATCAAGACATCATCATCTTCGTTACAGGCAGCAACACCAACCAAACTATCACCCTCAGAAAGTCGAATGGCAATTTTACCGTTTGCACGTACATTAGAAAAATCTGAAAGCAGGTTACGCCGAACATTCCCTTTTGCTGTAGCAAAAATCGCATGAAGGTTTTCCCAACTATCTTCGTCTTCAGGAAGCGGTAGAATTGTAGAAATTGTTTCACCTTGTTGTAAAGGCAGAAGGTTAATCAACGCCTTTCCTTTTGATGTCGGTGAACCAAGAGGCAGTTTCCAGACCTTTAACTTATAAACTTGACCAAGATTGCTAAAGAAAAGAATAGGTACATGAGTATTCGACACAAAGACATTTGATAAAACATCTTCTTCTTTGGTGCTCATGCCGCTGCGCCCCTTACCGCCGCGGCGTTGTGCCCTGTAAGTATCAAGAGCAACACGCTTAATATATCCGGTTGTTGTAACCGTCACGACCATATCTTCAACTTGAATAAGGTCTTCATCTTCAAACCCAAATGCATCTGCTGCAAATTCACTTCGACGCGGTGTGGCGAATTCTTCGCGGTACGCGATAAACTCATCACGCATAATACCGTAAAGACGTTCACGGCTTTGAAGTATATCGATATAATCTTCGATCTTTTCAGACAATTCTTTAAGTTCATCACCAATATCATCACGACCAAGTGCCGTTAAACGGTGAAGTCTTAATTCGAGGATCGCACGAACTTGTTTTTCAGAAAGCTTATATTTACCGTCAACAATCATTCGTCCCGGTTCATTGATAAGCTCAATATAACCAGAAACGTCAACAGCATCCCAATCTTCAGCAAGCAACGCCTCACGGGCAGCAGCCGGATTTGGCGCTTTACGGATCATTGCAACGACTTTATCAAGGTTATTAACCGCTATAACCAGACCAACTAACAAATGAGCACGATCACGTGCCTTACCAAGTTTATATTTCGTGCGGCGCGTAATCACTTCTTCACGGAAGCGAACGAATTGCTCAATAACATTATGCAGGTTAAGGACTTGTGGACGTCCACCGCTAAGAGCGAGCATATTGGCACCAAAACTTGTTTGAAGCGGTGTATAACGAAATAATTGATTTAAAACCACGTCAGCAACACTATCACGTTTTACTTCAACGACCACCCGAACACCATCGCGATCACTTTCGTCACGAATATCTGATATGCCTTCAATCTTCTTTGTTTTCACGCAATCAACAAAATTTTCAATCATGCGTGATTTATTCACCTGATAAGGAACTTCAGTAATAATGATCGCTTCGCGGTCTTTTTTAAATTCTTCGATATGTGTACGACCACGCATAATAACAGAGCCACGCCCCGTCATCTCCGCTGAACGCGAACCCGCCCCCCCCATGATTAATCCACCCGTTGGAAAATCCGGACCGGGCACTATTTCAACAAGTTCTTCAAGACTGATTTCAGGGTTATCAATATAAGCGCAGCAAGCATCCAACAATTCACCGAGATTATGTGGCGGAATATTCGTTGCCATACCTACCGCAATACCCCCCGCGCCATTAACCAATATATTAGGGAAACGCGCCGGCAACACTGTCGGTTCATGTTCACTTTCATCATAGTTCGGCTGAAAAGTTACCGTATCTTTATCGATATCTTCAAGAAGACCACTTGCGGTTTTTGCCATGCGCGCTTCTGTATAACGCATCGCTGCTGGTGGATCACCATCCATGGAACCAAAGTTACCTTGACCGTCAATAAGCGGAAGACGTAACGAAAAGTCCTGAGCCATACGTACCATTGCATCATAAATCGCACTATCACCATGTGGATGGTATTTACCCATCACATCACCGACAACACGCGCCGATTTACGGTATGGCTTCGTCCAATCATAATTATTTTCATACATGGAATATAGAATGCGACGATGAACGGGCTTTAGCCCGTCTCTCACATCCGGAAGTGCCCTAGACACAATTACACTCATCGCGTAATCGAGGTAGGAATTCTTCATTTCCTCTTCAATTGTGATATTGGATATACTTAAATCCGGCGTCTCAGAAGCAGTATTATCGGTCAATATATAGCCCTTTGTTTGGTATTATTTTACTATATTCACCATATTAAGCACCCCACACAAAACATGATGATTTTATCCTTAAATTTATACAAAATATTCCCCTTCATAGCAAGCAATTGAACCATAATTTATCGCTTTTTTTATAATTATATTTCAGCAATTTAAATAATATTTTTTTACTTTATTTTTCAATAACTTAAACAATAAAAAAATTTCGAAAAATTACATATTATTTTTAAAAAATAAGAAAAATATAAATAAAACACTTGCTCAATATCACTATTCGGATTTATGGTATTTTGTGGAGCCAAACAAATCGAAAAAGGCAACACAAAAT
>DGPL01000001.1 GCA_002390425.1 Kordiimonadaceae bacterium UBA4441 | reverse complement strand
ATGAGGAATGGGGGACACGTTACGGTGCAAAAGTTTTAGAAAGAAAATATGTCCGAGTATTAAGTTAATGAAAAAAGCGTTACTCAGTCGGATAAGGGAGATCAGCAATTTCATATGGCCGATCAAGCCCTTTTTCCATATTGATAGTAATAGGTGTTTTTTTAATTAGCCAATTTGCATAGGCCTCATCGCTTAGAAGAATATCATTTTCATTAAGTTGTGCGTTAAGTTGGTCGATGACGCTTTGAAACTGTTTCGCTGTTTCTGCTTCAACTCCTTTTGCAGTTAATAATAGAAAAGTTCTTGCTTGTTTAAGATCAAGTGGGGTCATATCGCCGCGGTAATATAGCAATGCCAATGTTTGATAGGCAAGAACCGAGCCTTGTTTTGCTGCTTTTATCAAGAATTTTTCCGCTTGCGTGGCATTTCGAAAATTCAAATACATCATACCAATTTCAAATTGTGCAAGCGAATGCCCCATATTTGCTGCAGTCATTTTGCTTCTAAAAGATTTTTCAACATTAACTTCGACAGTTTCGTCAACTTGGCCTTCGTAATATCGGCCGAGTTCATATGACGCCATAGCTTCATTATTGTTATGTGCTTTTTCTAGCCATTTAACACCTTCTGCGATATTCGTTTCGGTGCCAATCCCGTTTGTATAAAGCATGCCGAGATGGAAACTTGCTTCGATATTTCCTTCGTTGGCCATTTTTGAGATTTTATTAAATAGTGGAGTATGATCCTGCGCAAACGCAATTGTGCCAAATCCAAGATAGAGTAGGGCTGTTATTATAAATCTCATCATTATTCCAATAGGAGTTAAACTGATATTTTAATTGGCGAAACGGAAATGCATGACATCGCCATCTTGAACAATATATTCTTTTCCTTCGAGGCGCATTTTCCCAGCATCTTTAACGCCAGCTTCACCATTATGTTCAACATAATCATCATATGCGTTCGTTTCGGCACGTATAAAGCCTGTTTCAAAGTCAGTATGGATTACTCCGGCCGCTTGTGGTGCTGTGGTTTCTTGTGTGATGGTCCATGCACGCGCTTCTTTTGGCCCAACAGTAAAATAAGTGATCAAATGAAGAAGGTCATAACCAGCACGGATTACGCGCCCAAGGCCCGTTTCACCTAACCCTAGATCAGCAAGAAATTCTTTTTGTTCTTCTTCATCATCAAGCTGCGCAATTTCTTCTTCTAATGAAGCACAGATTAAAACCATGACGGCATCTTCTGCGGCGGCTTTTTCCGCAACTTTTTTGGTTAGTTCATTACCATCAACTGTATCATCTTCACTTACATTACAAACATAAAGCACGGATTTTGTGGTAATAAGCTTTAAACTATCTAAGAGCTTTTGTTCTTCTTCGTCTGCCACTTCAACTTTACGGGCAGGGAGGCCTTCTTCCAAAACCGCAAGGCAACGATCAACCATATCAACAATTTTTTTGGCTTCTTTATCTTGCCCTCTTATGCGTCGGATCAATCCTGCTTTACGTTTTTCAAGACTTTCCATATCTGAAAGCATTAATTCGGTTTCAACGGTTTCTGCATCTGCGATCGGATCTATAACACCTTCTACATGAGTAATATCATCATTTTCAAAGCAACGTAATACATGAACAATTGCGTCTACTTCACGGATATTCCCAAGAAATTGATTTCCTAAACCTTCTCCTTTTGATGCACCTCTTACAAGGCCGGCAATATCGACAAAGGATAATTGTGTCGGAATAGTTTCTTTAGATTGCGCAATCGATGCCAGTTTATTAAGTCGAGGGTCGGGGACGGGGACTTGTCCAACGTTTGGTTCAATTGTACAAAAAGGATAATTTGCAGCCGCCGCTTGCGCTGTGTTTGTTAGTGCATTAAACAGGGTTGATTTTCCAACATTTGGAAGTCCAACAATACCACATTTAAATCCCATTTTCTTTAATCCTTCTTATTCGGTTTTAAAATTAAACCGATTTCATTTAAAAAATCGACACCGTCACCACTGGTTAATTTGTCTGCACTACGACCAATGGCATCAATCAAAGGCTCAAGCCATGATTGGTCTGTTTTGGAAAAGTTACCTAAAACATGACCCGTTACCCGTGCTTTATCGCCTGGGTGTCCTATTCCAATTCTAATGCGGTTGTAATTTTTATCAATATATTGGTCCATTGAACGAAGGCCGTTATGTCCTGCGTTACCGCCGCCCGTTTTGAATTTTATTTTTCCTTCGGCAAGGTCAAGTTCATCATAAAACACAAATATATTTTCAGATGGTATTTTATAAAATCTCGCTGCTTCTGATACTGATTTGCCGGATAAATTCATGAAAGTCATTGGTTTTAAAATAAGAACTTTTTCATTTCCTAAGCGGCCTTCACTAATCATCCCTTGAAATTTTGACTTAGCTTCAGAAAAATTATGGCGATAGATGATCTCATCTACCGCCATAAATCCAATATTATGCCGGTTGTGTTCATATTGTTTGCCTGGATTTCCCAAGCCTACGAGCAGCAACATGGCAATTATCCTTTAATCCAGAGGCTTAGTCTTCCTCAGACTTCTGCGAAGTTGCTTCAACTTCTACACTGTGCTCTTCAGCTTCGCCCTCTTCAGTCGCTGCTTCATCTTCTTCTTCATCAGATTTAAGACCACTTGGTGCTGCGATTGTAGCGATTGTAAAGTCACGGTCATCGATAATCGGTGTAACGCCTTCAGGAAGCGTAATATCAGAGAAATGAACGCTGTCACCAAGTTCAAGCCCAGTTAGATCAATTTCAATTGCTTCAGGAAGGTTGCTCGCAGGGCAATCAAGTTCGATTTCATGACGTACTGCGTTAATAATTCCGCCGCCTTTAAGTCCAGGGCTCTCTTCTTCATTCAAGAAGTGAACCGGAACCATGATCGCGATTGTTGCATCTTGTGCAAGGCGAAGAAAATCAATATGCATAGGCCAGTCTGTAACTGGGTGGAATTGAACATCACGTGGAAGAACCATTTCTTTTTTACCGCCATCGATTTCAATATCGTATGTAGTACTTAGAAACGCGCCTGTGTTGAGTAGTTTTTGAATATCAACGAAATCAACTGTGATCGCTGCTACTTCTTTTTTTGCGCCGTAAACGACAGCCGGAAGGCGTCCTTCTCTACGTATTGCACGAGAGGACCCCTTACCCGCTTTTGTGCGCAATTCTGCTTTAATAATTGCATTTGCCATTATTTTTATCTCCAAAAATTTATATTCTGATATCAGCCTCCAGGGGTGCTAATATCAAAGGGCCTGTGATCATCTATGATACAGACCCTTATGAGCGCCGCTTTTAACGCGTTATTGGCCAAAACTCAACACTTAATTTCGTTTTGACTTAATTTATTTTATTAGCCAAATAAGACGGAAACAGAGCTTTCTTCATGAATGCGTCTGATCGCTTTCGCAAAGAGCGGTGCAATGCTTATTTTTATCACTTTTTCACAGCCTTTTACGGCATCAGTGGCACAAATTGAATCTGTCGTCACAACATGTTCCATTGCTGATTTATTGATGCGATCAATGGCAGGGCCAGATAGCACGCCATGTGATACATAAGCACTCACTGATTTCGCGCCGCCATGCTCAATAAGAGCGCCAGCAGCATTACAAAGTGTTCCGGCACTATCAACGATATCGTCAACAAATACACAGTAATAATCTTTAACATCACCAATAATATTCATAACTTCTGAAACGCCGGCTTTTTCTCGGCGTTTATCAATAATGGCTAGCGGAACATCTAATTTGCTAGCGTAAGCACGGGCACGAACAACACCGCCGACATCAGGAGAGACAACCATCAATTTTTCAACGTCAGCATATCTTTTCTTCATATCATCAACAAGAACAGGTGACGCAAATAAATTATCGGTTGGAATATCAAAAAAGCCTTGAATTTGCCCTGCGTGAAGATCCATTGTTAAAACTTTATCAGCGCCTGCGGTCGTAATAAGGTTTGCTACGAGCTTTGCACTAATCGGTGTACGTGGACCAGGTTTGCGGTCTTGTCGCGCATATCCATAATAGGGAATAACTGCTACAATTCTTTGCGCAGAGGCGCGCTTAAGAGCATCAATAATAATCAACAATTCCATCAGATTATCATTAGTGGGGTATGATGTCGGTTGCACAACATAGACATCTTCGCCGCGAACATTTTCTTGAATTTCGACCCAGACTTCTTCATCTGAAAAACGTTTAATATTCGCTTTAGTGAGTTCCATCCCTAGATGGTTGGCAATTGATTCAGCAAGAGGAATGTTGCTGTTCCCAGAAATAATCTTCATTTTTTAAAAGGTCCCATAAAAAATTACCCGATATTGATATTGCATCTTATACAGAAAATATTTCAAAAAGCGACTCTGAATATCAGTTTTTAGCATTAATTTTGTAAAATAATTGATATTTGCCGCCCATAATCTTCTTCATTTAAATGCGTCTTTCTCCGGTAGCTAAAAAAACCATTATTTATCGGATAGGTATCCGTGTTTAAAGCGTCAATATTATTAAGACCGGTACTTAATAATTTATCGTAAACATAACTTTCTAGGTTAAATTGAAAGTTACCTTCGTTTGTGCTTTTTAAAAAGTATTTATCATCTTGAATTTTTTCAAAAAACTCTGGCCCGACTTCGTAAGAAGCTTGAGAAATACAAGGGCCGATAGCGGCAGTAATGTTTTCCTTTGTGGCTCCTAATTCACACATTTTTGAAATTGTGTTCTCTAAAATACCTGTAAACGCACCTTTCCATCCGGCATGGGCAGCTCCGATCAATCCTGCTTCTTCGTCGGCAAATAAAACCGGCGCACAATCAGCCGTTACGATACTTAAGGCAATGTTTTTCTGATCTGTGACAATCGCATCGGCATCGGGAATATTCTCTTGATTGTCAAATATATGAACAACATTACTATGTGTTTGATGGATTTCTATTAATTTCGATTTTTCACTTAATGTATAAAGAGCAAGAGAACGGTTTTTTAGAATGTTTTCATGATGATCATTTGAATAAGTCCCACAGTTAAGCGAATGATAAATGCCGTTTGATGTACCGCCATTGCGTGTGAAAAAACCATGTTTGATCTTGTTTGATTTTGCGAGTAATTCACTTTTGACATATTCAGCCATTTTTAAAAACCTGCTATTTCAATACTTTCCACCGAAAGTATGCCCAAAACCTTAAATAATGTTCCCATTTCATCGGGAGAAATCAATCTTTTTAAGTCAGATATCAAATCCTGAGTTTGTTCTGGCGTTGCATCTTTAAGAAGTGTTTTGACCCGTTCTTCTATGCCCATAGCACTTAAGAATTGTCTTTGAGGCGCAGGGCCGTATGGTGTTAGATCACATTCAACGACAATATCGTGTATTCTTTTGAAATTCACATGTGCTGATAAATCGGCTTCGCCGGGGAATTCAAATATGCCCTGATAGTTATGATTTTTTACGGCTTGTAAGGTTTCGCCAGTACTATGTTCATCATAACCATAATCTATAAACAATGCCGCACCTTTATTTTTTTGAAAATGTTTACAAATTTCAAAAACTACAAAATCGGTCATTGGTGAAACTTCAATGATACTATGCTGTAGCGCATTAACTAATTTTTCATTGAGCTTAACATCGTGAACTGGGAAGGGAGATAGCATTACTTCCAGATTTTTTCCACTCTCACCAACAGTAACCATGCGCTCATGCCAGCCAAGCTCTTCTTTTTGAAACTGACGTATAGGCAAAGCATCAAAAAATTCATTAGCAATAATGAAGGTCACTTCAACACCATCTTCATCATTTGTTGCAGAAAGAGCACTCTTTACTGTTTCGTACCAATTTTTATTATTGGGAAATTCTTTTAACTTTTCTTTTTGGATTTCAATTAATTGCTTTGAAGTTTCAACAAAATGCAGATTAATAGTATCTAAAAATTCAGGAAGAACTTTTAAAACACGTAGGAAATCTGCCATGAGCGTGCCATTTCCCGGCCCCAGTTCGATGAGGTGAACGGTGCGCGGTTTTTTCATTTTTAACCAGATATCGGCAAACCATAATCCGATTAATTCACCAAACATCTGGCTGACTTCTGGTGCAGTTACAAAGTCGCCCTTTTCGCCAAAAGGAATTTGTTTTGCATAATAACCGTATTTAGGATTGGTCAAAGCTTCCGTCATATAATTACTTATTGATAACGGGCCATGCAATTTGATCAGTTTTATTAGATGATCATTTAGTGCTGTCATAAAGACGCTTTCCTTGGGCGAAAGATTAAATATAGGCCAAATAGTATCATCGGTGTGCTCAAAATTTGCCCCATAGTTAAGAAATCAGTACCCAAAAGGAATCCTAAATGCGTGTCAGGTTCTCTGAATTGCTCAACAAACGTTCGTGCCGACGCATACCCGATGATAAATAGTCCGGTGATTAATCCCGGCTTATGGCGCGCTTTTGTATAATTATAAACAACATAAAGAATTAAGAAGAGCAACAATCCTTCAAGCATTGCCTCATAAAGCTGGCTTGGGTGACGCGGCAGAGGTCCACCTCTCGGAAAAACCATCCCAAGAGGAGAATCTGTTACTCGTCCAAAAAGTTCGCCGTTAATAAAATTCGCCAACCGACCTAACATTAAACCGATAGGGCTAGCGCAGGCAATGATATCTGCAAAGCGAAAGAGGGGGATTTTATGATAGCGGCAAAATAATATTGTTGCGATACAAACACCGATAAAACCACCGTGAAATGACATGCCGCCGTCCCATATGGCAAAAGCATCAGCTATATTATTCATATAATATGAAGCGTTATAAAATAGAACATAACCTGTGCGGCCGCCCAAAACGATACCAAGCATTGCCCAAAATATGTAATCGCTCACATGTTCTTGTGTGCAAGGAGGTGCTTTTACTCGAATTAATCGCGTCATGTAGGCCCAAGCAAAAACAAGCCCACCTAGATAGGAAAGTGAATACCATCGAATCACTATCGGGCCGATTTCAAACAAAATAGGATCAATATTAGGATAAGAGAGGGCAGAGAATAATAAATATTCAGACATTTAAAAATACCGTTTATCGTTTAAGTGCAAGCGAAACAAAGCATTACAAGGGAATAACAAACTCTCGCACGTTGTCCCACATTTAATGTTTCTTGGCAACTGATAATTGTTTCGCCATAGTGCAAAAATATATGGTAATTATAAGCTATTAACCGACCCTTAAAAATATGTAGGACTTTATCGTGCAATCAGACAATAAAATATTAAGTGATCTAGCCAGATTAGGTCAAAGTGCCGCAGGGACCATTCATGGTGTTAAATCCGAAGTGGAAAACCAAGTAAAAACACGTCTTGAAAGTGTTTTAATGGATATGGATTTGGTCACTCGCGAAGAATTTGAAGTGGTTCGCGAAATGGCGGTTGCTGCTCGAGCTGAGAATGCGGAGCTACATGAAACTATAGATGCGCTTAAAAAAGAAGTTAATGCGCTTAAGAAAAAGAAAAAATAATAATGCTTTCTACATCAGAATTAATTGAAGAACGTATTAACCCACTTGATACATTGGAGTTAATCGTTAGCCAAAATGAATGGCCTTATGAAAGGTTGGGAAATGAAGAAATCGTCGCCGGAATAAACGGTGAGTGGTGTGATTTTCATTTGCGTTACCTATGGATTGACGATAAGAACATTCTCCAATGTGCTGGACAAATGGATGTAAAGGTCCAACCAAAGAAACGTTCTGATATTCTGGAACTTATAACCATGCTTAATGAGCGTCTGGATATGGGGCATTTTTCAATTTGGAGCGATGACGAGAGTATCATGTTCAGCCATTCAATGGTGCCGCCAACAAATAGCGGAGATATTGCTATGAGCTGTGAAATGGTCACTCGTACTATAATTGCAGAAATTAATCGCTATTTTCCAGTCTTTCAATTTGTGATTTGGGGCGGTAAAAGTCCTTCTGATGCAATTGAAGCGGCAATGCTGGAAACAATTGGCAACGCCTAAGGTTAATTTATGAGTAATATATCCGTCATATCATCAAAACAACCTTTATTACTGATTGGTTGTGGGAAAATGGGTAGTGCCATGTTGGCAGGCTGGCTCAAAAAAGGGTTAAGTAAAGATGCAGTTTATATCGTTGATCCTTATTTGGAGCCTATAAAAGATAATTTCAGTCAATTGCCTTCTGGAAATTTATTTGAAACATTTGATCTGCTTCCGGCTACTTTAACACCGTCTTTTGTTGTTATGGCTGTTAAGCCACAAATGATGGGTGAGGCATTAGAAACCATAAAAACATTTGATTTATCGAAAACTGTTATCCTTTCTGTCGCAGCAGGGAAAACTATTCATTATTTTGAAGATCATCTTAGCCAAGACCATGCCATCGTTCGTGCAATGCCCAATACACCCGCAGCAATTGGAAAAGGCATAACCGTTTGTGTTGCTAATAGTCTTGTAAACGACGAACAAAAGGCGGTTTGCTCAACATTATTAGAAACCGTTGGAAATGTTGAGTGGATAGAAGATGAAGGAATGATGGATGCTGTGACGGCTTTAAGCGGCAGCGGTCCAGCCTATGTTTTTTATATGGCTGAGGCAATGGCTGCGGCAGGAGAGGCTCTCGGTCTACCTAAGGAATTAAGTGATAAACTTGCCCATCAAACGGTTAGTGGAGCTGGAGCGTTACTTGAAGAAAGTGGTGAAAGCCCCTCTAAATTAAGGGAAAATGTTACTAGTCCGGGCGGTACAACAGCCGCGGCACTAGATGTTTTAATGTCTGATCAAGGTATTGCTAAATCTATTCGTCGCGCGATGCAAGAAGCGAAAGCACGTTCAAAAGAGCTCGCAGGATAATGGGTAATCATTATGATGTGATCATCATCGGTGCGGGTGCGGCAGGGCTAATGTGCGCTATTGAAGCCGGAAAACGCGGTCGCACAGCTTTAGTCATAGAAAAGAGTAAAAAGCCTGCTGGAAAAATTCGAATTTCCGGAGGCGGACGCTGCAACTTTACAAATATTCACTGTACACATGCTGATTTTTTATCGGAAAATAAGCATTTTCATAAGTCTGCCCTTAAACGATATAGCGTTCAGGATTTTATCAACCTTGTTGAAAAACATAATATTGCATATCACGAAAAAACATTAGGGCAGCTATTTTGTGATGAAAGTTCGCAACAAATAATTGATATATTGCTTGCTGAATGTGAAGAGAATAAAGCGGAAGTAATGTTAAATTCTGCAGTCAAACAAGTGAATAAAACAGATGATGGATACCTTCTTACGCTTGATGATAAAGAATTGACTTGTGCATCACTTGTGATTGCTTCTGGTGGGGCATCTATCCCAAAGATGGGTGCAACAGGTTTTGGTTATGACGTCGCAAGACAGTTTAAATTGAAAGTTGTCGACCCGGTTCCAGCTTTGGTGCCTTTAACGTTTGGTGAAAAATATATATTTGATTTTCGTGTATTAAGTGGTGTGTCCAAAGATGTAAGGGTAACATGTGGTAAAAAGTCCTTCGATGAAGCATTGCTCTTTACATATAAAGGGTTAAGCGGTCCAGCAATTTTGCAAATATCATCTTATTGGCGTGCGGGTATGGAAATACTCATTAACCTTGCGCCAAATACACAAGTTTTTGAATATCTAAAGACTGCTAAAGAAGAGCAGCCAAAACAAGAAATTCAAACCGTGTTATCAAGTTTACTGCCAAAAAGATTAGCCATATATTTAACCGAGCAAGCAGAAGTGCAGGGTAGACTTGCGGATTTATCAAATAAAAAATTAAATAAGGTAGCTCTTCTTGTTAATGAATGGCGTTTAACACCAAATGGTACAGAAGGGTTTGCTACCGCTGAAGTAACAAGGGGGGGGGTAAGTACGGATGAATTGTCGTCTAAAACATTTGAAAGTAAAAAAATCGCGGGATTATACTTCATTGGTGAAGTTGTTGATGTAACCGGCCATTTGGGTGGCTTTAATTTTCAATGGGCCTGGGCGTCTGGCCATGCCGCCGGGCAATTTGTCTAATTATCATTTATTAAATGACAGATTTAATATTTCTTCTCTGTTTTCTTCATTAATCAGTGCCGTTAAAACTTTCCAAAAACCTTCTGTCGCTTCTAATCCTGAATTTTTACACGCATTAATCATTTGTTCTTTTTGATATATGGAAACTTCTCTTAAGAGCTCTTTTCCTTTTTGTGTTAAAAATAATAATCGCTGTCGACGGTCTTCTTCACCAATTTCCTGAGTAATATAGGTTTGATCAATTAGTGCGCTTAATACCCGTGAAAGGCTTTGTTTTGTAATGTTAAGTATCTTAAGTAGTTCTGCAACTGTCATACCCGGGTTTTGACTTACAAAAAATAGGACACGGTGATGAGCCCTGCCAAATCCATATTTTTGTAACACTTCATCTGGCCATGCAATAAAGTCACGATAAGCGAAATAAAGAAGCTTGGTGCTCTTTAGAAACAATTCATCATCGGAGATGGTTGATAATTCATTTTTAAAATTTATGTCAGTCATGTTGACATATTTTAAACCTAGTGGTAAAAATATCAAGTAGAAAATAATTTAAAGGATGATTCTAATGTCAATACTGCCTTTTGATGATCGTGATGGTGTAATTTGGTATAATGGTGAAATGGTGAATTGGCGCGATGCTAACTTTCACGTTTTATCACACGCGCTTCATTATGGAAGCTGTGTCTTTGAAGGGCAGCGCGCCTATGGCGGTGAGATATTCAAATTAAATCAGCATAGCGAACGTTTGATCAAGTCAGGTGAAATTCTTGGTATGGAAGTGCCATATACGGCTGAGGAATTAAATGCAGCGGCAGATGCCGTTGTTAAGGCAAATGGTCTTGTGGATGCCTATGTGCGCCCAGTCGCGTGGCGTGGTGCTGAAATGATGGGTGTTGCGACTAAAGGAACACAGATTAATGTGGCAGTTGCCGCTTGGGAATGGCCATCATACTTTGCTGAGGAAGCAAAACAAAAAGGATTACGTCTTGAATTTGCAAAATGGCGCCGTCCTGCGCCAGATACGGCCCCAACACAATCAAAAGCAGCGGGCCTTTATATGATTGCATCTTTGTGTAAAGATGCGGCTACGGAAAATGGGTTTGATGATGCATTGATGCTTGATTACCGCGGGCAAGTTGCGGAAGCAACTGGTGCCAATATCTTTTTCTTAAAAGACGGGGAGCTTCATACACCAACGCCGGATTGTTTTCTCGATGGCATTACAAGACAAACGGCAATAGAACTTGCTGAAAAGCGCGGTATTAAAGTAAACGCTCGCAAAATTATGCCAGAAGAGCTGGGAGACTTTGAACAAGCTTTTATTACTGGCACTGCCGTTGAAGTCACCCCCTTAAGTCAGATTGGTGAATATACATTTAAAGTGGGTGATGTTTGTATGAACATGGTTCGCGACTATGATGATTTAGTGAATAACCGACAGGTTTAGTGTAATTTAAAGCGACTGAATTTTAAGGTGGCCAAGGCCGCCTTTTTTTAGTGCTTGCGAAAACGGCGGCTTAAAAATATACTTTAAGTACAAAATGCACTAGGGGGATACTTTGGTATGCTTATTTTTCATTTTTAGTTTTATATTTTTAAATTTAAATACTGTTACTTGGCCTAATGACAAAGTTGATCAATATAATAGATCTCTTAACAAAGGTAATTCTGCTGAAAAATTTGAAACTATCCAAAGAATAATCCAAGAGAAAGTATCTTCGCCAAAAATTGAAAAATCATTATTTCGATTATTACGTAAAAGCGAGGACTTAGAAAGTAGCCTCCTATATTTAGATGCATATTTAATCACGATAGACGATAAGAAAAAAGAAATGAAAACTTATGATCTATTTATTGATAATGGATTAGATAAACGATGGCCAAAGGGAATAAATAAAATTGAAGCCCGTTCAAATTTTGTAGCGGAATTAGAAATTTTAAACCCGCGACGGAAAACTTATTAGAATTTTTAATAGAGAAAAAAAACGACAAAAAATTCAATGTTAAACTTCAACATTTCACGATAAGAGAACTTCTTAAGAATAAACCTACATTAGCCGTATATGTTATTAATAGGTTACCTGAAAAACCAGGTTTATATTTAAGTTTCCTTTATCATATGTTCGGCGAAGATTTGAAACCTTATGCTGAAAATATAAGAGAGCATATAATAGAATTTCCAGTTAATACGATAGATTTATTGTATAAAGCTGATGCAATTACGGATGCAGAAATCCTGCATGCTGCTAACTCAATTACACCTGAATATTTTATTAGTTATAAAATTAGTGCAAAAGAAACACATGAGTTGCAAATGGTAACTGCTAGGGGATTGATACGATCATTTAAAATGTTCGGCGGGAAAAGAAATAAGAATATAGTTTTTGCTGAAATTTTAGCGGCAAATTTTGAAAATAGTGAAATCGCGAAAAAAGCCATCTTCGATATAATAGATGGTGGCGCCTTTTTACTCGCTCGCAATGCTATGTGAAATATCCAATTCAAAATAATTTATCCAAAACAGAACTAGTAGATGTTCTTATTAACACACTTAAAAAAAATAATTCTCAAAGAAATTTTGTTACTAGCGACATATGCTTATATTTTAGGGATTTTGATAATTTAACAAATGAGCATAAGAGTGTAATATTGAATAAAGCAATCTTTGATAGTTCAGAAATTGTTAGAATGAGCTGCTCATTAGTTTTTGAGAAAAACAAAATAACGGAAAATTTGTACAAAGTAATCTCTGATGCACCATTTGGAAATGTTGCTGCCGAAATAGAAAAAATTAAAACCTCTGCAAATATTGAACAAATTAAAGGTGATAATAATATTCGCAGAAGTGGAATTAATTATCAGGTGAATATTTTTAACCCCGATAAAATACCAAACCTATCGATTCTCCATAAAACAGGCTTAATTTTGTCTTATAATTATAAAGATGCACATGGTTTAGAAGTTGTAAAAGATTTCTTAGATTCTGGGGTGGGCTTTATTAGAGCACTAAGGCCAGAAAATGACCTAAACCCTGAGTATAGAAGCTCTGAAGCATTAGTATCATTTATAAAGTTTGATGATAGAATTCATTATGTTTTGGATTGGACACCAATGGATATATTGGCAGCAGTAAAATTTAAAAATGGTAGAGAAGAGTGGGAAAATTTTATTTTCGATAATTTGAATTCTGAAATAGAATATAAAATATTAAATTCTGCTATGTTGATAAATCAATATAAAACCTTTTTACCTAATAGGTTTACTAATTTAATCATCAAAAAAATTAATTACACAACTATGGCAAAGGTCGAACTAATTCATTCACTTCAATATGTGCAAAGAAATCAAAAAGTTGATACTTTATTATTTGAAGAAATGAATTCAGAAAATGAAGAAGTGAAAAATGCTGCATTAGAAGTGTTAAATAGATTTAATGGATCAGATAAATAATTATTATCGAAGTTTAAAATCTTCAGCCAGATAGGCCCATCTTTCGTGGTCTTCATAGTGATTACCAATTTTGAGGTATTTTCTTGAAAAACCTTCCTTCGAAAACCCGACTGATTTTATCAGGGCGAGGGAGGCAGTGTTATTTGGTTGAACATTTACTTCCACTCTATTTAAACCGATTTTTACGAAAGCATGGTCAAGGATCAAGTTAAGGGCTTCTTTCATGTATCCTTTACCACTTTGGGTTTGTTCTGCGTAATACCCTAATGTTGCGGAGCTAAAGGGATCTAGGCGAATACTATTAAGATTAATCACACCGATGAATTGATTATCAACATTGCTAAAAACGAAAACGCCAAAAGTTTTTCCCATTTTCATTCTTGAAATATATTGATCATAAAATCTTGGATCTGAAGAAACATAAACCCATGGTTCATGATAATTTTTATTACGTTTAATAAAATCGATAAAAATATTTTTATGCATATTCGCAGGCAATTGAAGGTGGATATTTTCACCAATGCCAATCACATTTGTGGTTGGATTGATTAAGGGAACGAAGTCCATCATGATTTCATTCCCTCAGTCGTTATCTTGAAAATTTATTATTTGACGGAAAGCCGTGTGGCGGCATGCGGCCGACTTGACCACGCTTTCCTGTCCACGGCATTAGGTCCGTTTCGGTACGGGTTTTGCCGCCTCGCATTTCCCAACTAAGGCCTTCGGTTGCATTGAATGAGATTATATCACCAAGGTTGCCGCCTTTATATTTCTGTAAAATGGCGCCGCGTCCACGGGTCATTTCCGGCATCTGATCAATCGGGAATACCAAAAGTTTTCGGTTTTGACCAACAATCGCAATATGGTCATGGTTTTCATCAATTATCCTTGCAAGAACGGCCTTGTTTTTACCGTCCTCTACATTCATAACAAGCTTACCGTTTTTAGTGCTAGCGAGCACCTTATCAGCATCAGCCATAAATCCACGACCGGTTTCTGCGGCAATAATGATTTTTGTACCCGGTTGAAGCATAAAGAGCGAAACGATTTCTTCTTCGTTTCCAAGATCAATCATTAAACGGACCGGCTCACCATTGCCACGGCCGCCCGGCAATTTATCGGCGCCAAGAGTATAAAAACGTCCATCAGTGGCAAATAATAATACTTTATCCGTTGTTTGACAGTGGAATGCGAATTTCGCTTCGTCACCTTCTTTAAATTTGATCTTGTCATCGATTGCTACATGCCCCTTCATGGCGCGTATCCAGCCTTTTTTCGAGCAAATTACAGTGACGGGTTCTTTTTCTATCATAGCTTCAAGCGGGATTATAGCGGCTTCAGGGGCATCGGCGAAATCGCTTCTGCGGGCGCCAACTTCGGTTTTCTTTCCGAATTTTTTACGCATCTCCCTTATATCATCGGAAATAACATTCCAGCGTTTTTCTTCGCTATCAAGTAGTTCTAATAAGTATGCTTTCTCTGCCTCTAATTCGGCATGTTCGGTTTTAAGTTCCATTTCTTCTAATTTACGAAGTGACCTTAACCGCATATTGAGAATGGCGTCTGCTTGTACATCCGTTAGTTTAAATGTATCCATCAAACATTGTTTAACGTGATCTTCTTCACGAATGATGCGGATCACTTCATCAAGATTTAGAAATGCAATTAAATATCCGCCAAGAACTTCTAAACGATGATCAATTTTACCTAAACGGTATTTTGATCGACGGATGAGGACATCTTGACGATGATCGAGAAAAGCTTGTAGAACCTCACGAAGGTTCATGACACGCGGCATTTTGCCGCCTTCAAGCACATTCATATTTAATGAAAAACGACTTTCAAGGTCCGTGAGCTTATAGAGGCTTTCCATAAGCATTTCTGGTTCAATGGTTCTATTTTTGGGCTCAATAACAATACGAATATCTTCCGAACTTTCATCGAGCACATCACCGAGGATAGGCAGTTTTTTATTATAAATAAGATCCGCAATTTTTTCAATAAGTCGGGATTTTTGTACCTGATAGGGAATTTCAGTAACAATGATTTGATACATCCCGCGCGCGCCTTCTTCAACGTGCCATTTTGCCCGCATTCTAAAGCTGCCGCGTCCTGTTTCATAGGCTTGTAAGATATTTTCGCGTGGTTCGACAATCGTTCCACCGGTTGGGAAGTCAGGCCCCTGAACGTATTCGACTAGAGTGGCGATGCGTGCATTAGGTGTTTTAATCAAATGCAATAGCGCTTGGCATAATTCGTCAACATTATGTGGCGGAATGCTGGTCGCCATACCAACGGCGATACCCATCGCACCATTTGCAAGAAGATTTGGAAAATTTGCAGGCATAACGGTCGGTTCTTCTTCTTCACCGTCATAAGTCTCGCGAAAACTAACCGTATCTTTATCAATATCTTCCATAAGGGCGGTTGCTATTTCTGTCATCCGCGCTTCTGTGTAACGCATAGCAGCTGCATTATCGCCATCGATGTTACCGAAATTACCTTGTCCATCTACGAGCGGATATCTAACGGCAAATTCTTGAGAAAGTCTGACCATTGCATCATAGACAGATTGATCACCATGTGGATGATATTTACCAATGACGTCACCGACTACACGGGCACATTTTTTATATCCCGTGTCCGGATTTAATTTCAATTGACGCATAGCGAAAAGCAGACGACGATGTACTGGTTTTAAGCCGTCACGTACATCGGGAAGTGATCGCGACATAATCGTTGAAAGCGCATAAGAAAGGTAACGATCACCCAGAGTATCACCGAGAGGAACGTTTAAAATGGTATCTTCATTTGTAACTTTATTCATGTGTTTTACTATAACAATCTTACGGCTAGTTTAAAGCTTAAAATGACGAAAAAAACTAGTCTAAGAAATATGATCGATTAACATGCGTCTTGCTTGAGGAATTTTCTTTCCATAAGGGTTAAGCATATGACGTTCCATGAAGAATTCAGTTAAGTGTAGACCATCTAAAATTGCCTGTTTGTCTGTTTTTTTACTTTCTCCGATGAGGAAGCCGGGTAAGGGAAGCATTTTATCTTGATAAGGTTTTCCTGCATCTTGACTTACGGCGCGGCCAGACTTTGGTGATACATAAATTAAATTTTCTGTCAGGCCCGTCGCTGCGCAGCAGTCTAAGTTTAAGCCATAACCAAGCTCTGATAATAACCCTAATTCCCATTTGATAAGGAGAGGCGCCCAATTGGAAATTTCATCATCTGTTGCTTCAAGTGCATCCAATAAGGCAATAAAACCATCAAGCAATGGTTCATGTTTTTCATTTTCAGCAATCGCAAGACATAGAAGCCCAGTGCAGCTATTTAAAGCAGCAAGTTTTCCAGGGTGATATAGATAAGAAACGGCACGTGCATTTTGTAGTTCAACTGAATAAGTACCCAAATGAGTTTCTAAACGTCCACGCCATGTTACGCTAACTTCGTTACCAGGTTGGATGTTACCGCGTTGCCGTCTACCTAGTCCACCTTTGACAATACCGGCATGGCGGCCATGTTCACGGGTAAAGATTTCAAGAATGGCGTCAAATTCACCATATTTTCTTAAAGACAGAATAATGCCTTGATCGCGCCATTCCATTGATTTCTCACATAAATATTATTCGCTATCATATTAGATTAGGATTCGTTAATTTGTAAGACTAGAAATAGGAATATGTTGAGAATTATAGTTAATGGAATATTAATTAATCAATTTTATATTAGCTAAAAATCGGTAACATCAGTTTAAGGGGGTAAAGTGCGCCAAATAAATCAAAAATTTCTAAAGGCAATTATTGAAGCGACGCCAAATGCTATCTACATCAAAGATGAAGATGGTAAGTACCTAATGATCAATGAAAAGGGTGCCAAAACAGTTGGGAAAAAGGCAGAATATTTCATTGGTAAAGATGATAGTGAAATATTCCCAGCGAAACTTGCCAAAAGAGTTATGGAACTTGATCGTTCAGTTTTTGATGGCCAACCACACAATGGTGTAGAAGAGGTGGATGCAGATACCATTTTTTATAGTCACAAATTTATTATAGAAGATGAGGAAAATGGCGAAAGAGTATTGGCAGGTATTTCTACGGATATTTCAAAGTTTAAAAAAACAGAAAATGAATTATTTGATGCAAGGCTAAAAGCTGAAGAAGCCAATAAACATAAAAGCGTTTTTCTTCAAAATATGTCCCATGAATTAAGAACGCCGCTCAATGCGATAATTGGGTTTTCAAGTATTCTTTCCGGTGAAAGCGGAGCAAAGAATGAAAAATTTGAACAGAATTTTGAAGAATACGCTAGGCTTATAAATTCCAGTGGGAAACATTTACTTGCCATTATTAATGACCTTTTGGATCTATCAAAAATTGAAGCGGGGAAACAAGATTTTAGCGAAAATGAAATTGATGTCGCCTACGAAGTTGAATCGTGTATTCAGACTTTAAGAACGCTGGCTCTTGAACATGATATTGTCATCGAAGAAGAAATTCCCGAAGAAGAAATTCTCTTACGCGGAGACGAAAGAATTCTTCGTCAGCTAGTATATAACCTATTATCAAATGCCATTAAATATTCTTATAGTGATAATAAAGTCTTGGTTAAATTATCATACCGCAATAGTGGTGGGTTAGATGTATCAATCATTGATAAAGGCATTGGTATGTCTAATGATGAAATCACCAAGGTAATGATACCCTTTAGGCGAGCCTCACACGTTAAAGAAACAGATATAACAGGCATAGGACTTGGGCTGCCATTGGTTGATGCTTATATAAAATTATTCCAGGGAAATTTAGAAATTCAAAGCGAATTAGGAACTGGAACAAGGGCAACGCTTCATTTCCCAAAAGAAAGAATTCTAAAAGATTAGAACTAGTAAATTAATATTGTCTAAGAAGGCCGATTAATCGTCCTTGAATACGGACACGGTTCGCTGGGTATACTTGTGTTTCAAAATCACGATTTGATGGCTCAAGTGCAATATCAGGACCACGCTTTTGTAATGTTTTGAGTGTTGCTTCTTCCTCGTTGACAAGGGCCACAACAATTTCACCGTTTCGGGCATTTTCACAGCGTTCAATGACAACACGATCACCGTCTAAAATACCAGCTTCAACCATACTGTCGCCATCAACATCTAACGCATAATAGCTTCCTGAGCCAAGCATAGCAGCAGGAACGCCGATATTTTCAAATTGTTCTAAGGCTTCGATAGGGGTACCAGCCGCAATTTTACCATGAAGTGGAATTTCCAGTGTTTGTGGATCAACATCTTGAGATTTGCCGCCAAAATCCGGTCTAAACAAATTGCTTTCTTGTGATGTGTTATCTTCGTCTTCTGGTAATTTAATAACCTCTAGCGCGCGAGCACGATTAGGGAGCCTTCGAATAAAACCGCGTTCATCGAGTGCATTGATAAGTCTATGAATGCCGGATTTTGATTTAAGCTCAAGTGCTACTTTCATCTCTTCAAAGGAAGGGGCAACTCCATCTTCACGAAGTTTATCATGAATAAGCATTAACAAAGTATGTTGTTTTTTCGTAAGCATTTAAATCTCCCGTATATCTATATATGTTCTTTTATGTTCTATTTTTATTCTCCTGTCAAGAACAAAGACGAGAACATTAAATTAGGACGATTTTTACTAACTCACCTGCCTTTGCTGGAGGCGCTTTTACATCACGAATGAGCAAACAATTCGCGTCAGACATAGTTTTCAGTAAAGCGCTGCTTTGGCTGAAATTTGCGGAAACAGTTTTTATGCCGTCTTGATTTTCTGTATAAATAGCACGCATAAAATTCATGCGACCACTTCCTTCTTTAATGTCATGATCTAATATGGCGTGGCTGATGGGGTATCCATATTCGCCGAGGCCTTGCATTTTATTCATTGCAGGCAACATAAAATTAACAAAACAAATATAAGCACTTGAAGGGTTGCCTGGCATACCAAAATAATGGATGCCTTTAAAATCACCATAAACAATTGGTTTTCCCGGTTTCATGGCTACTTTCCAGAAATCAACTTTTAAGCCCGCATCTTTTAATACGTCTTTAATAATATCATAATCACCTACGGAAACGCCGCCAATTGAAACAAAAATATCGACGTCTTTTACCTTTAAGATTTTTGCTTTTACGTCGTCTAATGTATCGCGTGCCGTACCGAGATTAACAGGAATACCGCCGTTTTCTTTTATTAATGCCATAAAGAGAGGGACGTTAGAATTTACAATTTTATCAGGACTTATTTCTGAACCTACGTCCAGAAGTTCATCACCGGTTGAAAGGATTGCTACTTTAGGTTTCCTATAAACACAAATTTTTTCAACATTACCTGCGGCGATAACGGCAATATGTCTTGCCGTTATTTTTACCCCTTTTTTTAAAAGGATATCATCTTTTTTGAAGTCTTCCCCGATCTTACGGATATTAATGCCTTTGGCGCGGCATTCATTTATCGTGACTTGATTGCCCTCAAAAGAAGTATTTTCCTGCATAATTACTGTATCAGCCCCAACTGGAACAGGGGCGCCAGTAAAAATGCGTAGGGCTTCACCATTTGATAATGACCCGTCAAATGATTTCCCTGCTTGAGATTCACCAATTAATGTTAGCGGTCCGCCAATATCATCAAAGCGAACTGCATATCCATCCATTGCAGATGCCGCAAATGGAGGTTGCGTTAATTGAGAGCGAACATCATCCGCTAAGACTCGTCCAAGAGCATCATGAATTGAAATTATTTCTGTTTCAATTGGATGTGAACGATTTAAAATCGTTTCAAGTGCTTCTGGTACTGGGAGAAGGGCCATTTATTATTCCGCGTTATAGGTTCCAGATTTGCCGCCAGATTTGTGTGTTAAGCGTATATCGGTAATTCGCATCGCTTTATCGACGGCCTTACACATGTCATAAATCGCGAGCCCCGCAACAGAAACTGCTGCAAGTGCTTCCATTTCAATACCTGTACGGCCGTAAAGACTAGCGGTTACGGTTATATCAACACAATTTTCGTCAAAATTGCTGACGAGGTCCACTTGAACATTTTGGATCGGGAGGGGGTGACATAATGGAATAAGGTCGGCCGTTTTTTTAGCAGCCATGATACCGGCAAGTCTTGCGACCGTATAAACATCACCTTTTTTAACACCACCCTTTTCAATCAAAGAGAGCGTATCAGCCTGCATATTAATGCGCCCTTTGGCAACGGCGATACGTTTGGTTTCCGCCTTTTCTGATACGTCGACCATACTAGCACGTCCTTGGTCATCCAAATGTGTTAAGTCTGACATCTTTATTTTCCTTTGATCTTTTTTTATAAAGAACCATTCAGCAGATTTTTAGTAGCAAGCTCAACATCGTCCTGACGCATAAGCGATTCACCTATTAGAAAACTATTTATACCACATGTTTCATTTAACATTTTTAAATTTTCGTGGGTGAAAATCCCGCTTTCACTAACCAATGTGCGGTTAGGACCTGCAAGTTTCGCAAGCTCTATTGTGGTTTTTAACGTTACTTCGAATGTTTTTAAGTTGCGGTTATTAACACCAAGAAGGGGTGATTTCAATTTGTGAGCTCGTTCTAATTCATCTGCATCATGGACTTCAATAAGCACATCGAGCCCTTGTTCAATAGCGGTTTGTTCTATTTCTGCGCAGAGCACATCATCAATCATTGCCATAATAATCAATATGCAATCAGCGCCAAGAGCGCGTGCCTCAACGATTTGATAGGGATCAACCATAAAGTCTTTGCGTAGCGCAGGAAGTGAAACAGCAGAGCGTGCCTTTACAAGATATTCATCAGCACCTTGAAAATAAGGAACATCGGTTAGTACACTTAAACAGCTTGAGCCAGCTGTCTCATACGCTTTTGCAAGTGCGGGTGGATCAAAATCAGGGCGGATTAAACCTTTGCTCGGGCTTGCTTTTTTAATCTCGGTAATTAGTCCAAATTTTCCTGCCTTCTCGGCATTTAATAAATTTTGATGAAAACCGCGAACGGGTGATGCTTTTTTCGCATCCTCTTCAAGTTCCGAAATCGAGCGATTTAATTTACACTTTGCAACATGTTCGCGCGTGGTTGCCGCAATTTTAGAGAGAATATCACTCATCTTCTTCGGGCTCCGGTGGCTCTTCGTTGGACATTGTGATCCATGCATCAAGTTTTTCTTTTGCTTTACCACTGTCAATTACATTTGCAGCAATCGAAACACCATCTTTTAAATCTTTTGCTTTACCAGATACAATAAGCGAGGCGGCAGTATTGAGAAGTACAATATTGCGGTACGCATTTTTTTTGCCTTCTAAAATATCGATGATGGCGGCTGCATTAAATTCAGCATCTCCACCTTCAATGTCTTTTAAGCTCGCTCTTTCTAGCCCTGCGTCTTCTGGTGAAACGGTGAATTCATTAACGGTGCCATTTTTATATTCGGCCACATGGGTTTCGCCCGTAATCGTTATTTCGTCAAGTCCGTCTGACCCGGTCACAACCCATACATGTTTACTCCCTAAACGCCCGAGTACTTCGGCCATAGGACGGTTCCATTTTTGATCAAAAACGCCAATAACCTGAAACTTGGTTTCTGCGGGGTTAGAAAGTGGGCCGATTAGATTAAATATTGTGCGGGTTCCAAGCGATGCACGAGCAGGCCCAACATGGCGCGCTGCACTATGGTGACGTGTCGCCATAAGAAAACTTATCCCCAGTTCATCTAGGCATTTTTTAACGATAAACATATCCGCATCAATATTAATACCTAATGTTTCAAGAACATCTGCACTACCGGATTTGCTTGATACGGCACGATTGCCGTGTTTTGCAACCGGAACACCGCATGCTGCAAGCACAATGGCCGCTGCCGTTGATATATTATAAGTACCCGCCGTGTCGCCGCCGGTTCCACATGTATCAACTGCACCAGCAGGTGCTTTGATGGTTGCGGCTTTACTGCGCATGGCTTCCACGGCACCAGTGATTTCATCTAACCGTTCGCCGCGAACTCTTAAGGCCATTAAAAAAGCACCAATTTGTGGTCCCGTCGCATCGCCATCCATCATGTAATTAAACGCATCGCGGGCTTCTTCGCGGCTAAGAATATGGCCTTCAGCTAAGTCTGCGATTGTTTTTTTGAAATCAAGCGACATGTTTATTACCGTCATTATGAAGTTGTGCAAGCGTTAGAAAATTTTTTAATAAATCATGTCCGTGTTCAGAAGCAATGCTTTCCGGGTGAAATTGTACTCCGTGAACGGGGAATTCTTTATGGGATAATCCCATGATAATGCCGTCTTCGGTTTCCGATGTGATTTCAAGACAGTTGGGTAAGGTTGCACGTTCAACAATCAGTGAATGATAGCGTGTTGCATCAAACGGATTTTTAAATCCATTAAAGATTGTTTTGTCATCATGTTTAATTTTGCTTACTTTGCCGTGCATTAAATAAGGCGCATGTGTGACTTTACCGCCATAAACTTGACCGATAGATTGATGACCAAGGCAGACACCTAATATTGGAATAGTGTGTCCCAGTTTTTCAATAATTTCCATGCAGATACCAGCTTCATTTGGTGTCTTTGGGCCGGGGGATAAAATTATACCTTCTGGGTTTTTGGCTTTTAACTCATCAACGGTAATTTCATCATTACGATAAACTTCTGTCTCTGCCCCGATTTCACCGAGGTAGTGATAAAGATTATAAGTAAAACTGTCGTAATTATCGATCAGCACATACATGGTAAGGATACCCTTTACTAAAATTACCCTCTCTTTTACAAAAGATGCTGCAAAAGGTACAACAATAATTTAAGCTTTATTGAAAAATATAATAAAAAACAAATTCAAGGGAAATGCATGATGTCTAAACGTCACTCAATGTTGCTTTTATATTCTATCATTGTTGCGGTTATACTCGGCGCGGCTACGGGCTGGATTATGGGTGAAGATGCGCTCATGTTTTCTTGGATGGGGACGCTTTTTCTTAATGCTCTTAAAATGGTTGTGGTGCCTCTAATCGTTGCGGCGATTATAACGGGGGTCTCTTCACTTGGTGATATTCGGAAACTTGGTAAACCTGGCGGAATAACAATTTTATTTTTCTTAAGCAGTATGCTCATCGCTGCCACTGTGGGTATGATTTTAGCAGGTGTTTTTGTGCCGGGCGGTGATTTCCATCTTGTTGCAAAGGATGCAGCAGCACTAAACGCGGAAAATGCGACGACTATTAGCGATGTGATGCTTGGTTTAATATCACCAAATATAATTGCCTCAGCTGCCAACATGGAATTGTTACAGCTTATTGTATTTTCAATTATTTTTGGTGCGGCCTTGACGGTTACTGGCGAAAAAGGGCGCGTCGTTAGTAATTTTTTTGAAAGTTTAAATAATATCATGATGGTGATGGTAGGGTGGATTATGTATCTATCACCATTTGGTATATTTGCCCTTGTTGCTACGCCAATCGCTGAGGCTGGTGGCGGGGAAGCAGTATTGGAAACATTTGCGGCCGTCGGTGGGTATGTTCTCACCGTATTAAGTGGGCTGGTCGTTCAGGCGATTATTTTATTTTTGCTTTTGGTCTTTATTGCGAGACGTGGGATAAATTATTTGGGTGAAATTTCACCCGCACTGCTTACGGCATTTAGCACGTCAAGTTCATCGGCAACCGTGCCACTTTCGATGGATTGCGCGGAAGGTGCAGGATTAAAGAAAAGCCCGGTTAGGTTTGTGATCCCGTTGGGTAGCACCGTAAATATGAATGGCACAGCCGTTTATCAAGGGGTTGCGACAATATTCCTGGCGCAAGTTTATGGTCTTGAGGTGACGTTTGGCAGTTATATTATTATTTCATTATCAACGGCGTTGGCGGCGATTGGATCCGCAGGCATTCCCCAAGGGGGACATATCATGACACTAATGGTTTTTTCCATTGTTGGTATTCCAGCAGAAGGGTTCGGGCTTATTGTTGGCGTGGATTGGTTCCTTGACCGTTCAAGAACGACATTAAATGTATGGGGTGATTTGGTCGGCGCAGCCATCTTGGATCGGTTTATGACCGGTGACACTTAAACTTTTTATGATGGACGCCATCAAGTCTTTCGATTAGCTTATGAAAAACAAATTATAATGAGGGGCGAATATGTCTAATTTTTTCAAAACAATTCTTATAGTATTCTTTACGGTGGTGGGTGTTAATAACGCATTTGCCGATGATTACGATGTCAGAGAACATTATACCAAACACGAATATGCCATTCCAATGCGTGACGGCACAAAAGTATTCACGGCCGTTTATTCACCAAAGGATAAATCGAAAACCTATCCAATGTTGATGGTTAAAACACCGTATTCGATCCGTCCTTACGGTGTTGATAATTTTCCGACCAATTTAGGGCCAAGCGGTGGTGATAACCGGTTTGCAAAAGATGGGTATATTTTCGTTTATCAGGATGTTCGTGGCCGTTTTATGTCGGAAGGTGAATTTCGCAATATGACACCCCATAACCCGAATAAAGGGCCAACGGATCATGACGAAAGTTCCGACATGTATGATACGGTGGAATTTCTGCTTGAAAATGTGGATAATAATAACGGAAACTTAGGGATATTCGGCATTTCTTATCGCGGATTTTATGCGGCATCATCAATCATCGATAGTCATCCAGCCATTAAGGCCGCAAGCCCACAATCACCGATGGCTGATATTTTTTATGGTGATGATTTCCATCATCGCGGTGCATTTTTCCTGCTTGACGCATTTCGTTTTTTCCGTGGATTTGATCAGGATCATAACAATCCTACCAAACAAGGAAAGCGTGACGCATTCCAATTTCCTGGCAATGATGCTTATAAATTCTTCCTTGAACTAGGTGCGCTTCATAATGTGAATGATAAAATATTCAAAGGAAACAGCCCCTTTTGGAATAAATTGATGGAACATGGTGATTATGATGAATTCTGGCAAAGCAGAAATATTGCACCGCATTTAAAAAATGTGAATGCAAATGTAATGACCGTGATTGGGTCATTTGATGCGGAAGACAGTCATGGTGGTACAGCCATTTATGAAGGCATTGAAAAAAATAACCCACGTACTGATAACTTCCTTGTGCGCGGCCCGTGGTTCCATGGCGGCTTTGTGCGTTCTGCCGGTACAGAGCTTGGTAATGTGCAATTTGATGTTCAAACATCCAAGGATTATAAAGAAATCGACCTTAAGTTCTTTAATCACTATTTAAAAAGTGGTCCTGATCATGAGCTTCCTGAAATGCTTGCCTTTTATACAGGTGAAAACGAATGGCGCAGCCACGATCAATGGCCATCCGAAGAAGCAGAAAATAAAACATTCTATATCCACGATAATGGTGCCATAAATCATGAAAAACCAATGGGTGAGGGGTATGATGAATGGGTCAGTGATCCTGCAAATCCGGTTCCTTATACACAAGAAATCTCAAATGGGCGTTCGCGTGAATATATGGTCGAAGATCAGCGTTTCGCGGGCACCCGACCTGACGTGATGGTTTATGAAACAGAAATACTTACCGATGATTTAACTTTATCGGGTCCAATTGTTGCTGATCTTTATGTTTCGACAACGGGTACCGATGCCGATTTCGTTGTTAAAGTGATTGATGTGTTTCCGGATGATTACCCGGAAATTGAGGCAGCCGAAGACAAATATATGGATGTACCGATGTCCGGTTATCAAATGATGGTGCGCGGCGAAGTGATCCGCGGCAAATACCGTAATAGCTACGAAAATCCGGAAGCCTTCAAATCAGGTGAAGTCACCCAAGTGAAATTTACACTTCCTGATATTACCCATACGTTCAAACAAGGTCATAAAATGATGATCCAAATCCAAAGTTCATGGTTCCCGCTTGTGGACCGGAACCCACAGCAATTCCTAAACATATATGAAGCAAAGGGTGAAGATTTCATCAAAGCAACCCACCAGATACATACATCGGAAGAGTATCCGAGCAGTATCACGGTCGGTGTGATTGAATAGAAACGAAAAAAGGCCGCTAGAGATAGCGGCCTTTTTATCTTAATCTCAGAATTTTTAAATTGCGTCGATCGCGGCTTTCATTGAGTTTAGTGCGCCGTGAAGTTTTCTATGGGTTGTTCCAAGGTTCATACGCATATAGCCGACACCTGTACGGCCATAGTTCTCACCTGGGTTAATATTAACACCCGCTTTTTGAATGAAGAATTTCTTCAGCATATCACCAACGCGGTCATCACCTTCTGGGTCACCAAGTTTCTTAGCAACGGCTTTACAATCAAGCCAAGCGAGGTAAGTTCCTTCGTGAACTTTATATTTCACGTCTTTCATTTCTTCTTTACAGAATTTTTCAAGGAATTTCGCGTTACCGTCCATATATGCCTGCATATCATCCATATATGTTTCGCCGTGCTTATAAGCAGCATTTGATGCAATAATGCCCATTGTATTAAGAAGGAAACGGTTGTGATTACCGATTTTCTTAATACGGCTAAGTAGTTCTTTATTATCCGTGAACATATAGCCTGTACGGTGCGCCGCTAGGTTAAATGATTTACTTGTTGATTTAAGAGTAATGCTGTTCATGGCATAAGCTTCACCAAGTAATGCATATGGTACATATTCCGCATTTTTATTTATGAAATCGCAATGGATTTCATCAGCAATCATAAGTGCATTATATTGGTTGGCAAGATCACCAAGTTTACGAAGTTGATCCGCCGTCCAGCAATTTCCCGTAGGGTTTTGTGGGTTACAAAGAATGATCGCTTTTGCACCGTCTTTAAGAAGACGCTCGGTATCATCATAATCAAAATCATAATTACCATCATCATCAATCACCAAATCACTTTCCGCGAGTTCACAAAGCGCACCGGGAATTACACTAAAGAAACTTGAATAGTTTGGTGTATGAAGAATAACTTTATCGCCCGGATCGCAAACGGTGCGAAGCGCACTTGAAACACCATCAAGAACACCGATACAATTTTCAATTGTGCTTGGGTCGACATCTTGATCGTAGCGTCTTTTGTTCCAATTAACGATATTTTGTTTGTAGTCAGCTGGCGGTGCTTCATAACCCCAGTTATGGTGGTTAAGGCGACTTTGTAGAGCCGCTGTGATTTGTGGCATTGTGCGAAAATCCATATCAGCAACACCCATTGGGAATGGAACATCATATGGACGAGCGTTTTTACGGATCATATCCCACTTGAAATCACCCGATCCAATACGGTTAAATTCTTCGTTTAAGTCGTAGGCCATAGACATTGACATATGTCCCATGCCTTTTGCACTTACAGATACGGCCGGTAGGCTCGCTGCACTGGTTAAAAATGCAGCCGCACCTGCACCTTTCATGAATAGACGACGGTCTAATTTAGAATTGCTCATTAAAGTTCTCTCCCGCTAATGGCTAAAATATAATTTTAAAATGTTTGCGTAATCCCGAATATTATTTTTATTTTTTGGGATAATCTCGCAGCGAGTGCAATAATGTAACAATATTGTCAATATTTAGAGTGGTGAAACGTTATGAAGAGAAAAATTTTCTAATTATGGACAAATATATGTCCTTTAATAGAATAATATCGCTCACTTTGACACATTCATTGACTTTATGGATGGTTTTGTTAATTAAACCAAACTCAATAACGGGACAATAATTTTTAATAAATCTGGCATCAGAGGTGCCGCCGGTGGTGCTAAACTTGACCGTTTTTCCTGTTATTTCCTTAATACCTTGTTCAATTAGTTCGCTAAGGTCACCTTTTGGGGTTAAAAATGAATCTCCGGAAACATTAATATCTAAAGTATGGTTTTCACTGTGTGTGTTGCAAATATTCGTAATGATTTTCGTTAAACCATCCGCATTTTGTTCACTATTAAAGCGAATATTAAATTTTGCGGTGGCATTCATGGGGATTACATTTGATACTTTATTACCCACATCAATAGTTACAATTTCTAAATTCGTTGGATCAAAGAAATCATTACCTTGATCAATTTCCCATTTGTTCAAATCATCAAGTATTTTGATAAGTCGCGGAATGGGATTATCAGCCAAATGCTGATAGGCAACATGGCCTTGTGTACCATGAACTGTTAGTGTTCCATTTAAACTGCCACGACGGCCAATTTTTGCCATTTCACCAATTTTATGGGTATTGGTTGGCTCACCAACAATGCACATATCCGGAACTTGATTATGTTCCTCAAGCCATTTTAACATCTTTACGGTGCCATTGATCGCAGGACCTTCTTCATCGCCCGTAATCAATAAACTAATAGATCCATCAAAGTCATCTATTTCAGAAACGGCGGCCACAAATGACGCTATACCACATTTCATATCACTGGCACCGCGACCATAAAGAATACCATCCTCAATAATTGCGGCAAATGGATCATGTTTCCAATCATTTAAATCGCCAATGGGAACTACATCCGTATGTCCAGCGTAACATATGTGAGGGGATTTAGTGCCGCGTCTTGCAAATAAATTATCAATATCTGGTGTTCCTTCTTCGGAAAAGGGAAGGCGCGTGCATTCAAAACCGATTGATGTTAATGCTTTTGCTAGCACATCAAGTGCCCCTGCATCATTTGGTGTGAAACTGGGGCATTTAATAAGGTCTTGTGATAAAATAATGGGGTCAATGGACATGATTAATCACACATTTAATCACGAAGCAGATCATTGATCGATGTTTTTGATCTTGTTCGTTCATCCACACGTTTCACGATAACCGCCGCATAAAGACCAGGGCCTGGGGTGCCGTCAGCCATAGGTTTGCCGGGTAATGTGCCCGGCACAACAACGCTATAAGCGGGAACACGGCCCATAAATATTTCGCCAGTTTCACGGTCAATAATTTTTGTCGATGCACCGATAAAAACGCCCATACTAAGAACGGCACCTTCTTCAACGATCACGCCTTCGGCGACTTCTGAACGGGCGCCGATGAAACAGTTATCTTCGATAATGACAGGGCCAGCTTGCAATGGTTCAAGTACACCGCCGATACCGGCGCCACCAGAAATGTGTACGTTCTTTCCAATTTGAGCACATGAGCCAACCGTAGCCCAAGTGTCAATCATGGCTCCTTCATCGACATAAGCACCCAAGTTTACAAAGGACGGCATCAGAACAACATTTGGTGCAATAAAGGCGGAGTGACGAACAATCGCATTTGGAACGGCGCGAAAACCGGCGTTATTAAAATCATCGGTTCCCCATCCTTCAAACTTTGAGGGGACTTTATCGTACCAGCTGCTTTTTTGACCGGGCCCACCGGGTATTCTTTTCATTGAATTTAAGCGAAATGATAGCAGCACAGCCTTTTTAAGCCATTGATTGACGGCCCATTGGTCATTTTCTTTTGAAGCAACACGTGCATTACCGTTATCCATCATGTTTAATGCTTCGTTTACGACATCACGGATTTCACCTGTTGTATCCGTGTTCAATGTATCGCGATCTTCCCATGCTTGATTGATGGTAGCGATTAATGTCTGATCTGACATTTTAAAAATCCTTTTACGTATTTGTTTTTATATTGTTAATCCAAAAGTCTCGCTTGTACCATAGCGTCTTTAACTTTTATCTCTGTTGCTTCTGTGATTGGTGTCATTGGTAGACGCATTTCATCACTGCAAAGCCCGAGTAATTTTGCGGCATATTTAACGGGGCCGGGACTTGGTTCGATAAACATAACGTCATGAAGTGCTGTTAATTTATCTTGAATTTCTAACGCTTTAGCAAAATCGCCATTTAACGTAGCAGTTTGGAAATCGGCAAGTAATTTGGGTGCGATATTAGCAGTAACAGAAATACAGCCGTGGCCGCCATGGGCATTAAATGCAAGTGCCGTTTGGTCTTCACCTGACAATTGAATGAAGTCGTTACCACACGCCACGCGTTGCAATGGAACGCGCGCAAGATTACCTGTCGCATCCTTAACACCAACAATATTACTAAGCTCATTAAAACAGCGTTTCATTGTATCAACTGTCATATCAACAACGCTTCTTCCGGGAATATTATAAATAATAATTGGAATGTCTGTAACGTCACAGATGGCTTTAAAATGTTGAAACATCCCTTCTTGAGATGGTTTGTTGTAATAGGGTGTGACAATTAAGGCTGCATCGGCGCCTGCATTTTCAGCATGACGCGTTAGGTCAATGGCTTCCGCCGTTGAATTTGAACCTGTGCCGGCAATTACGGGCACGCGTCCCTCCGCTTCATCGATACAAACTTCGATAACACGTTGGTGTTCCGGATGATCTAAGGTTGGAGTTTCGCCAGTACTTCCGCAAGGAACGAGGCCCTTCGATCCTTGTTCAATCTGCCAAGAGACCATCTTTCGAAACGTGCTTTCTGCAAAAAGTCCATTTTCAAAAGGGGTTATTAGGGCAGGTATTGAACCACCAAACATTGTATCTCTCCGGATATATAAAAATTAATATGTAAAATGAATTGCCTATCATTAAACAAACGTTGATAAACGGCTCGTGTACTAACAACGAATTAAAGCTAAAATAAGGCACGTTTATTGCAGTTTAATTTCAATTTGATATTTGTTCAAGAATAGCTCATAAATAATTTATAACAACAATCAGGAGCAACACTATGTCGCGTGTTAAAATCGGTATAATAGGCTGTTTAGGCAGAATGGGAAAGGCGTTGACAGCTGTGGTTCTTGATCATGATAATGCGGAACTTATTGGCGCAACTGAAGCCGTCGGAAATGAATTTATCGGTACGTTAATTATCCATCCTCTAACGGGTGTTCAATCTAATATCATTATTACGACCGACACGGATGAATTAATTAAGAACGCCGATGTGGTTCTTGATTTTACCTGTCCGACAGCAACAGTTGGTCATGCAATGATTGCCTCTAAAACTGAAACGTCACTCATCGTTGGAACGACGGGGCTTTCGACGGCTGATGAAGATGTTTTAAGGGAAGCAGCAAAATCGACGTCTATTGTTTATGCATCCAATTATTCTACGGGTGTGAATTTAATGTTTCATCTAACGAAAATTGCAGCAACAGTACTTGATGAAGATTTTGATATTGAAATAGTTGAAATGCATCACCGTGATAAAGTTGACGCACCAAGTGGAACCGCTCTTTCAATTGGAAAATCTGCGGCCGCGGGCAGGGATAAGGGCCTTGATGAAATAAAAGAATCCGGTCGTGATGGTATTTCAGAACCCAGAAAACGTGGTGATATTGGTTTCGCGTCTTTGCGCGGTGGTAACGTTTCAGGTGAACATACCGTTAGTTTTAATGCGGACGATGAACGAATTGAGATAACCCATAAAGCAGGTGATCGCGCTATTTTTGCGAAAGGGGCGCTTAGGGCTGCGCTTTGGATAAAGGGTCAGAAAAACGGTCTTTATGATATTTCCGATGTGCTTGGTCTTTGATTTCGATGCTTTTATTTTTAAACAATAGAAATGATTAATTCATAAATAATTGATCCACGTCATACATTTATTTTCTGACTATTCATATAATACTCCTATAAGCGATAATAAACTACTTCATTGGAGGGATTTTAAATGAAATATTTAGCAATTTTTATAAGCGGTTTGGCTATAGTGGTCATGTCGTCATGTGCCAATAATAATGGAGGAAATTTTCCGCAATATGTCGATGCACCGCCATTTGATTTTCCAAATGGAGAGGAATTAAGGTCCCGTATGCATCAACTGGCTTTTTCACTACGTCGACTGGACGCTGCTTTAGGCACAGATTATGAAATTCAGAATGCGCCTTCACAAGACCAGATTGTTAGTAATTTAAGAGATATTGACAGGATAGCAAATACAATTCAATCAAGAGAACTTGAAACTCAACATCCATTCTTAGTGGATGAAATGACGCGCTTTATCTCGGATGTTGAAAAGGCTGAGTGGGGAGCTTCACGCGGAAGATATTATATGGCGGGTCGTGTTGCAGGTGCTTGTGTAAGTTGCCATAAATCTACCTATTGATTATCAACAGTTAGATATACTTCAATAACTAAAAAAGCCTCGTCAACAATTGACGAGGCTTTTTCTATAAACTTTTAGTCAGACTTATTGAAGAGCCCAAGCAAGTGGCACAACCATTGAAAGTTGGCTGTCAGAAGCATCCGCTGGTGGTGTAGGTAGCGGGCTTACACGCTTAAGTAATTTTGGTACTTCACGATCAAGCACATCATGGCCTGATGATGATTTGATAGAGTGCGCAACAATGTTACCTTCGCGATCAACATTGATCTCTACTCTTACTTTACCTTCTACTTCTTTACGAAGAGCGGCACGCGGATATGTTTGTTTTTTTAGCAATTGTTTGCTTAACTTCACTTTGCCATCCGCTTAAATCTGCTGCATTTGAGATACCGGCAATAGATGTAAATGCGATAAATGATGCAACAACTACTGATACTACTGACTTAACACTAAACTTACTCATTTTTATTTTCTCCAAAATGTTTTCTTAACGTGTTTAAAAATGTTTTACCCATCACAGGTTTTGATTAACAAGAAGAGCTTTTAAGCAGCAATTCTATATAAAAAGTTAAAGATAAAATTTTAGATATTATTTTCAGTTTTTCTTAGGGGAATATTATAACATAATGGAAGATTTTTAATAAATTAATTCTAATATACGATCTAAAAAATGTGATTATTAGAAATATTTATTAACTGATAAATAAAATAAGAAATATTTTTCTTAAATTGTGAAAATTGTAATTTATTGTAATCGTAGGTTTTTAATGTTCGTTTAATGCATAAATGTAAAAAAAACCTCCTGAGAGAATTACTCAGGAGGTTTATTATTTAAGATTGTATTTTATAAAGTTAAATTGCGTCGATGGCAGCTTTCATAGCATTTAAAGCACCATGAAGTTTCTTGTGTGTTGTTGCTAAATTCATTCGCATGTATCCAGCACCATTTTTACCGTAGTTTTCACCAGGATTTAAATTAACACCCGCTTTTTCAATGAAGAAACGTTGCAATAGATCACCAACTCTTTGTTCGCCGTTAGGGCCGCCAAGTTTTTTGGCTACTCTTGTGCAATCAATAAAGGCAAGGTACGTTCCTTCGTGTACTTTATATTTCACATCTTTCATTTCTTCGGCACAGTATTTCTCAAGGAAATGACAATTGCCGTCAATATAAGCCTGCATATCATCCATATATGTAGCACCATGCTTATATGCAGCATTACAAGCAATCATACCAAGTGCATTTAGGGAGCCACGTTGATGACCGCTTTTCTTTAGATCATCAATCATTTTTTGATTATCAGAGAAAAGATAAGCCACATGCTGTGCCGCTAGATTAAATGATTTACTGGTTGATTTAAGTGTATAACTTGATTGAGCATATTTTTCACCAAGTGTTGCATATGGTGTATATGTTGCATGCTTATTGACAAAGTCACAATGGATTTCATCTGAAATAACAAGAACACCTTTAGAAATACAAAGATCACCCATGGCACGCATTTCTTCTGGACTCCAACAGTTTCCTGTTGGGTTTTGCGGGTTACAGAATAGCATCACTTTAACATCATGCTCGTCAATTTGCTTACCCATTGTTTCAAGATCCATTTCCCAGCGGCCGTCATTTAAGACAAGTGGGTTTTCTAACGAAGAAAATTGTGCATTACGGACAACACTAAAGAACCCAGAATACCCAGGTGTTTGAATAAGGACGGGTGCACCATTAGTGTTATGTAATTTAAGAATAGAGAGACAACCATCAAGAACTCCATGCGCATTTAAGATGCTGCCTGGTTTTACTGTTTGATCATAGCGTTTCGCATTCCAAGCAATAATATTGTCATAGAAGTCTGCCGGGGCAGGTTGATAACCCCAGTTTTGATGCCCCATACGTTTCATTAATGCTTCTGTAATATGCGGAAGTGTTCTGAAGTCCATATCAGCAACGCCCATTGGAAATGGCACATCATGCGGACGTGCACGGCGGCGCACACCATCCCATTTGCTATCACCGGAGCCGATGCGGTTAAATTCTTCATTTAAGTCATATGCCATAGACATAGAAGTATGACCCATCCCTTTTGCATTTGTAGTCGCCGGAACAGCAAGGCCGCCTGCCATAGCACTACCGAATAATGCGGTCGCCCCAGCGCCTTTCATAAAGAAACGGCGGTCTAAAGTTGTTTTTTCTGACATATTGTCACTCCCATTAATTGAATTTATTTTTTTAAACTGTTGCGAAAAAGAGATTGCTACAGCTTTTATGATCTGTCAATGATGCATATATAAAAAAGGCGCCGAAAAGGCACCTTTTTAAGAGAAATTGAAAATTATTTAAATCGTGTCTATTGCTTTCACAATATTATCGAGCGCTAATTTTAACATTTTTTGGTTTGTTGCTAGGTTCATACGCATAAAGCCTACCCCACCTTTACCGTAGTTTTCACCAGGATTGATATCGATCTTGGCATTATCCATGAACCATTCTTTCATATAATCGCCTGTGCGATAAGTTTTAATGCTCGTCACACCAAAGAAGTCTGTTGCAGTTACATTATTAGCCTTATTATATTCAGTTAATTCAATCGCTTTATTTTCAGCATCAAGCTTTTCAAATAATTCACGACAATCAAGCCAAGCAAGGTAAGTACCTTCATGAACTTTATATTTGATTAGTGGAATATTTTCAGCACAATATTGTTCAACAAATTTTGCATTTTTCGTTAAATACGCATTTTGTTCATCAATATATGTATCACCGTGTTTATAAGCTACATTAGACGCTATCATACCCATGATGTTTAGAAGTAACCGTTGGTGACCACCCTTAAGAACTTTATCAATATATTCACGGTTATCAGAGAACATATAACCTGTGCGATGCGCGGCTAAGTTAAAGGATTTACTGGTTGATTTATAAGTAATACTATTCTGTGCGTATTCTTCACCCAATGAAGCATAGGGTACATATTTATTTTCACCCATTATAAAATCACAGTGAATTTCGTCGGCAAGAACAAGGACGCCGTATTTATTACAAATATCACCTACTGAGCGCATTTCATCAGCGGTCCAACAATTCCCCGTTGGGTTTTGAGGATTACACAGGATGAATAATCTTGCACCATCTTTAACGTGCTGTTCAAAATCGTCTAAATCAATTTCATAACGACCATTAACAAGCTTCATTTCATTTTCGGCTTCGTGCATTCCCGCCTGATGTATCGTTGTAAAGAAGGAGCTATAAGTTGGTGTTTGAACGATGACTTTGTCGCCTTCTTTACCAAAGGCCATTAATGTACTTAATACGCCATCTAAGACACCAACACTATTTAAGATATTACCTTTAGGAACGTCTGTATTATAGCGACGTTTATTCCATGCGACCGTATTGTCAGGCAAATCAAGTGGCGGTATTTCATATCCCCAATTTTCAGTTTCAAGACGTTTTTTAAGAGCCGCTGTAATTTGTGGCATTGTTCGGAAGTCCATATCGGCAATCCCCATACCAACATCTAACTGTTTGCCGGGGTTAAACATTTTAATCAGATCAAATTTGATACTATTCTTACCGACACGGTTATAGCCTTCATCAAAGTTTACACCAGTCGACATGGGTGTTGATTGTCCCAAACCAGCCGCAAATGATGAAGATGAGCCAATTGCTGCGCCCCCAAGTAATGCTGCTGCACCGGTTCCTTTCATAAAGAAACGGCGGTTTAATTTAATATCTTTTGTCATTAAATTTCCTTCTTCCGATTTTTATTGCGTTATGCCTAGCATTAAAATGTTTCTGGTGTCAACATAGGTGATATTATGTTTTAATTTTAAGAATGCTAAATTTTTTCTATGAAGCGAAACAATAGAATACTATAAAATAATAAGAATAATGATTCACACATAGGCCAATTTCGCATGCATAAAAATATAACAAATAACAATTCGCCAGCGAAAGCGCCAAAGGAAGGATCAAAAAAGTCCCCACCTAAACAGCAAAACCGTTCTAATAGTAACAGAAATCGAAATAACAATAGAAATCGTTTTAAGAATCAACAGAACAAAGGGCATGTTTACGGCGTTGTTGATTTAGGTACGAATAATTGCCGCTTGCTTGTTGCGGTTCCGCAGCAAAATGGTTTCCGAGTGATTGATAGTTTTTCACGAATAGTTCGATTAGGTGAGGGGTTAAAAGAAGAAAAAAGAATTTCCGATCAGGCAACGGAACGGACGGTTTCAGCATTAAAAATCTGTATGGATAAAATGAAACGTCGTGGCGTTACCCGAATGTGGAATGTTGCTACTCAAGCCTGCCGTGAAGCAGAGAATGGTGATCATTTTGTCAAAACCATCGAAGAGCAAGTAAAAATTAAGCTTGATATTATTGATCCGAAAGAAGAAGCGCGTCTCGCTGTAATGGGTTGTAAAGCTTTGCTTGATACCAATTATAATCGCGGCATCGTTTTTGATATTGGTGGTGGAAGCACGGAAATTATTTGGATTGAATATAACGAGAAACGCATTCCAGAAATTATTGATTGGATTTCAATCCCATTGGGCGTCGTGAACCTCTCAGAAGAATATGGTACAGAAAAAGTATTGCCCGCCGAACATTATCAAGAAATGAAAGAGCGCGTAAAAGAGCATATCGTGCCATTTGAAGATAAACACAAAATTCGTTCGTCAATTGATGAAAATAGAGTTCAATTGATGGGAACGAGCGGTACGGTGACAACTCTGACCAGTATGCATTTAAATCAAGCCGTTTATGATAGAAATGAAGTCGATGGTGCATGGATGAAAAGCAAGGATCTCGTAAATCTTTGCACTGATTTGGCTAAACTTGATTATAAAGAGCGACTTGCGCTTAATAATATAGGGAATGACCGTGCGGAGCTTGTGGTTGCGGGGTGCGCAATTTTTGATGCTCTGATTGATGTATGGCCCATTGATGACTGCCGCGTAGCTGATCGAGGCATCCGCGAAGGCATGCTTCACCATCTTATGGATGAACAGCGCCGCATTAATAAGGCAAAAAGAAGAAAAAGATCACGTCGACGTTATTATTTAAAACGTAACAATAAAAATAACGCGGAAGAACCAACCAATGATTAAGAAGCCTAAGATCAATAAATCTGGTAAGGTTGCACGCGTTGATCCGCGTGGTATTGTACGTGGTGAAAAAACGCGCGTAAAAACGGCCCGTTATAGGAAATCATCATCGACTAGGTGGTTGCAACGCCAATTAAATGATCCCTATGTAGCCGCGGCGAAAAGAGACGGATACCGAAGTCGAGCGGCTTATAAGCTTCTTGAGCTTGATGATCGTTTTTCATTTTTGCATGGTGTCCATACAGTTGTGGACCTCGGTGCGGCGCCAGGCGGCTGGACGCAAGTTGCCCGTCAACAGTGCGCAGGAGATGTGAGCATTATTGGAATTGATTTGCTAGAAGTGGCACCAATTCCAGGTGCAACATTTCTTGAAATGGATTTTACGACTGATGAAGCTGAGAAAGCTTTACTTGATTTAATAGATGGCCCCATTGATCTTGTGATGTCTGATATGGCCGCCGCAACCACAGGGCACCAAAATACGGATTATATTCGAACATTAGGACTTGTTGAACTCGCATTTGACTTTGCCAAAAAAACACTAGCAAAAAATGGTACTTTTGTTGCTAAAGTTTTTAGCGGTGGTACGGATACCGCACTTTTAAAAGATATTAGAGCAAACTTTACAAAAGTGCGCCATTTTAAGCCGCCAGCCAGTCGTTCAGAAAGTAAAGAAACCTATTTAGTGGCTCAAAGGTTTAAGAAAAGTTCATAAATATATGAATTTTTAAAGTTTTCGACACAATATCTTGTTTTATCTTTGACCTTTTAGGCGAATCTTGTTATTTCAGCGTTCTTTGTTGGATAGGAAAAATTATGAATATTCGCGAAGCACTCACATTCGATGATGTCCTGCTTGTTCCTCAAGCGTCTGAAATACTCCCGCGCCAAGTTAAATCACGGTCAGCACTAACCAAAACGATCACTTTGAACATCCCGCTTTTATCTGCGGCGATGGATACGGTTACTGAAGCCAATATGGCTATTGCTATGGCACAAGCTGGTGGGTTAGGGGTTATTCATAAAAACCTTTCTATTCAGGAACAAGCGACCGAAGTGCACCGTGTTAAAAAATTCGAAAGCGGGATGGTCGTTGATCCGCTAACTATTTATCCGGATCAAACATTAAACGAAGCATTTGACCTTATGAGTAGTGCAAAAATATCCGGTGTTCCGGTTGTCGAGCGAAACACAGGAAAGCTTGTTGGTATATTAACAAACCGTGATGTACGTTTTGCAACCAATATGATGCAGCCAGTAAGTGAATTGATGACATCGGAAGGATTGGTTACTGCTAAAGCAAATGTTTCAACCGAAGAAGCAAAACAGCTTTTACATCAAAACCGTATTGAAAAAGTTATCATTGTTGATGATGAATATAAATGTATCGGCCTTGTTACCGTTAAGGATATCGAAAAAGCAAAATTACATCCGGATTCCTGTAAAGACGAAAATGGAAGATTACGAACGGGTGCTGCCACATCGGTCGGTGATGATGGATTTGAACGCGCAGAAGCATTGATAGATGCGGGCGTTGATTTCCTTGTTGTAGATACGGCACATGGCCATTCGCGCGGTGTTCTTGATACGATTGCTCGTATTAAAAAACAATATCCCAATGTACAAATTTCTGGTGGTAATGTAGCGACGGGTGATGGTACTCGTGCTCTTGCTGATGCTGGGGCTGATGTTGTTAAGGTCGGTATTGGACCGGGCTCAATATGTACAACACGGATAGTAGCGGGCGTAGGCGTGCCACAATTAACTGCAATAATGGATGCCGTTAAGGTCGCAAAAGAAGTGGGTGTATCCATTATTGCTGATGGGGGTCTAAAAACATCAGGTGATATTGCAAAGGCAATGGCAGCGGGTGCGAATGCGGTTATGGTTGGGTCATTATTGGCTGGTACAGAAGATGCGCCAGGTGAAGTATTCCTTCACCATGGACGTTCTTATAAATCATATCGCGGTATGGGGTCACTTGGTGCCATGAGCCGTGGATCAGCGGACCGTTATTTCCAAGAAGATGTTACCGATAACCTTAAGCTTGTGCCGGAAGGTATTGAAGGACAAGTGCCTTATAAGGGTCCAACGGGCAATATGATACACCAACTCGTTGGGGGACTTAAGGCGGCGATGGGCTATACGGGCAGCGCATCAATTAGCGATTTTCATAAAAATGCTGAATTCGTCAAAATTTCAGGTGCGGGTTTACGTGAAAGCCACGTGCACGACGTAACAATTACAAGAGAATCGCCGAATTACCCGTCGAATTAGGAATTAAACATGCTACCATCCGCCAGAATAGAAGCCGTAATCGAACTTACGGCCAAGGTCGCGCATTCCTTAAAGGAAAATGGCCCAGCCGCTGATGTTCTTGTACGTCAATATTTTAGTAGTCGTCGTTATGCAGGTTCTAAGGACCGTCGCCGTGTCACCAACTTGGTATACGATATTATCCGCCGCTGGGGTTTTTTAAATGATATAACTTCTGGTGATCCGTGCCTTATGGTTATGGTAGAATTAAAGTTAAGCGATGATGACCCAAAGAAATATTTTACGGGTGAAACTCATGCCCCTGATAAAATTACTTCCCAAGAAGAAAGGTTTCTTGAAACTGTTGTTTCGGAAAGTGAAGAGCATCACCGTTTAAATTACCCAAAATGGTTAGAAGAAAATCTAAAAGAACGTTTTAGTGAAAAATTTGTTCAGGAAATGAATGCATTAAATGAACGTGCGCCTTTGACTTTAAGAATTGCGAGTGATGCACCGAAAATTATAGAATATTTGGTTGATAAAGAAATCCAATACGAAAAAGGTGTTCATGCTAATAGTGCTATTATTTTAAAGGACCAAGTACAAATACGCGATTGGCCGATCTACAGAAATGGACTTGTTGAAATACAAGATGAAGCGGCCCAACTGGCCGTAAAGTATGTTGAACTTAAACCTGGTCAACAAGTAATGGATTTATGTGCTGGTGCGGGCGGGAAGTCTCTCGCAGCAGCTGGTTATATGAAAAATAAAGGGCAGATTTATGCATTTGATATTTCTGAAAATCGCCTTAAAGATTTAAAAGTGCGTGCCAAACGTTCCAAACATCATATTTTCCAATCATTTGTATTAACATCCAAGAACAGAGGTGCAAAATTAGCTGAATATAAGGAAAAAATGGATCGAGTGATCCTAGATGTTCCTTGTAGCGGCAGCGGAACTTGGCGTAGAAACCCAGAAAACAGATGGCGTTTAACGCCAGAAAGCTTAGATGAATATATCGCAATTCAAAAAAGTCTGATGGCGGAAGCTTGGGATGCGATCAAAGTAGGTGGCCGCGTCGCATATATGACATGTTCAGTGTTAAAAAATGAAAATGAAAATCAAATTGAATGGTTTTTAAATGAATATAAAAATGCCAAATTAATCCCTATTCGCAAGCAGGGTATTGAACAATTAGAAGGCACATTACAATTAAGCCCGTTCAGCCGAGGAACAGATGGTTTTTTTGTAGCAATTTTAGAGAAACAAGATATAAAAACTCAAACAGATTAAGAGAAATGATTTAGGCAATGACTGACCGTATTTTAATTATTGATTTTGGCTCTCAAGTTACTCAACTTATCGCACGTAGAGTACGCGAAAGCGGTGTATATTCAGAAATCGTCCCATTTAATAAGGCCGCTGAAGTTCTAGAGGATTTTAATCCGAAGGGCATTATTCTTTCCGGTGGTCCAAATAGTGTTTATGATATTGAAACCCCAAGAGCACCTGAGGCGGTTTTTTCAATGGGCGTTCCGGTTCTTGGAATTTGTTACGGAGAACAAACCATGTGTGAACAACTTGGCGGGAAAGTTGAACCATCAGACGTACGTGAATTTGGTCGCGCTTTCATTAATATTAAAAAAGAAAGCCCGCTATTTGATGGTTTTTGGGAAGTAGGTAACGATTATCAAGTGTGGATGAGCCATGGTGATAAGGTTGATTCTATTCCAGATGGTTTCGAAGTTATCGCCACAAGTGGAAATGCACCATATGCCGCAATAGCCAATGAAGAAAAGAAATTCTATGCCGTTCAATTCCATCCGGAAGTCGTTCATACTTTGGACGGGGCAAAGCTTTTAAATAATTTTGTGAAAAAGATTGTCGGTTGTGCTGGCGACTGGACAATGGCGTCATTTCGGGAAACAGAAATTGCTAAAATGCGTGAACAGGTAGGCGAAGGACGCGTTATTTGTGGTCTTTCCGGCGGTGTTGACAGTTCGGTTGTCGCCGTACTTTTACATGAAGCCATAGGTGATCAGTTAACGTGTGTTTTTGTCGATCACGGTCTTATGCGCGCAAATGAAGCAGATCAGGTCGTCACCTTATTCCGCGAACATTTTCATATAAATCTTATCCATGTGGATGCAGAAGATATGTTTTTAGGGAAGTTGGCTGGTGTTGATGACCCAGAGAAGAAAAGAAAAATCATCGGTGGTCTTTTCATTGATGTCTTCGAAGAAGAAGCTCAAAAAATTGGTGGCGCCGATTTTCTTGCACAAGGAACACTTTATCCCGATGTTATTGAAAGTGTTTCCTTTACAGGTGGTCCAAGTGTCACGATTAAATCACATCATAATGTTGGCGGACTTCCAGAACGAATGAACATGGATTTAGTCGAGCCACTTAGGGAATTATTCAAAGATGAAGTAAGGGCATTAGGACGTGAATTAGGATTACCTGAAGCGTTTATTGAACGTCATCCATTCCCAGGGCCAGGTTTAGCGATTAGAGTACCGGGTGCCGTTGATAAAGAGAAATGTGACATTTTACGTAAAGCGGATGTCATTTATTTGGAAGAAATTAAAAAAGCAGGACTTTATAACGAAATATGGCAGGCTTTTACAGTTCTGCTTCCAGTTCGAACGGTTGGTGTTATGGGAGACGCAAGAACATATGAATATGTATGTGCATTGCGTGCAGTTACGTCAACAGACGGTATGACTGCAGATTATTATCCTTATTCACATGAATTTTTGGGACATGTATCAACACGTATTATTAATGAAGTTCGCGGCATAAATCGTGTTGTTTATGATATTACTTCAAAACCACCTGGTACAATTGAGTGGGAATAATCTTAAAATAGCCTCTTTTTTAAAGAATATAGATAATGGTTGATTGCCTTCTTGCATCAGGTCGGTTATTTTGTCGCCATATATATGTTATAAATATTATTGAATTTACAGGAGACCCTGGTGTCAGACGAGTTTATTCGCGAAGTCGATGAAGACATTCGCCAAAGACAAATAAATGATTTATGGAAAAAGTACGGCAAATTCGTAATTGGAATTGCTGTCGGTGTTGTCGCAATTGTTGCGGGAAGAGCCATATATACCTCTGTCATTGAAAGCAAATATAGTGAACAAGCGTCACTATATACGCAGGCAATAAGCATGAATGATGCAGAAATTTCTTCCGCACTTGACCCACTATTGAATAGTGATGTTGAGGCGTATGAAATTCTTGCAACGTTTAAAAAAGCCGAAATTGCAATTTCAAATGATGATAGAGCAGGGGCAATTACTATTCTTGATCAATTTGTGACGTCTTCATCAGTGGCTCAAGTTTATAAAGATATGGCTACAATTCAAGCGGCTCTCTTAGAATTGGATACGGCTTCAGTTGATCAAATTCTTTCACGTCTATCACTCATTTTAAACAGTGATAGTAAGTATCAATATTTTGCTGCAGAAATTATGGCACTTTCTGAATTAAGGGCAGGTGATAGTGGTGCTGCGAAATCACGACTTGAGGCTCTTATTAATGATGAAAATGCATCTGGCTCGATTAAAACGCGCGCAGAACAATATTTAAGTGTGATTGAATAGTTCATAGGAAATATTATGGCCAATAAGACAGAAAAATATTCGAATAATGTAATGCATTATTTATCATTAATTGGTCTGTTGATAATGACATCATTACTTGCTTCATGTGATAGTTTAAGATCTGCAGATAATTCAAGAGAAACCATCGAAGGCGACCGTATATCGGTTTTAACATTTGAGCAACAATTGAGCGCAGATCCAGCCCTTGCTAACTTACAAGTTACATTGCCACAGCCTTATGTGAATGAAAATTGGGATCAAGCTGGTGGAAATTTACATCATTTAATGCAACATTTATCGGTTGGTGATGCTCCTGAACGCCTATGGAGCCGAGATATTGGAAATGGTACAACGGGCCGTAAAGCGATTGTTTCTACGCCTGTTATCAAAGACGGCGTTTTATACGTTATTGATGCAGATGCTAAAATCTCTGCAGTAAACGCTGAAAATGGTCGCGTAATTTGGGACACTAAATACACCATGGAAAATGAGACTGAGATGCTTAGCTATGGCGGAGGCGTTACGGTCGGTGAAAATGCGCTATATTTTCTAACGGGTTATGGTCACTTTGGGGCCCTAAATCTTTCTGATGGTAGCGAAATTTGGTTAGAAGATATCGGGGTACCAATGCGCGGTTCACCCACTTACTCAGATGGACGTGTTTTTGGCGTGACCCACGATAATCATATCTATGCAATGGATGCAAATACGGGTGAGATTGTTTGGGATGAGGTCGGAATTGCTGAAAATGAGGGCTTAGCGGGAAATGCTAGTCCTGCTGTTATCGATAATACAGTTATTGTGCCATATTCCTCCGGTGAAGTTTATGCAATGCGTGTTGAAAATGGTCGTGTTCTTTGGACCGACACATTAAATCGGCAAGGCCAACTCACAGCTATGTCGAGTTTACGTGATATTGATGGTCATCCGGTTGTCTATGATGGTATTGTCTATTTAATTAGCCACAGCGGACGAATGGCGGCGATAAATTTAAGAAGTGGTGTTCGAGTTTGGGAGCAAAATTACGGTTCACAACATACGCCATGGATTGTGGGTGAATATATTTATATTGTTACTACAAACTCTGAAGTTATATGTGTTACGAGAAGAGAAGGCCGTATACGTTGGATCACTCAACTTGAACGCTTTCAAGACCCAGAAATTCGTAAAGAACCCGTTCATTGGCATGGACCAGTGGTTGCGAGTGATCGTGTGATTGTTACGTCGTCTCATGGGTATGCCTTAACGCTTTCTCCTTATACTGGAGATGTAATAAGCGGTATTGATCTTCCTGATAATTCATCAATGGGACCAATTGTTTCGAATGAGACGCTTTATTTCTTATTAAGTGACGGTGAAATCATCGCGCTGCGTTAAGCCTTGCCAGCATTATTGAATTGAAAAAACATGACTTTCACAGTAGCAATTATCGGACGTCCAAATGTCGGAAAATCAACACTATTTAACCGTCTTGTCGGTAAAAGACTGGCACTTGTTGATGATACGCCAGGTGTAACCCGTGACCGCCGAGATGCGAAAGCATCGCTTGGTGAACTTAAATTTCGTATCATTGATACGGCGGGCCTTGAGGATGAAACCGGTGATAGCCTTTCAGCCAGAATGAGAAAGCAAACAGAGCTCGCGATCGAAGAGGCCGATTTTTCAATGTTCATGATAGATGCAAGGGCAGGCGTTACGCCACTTGATAAACATTTTGCAGATATACTTCGCCGCAATAAAAAACCAACGATCCTAGTTGCTAATAAATCAGAAGGAAAAGCCGGCGAAAGCGGCCTTTACGAATCTTATACCTTAGGATTAGGAGACCCAGTTCCGTTATCAGCGGAGCATGGTGAAGGACTAGCCGATTTAAGCGATGCATTTGATGAAGCCTTAAGAGAACTCGGAATTGATCCATTTGCCAACCCTGAAGAAGAGGTCACGGCAAAATCCGTGATAATCGAAGGGGAAGTCAGCGAAGAAGATGAGTTATTAAGTGAACAAGACGATGGCTTACCCATGCAAATCGCCATCGTTGGTCGCCCTAACGCTGGAAAATCGACACTAATTAATAAAATTTTGGGTGAAGATAGAATGCTTACTGGCCCCGAAGCTGGGATTACACGCGATTCTATTGGTGTAAACTATACTTATGAAGGACGTGAACTCAGAATATTTGATACGGCTGGTATGCGCCGAAAATCACGGGTGCAGGAAAAGCTAGAAAAATTATCTGTGGCTGATACGATCCGTGCTTTAAATTTTGCTGAAATAGTGATCCTTATGGTCGATGCGACGCAGCCGTTTGAAAAACAAGACCTTTCTATTGCGAGCCTGATCGTTCAAGAGGGACGTGGTTTGGTGATTGGGCTTAATAAATATGATCTTCTTGAAAATAGACAGGAAGTGATGAAAGATATTGCCCATAAGCTTGAACATTCATTGCCGCAAATTAAAGGCATTCCAATCGTCCCTATTTCAGCATTAACAGGGCGTGGCCTTGACAGATTAATGCCACAGGTTTTTGAAGCTTATAAATTATGGAATAAACGTATCAGTACGGCTAAACTGAATAAATGGTTAGCGGAGACATTGCAATATCATCCGGCACCGTCCGTTAAAGGACGTCGTACGAAAATGCGTTATATGACGCAAGTAAAAACGCGGCCACCGACATTTGCAATTTTTTGTAATCGCCCGAATGATTTGGCCGACAGCTATACCAGATATTTGCTTAATGAATTAAGGTACGATTTCGATATGCCCGGGGTGCCAATTCGTATAATGTTACGTAAAGGCGATAACCCCTATAAAAAAGATTAACATGATAACAGCAAAATTTAGGAGATAATGAATATGATTAGTTATGCAATGGTTGGATCAACCAATTTACCAGCGTCCGGTGATTTTTTCGATAAAGTACTGGGTGTCGTTGGTGCTGAACGCATGATGAAGCGCGACACTGCAATTATGTGGGGCGCTGGAGAAGGAAAACCATTCTTCGCGGCTTGTCTTCCACATGACGGTAATGTAGCAACGCATGGTAATGGAACAATGATTTCATTTGGTTGCGAAACAACAGACCAAGTTGACGCGATGTATGCCGCGGCTCAAGCAAGCGGTGGATCATGCGAAGGTAAACCAGGTCCACGCGGTGAAGATGAACAATATTATGTTGGTTATTTCCGTGATCCAGATGGCAATAAATTTGCCGCATTTCATATGGCGGGATAATTAACAATGATGATCGGCTATACGATGGTCGGCGTCAAAGACATTGGGAAGTCTGCCGCATTTTATGACAAAGTTCTGGGCACTATGGGTGCCACAAGAAAGATGGAATATGAAAAATTCATCCTTTGGAATGATGCGGCTGATCACCCTTCTTTTTCTATATGTATTCCTTATGACGGAAATGAAGCAACCGTAGGCAATGGTTCTATGATTGCCTTTCCTGTGAACACTCAAGAAATGGTTCATAAAGTTTACGAATGCGCAATAAAAAATGGTGCCACTTCTGAAGGTGAGCCAGGAATGCGAGACGGTGGATATTATATCGGTTATTTTCGTGACCTTGACGGCAATAAATTAGCAGCTTACCATTACCCCCATAATGACCACCTATAAGGTCAGTTAAATCATAATAGAATTAATAAAGGGAGGTAGCAAATGATCGGTTATACAATGGTCGGTACCCACGACTTAAAAGCAGCGGGTAATTTCTATGATAAAGTTTTAGGCGTATTAGGTGCAAAACGCAGCTTAGAGGGTGATACATTCATCGTTTGGAGCGTTACACCTGATCAACCATCATTCTCCGTCTGCCTTCCCTTTAATGGGCAGGAATCGAGTGCGGGTAATGGAGTTATGACATCTTTTAACGCCATGTCACCAGAACAGGTCGATGAATTTTATCAAGCCGCCATTGATAATGGCGCCACTTGCGAAGGAAATCCAGGCGAAAGAACACCGGGCTTTTATATCGGCTATCTTCGTGATCCAGATGGCAATAAGTTTGCTGCTTTTAATTATACTGGTGATTTGGGCGGATAAATTACTCAATACCACCTAAAAAACTAATAAGGTTTTCACCAAGTTCATCACAGATATAACCGCCTTCTTGTACCATGAGGATAGGGGTGTTAGTACGTTCTGCGATCATTTTGGCCATAAGGTTATAGCCGTTTGTGGTAATGGAAAGCCCGGCGAAAGGATCGCCTTCAAAGGCGTCTAGGCCTAGTGCAATAACCAACATGTCGGCGTCAAAATCATCAATTTCGTCAAGGGCATGTGTTAGTTTTTCCATAAATGGGTCATCACCAGAGCCACGGGGAAGGGGGTAATTAATATTATATCCTTGGCCGGTTCCTTCGCCATATTCATTTTCATAACCCCAGAAAAACGGATAAAAGCGTGATGTATCCGCATGAATAGAAATTGTGAGCACATCGCGTAGATCATAAAAAATTGATTGGGTACCGTTGCCGTGATGAAGATCGACATCAAGAATAGCGATTTTCGGATATTTTTTTAAAAGGTTCTGGGTCGCAATTGCCGTGTTATTAAGGTAACAAAACCCGCCCGCCGTATCCGCTGTTGCATGATGACCTGGTGGACGACATAACGCATAAGCATGACGTTCACCAGATAAAATCATTTCGCTTGCATGAATGGCCGACCATGCGGCCCAAAGCGAACTTTCCCATGTATCAGGCGTAATGGGTGCTGATGTATCAGTCGTATGAAACCCCGCTTGGGCAACAACTGATTTTGGATATCCGTTTGACCTATCTAAGGGATGTATATTTGGCATAATTTCCTTGGCAGCACCGGGAATTCGTGCCCATCTTTCATAAGCATTTTCAAGAAAAGTCAAATAACGGTCCGTATGGATAGAGGCAATATGATCAAGCCCATAATCAAGGGGTCTTTCAACAGAATGCCCGGCTTTTTTAAGAGCGTCCATCAAATAAGAAACACGTTCCGGTTTTTCCGGTGTGGGCGTTATCACCCCATTTACCAGAAAGTTTTTAGGAGCATGTTTTAATTGTTCGTCGGCAAAGACACATTTCATATTATAATTCCTTAGAATAGAGGCGAAGGCAGTCATCTAATATCGATAGAATATCGTCAATTTGAGTATCGTTTATAATCATAGGTGGGCACACAAGGAAATGATCACCCTTAATACCCATACGAGTGCGGCGCGAATAAATAATAAGCCCTTTATCATATGCCATATTGACGAATTTGATATGGGCATTGATATCAGAGGGGAGCGGTTCCATGGTTTCACGGTTTGAGACAAATTCAAATGCGGTCAGAAGCCCTTTGCCGCGCACATCACCGATAAAGTCATACTTTTCTTTTAATGTGTTAAGTCCTGTAATTAGACGCGCGCCCATTTCGGAAGTATTAGCCATAAGATTATTTTGGTAAATTTCATTAATCACGGCAAGACCGGCAGCGCAGGCTATTGGATTTCCTGCATAAGTATATCCATGTTGAAAACCGCCACTATTTAAAACGGTGTCAACGATTTCTTGTTTTGCCGTCATAGCACCTAAGGGGACATAGCCTGCACCGAAGCCTTTTGCGGTTGCGATAATATCGGGATTAATGTCCCAATGTTCACAGGCAAGGAATTTACCAGTGCGTCCCACGCCCGTCATAACCTCATCATAAATCAGGAAAATACTAAACTCGTCACATATTTCATGTATGCGGGAATAATAGATATCTGGCGCGACGAGAGCCCCCGTTGAGGCGCCACCAATGGGTTCCATGATAAAGGCGAGGATGTTTTCTGGGCCTTCTTCGATAATTTTTTCTTTTAACATTTCCGCATATTTAAGGCCACGTTCTTCTATGGTGAGGTTGTCGCGATCCAAATAACAGGTCGGTGCGGCAATATGGGGCATATCCATGGTCATTGCATCAAAAGGATCATTTAATGGTGCGTATGATGTTAAGGCAAGAGCCCCAAATGTTGCCCCGTGATAAGAAGGAGAACGTGATATGACCTTTGATTTCTTTAATTCACCTTTGGCAAATGCATGTTGTCGCGCTAACTTGATTGCGCTTTCAACGGCTTCTGAACCGCCGGAAACGAAAAAGACCTTTTCATGGCCATCTGGGCTCAGTTCAGCGACACGCGCGGCAAGTTTTTCTGCGGGTTCATTTTCAAAATGAAGGCGATAACCAAATGTTGATTTATCCATTTGGGTTTTCATGGCATTAAGTACGTTTTTATTACTATGGCCGATGTTCGAAACCATCGCACCGCTTGATCCATCTATATATCGCTTGCCCGATTGATCCCACATATAAATACCTTCTGCACGATCGAGCAGCGGTTTTCGGTCACGGGTTTGGTAAAAAAGATGCGATTTCATTTTCTTTTCAATTGGTTGACTAATTTATATCTCAATTGCATTATGATTTAATTATTAAGAAAAGAAATAAAAAAATGGCCACTAAGAAAAATATTATCATCACATGTGCGGTGACAGGATCTATTTATACGCCGACCATGAGCGAACATTTGCCCGTAACAGGGCCAGAGATCGCCGATGCAGCAATTGGTGCAGCAGAGGCGGGGGCATCAATCATTCATTTACATGCGCGTGATCCTGAAACCGGAAAACCAAGTGCGGATATAGATGATTTTATGGGATTTATTCCACAAATTCATCAAGCTACAGATGCGGTTCTTAATATTTCAACGGGCGGAAGTTCATTAATGACGCTTGATCAGCGCTTAGCGCCTGCGCGTCATATCAGGCCGGAAATGTGTTCACTTAACATGGGATCGATGAATTTTGGCATTTTCACCTTAAAGAAACGGTTTTCTGAGTGGAAACACGATTGGGAACCGGCACTTTTGGATGCGACTAAAAAAACCACATTTCAAAACACCTATGAAGATATTGAAAATATCCTTAGCGATCTTGGGAATGATAAAGGCGCAAAATTTGAATTCGAATGTTACGACATGGGTCATATCGAAACGCTTGCTTTTTATTTCAAAGAAGGAATGGTCAAAGGCCCGCTTTATGTTCAATTTGTGCTCGGGGTAATGGGTGGCATTGGCGCAACACCAGAAAACCTTATGGCGATGAAGGCGGCAGCTGATCGATTGTTGGGTCCTGAAAATTATCAATTTTCTGTTCTTGCTGCGGGATTACAGCAAATTCCGCTTGCGACAATGGCCGTAATCCTTGGCGGGAATGTGCGCGTTGGGTTAGAAGATAGTTTAATTATGCCTGATAAGCAATTGGCTAAAAATAATGCCGAACAAGTCCGTAAGATTAGAGCAATTATTGAAGAGCTTGGATATCTAGTCGCTAAACCAGATGAGGCCAGAGAAAGATTAAAATTAAAAGGGAGGGACAAGATCAATGCCACAAAATAATTTAATTGAAACAGGTCGCCATGAAGTAAGCGGCGACATGTGTGATCAGATGGGGCATTTAACAACCCGCGTATATACCGCTCTTTTTGACGAGGCCAGTTATGAACTCGTTAAAGCATGTGGATATAAAATTGATGATGAACAAGGTTTTGTTGATCTGGAACTTAATATGAAATTTATCGTCGAAATTAGAGAAGGCGGTAAGTTTTATATCAAAAGCGGTATTGTAAATCTTGGAAATTCTTCTTTTACAGCAATGCATTACATGTTTAATGCGGATGATGATAGTTTAATATCTACATGCGAAGAAAAAGCGGTAATTTTTGATCTTAAAAAACGAAAATCAAAACCAATGACCGAAGAGTTTAAAGAGTTAGCCTCTGGATTTTTAGTTGATTAAAAGAAGAAATTATTTTTATCTTCTTTCCACATTTTATAATCAGCAACGATACCGTTATCATTAAATTCCGGCGAACATAATTGCATCATCAGAGGCATCAGATCTTCTGGGGTGTCCAACTTACTGGCATCTTCGCCCGGTGCCGCTTTAGCACGCATGGCAGTTCTAATCGGCCCGGGATTTAGGATATTGACCCGTAAGTTTGATCGTTCGATTTCTTGCGCGTAGGTCTTTACCAAACATTCAAGTGCTGCTTTGCTTGTGGCGTATCCACCCCAAAAATGACGTGGGTTTCGCGCAACATTTGATGAACCCATAAAAACGGCACGTCCATGATCAGCGGCGCGAAGTAATGGGTCAAGCGAACGGATTAATCGGTAATTCGCCGTCACATTGACATTCATAAGTTTATCAAATGTTTTTGGTTTAAGATGGCTGACTGGTGTAATGTCAGCCAGAAACCCAGCGTTGGCGATTAAAATATCAAGTTTGCCATATTTTTCCATTATGACACCGCCTAGACGATCTAGAGCATCAAAATCGGTAATATCAAGTGGTATCAATGTCGCTGCGTTACCTGATACCGCTTTAATTTCATCATCAAGTGCTTCAAGTGCGCCTACGGTTCTTGCAACCGCGATAATATGCGCGCCTTCTTTTGCGAGCGCTAATGCTGTGGCTTTTCCGATGCCGCGCGATGCGCCAGTTACAACGGCGACTTTTCCTTCTAACATCATGCTCTGCTGTCCGTTAGTAATGAAAATTGCTTATCATCATCAGATGCGTTGTTATCGGTTAAGGGGGTCGGGTATTCGCCGCTAAAACATGCATCGCAATATTGCGGACAAGCTTTATCACGCCCTTTTTCACCAACCGCGCGATATAGGCCATCAATGGAAATGAACTTAAGGCTATCAGCGCCAATATGGGTCGCCATTTCATCAATAGTCATATTGGAAGCGAGAAGCTTATCTTTATCGGGTGTATCAACGCCATAATAACAAGGATCAGTTGTTGGTGGGCTTGCGATATACATATGCACTTCTTTAGCACCCGCTTGACGCACCATATCAACGATTTTAACGGATGTAGTACCGCGAACGATGCTGTCATCCACAAGCACGACGATCTTACCATCAAGTTCACCGCGGTTTGCGTTATGTTTTAATTTTACACCTAAATGGCGAATGGTATCGGAAGGTTCAATAAATGTGCGTCCAACATAATGATTACGTATAATACCTAGCTCAAACGGGATACCTGCCTCTTGCGCATATCCAATTGCAGCTGGCACGCCACTATCAGGAACAGGAACAACGAGATCCGCGTTAAGCTTACATTCTTTTGCCAGTTCACGGCCGATGTTTTTACGCACCTTATAGACGCTAGTACCGCCCGTTAGGCTATCGGGGCGTGAGAAATAAACATGTTCAAAAATACAAGGACGGGCGCTTTGCTCAGGGAAGGGCTTAACGCTGTTCAATCCTTTTTTCGTAATGGTTACAACTTCACCGGGTTCAACATCACGGACATATTCTGCGCCGATAATATCAAGTGCGCAGGTTTCAGACGCGAATATATAACTTTCATCATTTAAAAGCCCCAAGACAAGCGGGCGTACTCCAAGTGGATCACGGGCACCGATTAAGCAATCTTCACTTAAAGCGACAAAAGCGAAGGCACCTTCAATTCTACGCATTGCGTCAATAAATTTATCTTGAAGGTTGAGATACGTGCTCGTGGCAATAAGATGAATAACAACTTCTGAATCCGATGTTGATTGGAAAATTGCGCCCTTATCAACGAGCTGTCTGCGTAATGTAAGAGCATTTGTCAAATTTCCGTTATGTGCAACGGCAAATCCACCACTAGCGAGATCAGCAAATAATGGCTGTACATTTCGAAGACCTGCGCCCCCAGATGTCGAATATCTAACATGGCCAATGGCGCTATTTCCCGGCAATGATTCGATTACGGGTTGGGTGTTAAAGTTATCCGCCACATGCCCCAATGATTTATAAGAAAAAAACTGTCCTTTATCGAAACTTACAATTCCGGCTGCTTCTTGTCCGCGGTGCTGCAATGAATGAAGGCCAAGCACAGAGTGGGTCGACGCTTCAGGAGTATTAAAAACACCAAAAACACCACATTCGTCATGGAATTTATCATCATCAAATGGATTCGTGGTTAAAGGAGAGGGCGTAGAATTCGAGGAGTTTATATGATCCGTCATTAATCCAACTCATTAAGGGTAAACATGCCTTCTGTATATTGGTATTTTCCCCTTTTGTGAACCTTTTTTTACGTATTTGAACTTTCTTTAATCAATTTATCAAGTTCATCTCGATTTTCTTCTTCATATCCAGTTTCATCATCTGGAAAAGAAGGCAGTTGATCTTTAAAAAAATCAAGCATTGGACCATCAAAGTGACCTTCTTCAAATAATTCTTCATCTTTATAAGGATTCATTGAATTAAGCATACTAGCACCATATTCAACAAGCGGGCGCGATTTCGCTTCCATAAACATATCAGGATATTCATTAGCTGAAAAAAATGGAGTGGTTAACAAGTATGCAAAACTGATGACAAGCATACCTCTTATAATACCGAATAGAACACCTAACCCTCGATCTAGTGCACCAATATGGCTTTCTTTTATTGTTCGGCCAATCATACCAGCAATAAATTTCAAGACAATTAAGCTTATTATACCTAAAGCCGCATATGTAATTACGCTTGCCATAAAGTCAGGTTGCACAAATTCAACAATATAAGGATATACATAAGGATGACCTTGTAAGGTTATAAAGAGGGCAGCCACCCATGCTACTAAACTTAAGGCTTCAGTTGTAAAGCCACGTGTTATTGCAATAAGCACCGAAGCACCGATAATTAATAAAACTATTATATCTACAGCGTTAATGGTTCTATCCTTTTTACTAATCACCCAAATTTGGTGCAATTATATCCACAAGTTTGATCAATTGGTCAAGTTCTGCCGTTTTAATTTTTTTATTTTTAAACTTCATTTTTGACGGAATAAAGGCCTGTGTGAAGCCGAGTTTTTCTGATTCTTTTAATCTTGCCTCTGCCTGGCCGACGGGTCTTATTTCACCGGAAAGGGCGATTTCACCGAAAATAACCGTTTCTTCTGCAATGGCGTCGCCCGATAATGATGAAATAAGCGCGGCAGCCACGGCCAGATCAGCGGCAGGTTCAGAAATTTTTAATCCACCTGCTACATTTAAATATATATCAAATGCGCCAAGTCCAAGACCACACCGTGCATCAAGAACGGCAATGATCATCGCGAGACGAGAACTATCCCAGCCAACAACAGCGCGTCTTGGTGTGGCAAGTGAGCTTTGCGCGACAAGGGCTTGAACCTCAACAAGCATAGGGCGTGACCCTTCCATTCCGGCAAAAACAGCAGAGCCAACAACACCTTCATCACGATCACCAAGGAAAAGGGCTGATGGGTTTAAAACTTCGGAAAGGCCGAGTTCACCCATTTCAAAGACGCCAATTTCATCGGTGCCGCCAAAACGGTTTTTCACCGCTCTAAGGATACGGAATTGATGTCCGCGGTCACCCTCGAAATAAAGTACTGTATCAACCATATGTTCCAAAACGCGGGGCCCTGCGATTTGCCCGTCTTTAGTGACATGCCCCACAAGAAGCACGCAAACATTACGTTTTTTTGCAAAACGGATCAGTTCCTGTGCGGAGGTTCGTACTTGCGAGACCGTACCGGGGGAAGATTCGATTGTATCCGCATACATTGTTTGAATACTATCTATAACAACCACATTGGGGCAGTCACCCTTGGAAAGGGTCGCGAGAATATCACGTAAATTTGTTTCAGAGCCAAGTGAGACATCACTATCCGCAAGACCGAGCCTTTTAGCGCGCATACGGACTTGCGCTACCGATTCCTCGCCTGAGATATAAACGGTTTTAATGTTGTTATCCGCGAGCTTGCTCATGGCTTGAAGCAGTATGGTTGATTTACCAATGCCGGGGTCACCCCCGATTAAAATAGCGGAACCGGGAACAAGGCCACCACCGGTAACGCGATCAAATTCACTAATGCTTGACTTCATACGTGGCAAATCTTCGTCTTCGCCTTTTAAGGCGCTGAGTTCAATTAGATTGCCTTTGGCGTTTGCCGTTTTTCCGAGTCCTGTTGGTGAATTTTCTGAAGCCTCTTCGGTTAAGCTGTTCCATTCCCCGCATCCTTCACATTGGCCCATCCATTTAGAATAAGTTGAACCGCAAGAATTGCAGACATATATGCGTTTTGCTTTCGCCATTAAGTGAATTACCCTTTAAGGATTTCCATCTTGATAGGGCCTTCGGCCTTACCATTGATAAATTGATCAATATATTCGCTACCGCTTTGATCGATTTTATCTTTCGGTCCTGTCCAAATCATATTACCATGATAAATCATGGAAACATTATCAGCGATTTTACGGACGCTCGACATATCATGGGTAATGGTAAGGGCTGTTGCGCCAACATCTTTTACACATTCCACAATCAATTCATTGATAACATCAGACATAATCGGATCAAGTCCCGTTGTCGGTTCATCAAAAAAGATAATTTCCGGATTTGCAGCAATCGCACGAGCGAGGCCAACGCGTTTTTGCATTCCTCCTGATAATTCAGCAGGGCTCAATTTTGCAACATCGGGGCTAAGGCCCACACGGCGTAATTTTTCAATTGCAATTTCTTTGGCTTCATCGCGTGAATGTAAACGTTGTGCTAATAAACCGAATGCAACATTTTCCCAGACGGGAAGGCTATCAAATAGGGCAGCCCCCTGAAAAAGCATACCAAATTTATTTAACACTTTTTTACGATCATCCGCAGCAATGCCGACCATTTCTTGTCCGTCGATTTTAATGCTGCCACTGTTAGGAGTAAGAAGACCTAAAATGCATTTTAAAGTCACAGATTTACCAGAACCGGATCCTCCGATGATCACCATGCTTTCGCCTGGCATTACATCAAGATTAACATCGTCCAATACAATTTTTTCACCGAAACGTTTATGGAGGCCATTAAGGCTGATTTTTAGAACCTGATTATTCATGATGAAAAGAACATCTCCGTCACGATATAATTGGATAACAAGATCATAATACAAGCAGACACAACGGCATTAGTGGTTGAAATACCCACGCCTTGAGCGCCGCCGCGCGTATTAAATCCGTGATAACAGCCCATCAATGAAATGAAAAATCCAAAAACCGCGGCTTTGGTCATACTGGCCATCACGTCTATTGCTTCAAGGAAATCAACGGTTGATTTAATGTAATTACCGCTATTGAACCCGAGCTTTGCTGTTGCCAATAAATAACCACCAAGCACACCAATGGTATCCGCCACAAGCACGAGCATAAACGGCATCATAATAACGGTCGCGAGTATTCTTGGTGCTATAAGATATTTAAAGGGATCGGTGGATAACGTGGTTAAGGCATCAATTTGTTCCGTGACACGCATTGTTCCAAGTTCGGCTGCCATTGATGCGCTGACGCGTCCCGCAACAATAAGTCCACACAACGTTGGACCAAGTTCCCGAACAATTCCAATTACAACGATAGTGGGTAGGGTGCTTTCCGCATTAAAACGGGCACTTCCTTCATAAATATTAACGGCTAAAGCCGCCCCAGTGAAGAGGGTGGTCAAGCCCACAACCGGCAAAGAATAATAACCAATGTTCATCATTTGGCGGAAAAGTTCACGTGGATAAAAGGGCGGTAAGAAGATATTTTTGACCGCATTAACGGCAAAAAGGCCTATTCGACCTGCTGCTCTTAAAAATGATATGACGACCCGTCCGATGACGGCTAAGAAAGTCATTAAGTTTATGCCCTTAAATTATATATTTTATTATAGCGACGACCAATACCCGTCATTAATTCATAATGCCCTAGAGTAGAGTTTTCAGCAACCATTTCAAGTGTTATATTCGATCCGAGTATTTCCACAAAGTTGTTTACGGTCACTTTGTCAAATTTCGCGTCAGTGATATCAATTGCAATCATATCCATTGACGTTTTTCCAACAACTTTTGCAATGTGCCCATCGATATAAACGAATGAATTTCTGTCGCTAGTTTTTAAGGTGCCATCGGCATAACCAACATTTAATATGGCAATACGTGATTTTTCAGGTGCGGTCCAAAGAGAATTATAACCAACCGACATGCCGACCTCGAGTTCACGAATTTGTAGAATTTTGGCCTTTATTTCAAAAGCTTGCGTAATGCCGACAGGTCTTTTCGGAAGACCCGGGTTGCCGCCATATAGCATAATACCCGGTCTTAATAGATCGAAATGATAGTCTTCACCAAGATAAATACCTGCGGAATTACAAAGGCTCGCTTTTGCATTTGGCAATTGATATCGAACACGCATAAATTGATCAAGTTGAATTTCATTACTGGGATGATTTGGAATTTCTGACTGAATAAAATGACTTAATACCAAATCAATATTTAAATTGTGTTTTGAATTAAAGAATTCTTCCGTTTGTTTATCAGAAAACCCCAATCGATTGATGCCGGTGTCAAAATGAATGCCGCAAGGTTGATTTTTATTATTCCACAATTGTATCTGATTTGGATCGTTTAAAATTGGCGTAATATTCTGCTTGAGGTAAATATCAACATGATCTTCAAAAAGGCCATTAAAAACATAAATTTTTGCACCTTTTAGAATTGATCGTAACTTTACGGCTTCAACCAAGTTTGCTACAAAAAAAGTATTACATTCTGTATGATGAAAAAGTGCAGGTGCAATTTTTTCCATTCCAAGGCCATAAGCATCAGCCTTTACGACGGCGGCACAAGCCGCATTTGATTGTGCGTTTAAAGTATTATAATTATCAATTATCGTTTCAAGATCGACATGCAGTTGCGCCGATGCATCGTTAAGCACGTCTGCCACGGTCATTACTCAAATTTTTCCGGTAGATAGTCGTCTGTTAAAGGTAAATCGCTGAATTTAGTGATTTCGGCTTCGAATTTAAGCTCAATAATGCCTGTCGGACCGTGACGCTGTTTACCGATTATGAATTCCGCTCTTCCGAATAATTTTTCACCTTCTTCAAGCCAAATCATATGCTCAGGCGTTCCTGGATCAGGTTGTTGCTGATTATGATAATATTCCGCACGATAAACAAAGGTCACCATATCGGCGTCTTGCTCAATCGTTCCTGATTCACGAAGATCAGAAAGAAGAGGGCGCTTATTGTCACGGCTTTCAATCGCACGACTTAATTGTGATAGTGCAACGACAGGAATTTTTAATTCTTTTGCGAGCCCCTTAAGCCCGCGTGTGATTTCGGAAACTTCTTGTACGCGGTTTTCTGAACCGCCTTTACCTGATCCCCTTAATAATTGTAGATAATCAACGATCACGAGCCCCAACCCATGTTGGCGTTGAAGGCGGCGCGCGCGGGTGCGAAGCGCACCAATTGTTAATCCTGGTGTATCATCAATGAAAAGAGGCAAACCTTCGAGTTCAACGGCAACACGAGATAGGCGATTAAATTCTTCCTGTTCCAGTTTCCCTTGACGCATATCCTGCGATGAAAGTTGTGCTTGTTCAGCAAGAATACGGCTTGCGAGCTGATCTGCTGACATCTCCAATGAGAAGAAACCGACGACGGCGCCTTTATTTTCTTCTTCAGATAAGCCTAAATCTTTATCATGCTTATAAGCTTTGGCTGCATTAAAAGCCATATTGGTCGCCAAGGCTGTCTTACCCATTGCCGGACGTCCAGCGATAATTAGAAGGTCAGATTTATGTAAGCCACCAATTTTGCGGTCAACACTATTAAATCCGGTCGTGATCCCAGCGAGTTCACCTTTACGGCGAAGCGCATTACCGATCACATTAACGGCGGTGATTGCGGAAGTTTTAAAATCTTTAAACCCACCATCAGTAGTACCACTCTCGGCCATACTGTATAATTTTTTTTCGGCTTCTTCGATTTGCTCTTTTGATGTTTCTTCCACATCAAATTCGTAAGCCTTATTAACAATATCAGTACCAAGATCAATCAAATGACGGCGCATGGCGAGATCATAAATCAATAATCCATAATCAACCGCATTAATAATCGTGATCGCAGAAGCCGCGAGTTTTGATAAATAAATGCCACCACCGACATCTTCTAAAAGTTTTTCTTTTTGAAAGAATGGTTTTAAGGTGACGGGCGTTACCAATTGCCCTTTTTCAATCATGGTTTGGCAGGCGGCATATATTTTATTATGGGCCGCATTGGCAAAATGATCAGGAAGTAGAAAATCCTGAACTTTTTCAAGTACTTCATTGTTCACAAGAATAGCACCCAGAAGCGCTTGTTCCGCTTCAAGGTTATAGGGGATTTCCTTATAGGAAATATCCTCTTCCCGTTCTATGTCTGGCTGATCATTATCTTGAATGACCGGCATTTCTGAAATGTCTGACATTTTTAGTAGCGCTCTGTTTTGTGATTAGAGGAATTATATTCCATTAATTTAAAAATGTATATCTCGAATTTTTAAAATATATTTTTAAACGAAATTATATAATTAACAAAAAAGGCGAGCAGTGAGCTCGCCTTTTTCAAATTTGTTCTAAGAGAAAAAAATTAACCTTTTTCTTCTTCCTCTTCTTCATCAGCAGGAGTTTCCTCTTCAGCAGGTGCCGCTTCTTCAGCAACTTCCTCTTCTGCCTCATCATCAGATGAAACAGCAGCTTCAGCGTCTTCTTCTTTTTCGAAGTAATCTTCTACTTCAAATTCTTCTTCTTCCTCTTTCGCATCAACGTCACCGCCGATTGCTTGAATTTCTGCTTCAGCAGCAGAACGAGCAACGTTAACAATAACAGTAACGTCGACTTCAGCGTGAAGACGAACAGCAATGTCGTTAAGGCCGAGAACTTTAATTGCACGATCAAGGATAACTTGGTTTTTAGAAACTTTGTAGCCTGCTTCTTCAAGAGCAACAGCAATATCACGTGCTGTTACAGAACCGAAAAGCTGTCCACTTTCACCAGCTTGGCGAATAAGAATAACAGATACATCGACCATTTTTGCGGCCACTGCTTCTGCTTCTGCTTTTGCTTTAAGGTTATCGGCTTCGATTTCTTTACGTTGTGCTTCAAAAACGGCCATATTTGCTTTTGTTGCACGAAGAGCTTTCTTCTGTGGAAGAAGAAAGTTACGGGCAAAACCGTTTTTAACAGATACTACGTCACCGATTTGCCCAAGCTTTGCTACGCGTTCAAGTAGGATAATGTCCATTGTCAGTCTCCTATGGGTTTACGTATGAAATCAGCGCAAGGTTACGTGCACGTTTGATCGCTTTTGCGAGTTCACGTTGCTTCTTGGCTGATACGGCTGTGATGCGGCTTGGTACAATTTTACCACGTTCTGAAACATAACGTGAAAGTGTACGTACATCTTTATAATCGATTACTTGTGCATGATCACCGGAAAACGGGCATGTTTTACGACGGCGGAAAAATGGACGGCGTGCGCCGCCACTTTGTGGACGATCTGCGCTCATTATTCTGCTCCCTCTTTTTTCTCTTCACGTGGACGGCGATCTTCGCGCGGTGCGCGGTTATCGCGATCTTTTGAACGAAGTACGACACTGTCGCCTTCTTCAAATTCATCAACACGGATAGTCATATAACGAATTACGTCTTCATGTAGACGTGCATTACGCTCAAGCTCAGCAATAGCGGCATGAGGGGAGTCAAGTTTCAAATGAACATAGTGACCTTTTTTGTATTTTTTAATTCTGTAAGCAAGAGTACGAAGACCCCAAGACTCAGTCTTGGCAACTTTACCACCATTATCAGTAATGATTTTGGCGAATTCCGTTGTTATCGCATCAACCTGTTGAGGTTGGATATCCTGCCTAGCGATATATGTATATTCATATAAAGACATTTAGCAATTTCCTTAATTAGGCTTTAAGTCGGGGTGATAGCGAATATCAAAAAACCACATTACAATATTAACCGACATTCCCGTGACTCGTCACAGGAAGGGCGCAATATACATGAAAGCTTAGGGAAGGCAAGGGGTTTATAGCGCTAAATAGATCTTTTTTAATAAATATCCACTTTAGTTTCTTGACAGTTAAGACCCATTTGATAAGAGTTGGTTTAAATATAAAAATTCTAAGGGATAATAATCATATGACAAGAGCATTTGTATTCCCAGGCCAAGGTAGTCAAGCCGTTGGTATGGGAAAGGATTTAAGTGATAACTCAAGTGTAGCAAAAGATGTATTTGATGAAGTAAATGAAGCGCTTAACCAAAACTTGTCCGGATTAATGTTCGATGGCCCAATAGAAGAATTAACATTAACGTTTAATGCACAACCCGCACTTATGGCAGCAAGTATCGCTGTGGTTCGTGTTCTTGAAAATGAATTTGATGTTAAGTTGTCTGAACATAGTTCTTATGTTGCCGGTCATTCTTTAGGTGAATATTCTGCGCTTGCGGCAGCAGGGACCTTAAGTCTTTCCGATACGGCAAAATTATTAAAATTGCGCGGTGAAGCCATGCAGCGCGCTGTTCCGGTTGGTGTTGGCGCTATGGCCGCGATTATGGGTGCGGAATTTAGCACCATTGAAGAAATCGCCAAAGAGGCAGAACAGGGCGAGATATGTACGGCGGCAAATGATAATGCGGATGGTCAAGTGGTGATCAGTGGACATAAAGGTGCCGTCGAGCGTGCCATGGAAATTGCCAAAGAACGTGGTATTAAACGAGCGATCCCGTTGCCCGTTAGCGCACCGTTCCATTGCCCACTTATGCAACCGGCTGCCGATGAAATGGCCGTTGCGCTAGCAGAAACGACATTTAACGCACCTTGTGTGCCAGTTATTACCAATGTAAGTGCAGATGCCGTTAGTGACCCTGATCAATTAAGAACGCAACTTGTTGAGCAAATTACGGGGCGTGTTCGCTGGCGCGAATCTGTTTTAAAAATGGGTGACCTTGGTGTGACGCATTTAACGGAACTTGGAACAGGCAAAGTTTTAGGCGGTCTTGTGCGCCGCATCAATAAAAAAATAGCAGGAAACTCAATTCAGACAATGGCTGATATTGAAGCTTTCGCAGAAGAATTAAAATCATAATTGGAGAAAATCATTAATGTTTGATTTAACAGGTAAATGTGCATTGGTAACTGGTGCTTCAGGTGGATTAGGGAGCGCGATTGCAAGAGCCCTTCATGGTGCGGGCGCAAAAGTTGCACTTTCCGGAACGCGTGAAGAACCGCTTAAAAAACTAGCGGATGAGTTAGGAGAAGGGGCATTTGTTGTTCCTGCGAACCTTGGCGATCCTGATAGTGTTGCTGCACTTCCAAAAGCTGCCACAGAAGCCATGGGCACAGTTGATATTCTCGTTAACAATGCTGGAATTACGCGTGATAATATTTCTATGCGATTAAAAGATGCAGATTGGGATGACGTGATGCAAGTTAATTTAAAGGCGGCATTTAAGTTAACACAAGGCGTAATGCGCGGCATGATGAAAAACCGTGGCGGCCGCATTATTAACATCACTTCTATTGTTGGGGTTACGGGAAATCCAGGACAAGTCAACTATGCCGCATCGAAAGCAGGCATGATTGGTATGTCAAAAAGTTTTGCTCATGAACTTGCTTCAAGAAATATTACCGTGAATTGTATAGCGCCAGGATTTATTGAAAGCCCGATGACAGACGAGCTTACAGATGACCAGAAATCATCACTTTTAGTCAATGTTCCTGCGGGGCGTCTTGGTAAAGGTGATGAAATTGCCGCTGGTGTTTTATACCTCGCAAGTGAAGAAGCAGAGTATATTACAGGACAGACTTTACACATAAATGGTGGTATGGCGATGATTTAGGGCTTTGCATTTCCTAATTAATTGTGTTAGGAAGCCCCAAACTCTCGTTTAAGAGTTATAAGAATGTTTAACATAGGCTTTGATGAAAGCCCTTTATTTAAGGAATATGAAATGAGCAATGTAGCTGAACGCGTTAAAAATATCGTTGTAGAACACCTTGGTGTTGAAGAAGATAAAGTAAGTGACACAGCAAGCTTTATCGACGATCTTGGCGCTGATAGCCTTGATACAGTTGAGCTAGTGATGGCTTTTGAAGAAGAATTTGGTTGTGAAATTCCAGATGACGCTGCAGAAAAAATTCTTACTGTTAAAGACGCTATCGAATTCATCGAAGCAAATGGCTAATTTCAGAGCTTTACTCTGAAGAATACATAGACCGCGAATCATATTATCTAAAATTTAGATAAAAATGATGTTCGCGGTCTTGTTATATGTACTAAATTTAGGTAGCATCAAAATCCATAAATCAATAATTAAAAGGTTTAACGAATGAGACGAGTTGTTATTACCGGGTTAGGGCTGGTTACGCCATTGGCTTCGGGGGTTGAGGAAACATGGAAAAGACTTATTGCCGGTGAAAGTGGCGCAGGTCCGATTACACGTTTCGACGCATCAGGACTTTCTGCACAAGTTGCCTGTGAAGTACCACTTGGCGACGGTAGCGATGGCACATTTAATCCAGATGATTGGATGGAAGCTAAAAACCGCAAACGCGTTGATGACTTCATTCTATATGGTATGGCCGCAGTTGATATGGCTATGGCTGACAGTGGTTATAAAGCGGACACAATGGAACAAAAATGGCGTTCCGGTGCATTAATAGGTGCTGGTATTGGTGGCCTTCCTGCGATTAGCGATGAAGCCGTAAACCTTCATGAACGTGGCCCGCGCCGTGTTAGTCCCCATTTTATTCCACGTTGTTTGATCAATTTAGTCTCAGGTAATGCCTCAATTCGTCATGGCCTAATGGGGCCAAACCATTCAGTAGTTACGGCGTGTGCATCCGGTACCCACGCGATTGGCGATGCGGCGCGTTTGATTGCGCTTGATGATGCCGATGTAATGGTCGCTGGCGGCGCAGAAGCAACTATTTGCCGTCTTGGTGTCGCTGGGTTTAATCAGGCACGTGCTTTAAGTACACACTTTAATGACACACCGGAAAAAGCATCAAGACCATATGATAAGGACCGTGATGGATTTGTTATGGGTGAAGGCGCTGGCATGATGATCTTAGAAGAATATGAACATGCCAAAGCGCGCGGTGCAAAAATTTACGGTGAAGTAGTTGGTTATGGCCTTAGTGGTGATGCCCACCACGTAACAGCGCCGTCTCCTGATGGAAGCGGTGGATACCGTGCTATGCAGGCAGCATTAAAGCGTTCTGGCCTTACACCTGATGATATTGGGTATGTCAATGCGCACGGAACATCAACGCCTCTTGGTGATGAAATTGAATTTAATGCCGTGAAACGTATGTTTGGTGATGCTGCAAGCACAATGGCTATGTCATCCACTAAATCTGCAATTGGTCACTTGCTTGGTGCTGCAGGCGCGGTTGAGGCGGTCTTTAGTACGCTTGCGATGGTAAAAGGTGAATTGCCACCAACGCTTAACCTTGATAACCCTTCCGATGGAATTGAAGGTATTAACCTTGTTGCACATGAAGCACAGCAAAAATCTGAAATTAAAGCGGTTCTTTCAAACAGTTTTGGTTTTGGTGGGACAAACGCTTCGGTTATAATCAGTCGGGTGTAATGCAAGGCATAAAAAAATATATCATTTTATTATTTGCGGGCAGCGTTCTTTTTTGGGCGCTGTTTGCATATATGGGGTATCACGTTTTTCATTTAGAAGGTGATAAGAATAACGACAGCGTTTTTCTAGTGCCTTCTGGTCAAGGGCTAATCAGAACAGCGAGATTGCTTGAAGAAGAAGGACTGATTAGTAATCAAGACTTTTTTAAAGTTGGTGTAATGCTATTTGGAGAAGAAAGAAACCTTAAGGCGGGTGAATTTTCCATTCCTGCGAATAGCTCTATGCAAAATATTATGGATATATTGGTTAAAGGCGAGGTCATTCAACATAGTCTTACAATTGTTGAAGGATGGACCAGTTATCAAATCGCTGAATATTTAAATGAACTTTATACATTATCGGATCCCATAGAAATGCTTCCCGCAGAAGGAAGCATTTTACCAGAAACATATAATTATACCTATGGAACAAGCCGTCGTGATTTACTATCACGGATGCAAGAGAGCCAAACAAAATTAATTGATGAACTATGGAATGACCGTAATCCTGATTTGCCATTTGATACTATTGAAGAAGCCATAATTCTTGCCTCGATTGTTGAGCGGGAAACTGGACTACCGGAAGAACGGGCCCATGTGGCGGGTGTTTTTGTTAATAGAATGAAACGCGGTATTCGTATTCAATCGGATCCGACAATTATTTATGGCATTAGTCCGAAAGGGTTTCTTGATCGTGGCATCAGACGAAGCGAACTTAATGACAAAGAAAATCCTTATAATACCTATCAAATTGACGGTTTACCACCGACACCTATAGCTCATCCGGGACGAGCTTCTATAGAAGCTGTCCTAAATCCAATGCAAACGGATGATATTTATTTTGTAGCGGATGGAACGGGTGGTCATGCCTTCGCTGCGACACTCGCAGAACATCAAAGAAACGTCGCAAATTGGCGTAAAATTGAGCGAAAAAGACATTAACTATTGTGCCATAATTTCAATTTACACATGTAGTTATCATTACATGATTAAAAATAATAATTATTCGCAGGCGGTAATCTGATGCTTACAACGCTCTGATTTTAAAATTTTAATTACAAATAGACATCTGGTGTTAACTAATTTGAAGCATTCCAGAAGATTCTAATTTTGACATGGGAACGGCACACTCCATAACAATTTTTGCAGAAATAGAAGGATCTATTACATCCTTACCGTCAGAAATTAATTGCTGAATTGTCAGACCCAATAAAATAGGGAATTCTACAGGATTTTGTGTATGTTGTGTTATTATATTAATTAGGACTGGATGATATTCTTGAATGAGTTTTATGGGATGTTTTCTTAATTTATGCTTTTCATCAATTCTAGGTTCGCCAAAATTTGAATTTCCAATTGTTTTTGCTGTATATTCAACAATTTCTTTAATGTCCGGCAATTGTTTTGCACCAAGTTGTTGAGCAATCCCTCCTACGAGTCCCCAAACGGATAATTGATCCGTTAAAAGTGGTCTGTTTATTAATTCACCAACGTAGTAAGTTTTGCCATCTTTAGCGCCAATTCTTTGAATGTTGCCAGCTTTCCCGGCACTAGCTTCTTGAATTGCAACTCCACTAATCAAACAATAATTTCCTGCTAGAGCACCCAGCACTCCAAGTGCAGTTTCAATATGAACACCTTTTTCATCTTTTGATAATTCAAGAAACTTTGTTTTTAAATCTGAGGCACCAATTTTTAGAGTTATTATAGGATCATCATCTTTTTTAGCATCAATTGCATTTTGTAAAACTTCGCCTGGCTCTCTAGCAGATAAATTTGGTTCTTTACGTTCTATTATTTTCTTTTTCTTTTTAAAAATATTGAACATTCTCTCCCCCTAATGTTTAACTAATGGTATGATCCTCTATTTCTTTAAGATTAAGCATAAGTGCAATAAGATCAATAAAAATTATTTATTCGGTAATCTTCTCAAAATTCTCTCCAAAATAAACTCAGGCAAAATTCTAACGACACCCCCGAGTGCCAATCTTATTTGCCATGGGAAGGCGATTAAGCCTTTATTTTTTTCTAACCCATTACGAATGATTTTAGCGGCTTTTGGACCTTCCATAAAAAAAGGCATGGGGAATTTGTTTTTATCGGTGATACGGCTTCTGACGAAACCGGGGCAAATAACATTAATTTCAATGCCGTGATTATAATAAAAACCGCGTAATGCTTCACCATATGCTTTCACGGTCACTTTTGATGTAGAATAAATGGGGGCGGAAGGCATGCCGCGATATCCTGCCATTGAAGATATTAACGCGATTTGACCTTTGTTTCGTTCTTTCATTTTTTCAATGGCGGGATGGACCGTGTTAAAAACACCACCTACATTAACATCAAATATTTCTTTAGTATGACGGCCAAGTTCATAGTGATATTTTAATGATTTACCCATTCCCGCATTCGCTATCACAAGATCCAGAGGCCCAAGGTTATCGATCCATTGATGCATTTCAGCTTCATCTGTTACATCAATAATTTTATCATATACCGTTGCCCCCTTAGCGGTACATAAGGATGAAACCTTTGATAATCGTTCTTTATTGCGTCCAGACAAGTGAAGAATTACATCAGTATCAGCATATTCAAGGGCAAGCGCTTCGCCGATACCGCTACTGGCACCTGTAATCAATATGGATTTAGGGTTTTTCAATTCACTTGTTCCTGCTATATCTTATTATTAATTGAAATAACAATACTGACTATTATGACATTATCAAGCATGACGGGATTTGGCCGCGCTGAAGGGCACTATAAGCACTACAGTTGGGTCTGGGAAATAAGAAGTGTTAATGGAAAAGGACTTGACGTGCGTATGCGCATTCCGCCCGGACTTGATGCTTTTGATCAATTTATCAAAACCACCATTAAAAAAGAAATTACCCGTGGCAGCATTAATGTTTTGCTTCAACTAAGTAAAGAAGAGACTGATACAGACGTAAAGGTCAACGAAGCGGCGCTTGATAAATTAATTGGTGTGGCAAAAAAAGCCTCTGTTGATCATGACCTTCCGATGCCGTCTTTGGATAGTTTATTGTCAATACGTGATGTGGTTGAAATCATACTAACAGAAGATAATGAAAATCAAATTAGCGAACGCAATGATATTCTAAAGAAAAGCTTTATTGAGGCACTTTCCGAACTTAAATCATCCCGGCAGGAAGAGGGACTCGCTACGCGAAAAATGTTAAGTGATGTCATTGATCAAGTTGAGGACCTTCTTAATCAAGCTGAAGAAATTGTAAATAATCAGCCAAGCTTGCTAAAAGAAAAATATGAAGAAAAAGTCAACGCCCTATTTGATAATAAACAAGGCATTGATAAAGAGAGGTTGGCACAAGAAATCGTATTACTTGCAACCAAAGCGGATACGAAAGAAGAAACGGACCGCTTAAGGGCGCATATTGCTTCTGCGAGGACAATGCTAGATGCAAAGGGGACAATTGGCCGTAAAATGGACTTCCTTACGCAGGAATTTAATCGCGAAGCCAATACACTTTGTTCAAAATCATCCGATATTGCCTTAACCAATATTGGCCTATCTTTAAAAACGGCAATTGATCAAATTCGAGAACAGGTACAAAATGTCGAATGAGAAAATAAAAAGAAGAGGATTGCTCCTCGTGTTATCAAGTCCCTCAGGAGCAGGGAAGTCGACACTTTCAAGGTCGCTTCTTGAAAAGGATGACAATATCAGTATGTCCGTTTCCATGACGACACGGGAGCCACGTCCAGGCGAAGTCGATGGCGTTCATTATAATTTTACGTCACAAGATGAATTTGACGCGCTAGTTGCTGCTGATGGTTTTCTTGAATATGCGACCGTTTTTGAAAATTCATATGGCACACCCGCAGAACCTGTTGAGGCCGCATTACGTAATGGAAAAGACGTTCTTTTTGATATTGATTGGCAGGGAACGCAACAGTTAAACCAAAGGGTAGGGGCAGACTTAGTTCGGATTTTTATTTTGCCGCCTAGTAAAGAAGAACTGTTAAATCGTTTAAAGTCCAGGGCACAAGATAGTGATGAAGTCGTCGCTAAAAGAATGGCTAAAGCAAATTCGGAAATAAGTCATTGGGCGGAATATGATTATGTTATTATTAATGATGATTTAAAAGCGGCTGAAGCAGAGTTATTCACGATCCTTAATGCAGAGCGTATGAAACGCGCTAGACAATCAGGATTAAGTGATTTTGTGTCAGGGCTAATTAAAGATTAGAAAAATGTGGTCAGAATTCATTAATTCTATTGATATATTATTTGTATGCATCGTTTTTTTTGTAGGCGTAGCGAGCCCCGGACCAAGTAACCTTGCAATTATGGCAGTGGCTATGCAGCACGGGCGAGTTCAAGCATTGATTTTATCCTTAGGAATTGTATGCGGTTCCATGTTTTGGGGTATTTTAGCAGGCTTTGGTTTAGCGTCTATTTTAGCTACATATTCAAATTTATTGATAATTATGAAAATTACCGCCGGTCTTTATTTGTTATGGCTTGCTTTTAAATCGGCAAGATCAGCATTTTCAAAAAAACCAATTGTGATGCCTGCATTGACTTTAAAAAAAGAGAGCAATTTTAAACACTTTTTATCGGGCATATTGCTACATTTAACAAATCCAAAAGCAATTTTTGTGTGGCTCTCAATCGTATCTATCGCACTACCATCTGGATCTTCAATGACTAGGGCCTATGTTGTGGTTTTTTGCTGCTCACTTGTATCGATATTTGTTTTTACAAGTTATGCACTTTTATTTTCTACAAAATCAGCAAGACAACTGTATCTAAATTTCCGCAGAGGGTTTGATGGTTTAATGACCGTTTGTTTTAGTTATGCTGGAATTCGTATGTTATTTGGTAAAATTTGATCCTAAAGCACTTAAATTCAGCTTCCCATTTTTTACAGGGGGGCACCAATAATAAGATCCTGTTATTGGGGTTGTGAATTTAAAAAGTGCATCGACAATGCCATCATCTTCGCCGACCATCCGTTCCATAATGGCTTCGAAAGCATCAAATGAATTTCCAAATGCTACAAACATTAGTCCTCCATCCATACCCATGGCCCATGGCAAAGAACGTCTTAACATAAAAGCTTCTGGATAAAAGTCTTCTTGCGCGGACCGTTTAACGTGCGCTGATGTTGGGGCATCATATTCTTCATTATCACTGATGTGGCGACCGATCGCATCATCTTTTTCCTCAACGCTCATCTCATCAAGAATTTCAAAATCATGCACCCATTGCTGCACTGCGACAAAACTGCTGCCAATTATTCCATTATCGCCTTCTAGCAAGATTGCTGCATTTATTGCGTCTTCCCCATGTGGGTTTTCAGTTCCGTCCTCGTAACCACTTAAATCGCGGTTTTGATCATATTGGAAGCTATCAATCGCACTGGTGATTTCAAAAGCAGGAAGGCATATTTCTTCTATCTTTCGTGATTGATGAAATAATTTTCCGCGGTCATTTCCACGTAGCCATACCCAAAGGTCATCGGGTGTAGAGGGGATTTCCAAGTCGCCAACTGAATAAGTTGGCATAGTCCTTAATTCAGGAACATTACAATTGATTTTGTTTAAAATGTTTTTCCCGATACCGATGACGCATGTCGATGTATCAATTATATCTGCTAAATTTTTCAAGGTTTGAATGATGTTTTCATTATTAGAAACTGCAAATGTTATATAACGCGCTAGTTGAGTTTCTTCTTCTAAAATACCAGATTGAACAATATCCATAATATTCCCTCGATTATTTTTGATATTCTAATGCCAGACGACAAAAGTCGTCAATTGAAAGTTCTTCTGCTCTGGCTGTTTCCTTTATTGAGGAGGCATTCAATTTAGGTAAGGGGTCAACGCCTAACCCTTTTAAGCTTGCGCGTAGCATTTTTCGGCGTTGATTAAAGGCGGCGGAAACAACACGTTCAATGGTTTTTTGTGCTGGTGCATTTTCGTCTTCATCGCGGGGCGTAATTTGAACGATACATGATGTTACCTTAGGCGGTGGAATAAATGCTTGTCTCGGAATATCAAATAAAATTTTACAATCGGCTCGATATTGACAAAGTACAGATAATCTTCCGTAAGCTTTGGTTTTGGGAATTGCAACAATACGTTCCCCAACTTCTTTTTGAAACATTAATGTTAATGATTTAAACCATGGCTTCCATTTTTCACAAGTCATCCATTTTACCAGAAGTGCTGTACCAACATTATAAGGAAGGTTTGCAATGATATGGATGTCTTTGCCGTTCGTTTCCCCAATGAGGCTTAGTTCATCAATTTTCATTGCATCGCCTTCATGAACTGTTAAAGCGCCATCATAAGATTCAGAAACATTTGAAAGGGCAGTAATGCAGCGATGGTCCATCTCTACAGCAACAACTCGGCTGGCACCGTTCATAAGTAACCCTCTTGTCAATGCACCTGGGCCTGGGCCGACTTCATAAATGATTGAATTTTCTAGATCACCTGCGGATCTTGCAATTTTGCTGGTAAGATTTAGGTCAGTTAAAAAGTTTTGGCCTAATGATTTTTTTGCTTGTAATTCATATTCGTTAATTACATCGCGCAGAGGCGGCAAGCCGTCCTCATACATCGTGGATCATTTCGAATGGCGATATATTTTTTGACATGCGATCCGCAAGCTTTAATGAATTTATCATACTAGTTGGGTTTGCTGTTCCGCGTCCTGCAATATTAAGGGCAGTGCCATGATCTGGTGATGTTCTCACAATCGGCAATCCGAGTGTAACATTAACGCCAGCATCAAAATCTATCGTCTTGATAGGGATAAGCGCCTGATCGTGATACATGCAAAGCGCAACATCATATTGTGCTCTTGCCGCCTTATGAAACATGGTGTCCGCCGGGAGAGGGCCTTTAACATCAATGCCTTGTTTTTGGATGGCTTCGATGGCGGGTGCGATAATTTGACTGTCTTCTGTACCCATAGAATTATTTTCACCTGCATGAGGATTTAAACCACTCACAACTATTCTTGGGGATGCTAATCCAAAGTATTTTTTCATACTATCATGTATGGTTCTGATCGTTCTAACCAGTAAAGCATGATTGATTAATTCAGGTACTTTATGAAGTGGCTCATGGATCGTAAGCGGCACTACACATAATTCCTCACTCGCGAGCATCATAACCGACTGGAATTCTTGTCCAATATGCTTTTGTACTTGTTCTGCGAGATATTCAGTATGTCCGGGACTGGTAAACCCTGCACTATATAAAGCCGCTTTATGTATAGGCGCGGTGGCCATAGCACGCGCTTGCCCTCTCATGATAAAATCCACGGCACAATCAATTGCTTTGATAACTGTTTCAGCAGTATTTTGACCAGGAACGGCGAAATGAAAATCGCTATCAAGCCCCAAATCAACAATAGGGAGACATCGATTATATATTTCAATTGCTTCGCTTGGATGCTCAATAACTTCTAATGGAATTGGCAGTCTGATTTGTTGGGCATGCTTTTGAATGATATCGGGGCTTCCGATAACAAAAAATGGTGGGATAGAGTGTTCACGGCGTTTAAACCATGATTTAATTAAGACTTCAGGGCCAATTCCTGAAGGTTCACCGATCGTGACGGCAATAGGAAGTTTATTTTTTGTTCCCTCCATATTGTTATCTCAATTATCTGAAATCAATAATGGCATCACGTCTCAAATCACGTAAATGACGTGTCGCAAAAAGCTGTAAGCGACTGTTCGTCATATTGGCTAACATAGCATCAAAGTCAGGGACGTTAACTTCAGGTATTCTCTTTTCACATAATACATAAGATACCATTCCATCAGGATCTTCAATTAAATTTGTACCATATCCTATTTCTAATGGTAGTAGACTATTTTTGATCTGATCGGGTAGACTGCCAATTCTATTTATACTGAGTTCATTCGCTTCAACAGCACCTAACTCAGCTCCAATTTCTATAGGTGATTGACATATTTTTTCTGATCCAAAATGAGTGGACAATTTCTGAAAAGTATTATTTTGTGCGAGTTCTTCTTCCGTAGATTCAAACAGAAAAAATTTAACATTAATTATTGTGTCATCTTCTGTAATTGTAAGAATTTGTGACTTATCAGTAACTTGTAAGATATATATACCATCTTCAGTTTCGACAGGTTGAGAAATTTCACCTTTTTCCATTGTTACAATTTTCTCTCTAACTTCTACTGGTAAGTTTTCTTCCATTACTAGGCCCATGTCACCACCTACTGCGGCAGTGGACGATTGAGAAAACTGTTGAGCTAGAGCGGTAAATGGCACACCAGATTGTAATTGTTCGTAAATTGTATTGGCCGTTGCAAGACTTTCCTGTCTGCGGGCGTTATCAGTAACGAGGATAAAAATCTCACTGACTTGATATTGAAATTTCCCTTTGTTACTTTCTAATGATTCAATGGCATTATATACTTCATCATCAGTAATGTTTACTTGAGGCTTTAACAAGCCTTGAACGATACCTTGCCAAGAAAGTGAACCGTTAATTTGTTGGATTAAAGATTGTTTTTGTATCCCTGCAAGTGATAGTTGTTCTTCAAGTGCTTCAGCACTTAAACCTAATTGATTAGCATAATTGGCAAATGAATCTTCAAGTTCAGCCGTTGACATTCTGACTTCAAATTCTTCCGATTCTTGAACTTTTAAACGATCATCAATAAGGGCATTCATTGCTTGTCTTTGTAAAACCTGCATTTGTTCTGGTGATATTTGGTTCTGTCCAGTAAACAAGGCAAGCAATAGTGCTCTCTGGTTTAAATCATATAATGAGATAACGTCATCATTAACGAGTGCTACAATTTGCTGGATATCATCAAGATCTTGTTGTGTTTGTGCCATTAATGTTGCTTTTGAAGCCAGGAAAGTACTGCAAAAAACTATCATTATTCTCATACTAATATTTCGACAAATTTTAAAAACCATGACTATTTAAATATCCTTATAGACATAAATAATATTTTAAAGATCTTCTTATATATCTAAATGAAATTTTGATCCATAATTATGTTCATTTTATATCAAACAAACCATAATTATCCTAAGTTTTTCAAAACAATTTTGAAGAATATGATATTTGAGGGTGCAATATCACGATCCGAAGTAAAACGTCTTTCATAAGTAAGGCCAAATTCAAGACAATCATCTTGATAAAAAATACCAGCATCATATGAAATTGTTTTATCATTTAATAAGTTCCTAACCCAAGAACCACGAGCAGACCATTTTTCATCAAAGTTGACATTTAGTCCAGTCCCAATCTCACGTCTATTTTCTAGTTCAGTGCCGACAAGTTGATTGTTATCGTTTAAATCTAAGTCTAAATACCTCAGTGATGCTTTGAGCCATTTTGGCCCTCCTGATAGGATCATTTCATTTCGTCTAAGCGCAAAACTTCTTTTGTCCAATCTAAAGCGATGAACATAATCAATGTATTCTCCTAACGTTAAATCAACACGCCCAACGAAGTCAGAGGCTTTACCTTCATAACCTGAGCCAACAGGAAAGGTTTCCGTATTATTAAGTCTGACACTTTGGCCGATGGTCGCAGTCATATTGATATCATCGGTATAGAGATTATACCTCATACCAAAGTTTACACGAGTACCACCTTCCCAGCGGTCATAACCATTAAAACGATTATGGCTAAAGAGATTGTTTTCATCAAATTCGAAATTACGACTGTCTTCGTTAGTGAAATTAACCACATTTTCTGGTAAATTAGGTTTTGTTGGTGCCACGATAATAGAGAACATTGGCTCAATAACTTGACTGGTTGTCTCGCCAGATTTTAAGAATGGCAGGCGCCAATCCAAAGCAAGTTTTGGTAATAATCGTGAATGTGTGCCATCTATTCCTGCATATTGTGGGAAATCTGGAAATTCTGTATTACTATTATTATAAAGATCACTTCTGACTGTCGCGGAAATATTATAAAAGTCCCCCAATGATGATTGAAAAGGAATTTCCCAACCAGCTTTTGCACTAAAACGTCTGCTACGCATACCTTTAGTACGGTAAATTTGAATGCCGCTCGCATCAAATGTCACTCTACTATTAAGAAAGCCAGTATCTTGGTTCATGTTCAATGCAAATGAAGGAAGTGCTTGAGGCGTAAAATCTATATTGTCTTCTCTATCCAACCCTTGAAATAAATAAGTACCAAAAGTGGCATAATTTTTATCCCAAAATCGTTCTATTTTTGCATGGCTTTCAAGTACGTCTGTATTATCGCTATAATATCGTCTTAAATAAGTATCATCAGAAACCCAATTTGCAGCATAGTCCCACTGCCAATCACCACCAAGACTATCGAGGCTGGTTAAATCAAATTCGCCAGCTGAAAAAATATGTCCTCTTAACTCGCGGTCTCCGGTTTTAATGAAATTATTATCTCTTTCATTTACGTTTGCGAATGAAGCAGTGGTTGTAAAAATGCCATTTCCTACATGCTTTCTATGAGTTCCGGCGAAAACAATGCCCTCGCGACTTGTTATAATAGGCTCAAATGTAAAATCTTGTGATTGGCTGATATCAAAAAAGTATGGGACAGAGATATAAGCGCCAAGTTCTGTTGAATTACCTAATCTAGTAGGGGGTAGCAATCCGGATCTTGAGCGTACTGAAGGATCAGGATGTGCAAGATATGGTGAATAAAGAATTGGAATGCCAGCAACTTCAAGCCTAACATTTTTGTATCGGATCGTTTTTTCATCGCTGTCATGAGTGATTTCATCAGCTTTAATATGCCATGTCGGATTTTCTTTGCCAGGTTCCAAACAAAATTCACAAGGCGAATAAATCGCATTTTGCAATATTGTTAATTGGCCTTTGCGCTCTCCGGTTCTTGCTATTAATTTTGATCCGTCTGTGAAAATGACACGGGTGTTGTTAATAAAACCTTCTTTTAAGTCGCCGTTTAAATTTGCATTTTCCGTATAAAGGATATTACCGGAAGCTTCATTTATTGTAATACCACCTTCAGCGCTTACTTCACCTGATGTGGCATTATATATGACTTTATCTGCTTTTAACGAATTGCCGCTTTGATTTAGGATTACATTGCCGCTGGCGGTGATTATATTGTTTTCTTGGTCATATATGACTTTATCAGCTGCGAACTCTATTTGTTTATTTTCGGTCAGTAAATTTTGCGCAGATGCAGTCGTCAGACATGCATAAGCACCAATAAAAGCTAAGACCAATATTTTTAGAGTTTTAATCATGGGCTTTAATTACATATTTTTTTTACGATGGTACAGCGAATAAAATTAAAATCCACAATATTGTTACCTATTTCACTTGATTAGCGACTATTCTCACCTTATCTCTTAAACTAATGAAACGCTATAAAATGCAAGCTAGACGAAATTGAGGCAAAAATGAAAATAACAATTAACGAAATTAATGGCGAATATACAAACATTGAAGGGGCATTGGTTGTCTTTTCTCCTAAGAATAAAGAGGGTTATGAATTTCGTCCTCCTGCCGCTCAGCTTGATGAAGCAATGAATGGTGCCCTTAAAAAAGCGGCTGATACCTCCAATTTTAAAGGGTCATTCGGCCAAATGGTCGAAGTATTGGCGCCAACGGGTGTTGCTGCAAGCAGAATTCTATTGGTTGGCCTTGGTGACATGGAAAAAGTAACACCGCTTCTCTCGGAACGACTTGGTGGAAAGATTATAAATAAACTTATTTATTCCAATGAAAAGAAAGTCACAATTGTTAAAGGTCAGCTGGCTTCTCACGCGGCGATGGGCGTTTTATTGCGCCAATATAAATTTGATAAATATTATACCACCGAGAAAAACGTTAAAAAACCGTCCGTTGAAGCCGTGGAGTTTTTGACTCACAAGGCAGATTTAGCCGATGAAGAATTTAAAGAGTTTGAAAAAATTGCAGATGGCGTGATCTGGGCGCGTGATTTAGTTACAGAACCCGGCAACGTGATATATCCGGAAAGTTATGCAGCACAAATCGAAGATTTGACCAAACTTGGTATCGAGGTTGAAATTTTAGACGAAGATAAAATGGAAGAGCTCGGAATGGAATCTCTTCTTGGTGTTGGTCAAGGGAGCGCAAGTTCATCATTAATGGTTATAATGCGTTGGAATGGCTCCGCAAAAAAAGACGAAGCACCAGTTGCCTTTATTGGTAAAGGTGTCACATTTGATACGGGGGGTATATCCCTTAAACCTGGCGCAGGCATGGGCGATATGAAATTTGATATGGGTGGTTCTGCTTCGGTTGTTGGTGCAATGAAGGCAATCGCCGGAAGAAAAGCAAAAGCAAACGTGGTTGGTGTTGTTGGACTTGTGGAAAATATGCCGTCAAGCACAGCACAACGCCCTGGCGATGTTGTGGGAACCATGTCGGGACAAACCATTGAAGTTCTTAACACGGACGCCGAAGGGCGCCTCGTACTTGCGGATTGTCTTTGGTATACACAAGATACTTATAAGCCAAAATTTATGGTTGATCTTGCGACCTTAACTGGTGCGATGATGGTGGCGCTTGGTCAGGAATATGCAGGTATGTTCTCAAATAGTGATGAATTATGTGAAATGCTTAATAAAGCAGGACAAGATGTCGATGAATTATTATGGCGCATGCCAATCGGTGATGCTTACGATAAAATGATCAATTCTGATATTGCTGATATGAAAAATATTGGCGGTAAATATGCCGGAAGCATCACGGCCGCGCAATTCCTGCATCGGTTCGTCAATGACGTGCCGTGGGCTCATTTGGATATTGCCGGGACGGCATGGCGTCAAAAACCGTCCGATGTCGCGGAAAAAGGGGCGACCGGATATGGTGTTCGTCTGCTTGATCGCCTCGTAAAAGATAACTTTGAAGATTAAGCAAAGATCAAACAATGGAAATAAGCTTTTATCATCTAACCCTTCAACCACTTGGTGTTGCGCTTCCTAAACTTTTATCAAAAGTGCGGGAAGCGGATATGAAGGCCGTGATAAAAGTACCGAGTGCCGTTGAAATGGATGATATCGATCAAATGTTATGGACGTTTGATAAAGGAAGCTTTCTCGCCCATGATGCGGAAAAAAGCAAGCACCCCGAAGATCAACCCATTTATATCACCACAAATGATGATAACCCTGCGAGCGCAGATGTGCTCGTTTTAACGGACGGGGCCACATGTGAAATGCTTGATGGTTATAAACGTGTTCTTGAAATGTTTGATGGTAATAACCCAACGGCGGTGGAAGAAGCCCGCGGCCGTTGGAGTAAATATAAAACTGACGGACATGATCTAACTTATTGGCAGCAAACGGAAACCGGTGGCTGGACTAAAAAGGCCTAGGCGTTTATTTTTTCTTCCAATGACATCCATAGCTCTTCAACTTTTTCAAGTTTGGTTTCAAGATCAGCCTTTTCTTTGGTAAATTGTCTTAAAGCCTTGGCCGCATTTGGATCTTTTTGATTATAAAGCTTAGGATTTGTTAGTGCCTTATTATATTTTTTAATTTCTTTGGTTAAAAATTCAACCTGTTTTTCCGCTTCCTTATGATCGGCGCGCATTTTTTTAAGTTCAACATCGCCCGTCTTCTTTTGCGGTTTAACGGATTTTTCTTTTTTCTCTTTTTTGGGTGGGCCTACTTTTTTCGTCAGCACTAATTTCTTATAGTCATTCAAATCACCATCAAAATTTGAAATCGTGCCTTTATCAACGACCATGATGCGGTCGGCGCAAGCTTCAACCAAATAACTATCATGGCTGATCAGGATAACCGCGCCTTCATATTCATTGATGGCGTGGATCAATGATTGTCGGCTATCCATATCCAAATGGTTGGTTGGTTCATCAAGAATAATCATCTGCGGCGCATTAAAGCTCATAAGCGCGAATAAAAGACGCGCTTTTTCACCGCCAGAAAGGGTCGAAATTTTATTATCGGCTTTATCAACACCAAAACCAAAAACGCCAAGGCGGGCACGAACTTGAGTGGTCGTTTTTCCCTTCATCAATTCCACAAGATGGGTAAGGGGGGTGCCATTTGGGTCAAGCTCATCGGTTTGATGCTGTGCGAAATAACCAATACCTAATTTGCGTGACCTTACGATTGAGCCATCCATCGCTTTTAATCGGTCCGATAAAAGTTTTGCAAAAGTTGATTTACCGTTACCATTTTGACCAAGAAGCGCAATACGGTCTTCCATATCAATGCGTAAGGATAGGTTTCTTAAAATCGGTTTGCCTTCTTCGTAACCGACCGCAAGTTTATCCATTGTGATCAGTGGCGGGGCAAGTTCTGCCGGATTTGGAAAATTAAATTGCACGGTGTGCTCTTCAGCAAGTGCCGCAAGCGGTTCCATCCGTTCTAACATTTTAAGGCGGCTTTGGGCTTGTTTTGCTTTGCTGGCTTTATAGCGGAAACGGTCGACATATTTCTGAATATGTTCACGTTCTGCGGTTTGTTTTTTTATCGCTGCGCGTTGAAGTTCCCGTTGCTCACGATATGTTTTTTCAAATTTTTCGAAATTACCACCATAAAAGGTAAGCTTTTTTTGTTCCAAATGAACAATCGCACTTGTTGAACTATTGAGTAAGTCACGGTCATGGCTAATGATCAGGATAGTATAAGGGTAATTCCTGATAAAGTTTTCAAGCCAAAGTACCCCTTCAAGATCAAGATAGTTTGTCGGTTCATCAAGAAGCAGTAAATCAGGTTGCGTGAAGAGCGTACACGCAAGGGCGACACGCATGCGCCACCCGCCGGAAAATTCGCTGCACGCACGTCTTTGTGCCGCATCATCAAATCCAAGTCCGGAAAGAATGCTGGCCGCGCGGGCTTCTGCTTCGTAGGCGCCGATATCGGCTAATCGTTCATGAATGGCGGCTATGCGGTCTGGATCTTGGCACGTTTCGGCCTCTGCGTTTAAGGCATTCATTTCTTTATGTGACGCAAGCACCGTTTCAAGCAGGGTTTCCGGGCCACCTGGTGCTTCTTGTGCAACTTGACCGACAACCGCGTTTTTGCGGACGCGGATGTTGCCGTCGTCGCTTTCCAATTCACCCAAAATCAATTTATAAAGCGTGGTTTTACCGGCACCATTTTTGCCGACAATGCCGATTTTATGGCCGTCGGGGACAGTGACGCTTGCATTATCCAGTAATAATTTTCCGGCAATGCGGTATGTGAGGTCGGTAATTTGTAACATGCATGGGGTTTTAACAGAACGTGTTAAAAAAACAATCACAAATAAATCATTGCAGTTTGCCCCAATTCGCACTATAACGCGCGCCAACAGCTTAGTAATTAATTTCAAGGAAATAAAAATGGCTCTACAACGTACATTTTCTATCATCAAGCCTGATGCGACTAAACGCAACTTAACAGGCGCAATTACAAAAATGCTTGAAGACGGCGGCCTACGTGTTGTGGCTTCAAAGCGTGTAAAACTTTCTCGTGAAAAAGCAGAAGGTTTCTATGCCGTTCATAAAGAGCGTCCATTCTTCGGTGAACTTGTTGAATTCATGATGTCTGAGCCAGTTGTGGTTCAAGTATTAGAAGGCGAAGATGCCGTTGCCCGTAACCGCGAAATCATGGGTGCAACAAACCCAGAAGAAGCCGCAGAAGGTACAATCCGCAAAACACACGCGATTGATATCGGTGAAAATTCCGTTCACGGTTCAGACAGCCTTGAAAACGCAAAAATCGAAATCGAATATTTCTTCAACGACGCCGAGATCGTTGGTTAATTCGATTTAAGATATAAATTGATTTGAAAAGCCGTTTGCAGAAATGCGAGCGGCTTTTTTTATGTCTTAACACTATTTTTATCTTTAAAATTAATAATGACTGACGAATTTAAAGCGGTATGGCAGAAATAATAGGGGAAGACATGCAAAATTTAATGATTAAGCATCAGAAATTATTGATTTTCTTAGGTATCATTGCATTCTTTTATGTAAGTTATAAAATAGCTTACCCTAGCTATGCTTGGAATCAAAAACTAACAGTCGAAGTTGAAACGCCAGAAGGGGTTGTTATTGGATCGTCCGTTGTGGCTGTTAAATGGCGTCAATATCCTGATGTTTGGCAAGAAATTCGATCCGTTAGAGATTCACATGAAGGTGAGGCTAGTATAATAGAACTTCCAAATGGTAAATATTTATTTGTATTGCTTTCAAACGCTACGCCATCGCTTGCATTGCACGTCTTTGCAACTTCGAAGGTTGGGTCTGGAATGGACTCAAGAATAGTGCCAGCAAGTGAAGTTAATTCACATAAAGGCGAAATTAAATCTATACCTAGAGTACATTATCCACTTTTTGTGACTTTTGACGATCTTGATGATCCGGCTTCTGTGAAGCGGGTTGATCCAGATGATCTTGAAGCGAGTTTCGGGGAGGGGTATAGCCTTAAAAGCGCCACCTTAGAAATTACAGATGAAGAAATTACGGAAGGAAGGATTGTTGATTTATTACCTTGGTTTAATTGGCCCAGACAAAAATCATTAGAATATGGAGGAGGTTCAAATCCTTTAAAGATGCCAAACGATAGTCCTAGAGGTTATCAATCATTAAGTAAATTAGAGTTCAGAAGGGCCTTGTAATTTCTACTCTGCCTTCGGATTAACGCACATTAAATTTTCATAATCGGCATCGCGGATGGTGACTTTGTTGCCGACGACGCGGACACGCCCTTCGGCGACCAGTTTTAACGCTTGGGGGTAGATAATATGTTCTTGTGAAAGGATACGCTCTGCAAGGCTATCTGCGCCTTCGTCAGGGTTAATGGCAACTACCGCTTGGGTAATGATCGGGCCATCATCCAGTTCCGGATTAACGAAATGAACTGTGCATCCGGTGAAACGCACACCCGCTTCGATGGCGCGTTCATGTGTATGAAGCCCTTTAAAGCTCGGTAATAATGACGGATGAATATTCAGCATGCGATTGCGCCAGCGATTGACGAAGCGCGCATCTAAGATACGCATAAACCCGGCAAGGCAGATAAGCTTCGCACCGCATTCATTTAAGGCTTCGTCGAGTTGATCATCATATGTTTCCTGGTCCGGATAGTCGCGGTGGTTGATGACTTTTGTCGGAATGCCTGCTTTTTCGGCGCGTTCCAACCCTTTGGCATCCGGGTTATTGGATATCACCAAAACAATGCGCGCCGGAAAATCATCACGGGCGCAATTATCGATCAATGCTTGAAGGTTTGTACCGCTACCTGAAATAAGAACTGCTACATCAATCATTGATTTTAATCCTAATGTGCTGATTTCGCGGTCCAGGCATCGGGATATCCCCAACTGCCAGCAGATCCGTTAACGGTTGTTGATGGCTCTTGCGCCTTTTTCGCGCGTACCGTGCCAATATGATAAACCGTTTCACCGTGATCCTCAAAAATTTTGGTGGCTTCAGCGACTTTATCCGCCGGAACAATCACGGCCATGCCGATACCACAGTTAAATGTTTTCGCCATTTCAAGCGGAGTAATGTTGCCAGTTACACGTAACCAGTCAAACACGGGTGGCAGTGTCCAGCCGCTCGCGTCAACATCAACGGTGACGCCGTCAGGTAAGACGCGCGGAATATTTTCAACAAATCCGCCGCCCGTTATGTGGCTAAGACCTTTAACGCAGTCCGCTTTTAAGGCGGCGAGGCAGCTTTTTACATATATTTTTGTGGGCTCAAGCAATGCTTCGCCCATTGTTTTGCCATCTTCGAAGGTGCAGGGGGCGTTATAGTCGCCGCCGGATACCTCAACCAGTTTACGAACCAGTGAAAATCCGTTTGAATGAACACCGCTTGACGCAAGGCCGAGGACAACGTCCCCTTCGCCGACGGATTTGCCGTCAATGACGCGGGACCGTTCAACGGCACCCACACAAAAACCAGCAAGATCATAGTCACCATCTGAATACATGCCCGGCATTTCGGCGGTTTCGCCGCCAATAAGCGCGGCATTTGATTGACGGCAACCTTCAGCGATGCCTTCAATGATGGCTTTGCCAACTTCGATGGTTAAATGCCCGGTAGCATAATAATCAAGGAAGAAGAGGGGCTCCGCCCCCTGTACGATCAAATCATTGACGCACATGGCCACAAGATCAATACCCACGGTGTCATGTTTGCCGCTTTCGATCGCGACTTTTAATTTTGTGCCGACACCGTCCGTACCGGACACGAGGATAGGATCTTCAAACCCTGCGGCTTTAAGGTCAAAAAGGGCACCAAACCCGCCAAGTCCCGCATCGCAACCGGATCTTTTGGTGGAGGCGGCGGCCGGTTTAATCGCATCGACAAGGGCATTACCCGCGTCAATATCAACGCCGACATCTTTATAACTGTAGGATTTATCTTGATCAGACAATTTGAATGTACTTTCCTCTTTAAAAATAATAGATACAGATATAAGCATAAACAGGGTAAAAGGCTATAAAAATTTACATATTTTGCCATATCAATTTAATGCAATGAAAGCGTCATATAGCTGCGCTATAAGGCTTGCCATAGTGCTGCCTAGATGCCATATTATGATCAAGTCAAATTGAATGATTAATGAGTATATAAATTGACAATAAATTATTTAAATATAAAGAGGTATGTTATTTTTTTAATGTTTTGCATTAGCTTTTTAATGTTGACGGCAAATCAGGCAAATGCGCAAAATGGCTTTGCGGATATAAACCGCGAAGCGGATATTTATACAATTTACAACATGGAAGTCGATGAAACGTCGAGAAATGTTGCGACCGCGCGTGATCGCGCCCTTCGCAAAGGGCAGCGCGAATCCTTGATGCGTTTATTTCGCCGTATGATCCTGACAACGGACATGGATAGATTGCCGGAATTTAGCGATCTTGATGTTCAGGATTATGTTAATGGTTTTGAAATTAATAATGAACGACGTTCAAGTGTGCGTTATATTGCGTCGCTTGTGGTGCATTTCAATCGCGATAAAATTAATGATGTGCTTAGTAATAATCAAATCCCTTATGCGGAAACGCTTGGCCGCGCGGTAAGCGTATTGCCTGTCTTTGAAGAGGGTGGCACATTACGATTATGGGAAAAAGACAATCTTTGGCGTGAGGCTTGGCAAAATTATGACATGACAAATAACCTTGTACCCGTTGATACGCCAGCACCGACCCTTAAAAATCGTTTTTATATCAGTGCGCTACAGGCAAAAAATGATGATCAACGCTCTATTGCGTCTTTCATTGAGAAAAGCGCACTAAACGAATTGATAATTGCGGTTGCGAATTTAAGAAAAAGAGCTTCCGGTGATAAAATATCACTTGATATTCATCTTAAGCAAAATAGCTTGGTTGAAGAAGCCTATTATGAACCGAAAACATTATCTGTGACTTTACCCGCCTATGATGAAACAGGGAAAAGTAATCTTGAAGCGCTATATATGGCGGGTGTGGACGCCGCTAGCGGTTGGGTTGATGACTTATGGAAAATGCAGGTTTTGGTCAATTACGGTATTTCATCGAAAATAGCTGTGCGTGGTGATCTTGAAAAAATCAATGATTGGGTGATCATGCAAAGACAGCTTGAAAAAGTGAATTTGGTTAAAAAAGTTGACCTTAAAAGCTTAAATATTGAAACGGTTGATCTGGAAATTGAATTTTCGGGTGAAGCGGAACAGCTCGTACTTTCACTTGCGCAACAAGGGGTTAGACTTTCCCAAAATGAAGAAACAGAAAATTGGGAAATCGGTTTAACAAATGTTGCAACGTCAGGAAGGTTTAATTAGTGGCAAAGGGGGCACCGAAAGATCCGGAACAGCTTTTACTGGAGTTGCCCATCAAAGAGGCGCTCGCGGAAGAGGATTTTTTACCATCAAAATCAAATGAAGAAGCCGTTTCCTGGATCGGGAACTGGCCCAATTGGAATGACGGGCATTGTTTAATCCTTTATGGGCCAACGGGGTGCGGTAAAACGCATTTATGTCATGTGTGGCAAAAAATGACGGGTGCACAAGTTATTAAACTTGATCAACTTCAATCATTTGATTTTACCAGCAATGAAAATTTTCTCATTATCATTGAAGATGTGCTTGAAAATCTTGAAAATAAGCAATCCCAAGAAAATTTACTTCATCTTTATAATTGGGTGATGGAACAGGGCGGTTATTTGCTGCTTACATCAATTGAACATCCAAAAAAATGGAGTATCGATCTTGCTGATTTATCATCACGTTTATTGGCCGCAAATGCGGTTAAGATCAAAGAGCCCGATGATGAGCTTTTAAAAGCAGTGATAGTAAAACAATTTGCCGATCGGCAGGTTAAGATTTCTGAAAAGGTATTGAAGTATATTATGAAAAATACGGAGAGGTCTTTTTCTGCTATAAGGGATCTGGTTGCTGATGTTGATGAAATTTCATTGACAGAAAAAAAGAAAATCACAAGTGCAATAGTTAAAAGAGCATTGGGCGAGAAAGTTGAAAAATAAGATGAGTGTAGAAGATTTTGATGTTTCAAAAAGAATGATTAATAGAGAAACTTCTTGGCTTGCATTTAATAAGCGCGTGATGGAACAATCATCTAATAAAAATTACCCGCTTTTAGAAAGATTACGTTTTCTTTCCATTTCTGGTAGTAATATTGATGAGTTTTATATGGTTCGTGTCGCAGGATTGCGCGGACTTGTTAAAGCGAATAAAGAAATGGTGAGTGATGATGGTTTATCACCTTCCGAGCAGCTCGCGAGCATAAATGAATTGGCTGTTGAACTTGTAGAAAAACAACAACAAGAATGTAGAAACCTTTTAGAAGAATTAAAAAACAATGATTTAAACCTTCTTGAGGTTGATGAAATTACAGATACGGAAATGATATGGCTTGAAAAATATTTTCTTGAAAATGTTTTTCCAATTTTAACACCGCTTGCAATTGATTTAGCCCACCCATTTCCTTTTATTCCTAACCTTGGTTTTTCATTGATTGTAGACTTGCGAAGAAATGTTGATAAAAAAGCGCTTTTGGCGCTCATTCCTATCCCCGCACAAACGAAACGTTTTATCAGATTGCCGGATAATGGACTTGAAATACGTTTTATCTCTCTTGAAAGCCTTTTAAGTATTTTTGTGAAACTTATTTTTCCAAGTTATAAATTAAAAGGCGAGGGTGTTTTCAGAATTATCCGTGATAGTGAACTTGAAGTTGAAGAAAAGGCTGAAGATTTGGTTCTGGTTTTTGAAAGTGCGTTAAAAAGACGCCGGCGTGGAAATGTTGTTCGACTTGAAGTGAATAAAAGTATGCCTAAAAATTTACGCCGTATTATCCGTAAAGAATTGGATGTGCGTAAAGAGGAAATAATTGATGTAGAAGGGATACTCGGCCTATCTGAGCTTAGTGATCTAATCGTTGATGACCGAAAAGATTTAACCTTTAAGCCTTTTAGTCCTCGTTTCCCAAGTCGGGTAAAAGAATTCAATGGTGATATATTTGCCGCAATTAATCAAAAAGACTTCGTGGTCCATCATCCGTTTGAAAGTTTTGATGTGGTTGTAAGCTTTATTCAACAAGCTGCCGCTGATGAGAATGTTTTGGCGATTAAACAGACACTTTATCGTACCGGTGATAATAGTCCAATCGTAGAAGCATTAATCAAAGCTGCTGAATCGGGTAAATCTGTGACCGCACTCGTTGAATTAAAGGCACGTTTTGATGAAGCAAGAAACATCAAATGGGCACAGGATATGGAACGAGCAGGGGTTCAGGTTGTTTTTGGCTTTCTGGAACTTAAAACCCATGCAAAGATTTCTGTAGTGATTAGAAGAGAAGAGGAGGGATTAAAATCCTATCTTCATTTTGGCACAGGAAATTATCATCCGCAAACTGCAAAAGTTTATACTGATGCATCATTTTTTACAGATAATAAGGCATTAGGGCAAGATGCGGTACACATATTCAATTATTTAACGGGGAACATGGTACCACAATCACTTCAAAAAATTGCCATTTCGCCTAAAGGGATCAGAAAGCAATTAATGCAAATGATTGATAAGGAAATTGAATTCGCAAAAAATGGAAAGCCAGCAAATATGTGGATTAAATTAAACGCTTTAGTTGATCCAATCATTATTGATAAATTATATGAGGCTTCGATTGCAGGTGTTTCTATTGACATGGTTGTGCGTGGGATTTGTTGTTTAAGACCCGGCGTTAAAGAATTGTCAGAAAACATTAGAGTGAAAAGTATAGTAGGACGATTTTTAGAGCATGCAAGAATTGTGTGTTTTGGTAATGGGCATCAATTGCCATCCCCAAAAGCGAAAGTTTTCATTTCTTCGGCAGATTGGATGCCGCGTAATTTTGATCGTCGCGTTGAAGTATTAGTACCAATTGAAAACCCAACAGTTCATTCGCAAATTCTTGATCAAATTATGGTTTCAAATATGAAAGACACTATGCAAAGCTGGTTATTAAAAGAAGATGGTACATATGATAAAGTTAATGAACTTGAAGAAGCGTTCTCAGCGCACGAATATTTCATGACTAATCCTAGTCTTTCCGGCGTAGGGACGGTAAATAAAGAAGACAAAGACTAACGAGTAAATAAAAAGTAGGGAAGAAATCTTTGGGAAAGTTTGCCATAATTGATATCGGATCAAATACGGTTCGATTGGTTGTATATGAAAACCGTGAACGCGCACCATATGTGGTTTTTAACGAAAAGGTTTTCTGTGGCCTTGGTCGTGGTGTTGCTGAAACGGGTAATATGATCGATGAAGCAATGGAACTCGCTGAAAAAACGTTGAAACGTTTTTCAATGTTGATTGTGAAAATGGGAATTGATGATCCACGAATAATTGCAACATCAGCGGTAAGGGATGCGAAAAACGGCCCGGAATTTGTTGAACGCATTAAAGATTACACTGGACTTTCAATTGAAGTTATCAAAGGTACTGAAGAAGCAAGGCTTTCTGCGAATGGCGTGATTTGTGCAGTACCGCACGCTTCAGGTGTAATGGCTGACCTTGGTGGTGGTAGTCTTGAACTGGCGACCATTAAAGACCGTAACGTTAATAATGAATGTACGCTACCAATTGGTCCTCTTAGACTTCAAGATCAAGAAGGCAAATGGTTTGATAACCCTAAAAGAATGGTAAAAAAGAATTTAGCTGAAATTAATTGGTTATCTGAAAACAAAGGCCAGAAGTTTTATGCCGTTGGTGGTGCGTGGCGCTCACTTGCGCGTATTCATATGGATATGATCGATTATCCACATATAAATATGCACAATTATATCATTCCTGTGAATGAAATAATGTCGCTGGCTAAAAAAGTTTCAAAAATGAGTTTAGTTGAAGTTTATCAATACCGTGGATTAATATCGGAAAAACGGGCAAAGATTATCTCGCTTGCATCGTTAACGCTATATCATCTTCTTAAAAATTTAAAATCATCAAAATTTGTTGTATCCGGTTTCGGTGTTCGAGAAGGGGTGCTTTATGATGGTATGAGTGATGAAGTCCGCACACAAGATCCGCTTATCGTTGGTTGTCATCAAGTTGCAGAAATGACAGGTCGTTTTCCCGAACATGGACAAAGGCTTTATAATTGGATTGATCCGTTATTTGATAATGAATCCGATGAACAAAAAAGACTACGTTTAGCAATTTGTATATTGAGTGATGTCGGTTGGCGCGGTCATCCAGAGTACCGGGCAGATAAAGTGGTTGGTGAAGTTTTATATGGTCGTTTCGGGGGCATTAATCACTGGGGGGTTGGACTAATCTCAATGGCTTTATATACATGTTATGGAGGTTCAAGACAATATAGTGATCAAGTTGAAGTAGCAGCATCTTTAATTAACAAGTATGACTTAGATTATGCCCGTAAAATCGGCATGGCACTAAGGTTGGCGCAAAGATTGTCTGCGGGTACGGAACGCGGATTGAAGATTGCAAAATTAGACGTTAATGAAGATACTCTATTACTCAGAATTAATAGAGAAAAGAAAGATATTACGAATGATGTGGTCATTAAGAGACTGGAATCATTAGCAAGAAGTTTTGATTTAGACCCAAAGGTCACTCATAAATAATTATTCTTCGCCTTCGCGTAATGCGCGGCTAGGAACCCAGCAATACCCATCCGGATCGAGAATATAGCACTCTCTTAAACCGTGTGGCTTATTAGCGGAACCTGCTAATACTGTATAACCTTTTTCGTTGGCGCGGGCTTCCGCTTTATCGGGATCAAGATCATATAGTCGTAGTTCAATACCTTGACCACGACCTTCAACACCCTTAACAAACCCAGCAAGCGGGTTACTATGATATGTACTATCAGCGTGGAGCATCCAAATTGCTCCGCTTCTTTGNNACAACGGCAAAACCTTCGCTCGCGTTTATAATTGTTGCATGGAGAATTTCTTTTGAAAATTCAAGGGTTGCGTCTAAATCGCTCACTAACAAATTGAAACCCATACCTCGCAATGATTGACCAAATTCAACAGCATCTAGGTCATCTGAAGCCATCATCATACCTTTATTTTCTTGTGCGTTTGCCATTTCGGCCGCTCCAGATAATGCGAGTACCGTTCCAGCACCTGCTTTTATAACGGTGCGTCTTGAATAATCATCTTTCATAAGCTGCTCCTAAATGATGATCATTGTTTTTAATTAGCGTGTCTATACCAAAAGAGAAGCACACGCGCGCCATTCGTTGAAACGACACCTGTTCCGCTCCAACCGCTTGGCAGCACAACAGCCTTACCAGCACCATAAATTTGTGCATTTCCATCACGATTAACGAATGTCATGTTTCCTTCAAGAACATAAATCATTTCGTCATATCCGAGGTCGGCAAATGCCAATTGACCGGGTTGTGCTTCCCACACATCAATACCGAATTTATCATCTGCCGTGCGGTGAAACTCATGGTCGCGGGCAATGATATCGCTAACGTCTGGGTCAAACGGTCTAAATTCACTAAATCTTTCATCCTCCTATCTCAATCAGCCAATAGAGGTTAAAAAACTTCGTCATAAATTAAAAATAGCGGCCAAATTGAAATCTCAACCACAAATATTAATTCGAGTAGGATACAGTGAGCATACTCTTTCTCCTACAGTGCGCAGAGAATTGGCTGATGTCTTGCTCGTGTGATATAAAAACTTTTATATTCAATCCGCCCCAATGTCCGCTTTGGGTCGGAAACAGACCTAAGAAAAAATCTATTTCTCAATCGGAAAAACGTAGATTTCGCCATCTTTAATGGCAAAGGCGACTTCGCCATTTTTTAGGGCGATGGCGTTTTTGCCGAAAAGATCATATCGCCAACCATGAAGTGCTTTTACGTCTGCGTCATCGCTTTCAGCAATTTTTTCAAGATCCTCGACATTTGCCAGTAACTTCGGTGCGACATTTTCCGATTTGCAAACGAGTTTAAGAAGGACTTTTAAAAGTTCAACGATAGGGTCCGTATTTTGTGACGGTGGTTTTCGGCGAGAAATTTTCGGTAATGCATCATCCGGAAGCTCAAGACTTTCTTTTATAGCGTTAATAATGTCTTTGCCGCTTTTGCTACTCGCGAAATTGGCGCCGAGGCCACGAATGCTTGTGAGTGCGTTTGTATGGGTTGGGCGTACGGCGGAAAGCTCAAGTAATACTTCATCGCGCATGATGCGGTTTCTGGGCATATTGCGGCGTTGTGCTTCTTCTTCGCGCCATTCAGCAATGCGGTGCACGATCGCATTGAAACGGCGATTGCTGTTTCTGATTTTAATACGTTTCCACGCATCTTTTGGCTGAATTGTATATGTATCGATATTAAGCATATCGCCGATTTCTTCACTTAGCCAATGTTCACGCCCTGATTGTTCTAATTTCTCTTTTAATTTTTTATATGTGGTTCTTAAGTGCGTCACATCACCAAGCGCATAATCAATTTGACGTTGGGTGAGGGGGCGTCTTGACCAGTCCGTGAACCTAGTGCTTTTATCCAGTGTTTTATTACAAAGTGCCATGACAAGTTTTTCATATCCAATACTGTCGCCAAACCCGCACACCATGGCGGCAATTTGAGAATCAAATAATGGTTTTGGAACCACATTCGCCTGATTGACAAAAATTTCAATATCTTGTTTGGCGGCATGGAAAACTTTAACAACATTTTCATTGGTCATCAGGTCATAAAAAGGTGCGAGATCAAGGCCACCTGCCAATGTATCAATTGCATGGTATTCATTGTCATCCGCTATTTGGATAAGACATAGCTTGGAATAATATGTTTTATCCCTTAGAAATTCGGTATCAACCGTAACATAGTCTGATTTCGAAAGGCGATCGCATAAGGCATTCAAGGCCTCATTTGTAGTAATAACACTCATATATACCCTTAATATATTGGCTCAAATGAAAGATTAACTTGACTATGCGACAATAAAGCATAAAAACACTCTAAAATGAACTTGAATATTTAAAAAAGTAGAAGAAAGATTATGCACGAATATAGATCCCATACTTGTAATGATCTTCGCAGCGAACAGAGTGGTGAAGTTGTACGCCTTTCTGGATGGGTGCACCGTAAGCGTGACCACGGCGGATTATTGTTTATTGACTTACGCGACCATTATGGTGTTACGCAATGTGTTTTTGATAGTGATTTTAAAGATATTTTTGACATTGCTGATAATGTGCGCGCGGAGAGTGTGATCCGTGTTGAAGGTGAAGTTATTAAACGTGATAACGAAGCAATTAACCCTGACCTACCAACGGGTGAAGTAGAAATTTTGGTTAAAAAGGTTGATGTACTGAGCGAAGCAGCCGAACTTCCTATGCCAGTATTTGGTGATCAGGAATATCCGGAAGATATTCGTCTTAAATACCGTTTCCTTGATCTTCGTCGTGACCGTATTCATAGCAATATAGT
>DGPL01000031.1 GCA_002390425.1 Kordiimonadaceae bacterium UBA4441 | reverse complement strand
GGCGGCTTCTGCCATTGCGGGGACTTCGGGGCTTTGACCCGCAAGCTTTATCCAAAGCGGGATTTTAATCTCTTTTCTCAAATTTTCTGTAATTTCGCTTATATGATCCGCTTCTTGTTCTAAAAGAATAGCTCCTTTGGCCGCTTCTTTGCCATGCGGTGCACCTACATTGACTTCAAGGATACGAATACCTGCTTTTTCGACCCTAATTGCATTTTCAATAAGTTCTTCAACGCTGGCCGGGATTAAACTTGCAACCGCATAGAAATTAAATTTTTTCGCCATATTATCAGCGTCCACTGCAAATTTTAACCATTGTCAAATGGTAAAGGATGCAGACCTGATCTATTGAATAGGCTGGCGTCTCGGGGCGGATTAAAATCCCATTTAAGTTCATTAAAATCACTATCAAGAAGGGCATAATCGGTTTTGCCAAGCTGTTCTTTTGCGGCATCAGATTCGTTTGTAGATTTAATGACAACCGCGCCTGCACCGGCCTTTAACGCTTTATCAATACCGGAAAGTTCGATGAAATGTTTACCAGACCCACATATGAGCGGGTTTTTAAGCGATATATCACCAATTTTTACGGTAAGATTCGGCATTTTTTTCCTTATATTCATTTTGACAATTTTCCAATTATTGATACTCTGTTCCAAATATCAAGACAAATGTAGTGAGATTAGCAAAATGACGTCGTATTTAAGTAAACAATCCGTCTTTAGAGAACGGTTGCTTAATGGTGAAGAACTTATTGGCATGTTCGTTAAAACACCAAATCACATGATGGTTGAAGTAATGGGGAATACGGAACTAGATTTTTTGGTTCTTGATCAGGAGCATAGTCCCTTTGATCTTTTCGCACTTGATACTTGTTTGCTTGCAGGGCGAAGCGCCGATATGCCGATGATGGTGAGAATTCAGCAAAATACAGGAACAGGAATGCTTTATCCGCTTGATTGCGGGGCTACAGGTGTCATTGTGCCACATGTTGCAACACCTGAAAAAGCCAAAGAAATCGCAAGCGGCGGCAGATACAGAAAAGGAAACCGTGGATTTGCCGGTACGCAGCGCGCAGGCGGGTATGGTACGCGAGAAATGCATGAATATATCGATCAATCAGATACTGAAAATGTTATTATTGCGCAAATAGAAGATGTTGAAGGCGTTAAAAATATAGAAGAAATCGTAAAAGAACCGGAAATCGATTGCCTGTTTTTAGGAAGAATGGATTTGACAGTAGGGTACGGTGCTAAAACGCAACATGATGATGTGATACGAGAAACCGTCGAGCATGTGTGTAAAGTGGCTAGAAACGCAGGCAAGAAACTAGCGGCATATAGTGCGCCTTCTGAAAAAGACTATCTTAGGGAGCAAGGCGTTACCGTTTTTGCGGTTGGGTCAGAGCATAATTTAATTCAAAAAGGCATCATTGGCCTTCTTTCAGATTTTTAATATTAAAGACTAAATATCAGGAAAATTTCAAAATGATAAAAAATATTCCGGACCGAATTAATTCGACTGTGGATTAGTCACCGGCGGCAAAATATGACGATGCACTTTTAGGGTCACTTTTGGAAGGTGCGATTGATCTTCATTGCCATAGCGGCCCGAGCGTTATGCCGCGTTCAATAGATCATATCGAAGTCATGAAAGAAGGGAGCGAGGCAGGGCTTAAAGCGATATTGATTAAAGATCATTATTAATCTGCGACACCAGTAATAGAACTTTTAATGCGCCACTTCGGTGAATTGAATGTTGAGATGCTATCTGGCGTTCCACTTAATAATTCAACAGGCGGTATAAACCGTTTTGCCGTGGATCACGGTATTAAACTTGGTGCTAAACTTGTATGGATGCCGACATTTTCATCAAAAAATCATATTGATCATCATAAGTCTGATAAAGATTTTGAGAAAAAGTTCTCAACCACGAAAGAAAAGATGCTTGCACCAATTGAACTCAGTGTTCTTGATGAAAATGGTCAATTGCTGGATGAGGTTAAATTTATATTAGATATGATCGCAGAGGCTGATATTGTTTTGTCTGGTGGACATTTACATATTACGGAAATTTTCCCGCTATTCGAAGAAGCCATTAAGCGGGGTGTTAAAAAATTGCTTGTTAATCATCCGTCATATTTAATCGATGCGACATATGAAGAAATGGGAGATTTGGTGAAAATGGGGGCATATCTTGAACATAGTATGTGTATGTTTGTACCTGGCTCTAAGTTTCATTTTTATACGCCAGAAAACCTTGATAAATTAATTAAGGCGGGCACCGTTGATCGCACTATTCTGGGATCTGATTTAGGGCAGGTGGGTAATCCTACTCCCGTAGAAGGGTTTGAAAATGTTATCGCCACATGTTTGGATATTGGTTATTCAAATGAAGATATTAAAAAAATGGTAGGCGGAAATGCGGCTCAATTAATGGGTTTATAGTGATTTTTAGATTATGGCCGATATAGTGACTTAACCAATTTCATCAAATGCTTTTAAATCTTCAACGTGATCTTTCAATTTTTCAAGTAAGTGAACAAGCTGTTCTTGTTCCTTGTTTGTTAAAACAGATGTGAGCTTTTCAGCACGTTTACGATAAGCGGGGTTAATTTCTTCCATAATTGATTTGCCTTTATCAGAAAGACATAGAAAGGGACTTTTTTTATGGCGACGATTTGGTTCCCGTATAATAAGGCCTTGTTTTTCAAGAGCTGCTGCAGAGCGGCTTAATGTTGAACGGTCATGATGGATGTTTTGTGAAATATCGCTTAGGGTTTGAGGGCCCATTTGCCAAATAAACCCAATAATGCGCAATTGCACAACGGTTAAGCCAAATTTGTTGATATTTTCTTTGGAACCGCCAAATGCAAGAAGGTTTGCAACAACAGCCACCAGATAATTAATTTTGACCGGCGTTCGAAAACCATCTGTTGGTGTTATCTCATCACCAATAATATTTAATCTTTCACTATCCATATTGTTCCTTTTATGTCACCATATTTCTATAGAATGGTAAAACATATATAAAGTCAATAAAGTAATGTAAATGAATAATTCTATTGCATATGCATAAAAATTGAGTTAGTTACTTTAGAACGAAGAAGAACCATAATTATCAAAATAGGGAACGGTAATGGGTAAGAAAATTTTCAGCGATACAGAACTCGGGATGGATAGAAAAATCATGCGACGTGATTTCTTAAGTGGTGCTAGTATTGCTGTAACGGGGGCAATATTATGTCCTTCTCTAGTAAAGGCGATGCAGGCTATCGATAAGGATAAACCATCGCAATCACAATCAAACTATTATCCACCTGATAAAGCAGGGATGCGAGGAAGCCACGATGGATCATTCGAAAGTGGACATTTGGTACGTGACGGTGAAAAATTTGAAGCAATTGCAACAGGCGAAGAGTATGATTTAGTGGTAATTGGAGGCGGTATTAGCGGAATAGCAGCCGCGTGGTTTTATCGTCAATCAGCGGGGCCAGATAAAAAAATACTAATTCTTGATAATCATGATGATTTTGGCGGGCATGCTAAACGTAACGAATATAATTTAGATGGACGAAATATTTTAGTGAATGGGGGCACATTAAATATTGAACAACCAACAAATTATAGTCCCGTTGCGATGGGCTATATTCGTGAAATTGGGATCGACACCAAAGCGTATCATGAAAAAACCAAGGATATGATCAGAGCTGTTCGCAGAGGCAGCTTGGGCCGAGCTACTTATTTTGATAAAGAAACATTTGGTGGTGAAGATGGTTTGACGATAAGAGAACGTGGTCCAGATGCAAGTTTCGAAGAATTTTTTAAGAACTCCCCTATAGATCAAGATCTAAAAGAACAATTTATAAAGCTTCATAGTGAAGATGTGGTCGCCAAATCATTTGAAGGATTAAGTGACGAAGAAAAAAAATTAAAACTAGCTGGAATGACATATGCTGATTATGTGACAAAAGAGTTGGGTATTGATGAACGCGTGTTGCCCCTTTATGCGCCAGGGTTACATTTTAGATTTTATGTCGGTGCAGAGCAGGTACCAGCACTTTTTTGTTGGGAGTTAGGCGGAAACCCAGGATTTAAGCATTTAAATTTAAAACCAACTGAAAAAATTAGCCCTATGCATCATATCGCCGGCTCGCAACATGGCCGTGAACATGAATATGAAGAGGCCAGTATTTATTTCCCTGATGGAAACGCAACCATTACAAGGATGACGGTAAGACATCTTATTCCAGATGCGATACCTGGTGAAACACTTGATGATATTTATACGGCGAAGGTTGATTATTCAAAACTTGATGTTGCATCACATCCAACAAGGCTAAGATTGAATAGCACAGCTGTAAAAGTTGCACATATTGGCGATATTGAATCAGCTAAAAATGTTAGTATCGACTATATGCAAGGGGGTAAGGCTTATAATGTGAAATCAAAAAATGTCATTATGGCATGTTGGCATAATGTCATTCCTTATATTTGTGATGATTTTTCTGATGAGCAAAAAGAAGCGATGCTTTATGGAATTAAAGCACCACGAGTATACACCAATGTTTTGCTTAGGAACGGCAAAGCGTTTGAAAAACTTGGTATCGGCTCGATTTCTTCGCCGGGACTTTATCATACGACAACCAGTCTTCATTTTCCATTTGAAGTAGGGGATTATGTTGCACCCAAAACAATGGATGAACCTGTGGTTGTTAAGATGCACCGTGCCCCTAATGCACCAGGTGAACTAAGGCGTGATCAATTACGCCTTGGACGCTATGATTTATTGAATACATCTTTTGAAACTTTCGAACGTAATATTCGTGATCAGCTACAACGTACTTTGGGGCCTGGTGGCTTTGACGCAGCACGCGATATTGCTGCCATTACGGTTAATAGATGGCCGCACGGAAATGCTTATGCCTATGATACCATTACGGAACCATATCATTGGGCAATGTATGCTACGGATGATCGCCCATGTGTAGTTGCAAGGCAGCAGTTAGGGCGAATTTCAATTGCCAATTCTGATGCGGACGCGAGTCCGTTTACGGATGCAGCGATTGATCAGGCACACCGCGCCGTTGGTGAAGTACTCGCTGATCAATATTTGATGACTACTGCCTAAGAATTAAATTTTTTTGTTAGAAGTACTGGCTATCAATATACTGTGAAATTCGAATTTCGAAATCTTCGGTGATTGGTTTAACGATAACGTCATCACAGCCTGATGATAGTGCTTTTTGAGTTTCATTCATCATTGCTGAAGCGGTTAAGCCGACAATTTTTCCTTCATATCCAAACCTCCTTAATTGCTGAATAGCATCATAGCCGTCCATAACAGGCATATGCATATCCATCAAAATAAGGTCATAATTATTTTCCATTGCTATATCAAAACCGACTTTACCATTGACGGCAAAGTCAATGTCATGTTCTGCAATTTCAAGTCTTAGTATAACGAGTTCACGAATATCTTCGTCATCATCAACTAATAAAATTTTTCCCATTTTAATCCTCAACAATTCTAGGAATTGTAAACTTGAATGTGGTTCCTTGATCTAATTCACTATTAACAGAAATTTGTCCATTATGTAATTCTATTAGTCGTTTTGTTATTGCTAACCCCAAACCACTGCCGCCTATGTTTCTTGTCGCTGATCCGTCAACTTGTGTAAACTGATTAAAAATATTCTTGATATCATCTTTGTTTATACCGTGGCCTGTGTCAGTAATACTGAATTCAACGAAATCTCCTTTAGAGACTGCCGCAACATTAATGCTACCCTCGTCGGTAAATTTAATAGCATTTCCAATGAGATTTATTAAAATTTGTGACATATGTCTTTCATCGGCATAGATCTGATCATCAGACGAGCTATAATTCAATGACAGTCCTTTATCTTTTGCACTTTTCTCAAATTGTTTGCATGTTTCAATAATTATTGGACGAATAGTTAAGACTTTTTGATCTATTTCCATCATATTGGCTTCGATTTTTGATAAGTCCAACATGTCATTAATCAATGATAATAAATGCTTGCCGGATGCATCCATTTTATTTGTAAATTTTGAATATTCATTGAGTGACTTTTCTAAAAGGTCAGGGATAGCCTGATGCTCAAACCCTTTTTCTTTTAATGTGTCTAACATTTTTTTTGTTGCAGGTAATTTTTCAGGTTGTGATAACAGTGGCGTATAACCCAAAATAACGGTTAATGGGGTTCTAAGCTCATGGCTTATAATATTCAAAAATTCTGATTTTGTTCTATTTGCAATTTCGGCTTGTTGGTAAATATTATGCATATTGATTAGTAGGCCAATTAACATAAAGATATAACTGGTTATTTTAAGTAAGTGAGCCATATTAAATTCAAGGTCAAAAAGGTATGCAGAATTTGACATATAGATCGCTTGACTAATAAATCCGATTATTAATGACATAATCAACCAAAATTCAAAGCCGCTATATTTCCACTGACCTTTTCTTATGTATCCGATAATAGCTAAGGCGAAGAAAACCGCCGGAAAATACTCCTCGGCTCGAGCAAATACTGAATCAGAGAAAAACCCTTCCGTAAGAGGAACAAATGCAAATAATATAAAGCTTGCGAGCGTTAAAGTAATAGAACTGATATAAACATTTTTTTCACTGACAGATTTTGCTAAGACAGATTTTTTTTCTCTTCTCCATGCGAGGAAACTTAGAAATAAATATATTGATAAGAACAAGCGTGAGGCTAACCAACTCCAGGGAATGAGAGACGTATTTTCCGACGGCATATAGGGGATAAAGAATTCCGAAGTAACAATGCCATGAAACCCATCTAAAAAAGCGGTACCTAAAAAGCCGGTTCCAATAAATAAAATAGTGCCTTCTTTTTTAGAATAATAGTTTACGAGAGCGAGGATGCCTATGAAAAGTGCCAGAACAGTAGCGCTCATTTCCATGATCGTATGAAATTCGGAATTACTTGGCCACTGGTTGTCACTAATTATAAAATACAGCAGACTTAATCCTAAGCCAACTGTGAATGCAGCTATGCGTCTGGCGCTATGATTGGTTGTTCCCGGTTCCATAGACTTCCTTGTTAAGGAATAATTTTATATATCTTTAGAATATATACTAAACACATCTTTAAATATATTGATAAAAATTATAATCAAAAGCAAAATGGTATGCTTTTATAGACTATTAGAAAGATCACTTGTAAGGTGGTTTTCGTAATTAATATTTCGGCCTTGGAGCAATAAAATGAGTAAAGCAAACCTTATAGTTCATCCTTTCATTCAGCATAAACTTACCATTATGAGAAAAAAGGAAACCCCACCAGCAATTTTCAGGGCCTTACTGCAAGAAATTAGTTTTTTAATGGGCTATGAAGTCACCAGAGATTTGCCGACAGAAGATGTTGAGATTGAAACGCCTGTAGCTAAGACATCCAAGCCGAAACTTGTCGGAAGAAAAATGTGCATACATTCAATTCTTCGGGCAGGGGATGGATTAATGAAAGGGTTGCTTGAACTTATCCCTACTGCAAAAGTAGGGCATGTTGGGCTTTACCGTAATCCGGATGATCTTCATGCGGTGGAATATTATTTTAAGGCGCCCCCAAATTTAGATGAAAGATTTAATTTGGTGGTAGATCCAATGCTTGCGACAGGTAATTCTGCTATTGCAGCTCTTGACCGTATTAAGCAGGCTGGTGCTAAAAATATTACGTTTATGTGTCTTCTCAGCGCACCAGAAGGCATAGAAGCCTTAAGTGATGCGCATCCAGATGTGCCGATTTATACGGCTGCTATAGATGAAAAATTAAATGAGAAAAGTTATATTGTCCCTGGACTCGGCGACGCAGGGGATAGAATTTTTGGTACGTTGTAAAAATTTTTAAAATCAAATACTTATACTGATGATTTAAACTTATTCATTAAGTATTCACCCGCTAAAACGGGATCGTATTTCGCAGGACTTTCATTATCGATGCAGGTTGGGATAGCCTTGATCATAGCGTCATAATTCGGGTTCATGAAATAAGCAATGGATTGACGTTTTAGTGACGATTTTCCTTTTACGCCCTCGGGCTCCACAACGCGGTGCAGTGTCGAAACCCATCGGTCATTTGTCCAATGTGCGAGTAAATCACCAATGTTAATTATATAAGCATCTTCAACTTTTGGGGCTTTAATCCAGCCTCCGTCAATTGATTTAACTTCTAGTCCACCGATCATAGGATCAGGATATAGTAAAGTAACACTGCCATAATCGGAATGGGCCCCTGCTCGTAATTGGCCAGGAAGCACTTTAGTTTTTAATGAAGGATAGTTTTGCGACCTTAAAGCGCTGATATGGTGAGTATGGTATTTAACAAAGAAATCTTTATCGAGGTTTAAAGCCGCGGCGAGCATTTCCATGACTTTAGCGCCCAATTGTTCCATAGCGTTATAATAAGCAACCCACTTTTCTTTAAAATTATTTGGTTTAATTGGCCAAATGTTGGGGCCATAAAAGAAATGAAAATCGTCTGTCGTTCTATGACCAGGCGGCGGTGATAAAGGACCGCTACTAAATGTTTCTTTACGGTCTGGTGGCGTAGCATCACCGAGTGTTTTTGCTAGCGTTTCCCCTTCTATTGGCAGATAGCCTCTAGGGCTTTCTTCTTCATTGGGAAGCGCTTTTCTTTTATCCTCTTCATTTTTTTTGAAAAAACTTTCTGCAGCAAGCCAAGCATCAATTCTGATTTTTTCAGGGACGCCGTGATTTTTAATGATTAAAAACCCGATTGAACGACAAATATCATCCACTTGTGAAGCTAAATTTTTACGCTCTTCTCCTGTTGAATTTAAAAATTCTTTTAAATCAACTATTGGTAATGTTTCGTGATTGGATATCGCCATCGAATTTCAACTATTAGAGTTTACATAATTCTGCAGCAATTTCCGCTGCTAATTTTGCGTTATTTAGAACTAATTTAATATTGGTATCTAAACTTTCCCCTTTAGTCTGTTCTGCAATTCTCGCCAGCAAAAACGGGGTTGTGTCTTTTCCGGTGATACCGCGTTTATTCATTTCTTGAATGGCTTCATTGATGGTTTTTTCAATATCATTTGGGTCTAGCGCGAATTTTTCAGGAACGGGGTTAGTGATTAATGCACCTCCATTTAAACCCATGTCGTATTTGGCTTTTAATGATGCTGCTATTTCATTGGCGGAATTGGCACGATAGTCAACACCATAACCGCTACTTCTGGCATAAAAGGCAGGTACATGATCCGTTTGATAGCCGACGACTGGAACGCCCATGGTTTCAAGGTATTCTAATGTACGGCCAATATCCAATATCGACTTTATCCCTGCACAAATTACACTGACATTCGTATTAGATAGTTCATTAAGATCTGCTGATACATCCATCGAGTTTTCACCGTCGCGATGTACGCCGCCAATACCACCAGTGGCAAACAAGGATATACCAGCAAGTTCTGAAATGATCATGGTTGCAGCAACTGTGGTTGCTCCGTCTTCACCGCGTGAAACAATGAAAGGAATGTCTCGGCGGCTTGCTTTGGTAACCTTTAGCCCGCTTTTACCTAGATATTCTAATTCTTGATCGTTAAGCCCGACTTTTAATCGGCCACCAAGTATTGCAATAGTAGCAGGAATAGCGCCATTATCGCGGACCATTTGCTCGACTTCTTTTGCCGTTTCAACATTCTTTGGGTAGGGCATGCCATGAGAAATGATAGTGGATTCAAGCGCAACAATCGGTTTTCCTTGATCGATTGCAGTTTTTATTTCAGGTAATATGTCTAAATATTGCTCTGATAAATTAATTGTCATATTCGTGTTCCATTATTCTATTTATTTTTTTAATCGACATTTCTGGATTAATAGTATCAATGTGATTTAACGCAATAACTGCTGCTGCCATACCGAAATGAATAGATTTAATAATAGTCCATTCATTTAGTAAGCCGTATGTAATGCCCGCCGTAAAGGCATCGCCCGCACCAGTAACATTGATGACTTTACAGTGTTGTTTTTGATGCGTTATTTTGGCACTGGTTTGATTTTCACTATAGAAAGCACCTTCTTCACCTAAGGTAATATAGACCCTTACCACACCACGTTGATGGAACCAATTAATGATTGCATTTAAATCATCTTCAATGCCGCTTAAGGCTTCAGCTTCTATTTTATTACATTTTAGTGAATGTATTCCCGAAAGATGTTTTTTGATTTTCATTGCCTTCACGGTTGATGCCGCATCAACAATAATTGGAACTTCTTTAAATCGATTAATGATATAAGAAAGCGTTTTTTCAGGAATATTTGTGTCCAGTACTATGACACTTGCTTTTTGAATAATTTCATTGTGAAGCTCAATATATTCAGGGGTAATATGATCGACAATCGCCATATCACTAATAGCAGATATCATTTCACCAGTATTATCAACTATGTTTAAATAGGTCGATGTTTTTTCATTTTCTAATTTAAGAATTTTATCAGTATTTATTCCTACTGCATTTGCTTTATTTACAAGTGAAATGCCAAAGCCGTCATTACCAACGGCCGTGATTAAGTGACATTTGCATTCAAGTAATGCAAGATTTTCTGCGATGTTTCTCGCAACGCCGCCGGCGCTCATGCTTATAATGCCTGGGTTTGAATCCTTTATTTTAAATGAATTAGATGCAGCACCACAAATATCCATATTTGCACTGCCAATCACGATGGCATAATGATTGCTATTAATATTATGGATGTTTGTCATATTTACACATTGATTAATTGATTTATAATTACGTTATTACAGAAATAAAAAATGTTCTACTACTAATATATTAACTTAGTGTTTTTTTGGGCTTTTAATAAATTCATGAATGAAAAAAACAGATTAGAAAATGAATTAAAAAAATTCGATGGTGTTGCGGTTTCACTTTTATCTGAGGCAAGAATAAAATGTCGCGATACGCCTGATTATTTTGATGAACTGATCCGCTTAAGTTTTGATCCAAGGGAAACAATTTCGGCAGGGGCTACTTGGATCATTAAAGCAGAGCTAGAAGAGGGAGGTACTCTTAAGTTAAATCAGATAGAAAAAATAGTAGCTTTACTAAATAATGAAATGCCTTGGCAATCAATGCTGCATATTGTATCCCGTCAGACCAAGTTGGACTAATTAAGGGTATTGCATAAGAGAGNNTATTGGTTGCTGTTAAAATAGGATGTTCAGAAATCCATTGGCGTTCTTCAGCGGATAGGTCAACATTGGAAAGTATATCTTGCGCATTTACAGTAAATGATAAAAAGAAGGTAATGAGTAAAAAATGGACTATGGCAGCCGAGGAAACTTTATAAAAACGTTTTACGCTTTTAAAAGACTTTAAAACTTTTACTTTATTTTCCATAAACTTACACCATAAATCCTGCATAAGCACAGAGTTTAAGCTAAATAGGTTTAATATTTCTTAACCTAGATGTTTTCTGTAGAGGGGCAATTAAAGTGAACATTAAATTTTTTTAATGTTCAAGACAGAATAATTTCATGTTGCGCATTTATTCTCCAATTATCCATTAAAGCATTTAAGGAGATAAAAAATGCGTAAAGTTAAATATGTAAAAACATTTGTATCAGGTTTACTCATAGGTACCAGTCTTTTTGCCATTGGTCATATGGCCTCACAGGCGACAACGTCGAACAATAATGAAGTTGCGAAAGTAACGCAGATAAATCAGTTTTCTGAAACAAGAAACCTTGCAGATCTCGTTGAAAATGTAAGCCCAGCAGTTGTGCAAGTCATTGCGAAAGGTAAGGTTAAATCTAATATAAACCAAGAATTTCGAGGCATACCCAATATGCCTGGAAGCCCGTTTGAAGAATTTTTTAAAGAGTTTCGACGCGGCGGTGGCTCTAATGAAAGGGCACCGGGTAGGGGATATTCGCAACCATCGTCAATTGGCTCTGGTTTTATTGTGGAAGCCGACGGCATTGTCATTACCAATAACCATGTTGTTGATGACGCTGAAGAAGTAACTGTTCGATTAAAAGACGGTCGTGAATTAAAAGCAAACGTCCTGGGAACGGACCCCAAAACAGACTTGGCCGTGCTTAAGATCGATGAAGACGAAACTTTTGACGCCGTTGATTGGGGCAATTCTGATCAAACACGAGTAGGTTACAGTGTTTTTGCAGTGGGATCACCATTTGGGCTACATGGTTCAGTGACCTCAGGGATTGTATCGGCGCGCGGTCGTGAAATTGGCTCCGGTCCTTATGATGATTTTATTCAAACGGATACCCCAATTAATAAGGGTAATTCGGGTGGGCCTTTATTTGATCAAAATGGTGAAGTTATCGGCGTTAACACGGCGATTTATTCTCCGGGTGGTGGTAATGTCGGTATCGGTTTTGCGATCCCTGCAGAAATGGCAAAGAATATAGTCGCCGACCTTATCGAAGATGGCACGGTTGAACGTGGTTGGATTGGCGTAAGCATCCAACCAGTTACTGATGATATCGCGGATAGCTTAGGACTTGATAGCAAAGGAGGTGCGCTAATTTCAGATGTCGTTTCAGGTGGTCCATCGGAAAAAGCAGGGCTTCGCGCAGGTGATGTGATTTTAAGCTTTAATGGTGAAAACATTGATGATCTGCGTGATTTAACCAAAAGTGTCGCTCTGTCGGAAGCCGATAGTACCGTAGAAGTTAGCATCTGGAGCGAAGAACGAGAAAAAACCATCGACTTAAAGGTCGGTACTATGGAAGAATCCAAAGTCACGAAAGCATCATTCAGCGGCAGAGGAGACGAGCTTCCAAAATTAGGGCTTGCCCTTAATGAAAAATTAGAAGTCGTTGATGTTGACCCAGAAAGTGTTACCGCAAGAAAAAATGTGCGCATTGGCGATAAAATTGAAAGCGTTAATAATGTTAAGGTTAGTTCTCTTGATGATATCCGTGATGTGATTGCCAAAGCTTTAGAAGAAGAACGTGAAGCGGTCCTCCTTCGCGTGAAGAATAAGAACGGCAATCGTTTCATTGCTGTTCCACTTGAAAGGGCGTAATTACTAACTTCCATGATATAGCCATATTGTCTGTTTTATAATTTCAATTATTAATTTAAAGCTAGGCAATATGGCTTTTCATTTATGAGAAAATATTCTTATAATGCGGTTTAAGGTTAAAATTATCTATAGTTTCAAAGGAAAAATATGCGCGTTTTAATCATTGAAGATGATCATGAGATTTCATCACATGTCGCAAAAGGATTAGTGCAGCATGGTCATGTCGCTGAAATCATAGATAATGGGATTGATGGCTTATCAGATGCCGTCTCAAATGAGTATGATGCGATCGTATTAGACCGGATGTTACCCAGACTTGATGGTATATCTGTTCTTAAGGCCTTAAGATCGGAAGGGGTCAAAACGCCGGTTATATTTCTATCTGCACTAGGTGAACTCGATTACCGAATTGAAGGGTTAAAAGCGGGTGCCGATGATTATCTTTCCAAACCATTTGCATTTTCAGAACTTCTTGCGCGAATAGAAGCCGTTCTTAGACGGGGCGGCGAGGGAACGTCAACATCGGATGTCATGAAAGTGGCCGATTTGGAGCTGGATATTAGGAGTCGTCAAGCACGACGTGGTGATAAGGTAATCGATTTAAAACCGAGGGAGTATAAGATTCTCGAATATCTAATGCGTCATAAGGGGCGAATTGTCACCAGAAATATGTTACTTGAGCAGGTTTGGGATTATCATTTTGATCCTCATACAAATGTGATTGATGTACATATAAGTCGACTTCGGGCAAAAATTGATCATGACTTTGAAACGCAGCTTCTTCAAACTGTCCGTGGGGCTGGTTATAAAATTGGTAACGTTTCATGAATTCATTATCAATGTTTTCCAAGAGTGCATATGCGCGCAATATTCTGACTTATCTATTGTTTAATGTGGTCACAATTGGCGCAGTACTTGGTTATATTTATTTTTCGACGGTAGAAGTGATTGAAAATGAAGTTGCCGAGGTAGTCGAAACGGAAATTCGTGCACTAGAAGAAGAATATATCGCAAATGGCATTCCCGGACTTCGTGCGGCATTATCGCGTAGAATTGAGAACGCGGATGGGGACGCGGTATATTTATTATCAGCTCCTAATAATCAACCGATTGTTGGAAACCTTTTACAATGGCCTAACGACATTACAACTGATGGTGAATGGACCATAGTGACTTTAATTCGTAGGGATACCAGTCAATCTATATTGGTTGGTGCGCGCGCCTATTCTCTTGGTCTGGGTGCAAAAATATTAGTCGGTCGCGATATGCGGGCTAGACGTGATTTTCAAAACACGCTTACAGGTGCAATGATTGGCGCAATAGTGCTGATGATTATACTTGCGACAATTGGGGGCGCCGTGTTTTCAAGGCTTGTTTTAAGGAGATTAAAGTCCATTGATAATACAGCTCGTTCCATCATGGGGGGTGATATTTCAAAACGTATTCCTGTTACCAAACAAAATGATGAATTTGATCAGTTATCAGAAACGCTCAACGAAATGCTTAGTAAAGTCGATGATTTGATTAATGAGCTTCGTGTAGCAACTGAAAGCATGGCACATGATTTAAGAAGCCCGCTCACGCGTCTTCGCGGTCATTTGGAACAAAGTTATCTAAAACTAGATGAGCAGTCATCGACCGCTATTGATATTGAAAAAGCAATATTTGAAACGGATAGAATTTTAAAAGATTTAAATGCACTTCTAAATGTTGCTCGGCTTGAAACGGGTATTGTGAATAGTCAAATGGAAGATGTTCGATTATTTGATCTACTGAATGATGTGTCAGAATTATATATTCCTTTGGTCGAAGAAAGTGAAATGACAATTTCCACGTCAATTTCGATAGATCAAGACATTAAAGTTAAAATGAATGCTCAGTTGATGGCGCAGGCTCTTTCAAATTTGATTGAAAATGCGATTAAATATGCCGGAAGGGGCGCGGACATTAGTATAAGCGCGATAAGAAATAAGGATCATATTTCTATTATGATTGCCGATGATGGTCCCGGTATTCCAAGCGCGGATAGAAAGAAAGCCTTGCAAAGATTTGCACGTCTTTCGCCAGAACGTAAAGAAGGTGGAATGGGGCTTGGGCTTTATTTGGTATCTGTTATCTTAAAAATTCATAAGTTTGAACTTAGCCTTCTTGATAACAAACCTGGACTAAAAGCTGAGATCATCATACCGCTATCATGAATAGTAATTCTTTAAAGACACTTGCAAGTTCTTAATCTATGGTGTGATATATATTATCATGAAATTCGTGAATATAACTTAATAATAATGAAGGCAATCGAGTAAATATAAATGGATTTAGGACGCGGCAGAAATTTAACACAAAATATTATGAGCGACCTAGGTCAATCAATCGTTATGGGTGAATACGATAATAACAAAGCTTTTCCAACAGAAGCAGAACTCTGCGAGCAGTTTAATGTAAGCAGAAGTATTATTCGCGAAGCTGTAAAAATGCTAACTTCTAAGGGAATGCTGAGTTCAAGACCACGTCAAGGCACTAAAGTTCGATCTGAAGAGAATTGGAACATATTAGATGAAGAGGTTTTAGAATGGTTTTTGAAAAAGACTGTATCGCTTTCTTTGCTGAGAGAATTTACTGAAATTAGATTGGCTGTGGAGCCTGCAGCAGCTGAGATAGCAGCCCAAAAGCAAAATATCGATGATATTGAAAAAATAGGAACGGCCTTAGAGCGAATGCAATCTGCTGAGAACGGTTTAGACGATCCGCTTGAAGCTGATATAGAATTTCATCTGGCTTTATTGGATGCTAGTGGCAATAGATTTTTCAAACAGTTGAAAAACCTTTCTGAAACGGCATTACGTTCCAGTATAAAATATACGAATAGGCAAAAAGGTGTTCGCCACGCAGATGTGAAGGCACATGAAAAAGTATATTTCGCTATTAAAAATAAAATGCCTGAACTTGCAAAACAAGAAGCTACTATGTTGATATCAGAAGTAATGGCTTTACTAGATAAATAAGTCTGTTTTAATAAGTTTTGTGGGTTTGATATGATTCTATTTGATTAATTATCATATAAATAATATAAATGGCTAAATTTGATGAAAAATTTTTGGGTTAACGATGTCCAACGATAAAAAAAATAAAGCACGCAGCACCGAAAGTTTTGGTAAAAATGACAAAGACGGTTTCATCCACAGAAGCTGGATGAAAAGCGAAGGACTGCCGGATCATGTTTTTGACGGTCGTCCCGTAATTGGTATTTGCAACACATGGTCCGAACTAACACCCTGTAATTCTCACCTTAGAGATATTGCTGAATATGTGAAGCGCGGCGTTTGGGAGGCTGGCGGACTGCCACTTGAATTTCCTGTTATGTCCACGGGAGAGGCGCTTATGCGTCCGACGGCGATGTTGTTTCGTAATCTCGTTTCAATGGATGTAGAAGAAAGCATTAGAGGTAATCCTATAGATGGTGTCGTGCTGCTTGGGGGCTGTGATAAGACCACACCAGCACAGTTAATGGGGGCCGCCAGTGTAGATTTACCGACAATGATAATTTCATCGGGTCCGATGCTTAATGGAAAACATTGTGGCGCAGATGTTGGCTCAGGTACTGACGTTTGGAAATTCAGCGAAGATGTGCGTGCAGGTAAAATGTCAATGGAAGAATTTATGAATGCGGAAGCAGGAATGTCTCGCTCAACAGGAACATGTATGACAATGGGCAGCGCATCAACATTTGCATGTGTGGTTGAAGCGATGGGTTTATCAATGCCATTTAATGGTACGGCGCCGGGAGTTGATGCGCGCCGAAAAACCATGTCTCACTTAACAGGAAATCGAATTGTAGAACTTGTTAAAGAAGACCAAAAGCTTTCCTCTTATTTAACAAGAGAGGCGATGGAAAATGGTATTCGCGTGCTAGCGGCAATTGGTGGATCAACAAATGCCGTAATACATCTTCAGGCAATTGCGGGAAGGATGGGGGTCAATCTAAATTTAGATGATTTTGATATACTCACGAAAGACATTCCACTCTTGGTTGATATTCAGCCGTCTGGTAAATATTTGATGGAAGATTTTCATTATGCCGGTGGCGTTCCGGCCATTTTAAAATCACTCGGTCATTTATTAAATAGCGATATTGAAACAGTTTCCGGAAAAACAATCGGTGAAATAGCGGATATGTCAGAAGTTTATAATGATGATGTTCTGGGTTCGCTTGAAAAGCCAGTAAAGAAAAATGCTGGAATTTGGGTTTTAAAAGGAAATTTAGCCCCAAGAGGAGCGATTATTAAACCCAGTGCAGCAACGGAAGAATTATTGGTTCACGAGGCAAAAGCGGTTGTTTTTCAAAATATAGAAGATTTAAAAGCGCGGCTCGATAGCCCCGAACTGGATGTAGATCAGAATTCTATATTGGTTCTTAAAGGATGTGGACCAAAAGGATATCCCGGAATGCCAGAAGTTGGGAATATGCCAATTCCTCAAAAATTACTGGAAAAAGGGGTGCGAGATATGGTGCGCATTTCCGATGCGAGAATGAGTGGCACGGCATTTGGTACAGTTATACTGCATGTTAGTCCTGAGGCGGAAAGCGCAGGTCCATTAGCATTCGTTGAAGATGGTGATGTCATCCGTTTTGATGGCCCAGCAAGATCATTGGATTTATTAATTTCAGAAGAGGAATTCGTAAGAAGAGCAGCAAATTGGCAGGGCCCAGAAACTGCACCTAAATATGGCAGGGGTTATTATAAATTATATATTGATCATGTTTTGCAGGCAGATGAAGGCGCAGACCTTGATTTTCTAGTTGGTAAAAGCAGTTCCGAAGTAAAGCGGGAATCTCACTGATGAATAGCAATAAAACAACAATCTATCATGATTTAAAAGATCAACATGTTTTCATTACTGGTGGTGCCACTGGAATTGGCGCTGAAATGGTTCGCGCCTTTGCCGCGCAAGGAGCGAGGGTTGCATTTATCGATTATGATGAAATAAATGCGCGTCAATTATGCGATGATTTGATGAATGATCAATTTCATAAACCATGGTTTAAAAAAGTTGATGTTACCAATGTGAATACATTGGAAAACGCAATCGCCGACGCCATCAAAGAATTTGGTCCAATATATGCGCTTATTAACAATGTTGCCAATGATGAACGACATACACCAGAGGAAATGAATGAAGAAAAATGGCGCGCCTCTCTGGCAGTGAACCTTGATCCGGCTTTCTTTGCTTCAAAAGCAGTTTATGAAAGTATGAAGTTAAATCATCAAGGATCAATTATTAATTTTAGTTCCATAAACGCCCTTTTGGGTCCTGCAAATATGCCTGCTTATGTTACGGCAAAGGCGGGTTTGGTTGGCATGACGAAAGCTTTGTCAAAAGATTATGGTGACAATAATATTAGGGTAAATGCTATTTTGCCGGGGTGGGTTATTACCGACCGGCAAATCGAAAAGTGGCTAACCCCCGAAGCGGAAGAAGAATGGAAGAAATTGGTCGCTTTAAAGGACCGTATCATGCCCATAGATGTTGCAAAATTAGCGATATTTTTAGCCAGTTCCGATAGTAAAATGATAACTGGGCAAAGTTTTGTTATTGATGCGGGGCGCACCTAGTAAGAATAATACTTTTAATATTTCGATTAACCTGAATAAAGATGAGGACCATATATGAGACTAGAAAATTTAGACATTATTGTCTTTTCTGCCTATGTCATCGGTCTAATCTCATTGGCGATTTGGGTTTCCCGTGAAAAAGACGGTCGTGAAAAAAATACGGAAGATTATTTCCTCGCTAGTAAATCATTGCCGTGGTGGGCTATTGGTGCATCTTTAATCGCAGCCAATATTTCTGCGGAGCAAATTATAGGAATGTCTGGTTCAGGTTATGCGCTTGGTTTAGGGATAGCGTCTTATGAATGGATGGGGGCGATTGGCTTGCTTGTTGTCGGCAAATATATGCTCCCAGTTTTCTTGAAACAAAAAATTTACACAATGCCTCAGTATCTTGAACAACGATATAATCATAGTGTTCGAATGATTATGGCCACATTTTGGATGGCATTATATATCTTTGTTAACTTAACGTCGATCCTTTGGTTAGGGGCATTGGCCATTTACACTATTACAGGATTTGAAATGGTATATGGCATGATATTTCTTGCCGTTTTTGCTCTTTCATATTCTCTTTATGGCGGATTAAAGGCCGTTGCATTCACCGATATTATTCAAGTCGTTCTGCTTGTTTTTGGTGGGTTATTTCTATCTTACGTAACGCTTAATCTTATAAGTGAGGGTTCGGGTGTTCTTAATGGTGCAAACATACTGATGGAGCAGTTCCCAGAAAAATTCGATATGATCTTAAGCAAAGATAATCCTTATTATAATGATCTTCCGGGCATTTCAGTGCTTGTTGGTGGTATGTGGGTCATGAATTTTTCTTATTGGGGCTTTAACCAATATATCATTCAGCGTGCTCTTGCTGCTGAAAGCATAAACGAAGCACAAAAAGGAATGACCTTTGCTGCTTTCTTGAAATTATTGATGCCAATTATCGTCGTCTTGCCAGGAATTGCCGCGGTTACTTTAGCGCCTGATCTTGATCGCCCTGACCAAGCTTATCCAACCATGATGAATTTAATGCCTGTTGGACTTAAGGGATTAATATTTGCGGCGTTGGTTGCTGCGATTGTGTCATCATTAGCGTCGATGATCAATAGTATTTCAACGATATTCACGATGGATATTTATAGTTACTATAGGCCCGAAAAAAAACAATCACATTATGTTTTCATAGGTCGAATTGTTAGTTTTACGTCACTTTTAATTGCGATGATCTTTGCAAGACCGCTTCTTGAAAGCTTTGATCAGGGTTTTAAATTCATTCAAGATTTCACAGGATTTTTTACACCAGGTATCGTTGTTATTTTTATGCTAGGTCTCTTTTGGAAAAAAGCGACAGCCAATGGCGCAATTGCCGCAGCGGTTGGTTCATTCATTCTTTCTTGTGGATTTTATTATATGCTTCCTGATCTTCCGTTTATGGACAGGGTTGGAATTGTATTTTTAATTTGTTTAGCGCTTGCAATTATCGTTTCATTAATGGGCAAGCAAGAAGATCACCCACAAGCCGTTGATATTAGACAAATGGATTTTTCAACAAGCCGTAGTTTCAATATTCAATCCCTGATGGTTATATGTATCTTAATCGCTTTATATGCGACCTGGTGGTAATAGTCAGATTATGAATTTAGAATTATTTGATAGAATTAAGGTTGGTAACACGCTTGGGGAAGGTGTGATTTGGGACCACCGAACGGAGACCATCTGGTGGACGGATATTCAGGAAAGCCGCCTTTATCACTATAACCCATCTTCAAAAAAGTTAGGACATTATGATACTCCTGAAAGACTGTGTTCATTTGGGTTTACGGATGATGAAAAGTGGTTCATCGCGGCTTTTGAAAATGGCTTTGCAAAGTATAATCCTGAAAAAAATATCTTAAAATGGTTATCTAAACCGCTAGAGTATCATAATCAAATTCGTTTTAATGATGGTCGGGTTGATCGGCAGGGCAGGTTCTGGTCGGGGACTATGGTCGAAGATAATAATGGTGGAGATGCGCGTGGCCGCTTATATCGTTTGGATTTGGCTGAGAAGAAATTAGCCGTTCCACTCTTAGAAGATATTCTCATTTCCAATTCATTATGTTGGAGCCCTGATAGCAAAAAAATGTATTTTGCCGATAGCACGAATAATAGAATTGATGTTTATGACTTTGATGCCGCATTAGGAATACCAACGAATGATAATACCTTCGCGATAACAAATGAAGATATTTTTCCAGATGGCTCAACAATTGACCAAGAGGGCTATCTTTGGAATGCCCAGTGGGGTGGCAGTAGGGTTGTTAGATATGCACCCAACGGCGAAATTGATTATATTCTTGAAGTGCCGGTCTCTCAGCCTACATGTGTTGCTTTTGGTGGGCCTGATTTATCATGGTTGTTTGTAACGACGGCAAAAGATGGGCTGGATGATAACCAGTTAGCAAATGAAGAATTTGCAGGTGATTTACAAATTTATAAAACGGATACAAAAGGTATTCCTGAAAATATTATCAAAATGAGGAACGTAAAATGAATAAGGCAACTGTCAGAGAAATTGAATGGCCAGAGTTTGGAATTGGTGAAAAGCCTGCTGCGATCTCGTTAGACGAATTCCGGGATCGCATAGTAATGATGCAGGACGCGATGGCTGATCGTGACTATTCTCATTTGCTTATCTATGGGGACAGGGAGCATTTCGCCAATTTAACATGGGCGACAAATATTGATCCTCGTTTTGAAGAAATTTTATTGATTGTTAGGCGTGATGAAAAACCACTCATTGTCGTTGGAAATGAATGTGAGGGGTATCTTGATCATAGCCCGCTTTATCGAAATGGCGATATTCGCAGTGAATTATATCAACCGTTTTCACTACTTGATCAAGGACGCGATAAAAGCAGAACTTTATCCGCGATCTTTAAATCAGAGAAAATGAATGAAAATTCTATCGTCGGAGCCGTAGGGTGGAAATATTTTAGCGAAAACGAAGAACCATTAGGAAAGCAAGCACTAGATATTCCGAGCTTTATTGCGGATGCGGCAAGGTCAGTCGCAGGGTTTGAAAATGTTGAAAATGCATCTGATCTATTCATGCATCCTGCTTATGGTTTTAGGAGTGTTGTTTCAGTGGATGAAATTGCAATATTTGAACATACGAATATTAAAGCATCTGAAGCCGCAAAAAGAATTTTATTTGGCATGCGCGACGGTATGACGGATCATGAAATTGCAAAATTTATCGAATGGGACGGCGAACCGCTTGGATGTCATCCTACTTTTTCAGGGGGTGATCTACCGGGCCTATGTGGCCCACAGGGCCGAACTGTTCGAAAAGGTGAAGTCTTTTCATTTAATGTCTGTTTTTGGGGTAGTAACACATGTCGAGCAGGTTGGGTAGCGGAAGATGTAAACGATTTACCATCAAATGCACAGGATTATATCGATAACTTCGCGGGACCTTATTTTGTTGCAATGGCGGATTGGTTCAGCAAAATGAAAATAGGCACAAAAGGAAGCGTCCTGCATGATGCAATTTATGATACTTTACCATTTGAAAAGTATGGTATTTTTCTTAATGCGGGCCATCTTATTCATTTAGATGAATGGGTAAGTTCACCAATATATAAAGGATCAGATATTCCGATCAGATCAGGGATGATGTTTCAGGTTGATGTCATCCCGTCATCAAAGATATATGGCTCAACGCGCATGGAAGATGGCATTGTTATCGCAGATGAAGATTTGCGAAACCAGTTAAAATCAAAACACCCTGATTGTTATGAAAGATGTCAAAAGAGGCGGGATTTTATGATTAATACTTTGGGAATTGATCTTCCAGAAGAGATATTACCACTTTCAAATATGCCGGCCTTTGTAACGCCATGGTTCTTAAACCCAAATAAATTAATTACATTGAAATAGAAAAATATCTTATTATTGTCTTACTGAAAATTTGAAAACTGTTTTGCTTTCGAATGTTTCGCTTGGAATTAAAAGCGTTGACGGAAAATTTTTATGGTTTGGGCTATCCGGGAAATGCTGTGTTTCAAGACAAAACCCGCCGCGCTTGGCGTATGCGAAGTTATCTTTCCCATAACTCATTCCATCGATAAAATTTCCTGAGTAAAATTGAATACCTGGCTGATCCGTATATATTTCCATTATTCTACCGCTTTTTGGCGCATAAACCTTTGCAGCTTGTGAAAATTCATCTTGATTTAAAACCCAATTATGATCATACCCAAGACCATATTCCAATTGTTTAAAATCCGTATTTATGTCTTCGTTAATTGGCTTTGCTTTTCGGAAATCCATAGGTGTATTTTCAACCCTGGCAATTTCACCAGTTGGAATGAGCGTATCGTTAATGGGGGTATAGTGGTTGGCATTAATCATCATTTCATGATCGCCGATTTGACCTGAATTATGACCATTTAAATTAAAATAGGAATGTTGTGAAATATTAATCACGGTTGATTTATCGGTAGTCGCTTTATAATCGACGGTAAGTTGATTTTGATCATCAAATGTATAGGTCACTTCTACTTTTAAAGAACCGGGATACCCTTGGTCACCATCTTCGCTGATTAATGATAATATAACACCCGCATTTTCATTTGTTTCAAACGGGCTGGCAGACCATACTTTCTTATCAAATCCTTCTAATCCACCATGAAGGGCATTTGGGGCGTTATTTTGCGCTAAGGTGTATTCCTCATTATCAATGGAAAATTTTCCATTTGCAATTCGGTTTGCATAACGGCCGACAATAGCGCCCATATAAGGACTTTCCTGCAAATATTGTGTCACGTTATCGTAACCTAACACAATATCCCCCATATTGCCCTCAAGGTCAGGCAAATTTATTGATACAATAATACCACCTAGGTTAATGACTTCGATGCTTGAACCTGATTTATTGGTAATTGTGTATTTGGTGATATCACGCCCATCCGGCATTTCACCAAATTTTGACGTCGATAGCCTATTCTCTTTACTTAAATCCATTTCACATCCAGAAAGTAACATTGCAAATTGCACTGTAAGTAAAAACAAACGACCTGTCATTTTTATTCCCTTTGTGATATTTGGTTAGATATTATCTGAACTCTAGAACTAGATGAATATATTTGCAAATATTTGGGACACCCTTCGAGGTTCGAACTCACGATCTCTGCCAACGGTGGGCAGGGCCTTGTATCGTCGTGTTAATGCTCACTTTAAGATGTTATACCTAAATGCAGACGAGTAAATAGAGCAATGTATTGTATCCCGTCAGACCAAGTT
>DGPL01000039.1 GCA_002390425.1 Kordiimonadaceae bacterium UBA4441 | reverse complement strand
CTCTCTTTACGGTCGGGCTACTTATGGCATAACAGATGTTGATGCGGTTGCTGGCACTTTACTTGGCAATATTTCTACCCTGAAATCCCAAAGCTATCTTGTGGGCATCAAATCATTAGGACTACTGCGTGATGATGATCAGATTTCATTGACATTCAGCCAGCCGTTAAAACTTACATCAGGCAATGCGACAATTAGTAACGTTGCAGAACGAAATTATGAAAATAATAGCTATAGAATGGCTTTTAATCGCGTAAATCTAGGCCCTAGTGGCACGGAGAGAGATATAGAGTTATCATATTCAATGGCCAATTTTTATGGTGCGAGAATGCAAATTAACTTGCTACATCAATTTAATCCAGGGCATGTTAGAACGATCAAAGGGGCAACAAGTCTTTTACTTAGATTAGGATCAAATTTTTAAATGAAAAAAATATTATTTGTTGTCGCAATTATTTTTTATAGCCCATTCATAGCGGCACAAACCTCAGAAATTGAAAATGTACCACTCGAAAAAATGGCAATGCTTGATAGCATCCTAGGAAAATGGCATACCGTGCAATATGCTTATGAAAATGATGCCTGGAAACAAATTGCTACCTCGAAAGTGACTTACTCTAAGAAATTAAAAGGTAAAATGATTGCCGAAGAAATTCATGATCTCGAACCTGATAATGTTTTTATTGTAGAAACTTTTATTTCTTATGATCAATACCGCAATCTTTACCGAATTGCGGCCGTAGATGATACCTTTGGTTTAAAGGATATTTATGAGGGTGACTTTATTTCCCCTGAAAAATTCCAAGTTACCAATTTACGAGCAGGCACAAACTTTCCAACAGATGATGGCGGTGAAATGTATTTCAGACTTACATTTACAGAAATTGACAATGATACCCGTGAATTTCTTGTTGAACGTTCTACTGACAATGGTATGAGCTGGAGCCCAATGAATATGAATAAAATGAGTCGTGAAAAATAATGGCTGAAATTTTATCTTTTTCAAAAGCTCGTAAAATAGACGCAAAGCAAAAGAATGAAAAAAGAGCCGATGAAAACCGCATTAAATTCGGACGAACCAAAGCGGAAAAAGAATTAGCGAAAAGCAAACAAGAGAAAAATAAAAAGAAAATCGACGATCATCTAATTGACCGTTAATCAGTGGCCTCTTTATAAAATTCCGGTAAATGTTTTTTCACCACTTCACTATCCTCTGCCCAAGCATGACAACTGTTTAAAACCATTGGTTTAAGGGTTTCTTTTTCGGCTTTGCTTTTCTGGCTCGCATTTTTTTGAATATTACCCATTAATGTTTGAAAAGACACCGTGGCAAGCGGCGCAAGCAATTCCGTTATATGTGTGCATCCATTTCTTCCCTTTACTTTTTCATTGATGGCACGACGCCACCCTCGCCCAATCCTAATACCAACAAGCTCACGATAAGCACTGGTAATAATAGGACACATTTCAAAAGGGCTATTATCTGTTACCGCTTCAACATCTTTGACTAAGAAAGTTCCATCAATGGTTAACCTCAACCACATTTCATGAATCGGCTCACCGGCCGCAATGCCGTTCCTCCATTGATTTTCAACATCATAACTTTTGATATCAGTCATATGGACCTCAATATCCCAGAGATCATCCTCGCGCTTATACCCATTAAGTTCAATACTACGTGTATGTAAATGTTTTCGTGCGGCTGGGGTTGATAATGGCATCAATTTACTTTCGTTTATTAAACATCTTGCCAGTTATATCGGAACATTAAATAATAGTCATGTCATAATAATCATGGAATTCATCCACAAATTGCGCTAAGTGAAGCTTAAAGCAACAAGGATTTTAATATGTCAGCAAAAAAAGCAGTCGTTTTGCTCAGTGGTGGACTTGATAGTTCAACGTGTGTGGCTATTGCAAAAGACCGGGGGTTTGAAGTTTATGGTCTTAGTTTTAGCTATGGACAGCGTGATAATCATGAACTTAATGCTGCTCGTAAAGTAGCGAAATCAATGAATATCAATCGCCATGAAATCATCGATATTGATTTGCGTGCCTTTGGTGGTTCTGCCTTAACCGATGACATAGATGTCCCAAAAGGAAGGTCAGAAGAAGAAATTGACGATGAAATCCCTGTGACCTACGTCCCTGCCCGAAATACAATTTTTCTCTCTTTTGCGCTCGCTTTTGCGGAAACAATCGAAAGCAGCGATATATTCATCGGGGTTAATGCGTTGGATTATAGTGGTTATCCAGACTGTCGCCCTGAATATATTACATCATTTCAAGAAATGGCGCGGCTAGCCACTAAAATCGGTGTTGAAGGTGATGATGGTGTACGCATAAACACACCCCTTATTGATATGACAAAAGCTGAAATCATAAAAACCGGGCTTTCGCTCGGTGTTGATTATTCCATGACCACTAGCTGTTATGATCCCGCGCAGGATGGATCCGCATGTGGCGAGTGCGATAGTTGCTTGCTAAGATTAAAAGGGTTTAAAGAAGCAAGTGGAATAGATCCAATTAGGTATAAGCAACAAAATGACCTATAGTGTAAAAGAAATTTTTTATACCCTACAAGGCGAAGGCGCGCATACCGGCAGGCCATCCGTATTTTGCCGTTTTAGTGGCTGTAATTTCTGGTCAGGCCTTGAAAAAGATCGCGCCGCGGCTGCTTGTACTTTTTGTGACACAGATTTTATCGGCACAAATGGCCAAAACGGCGGAAAATTTAATACTGCTGAGGAGCTCGCTGAAAAAGCATGGTCATTTTGGCCAAAATCATCAAATGGAAAGCCCTATATTGTCTGCACAGGTGGAGAACCTCTCCTCCAGCTTGATGTTGAACTCATTAAAGCATTTCAAGCTAAAGGTTTTGAAGTGGCCGTTGAAACCAATGGCAGCCTTCCTGCACCAAAAGAACTTGATTGGATCTGCGTAAGCCCAAAAGATTTAAATCAATTCGTTCAAAAGACGGGCGATGAATTAAAACTTGTCTATCCACAAACGGCGATTAAACCGAATGATGTAGCACATTTGAACTACACGAATTTTTTCTTACAACCACTTGATGAAAAAGAAAATAATCATGTTCAAGAAACCGTAAAATATTGTCAAGAAAATCCCCAATGGCGCTTAAGCCTTCAAACTCATAAAATTATCGGCATTGAATAAGAAATTAGCTTTCAGACGTTTTTTTTCTAAAGATCGCAATACCAAACATTGCCATAACAAGCGCGACAATAAAATTAAGATAATTTAAGAAAGCCCAAGGTGCATAATCAAACACCGATACGCCCATTGCGCCACTATAAAACGCACCACCGAGTGACCATGGCATTAAGGGTGTGATTAACGTTGTACTTTCTTCAATGGTTCTTGAAAGCATTCTTCTTCTAAGACCAAATTCTTCGTACTTTTTATTAAAAAGCTGGGCCGTAAGCACAATTGAAATATAGGATTGCCCCGTTGCGATGCTCGCGATGATCCCGGTGATCATCGTTGCGGCTAATAATCGCACAATGTTTTTAAGATGACTTAATGTGCCCTCAAGCATTGCTTTAATATAACCAATGCCATCTAAAATTCCACCAAGAGCCATTGCAAATAATGCGATGGTCAATGTTCCCATCATTCCTAATATGCCACCACGATTAAGCAACCGATCAAGGTCCGCATTACCAGTTTCAGCGCTATACCCGTTTTGAAGGCTGTTTAAAATTGATACGAAATCATGGTCTTGCTGAAATAATGCGATCAAAACGGCAACCGCAGATGCCGTTATCATGCTTGGCTCTGCGGGAATACGTTTAAAGCTCATCCCAAACAACACAATCAAGGGCACAAAGCCAAGTAAACTCATCACGAAATTTGCTTCAATTGCCGCCTTAAAAGCCATGATACCATCAGTTGATAGTGATTGATCCGCATATTCCAAACCGATAATCGAAAATATAATCAAACAAATGATATAGGTTGGCACGGTTGTATAAAGCATCGCTTTTATGTGGGTATATAAATCTGTTCCGGTTGATAATGCCGCCATATTGGTCGTATCAGATACGGGCGACATTTTATCACCAAAACTGGCCCCCGCAATCACCATCCCTGCAACAATCGGAAGCGGCACGCCCATGGCCGCACCAATACCGATTAAAATAACACCGACCGTTGCCACTGTTCCAACCATCGTCCCAACACAAACCGACATAAAACTACATAAAATCATACCAACGGGTAAGAAAACTGCCGGATGAACTAAATCAAGACCATAATAGACAAGCGTCGTAATTGTTCCGCTTTCAAGGAAGCTAGCGACGACAACACCAATAAGAATAAAGATATATACGGCCCCAAGCGCATTACTAATCCCATCAGACATGATCTTCTTGAGTTCTAAGAAACTGTAGCCAAGAAAATAACTATGAATCATGGCCCAGATGATACTGAGCATCAATAAAACTTGAATGCTGATGCGAAAGGCGACCACTCCGGCGACAATCATAATAAGAATGCCACCAAAGCAAATCAGCGCATGCCAGAAACTCGGAACCCTATGCGTTGTCAAGCTAAACTCCCCTCTTTTAGCTTAACTATACAACTTTACTACCATCCCTCAAGGACATATTTACCAATCGCTCGGCCTTCTTCGATTGTTGCATGAACTTTTCTAACGTTGTCTGCATTAATTGGACTTACCACTTCGCCTGTGGTTGTCACGAGTTCACCGCTACCGATCATCGCTGCCGTTTCCGATAAAAGCGCGTTAATTTCATCCATATCGTCCGTTTCATGCATGGAACGGGTAAACATGAACTCAAATGCAAAAGTCGCACTCTTAGGTTTTAAGAGATCTAGATTACCATCTTCAAAGAAATCAACAATTGTACAAATTTTACCTTGCGGTTTAATCACGTCCGTTATTGTTTTCCAATACCCCGCGATATTTGTTAAACAAAGTACATAATCAACATTGGTGTGGCCTATTGCATCCAATTGTTCAGCAATATCTTCATAATGATTAATTGTGTGATCCGCACCACGTGCTTTGCACCAGTCGGCACTTTCTTCGCGTGAAGCTGTAGCAATAATTTCAAGATTCCCAAGCTTTTTAGCAAGCTGAATTGCAATTGAACCAACGCCCCCTGCTCCGCCAATCATCAAGATTGATTTACCGCCATCTTTACCACCTTTTGAAACACCAAGGCGTTCAAATAATGCTTCCCATGCTGTAATCGTCGTAAGCGGCAATGCTGCAGCATCAGCAAACCCCAGCGAAGTTGGTTTCTTCGCGGCAATTCGTTCATCAACAAGTTGGTATTCGCTGTTTGATCCGGGTTTTGTGATACATCCTGCATAATAAACTTCATCACCGACATTAAACATACTGACATCATCGCCAATCGCTGAAACAACACCTGCAGCGTCCCACCCCAGAATACGTAACGTTTCATCAGGATGTGGGCGCTTTCTTATTTTAGTATCTACGGGGTTTACCGAAATTGCTTTAACTTCTACAAGTATATTACGCCCTGTGGCTTCCGGTTTATCAATTTCTACATCTAAAAATGCTTCATCTTCGTTCACTTGAAGCGCTTTATATGATCCAACAGCTTTCATTAATTCTTCCTTATTATTTTTATAAAATCAGATAACAACAGTTATATATCATGATTATTTTTTAAAAAGACTTTTTTTAAACATCATTTTCTGCTTAATTGGGGCACATAAAGTTTTTTGAGGCAAAATTCTACAGGGATCATTCAAAACCATGAAAAAAATAATCATTTCAATTCTCGCATTTTCATTATTAAGCGTCGCTGCAAGTGCTGATGCACTTAAGGAAAAAATTATTCCAATGCGTGAACGCGCCAAAGTAATGGATGATCTTTTAATACATCGCCTTGATACATTCGTCCCTGAATTAATGCGCCGTGAAGGTATTGATGCCTGGGTGATCATGTCACGCGAATATAACGAAGATCCAGTTTTAAAAACCATGCTTCCGGCCACGTGGTTAAGCGCACGTCGCCGTACGGTTCTTATTTTCCTTGATCATGGCCCTGAAAAAGGCGTTGAGCGGCTCGCTGCGGCTCGCTACGGCGTTACAGACATCTTTAAAGGAAGTTGGAACCCAGAAGAACAGCCCGATCAATGGCAACGCATCGCTGATATACTTAATGAATTCGATCCCAAAAGAATTGGCCTTAACTATTCTGATGACTGGGCACATGCGGATGGTCTTGTTTATTCAGAACGCCGTGATTTTGTAAATGCAATTCCGGATCGCCTACGTACACGTCTTGTTTCTGCTGAACGACTTTCCGTAGGCTGGCTTGAGACCCGCACTGAAAAAGAAATGGAAGTTTACGAGCATGTTATGGACGTTGCACACAGTATTATTGCCGAAGGTTTCTCAGGAAAAATTGTAACACCAGGCGTAACAACCCATGAAGATCTAAAATGGTGGTACCGTCAACGTGTGCGTGACCTTGGACTAACATCATGGTTCCATACAACCATTGAATCAGAGCGTTCGGATGCGTCCAAGAAACATATTGCTGACAATAACCTTGATCCAGGCGTGATTTATAAAGGCGATCATGTTCATATTGATTTTGGGATTGCTTATCTTGATCTTATGACGGACACACAACAAAATGCTTATGTGCTTCGTGATGGCGAAAGTGATGCACCGGATATTTTAAAAGAAGCGCACCGAAAAGGAAATCGCCTTCAAGACATCCTGACAAATCATTTCCAAGTGGGCAGAACCGGCAATGAAATTCTTCTATTAACGCGCGAGCAATCCATTGCGGAAAATATTGGTCCTAGCATATATAGCCATCCTATCGGACTTCATGGCCATGCTGCTGGAACGACAATCGGCATGTGGGATAAGCAAGAAGGCGTGCCAGGTAGCGGAGATTATCCATTACATGCAAACACGGCTTATGCAATCGAGTTAACAGCATACGTAGATATTCCAACATGGAGCAGTGAACCATTTAAAGTGAAACTTGAACAGGATGCTTTTTATGATGGAGAGACCACCAATTATATCAATGGTCGTCAAACCAATTACCACATCATCGATCCAAAAGAAGGACAGCCGGATGAGGGCAAAGTAAAAATCAATAACTAAGATTTTTTACTTATTAAATCAGTATTAATCCTTTGCATGTTATCAAAATGATACGGCAAAGGATTTTTGCTATTAGTATATATTAAGTTGGAAAAGTTACATGCAGGCAAAAACGAAAAGATTGCTTTATATGGCCTTTGGGTGGGCAATGTTCATTCTTAGTTTTATTGGCGCCTTCTTGCCTGTTCTTCCGACAACACCATTAATGCTATTGGCGCTTTGGGGCTTTTCAAATGGATCGAAAGCGTCCATAATTGGCTCTATAATCATCCGAAATTTGGTCCATCATTGCAACAATGGGATCAGCACCGTGTTATTCCCTTGAAAGCAAAAATGACCGCTCTCATAATGATGTGTATTAGTGCCAGTTATTTAATATTCTTTTCAAGCGCCCCCACAATTGTCATTATCATTTCACTCGGACTTATGCTCTTTGGTATTCTTTATGTGCTGAGCAAGCCAAGCACACACCGCGAAGAATAAAGGCTATTATAGGTTTAATTCCATATAATAATCTGATCGCGAGTATGGGCTCTCGTCCTTAGGGGATAATCTCTTAAATCCATATTTTTTATAGAGTGTAATTGCGGGTTTTAAACTGCTATTGGTATCCAGAAAGAGTGTCTTCCCCCCCCTTGCTTTAAAGCGTTCAAGCACCTTTTCAACTAGTATATTACCAATTCCCAATCCCTGTGCATCCGGTAAGACGCCCATTTTGCTTAATTCAAATCGTATTGGGGAATGTTTTTTTAATGCGATTGCACCTACGGGCTTTCCATTTAACAATGTAAAATAAATTTCACCACCCTTATCAAGCACATATTTTTCCGGATCACTTAGATTGATAATATCTTCTTCTTCCATAACGAACAATTTTTCAATCCATTGTTGATTAATATGGCGCCATGCGTCTTTATATTTAATGTCATATGGGACAGTTTCGATCTTTTGATCAGGCTTTTTATTTTTAAAATCATTATAACGTTGCGTGAACGACTTATTCTTTAATTCACTTTCATAGTCATCCAAGGCATCAAGAATATTATGATTACAGTTTTTAAGGATATCGGACATGGCACGCTCTGCAACCTCCCAAATAGGAATTAACTTTGAAATAAGTTTCTCACCTCGGTCACTAAAAACGACTATTTTGCTGCGCGCATCTTCTGCAGTTCTCAGTAATAGATAATTTTTGCTCGATAGCTTCTTCACAGTCTGACTAACTGCCGAATGGGATAATCCCGTTAATTTCTGCATGTCTGCTATCAATAAAGGGCCCTTTTGATGTAAACAATAAAGGATCGGAAATTCACGCATTCTGATATCTGCGCCCTCTTCCTTATAAATTTTATCCATTTCAATGCTTAGCATTTCGAAAATGCGACGGCACCGCGTTCCAATACCAATTTCTTTAAAAATCTCGTTCTTCATGGGGCGGCCTACCCTTTTATTATTAATGTAACTAATTATATAAATATTTATATAATTAAATTTAAATAAAAAAGAAAGTTCTTTTTATAAAATTGACTAGGAATATGAGGTATTAATCACTATATAAGCTCTAAATTAGAATTAATGGAATGGGACCGTTTTGGAATATATTCAAGTAATAGCAGGACTGATATTACTCGTGACCGCTGGCGATGTGCTTATTCGCGGCGCTGTCTCTACTGCTGAAAATTTCGGTCTAAGCAAGCTTGTTATTGGGTTAACGGTCATTGCCTTTGGCACTTCAGCGCCAGAAATGGTAGTTGGGATTGATGCCGCGCTTGCAGGCGTACCGACAATGGCCCTTGGTAATGTTGTTGGCAGTAACACTGCAAACATTCTTCTTGTCATTGGGCTCCCTGCCATTATTTATCCTTTTGTTTGCGACAGTGATGAAGTAAAGCAAAATTATTATATCATGCTTTTTGGTACAGTTCTCTTTATGCTATTATGTGTCACTGGTCCCTTAACCCATTTCCATGCCACATTTTTATTGATTTTCTTATTTTCCTTTCTTTATAGCTCATATAAAAATGGGCGAATTGATACGTCACTAGCAAGCGACAAAGAAGAAATATCAGAGCATGCATATGAAACGCTCGATGAACTACCGGAGAAACCACTTTCGACGGGACGAGCCACACTTTATATTGTAACTGGCTTAGCCGGATTAATGTTTGGTGCAGATATTCTTGTGGATGGTGGTGTTGTTATTGCACAATCATATGGTATTTCAGAAGCCGTTATTGGTCTGACTATTATTGCGATTGGTACAAGTCTACCTGAACTTGTTACTTCTATTATGGCCGCGCGGCATGGACACGGAGATGTGGCATTAGGCAATATTATCGGTAGTAATATATTTAATTTATTTGCAATTATGGGCGCCACTGCGTTCGTTGCAGATGTTCCAGTACCGCAAAGCTTCCTCACTGTGGACTTATGGGTTATGGCACTTGCATCATTTGCTCTTATCCCATTCATTCAATGGAAAATACGCTTTAACCGTGTAATAGGAATCTTATTTACTGGCGGTTATATCACTTATATATATATGCTTGGTACAGCCTAAGAAAGAATAAAACGATGACTAAATCAATTCATAAAAGCAATATGACCCCGATTAAATACGCAGACGCAACAAAAAGCGTTCGTCATGTATTTGTACGCGATCTATTATTAGAAAGCTCAATCGGAATTTATGATCATGAAAAGATTCGTACTCAAAAGATACTCGTCAATGTCGACCTTTCCGTTACCGAAGAAACATCACCATTAAAAGACGATTATGAAAATGTCGTTTGTTATGAAAAGGTTGTTAAAGCCATTCAAAACATCGTTAATTCCGGCCACGTAGAATTGGTTGAAACCCTGGCAGGAAAAATTGCGGATATGAACTTAATTGATCCACGTGTCATTGCCGTTCGCGTGAGGGTCGAAAAACTAGAAGCAATTGAAAACACAAAAAGTGTTGGCGTTGAAATTGAACGCCACAAAAATTAGTTATATATTTATTTTACAACCGAATTACAACTATTACACTTTTGTTAAATCATTGAAATTACAGCATATTATTTTTTGTTACAATTTGAACTAATCGTCAAAGTTGTTAACATCCGAAAAAATAAAATATTTTTCTAAAAAAAAGGCTTTACAAGTTACATACAATAACATAACCACATCTGTAAATTAATAATAATCCATTTAAATCAACAACATAATATGTATGCCTAAAAAACAGGCAAAACGGTAAAAAATCAATAGTTCTGCGCTCTTATCCTTCCTATAAAAACTTATACACTAAGTTATCCACAGATTCCGTGGATAAGTTTTTTAACTTTTTTCTTGACCTCTATTAGTCATTGATTCATCACGATATTTACATTTTATTTACTATAAATTTTGTTTTCTTCTTCTTATTCAAAAAATAAAAAGCTTTGATCAATCGCAATCGTTAGATATAAATTAATTCATGATCGACGGCGTAAAAATCATTAAATCTTATCTTAAAAACCTTGGTTCCCAACCAGGCGTTTACCGTATGATTGATGATAAAGAAAATGTGCTTTATGTCGGTAAAGCTAAAAACCTTTCAAACCGTGTAAAAAATTACACAAATTTAAAAGGGCTTTCGCACAGAATTGCGAAAATGGTGTCCCTCACCCGCAGTATGGAATTTGTCACAACCCATACCGAAGTAGAAGCATTATTACTCGAAGCCAATCTGATCAAGCGCTATAAGCCACCTTATAATATTTTGCTTAGAGATGATAAATCCTTTCCTTATATTCTGATTGATACCACACAAAAAAGCCCACAAGTTTTAAAACACCGTGGTGCAAAAAAAAGAGAAGGACACTATTTCGGGCCCTTTGCATCTGTGGGCGCTGTTAATGCCTCTTTAAATATACTACAGAAAGCTTTTTCCCTTAGAACGTGTAGTGACAGTATTTTTAATAGCAGAAGCAGACCCTGCCTTCTTTATCAAATTAAGCGATGTTCCGCGCCATGTGTCGATAAAATCTCCGAACACGATTATAATGCGTTGGTTGATGAGGCGCATGATTTCTTAAGCGGCAAAAGTGATGCGATAAAAAATCGTTTTACAAAGAAAATGGAAAAAGCCAGTAAAGATCAAAATTACGAACTGGCCGCCGTATATCGTGACCGATTAAAATCACTTGCCGCAGTGCAAAGCAGACAGGATGCAACAGACGGCAAATTAAACGAAGCCGATGTGATTGCTGCCTATAAACAAGGTGGACAAACTTGTGTGCAAGTCTTCTTTTATCGGGGCGGCCAAAACTGGGGTAATAAAGCATATTTTCCAAGACATGATAAAGACCAGCATGTTGATGAAATATTACCTGCATTTATCAGTCAATTTTATGAAAATAAATTACCCCCTAAGAAAATATTCATCAATAACACCATAAAACAAAAAGCATTACTCGAAGAAGCATTAGGGATTAGAGCAGACCGCAAAGTACATATTACAATGCCGCAGCGGGGGAGTAATCTATTACTTGTCGAAATGGTTGAAAAAAATGCCCGTGAAGCTCTAGAGCGAAAAGTAGCAGAAACATCATCACAAGCAAAATTATTAGCGGGTGTTGCAAAACTATTTGACCTTGAAGCTCTACCAGAACGAATAGAAGTCTATGATAACAGTCATATTTCAGGTACCAGCGCATTGGGTGCAATGATTGTGTCTGGCCCGGAAGGTTTTGATAAAAAATCATATCGAAAATTTAATATTAAATCTGAAAATATTTCGGCCGGTGATGATTTCGCCATGATGCGTGAAGTATTATCGCGCCGATTTAAGCGTCAATTAAAAGAAGATCCCGATAGAAGCGCGCCGACTTGGCCCGATTTACTTTTAATTGATGGTGGCAAGGGGCAATTAAGCTCGGTGATGGAGGTTTTAGAAGATCTCGGCATATCAGACATACCCGTTGTTGCAATTGCCAAAGGTCCTGACCGCAATGCGGGACGTGAAGATTTTTATTTACCCGGGAAAGCGCCCTTTAAACTCGCACCAAATGATCCTGTCCTCTATTTTCTTCAAAGGCTACGTGATGAATCCCATCGCTTTGTTATTGGCTCACACCGAAACAAGAGAACCCAAAAAATTCATAAATCCATTCTTGATGATTTGCCGGGTGTGGGGGCAACACGGAAAAAAGCATTACTTCTCCATTTTGGTTCCGCAAAAGCCGTTGAAGGCGCTGCAATCTCTGATCTACAGAAGGTAAATGGCATCAGCAAGGCTCTCGCCACACAAATATATGATTATTTCCACCCTTAAGTGACAAAGTCATTGCCATACGTGGTAATATTTATAAAATCAGATTCGATTATAACGAAAATGAAAATTTATGAATAATTTAGCAAATATACTCACATTCTCTCGGATATTAATGATCCCAATGATGGTTGCTTCCTTTTATCTATTAAAAGGTGATCTAAGCAATTGGGTAAGTTTTGCGATTTTTACCACGGCCGGAATAACCGATTTCCTTGATGGGTATGTTGCCCGTAAATTCAATCAATCGTCAAACCTTGGCGCATTTATGGATCCAATTGCAGATAAGCTTTTAATCGCCGCCGCATTAATGATGATGGTCGCATTTAACCGTATTGAAGGATATTCAGTAATTGCTGCTATCATTATTTTATGCCGCGAATTTGTTGTTTCCGGATTACGTGAATTTCTCGCGGATTTAAAAGTAAGCATTCCTGTAACATATCTGGCAAAATGGAAAACAACCATTCAAATTTTTGCCCTTGGTTTCTTGCTGGTAGGCGATGCAGCACCCGACTTTATCCCTGCCCTGATGATTGGCGATTGGTGCCTTTGGGTTGCCGCACTTTTAACTTTATATACCGGATATGATTATTTGAAATCCGGCCTTAAACATATGTGAGCGAATGATGAATATTTTATACTTCGCCCTTATTCGTGAAAATATTGGCCACTTTTCAGAAACAATCGATTTACCGAATGATATTAATAACGTAAATGGCTTGATTAATTATCTCGAACAAAAAGGTGATAACTATAAAGCGGCTTTTGCACAGTCCGATTTAATTCGTGTCGCCATCAATCAAGAATATGTAAATTTAGACCATCCAATTTCCAATAACGATGAAATTGCCTTTTTCCCACCGATGACCGGAGGATAAAATGCACATCTCTGTTCAAGCCGATGATTTTAATATCCCTGATGAAATTAATGCACTTAGCAAAGATCGTACGGATATAGGGGCCATAGCAACCTTTACCGGTCTAGTTCGTGACATTCATGGTGAAAAAGCTATTAAAAGCATGACACTTGAACATTTCCCCGCAATGGCAGAACAAGAATTAGAAAAAATTGGAAATGATGCAATAAATAGATGGCCTATTGAAGGCCTTACCATAATTCACCGCTATGGAAAGCTGCTCCCCGGGGATCAAATTGTTCTGGTAATTACAACCTCTCATCATCGCGAGGCCGCCTTTAATGCTGCACAGTTCATAATGGATTGGTTAAAAACCGATGCCCCTTTCTGGAAAAAAGAAGAAACAGACGAAGGCACACATTGGGTCGCCGCCAAATCAGATGATAATGACAAGAAAGATCGCTGGAAATAAATTATTCCGCGTCACTCCATACGGCAAACTCATTACCGCTAGGTTCTTTAAAATGGAAACGCCTGCCTCCAGGAAAATTACTATCAAAAAATGCTTTAATTTCATCATCACGGCTTGCTGAATGGAATGATTTAGCCCCTGCGAGCGCCGCCGCATCCAGTGCGCCGGAAAGTTGAGACCTATATAAATAGGCACGCCCTAAATCAACACCGACCCCTAATAGCCCAACAAGTAAAGAAAACATTAAACCCGTCTGGATTAAAATACTGCCACGTTCTTCATTTCTTAGCTTATTAATAATGTCCGTAATCATCTAATCTTCCCTCAATAGATACTGGAACCACGATTCCAGCGTTATTTAAGAGAATTCTAATAGATAAGTATTAATAAAAGACGAATTCTAGTTGCAAATTTAGTTAATATTTAATTGAAATTTGCTTTATTGGGCCTCATATACACCACGCGCAATCGCACGCGCCATGACATCTGCGGCTGCGGCCCCAATTTCCCCCAACCTTCTTGATCTATTAGGACCTTCAGGAATCTCTTTAGTTCCCCCCGAAATACAGAAAATCGTATCGCCGTCTGATGGCATATGCACTGGACGAATAGCACGTGCAAAACCGTCATGCGCCATCATTGCAACACGTTTACATTCAGCAGATGTTAATTTCGCAGATGTGGCGATAACGCCAATTGTCGTATTGGTTCCCGGCGTCATACCGCCCATCTTGGTATCTTCTGGAACCGGTGTAATTGCCGCTTCTTGATCAGGATTTGACTTTTGACCACCAAGTTCATCACCAATGGCAAAGGGTTGCGCCCAAAATGTTTCACCGTCCGGCATATATGTGCTGCCAACACTATTCACTGCGACCAAGGCGCCAACCATCAAATCATCACCAAGATCAATGGATGCGGAACCTAATCCCCCTTCTTTATTGCCGGAACGCGCGCCTAACCCTGCGCCACTATTTCCGAGCTTAAAATTATCTGATGTGTTCTTTAACGCTTCAATACCAAGATCATGATATGGGGTTTCCATTCCCCAGTTCTTATCACCACCATTAACAAGATCAAATAGAATGGCCCCTACAACAATCGGTACGGCAGGCATGTTTGGGGTAAATTTTAAACCAACCCCTTCTTTTGACATGGCTTTTGCGACACCATCACCTGCTGCTAATCCGAAAACGCTGCCACCAGATAATACAACGGCATCTGCGCGTCCAACCAAATTTTCGGGGCTTAACACCTCAACATCACGTAACCCCGGTCCACCACCACGCACATCAACACCGCCAGTAACAGAATTAGGACAAAGAAGCACTGTTGTGCCGGTTCTAACCTTTTCATTAACCGCATTTCCTACGGTTATTCCTTCAACATCAGTGATTAAGTTCTTTGGTCCTGGCTTATACATGCTTTATCCAATTGTTATTTAATATGAGTAGCTTACCTAAATACAGCGGCCGCCGTCAACTTCCATGGCTACGCCCGTTACCATACTGGCGTCGTCTGAACAAAGGAAACACGCAGCATTTCCCATATCTTCTGGTGTTGAAAATCGCCCAATCGGAATTGTTGAAAGAAATTTTTCCCTGATCTCCGGTGTATCTTCACCCATAAATGTTTTTAAGAGCGGTGTATCACCGGCCACAGGGTTAATAGCGTTTACCCTGATCCCAAATGGCGCAAGCTCAACTGCCATGCCGCGTGTCGCTGTAATCATCCATCCTTTTGACGCATTATACCATGTTAAATTGGGACGCGGGCTTACACCACCCGTACTTGCGACATTTAAAATGGCTCCCGAACCCGCTTTTTTCATAATAGGAACAATGAATTGTGCCATATTGAACACGGATTTTGCGTTAACTTCAAAAATTCTATCAAACACAGTTTCGCATAATTCATCAAGAGGTTGCGGAATATGGCCAATTCCTGCGTTATTTACCACAATATCAATAGTGCCATATTTCTCCATGACATTATCCACCATGGACTTAACGCTTTCGCCATTCGCAACATCAACTTCAATCGCAAGTGAATTATCCCCAATTTCATCTGCGAGCGACGTTGCAAGCTCAATATTTAGGTCCGCAATAACGACTATAGCGCCCTCTTCGGCAAATTTTTTAACAATTCCTGCACCAAAACCGGATGCGCCGCCAGTGACAATTGCAATTTTTTTATTTAATTTCATTTATTTATAATGCTTTCTTAAAGTAAATTATCCATGATTTACAGCGACCGTTTTAAGAACAGAAAACCCGTAAAGTGCCTCAAATCCTTTTTCTCTACCGAAACCAGACTTTCCAATGCCGCCAAATGGTAATTCGACACCACCCCCTGCACCATAATTATTGATAAATAGCTGGCCTGCTTTCACAGCTTTCGCCATGCGTAACTGTCGCCCACCATCACGTGTCCATACCCCAGTCACTAAGCCATATTCGGTTCCATTGGCTATTTTAATGGCCTCTTCTTCGCTATCAAACGGTATAACCACCTGAACGGGGCCAAATATTTCCTCCTGGGCTAATTTATGATCGTTTGATACGTCCCTAAATAAGGTTGGACTTACATAGTTGCCATTTTCAGGCGCATCATAAACAATGCTACCTTGCGCCGCTATTTTTAAACCGCTTTTCTCACCCGCTTCAATGTAGCTTTTTACTGTATTTAATTGTTTCGCGGAAATTAATGGCCCAACATCAAGGTCATCAGTGGCCTTTCCTACTTGAAGCGCCTTATATTTCTCGGACATCATCTCAATTAATTTCTCATAAATACCGCTTTGTGCAAGTATTCTTGTTCCCGCAGAGCACGTTTGTCCCGCATTTTGGATACCACCCGCCACTAAAAACGGCAATGCTGCATCAAGATCGGCATCATCGAAAACGATTTGCGGTGATTTTCCGCCAAGCTCTAATGTCACAGGCACAATGTTATCCCCTGCGGCCTTTTGCACAAGCTTTCCGACACCAACCGAACCTGTAAATGAAATATGATGTACACCTGGATGTGATGATAATGCTGCTCCTGCTTCCGCTCCGAAACCCGGCACGACATTTAACACACCCTTTGGCAGCCCTGCTTCTTCTGCGATACGTGCGAAAAGTAATGCCGTTAAGCATGCTTCTTCTGATGGCTTTAACACACATGTATTTCCCATTGCCAGTGCGCCACCGACGCAGCGGCCGGTAATTTGCATTGGATAATTCCAAGGAACAATGTGCCCTGTAACTCCATGCGGCTCGCGCAGTGTGTAAACGGTATATCCTTCCATATAAGGAATAGTGTGTCCCATGACCTTGTCGGCAGAACCGCCATAAAATTCAAAATAACGCGCCATGGCAATTGCATCTGCGCGGGCTTGTTTAACTGGCTTTCCAACATCATGACTCTCAATTTCGGTCAATTCATCTTCATATTTTTTGATCTTTTCACCAATTTTGGTCAATATGCGACCTCGCTCAAGCGCCGTCATCCTTCCCCATTCACCATCCATTGCCGCTTGCGCTGCTAAAACAGCTTCATCAATATCTTTTGCTGAACCACGCGCAACTTTGCATAAAACTTCGCCGGTTGAGGGATTAAATACATCAATAGTTTCATTATTTTCAGCATTTCGCCATTTACCCGCAATTAGAATTTTGTCGGTTTCAAATGAAAATTTCATATGGCAGTCCTTTTTACTTTGGCTTTATATTTTTAGGCCTTTAATTTACTAACTGTCTTTGTAATATCAGGCGCTGCATCTAGCAATGCTTTTGTATATGGATGTTGTGGATTTTCATATATTTCTGCAGTCGCACCTTCTTCTACAATAATTCCGTCTTTCATCACGAGAATTCTGTCCGTGATATTACGAACCGTTGATAAATCATGTGAAATAAATAAATATGAAATTCCTAGCATATCCGAGAGTTTTTCAAGCAATTCTAATATTTGCTCTCTTATCAATACGTCCAATGCAGACGTTGCCTCATCTAAGAGCACCACGGACGGTTCCGTTATAAGTGCCCGCGCAATGGCTATTCTCTGTCTTTGTCCACCGGAAAACTCATGGGGATATTTATCCATATCACTTGCAGATAAACCAACATGCTTAAGCATGTCTTTCACTTTTTCATTAATTTCCGATTTAGACAATGAATTTGATAATGCATAAAAAGGTTCTGCAACCAATCTTGCAACCTTATGACGTGGATTAAAACTTCCGTATGGGTCTTGAAAAACAATATTGATATGCTTTCTCAATTCTTTTTGTCCCGTAAAAGATTTATTTTTGATCAAAATTTCACCGCTTGAAAAAGGCTCTACACCCAATATACAGCGGCTCAGCGTCGATTTCCCGCAGCCACTTTCTCCTACTAATCCTAAATTCTCACCGCGTTTTATTTTAAAACTAACATTATTGACCACTTTTAATGTTTCGCCGCCGGATAGCTTATAACTTTTCTTTAAATTCTTAACTTCAAGCACCGCTTCATCGTAATCTGCTACAAACTTGTCTGCCCCTTTTTGCATTGCGGCGGCAAACAACGCTTTGGTATATTCATGTTTAATATCATTAAAAAAATGTGCCGTCGGTCCCTCTTCAACAATTTCACCGGATTTCATAATTATAATATGATCCGCAACATCCGTTACGACACCAAGGTCATGACTAATCAAAAGCATGCCCATATTATCCTGCAAGATCAAATCCTTTAAAAGCGACATGATTTTTGCCTGCGTTGTCACATCAAGCGCCGTTGTAGGTTCATCTGCGATAAGAAGCTTAGGCTTCTGTGATATTGCTATCGCAATTACAACCCGTTGGCGCTGTCCACCCGATAATTTATGGGGATAGGTGGAAAGCGGAAACCTACTATTTTCCAAGCCTACACGATGAAGAACAATTTCCGCTTTTTCTTTATATTGAATGCGCGTTAATCCCGGCTCTGTTAATTTAATGGCTTCAATGACCTGGGCACCCATGGATTCCAGCGGGTTTAACGCTTTCGTAGGCTCTTGAAAAATCATTCCGATTTTCGTTTTGCGCACTTCACACATTTCTGCTTCAGTTATTTTGAGCAGGTCTTGATAATCATTAAGCCAAATTGATCCATCTGACTTTGTGCCTTCTGGCAATAATTGCATAATCGCGTTGGATGTCATCGATTTTCCGGAACCGCTTTCACCAACAACCGCAACAATTTGGCCACTTTCAATCCTAAGATTGATATTTCTCAATATTTCTGCATCAAAAATTGATAATGATAAATTCTGAACATTAAGAAGAGACATTTTGCTTCGCCTCCACACCGTCGGGCTCTTTCCGACGTAATTTAGGATCCAATATATCCCTTAAACCGTCACCCATTAGATTTAAACCAAGTACCAACATGACAATCGCCAAACCTGGTACTAATGCTAACCATGGTGCAAAAAATATCATTGTCTGTGCCTCAAAAAGCATCCGACCTAAGCTTGGGTTTGGTGGCTGCGTACCAAGGCCAACGTAAGAAAGGCTGGCTTCTGCAATAATTGCTATTGAAAATTGAATGGTCGCCTGCACAATTAATAAATTCATAATGTTCGGCAGGATATGCTCATATGAAATTTTCGCTTTACCCTTACCAGCAACTCTTGCTGCCATAATATATTCTTTTTCCCATAACCCTAGTGCACCACCACGTGACATACGGGCAAATACAGGAATATTAAATATGCCAATTGCAATGATTGCATTCATTGCCCCTGGACCAAAAACAGCCGTGATCATGATCGCCATTAATAATGACGGAAACGCAAAGACCAAATCATTTCCCCGCATTAAGATTTCATCAATGACCCGGCCGCCTGTTGAACGCGTCGCCGCCGACCATAGACCAAGTGGCACACCAATAATCATCCCAATACCGACAGCTACTAATGATACGGCTATTGCATTTCTTGCCCCTACCATAATCATGGATAGGATATCCCTGCCAAAATGATCTGTCCCGAAGATATGACCTATACCCGGGGCTATAAATCTTTTTTCCAAATTTATCGCCATAACATCATAAGGCGTCCAAATAAAAGAAAGGAGCGCAGCTATGACATAAGCAATGCTTATAAAAAATCCAATTTTAAAACTTAAGGGAGATTTCTTGAATAATTGAATGATCATCTTTCCCCCCTTTCACGCAATCTTGGATCAACCCAAGCATAAGCAAGATCAACAAGAAAAGTGATCATCACAACCGCCAAAACGAGCAAAGTGACAATAGATTTCACGACAATTAGATCTCGCTGTGCAATTGCTTGAAATACAAGACGTCCCAGTCCAGGCAATGAAAAAATACTTTCAATAATAATCCCGCCCGCTAAGAGGAAAGAAAACTGCAATCCTAAAATGGTTAAAACAGGTATCATCGCATTTCTTAATCCGTGTCGAATTAATGCCTGCCTTTTGGTTAGTCCCTTTGCACGCGCCGTTCTGATATAATCTTCATCCATTACTTCTAATACGGATGAACGCATCACACGCGAAAGAATTGCCGCTTGCGGCAACGCGAGCGAAATTGCCGGCAGTGTCAATGATTTTAATACAGGGAAAAATCCTGCTTCCCATCCCACAAACCCAACTGCAGAAAACCATTGCAGCGTTGTTGAAAATAATAGAACCAATAAAATTGCAAACCAAAAGTTTGGAATAGCAACACCGATTTGAGCGGTTCCCATCAAAAATGTATCTGAAAATGAGCCACGCTTTGATGCACTGATCACACCCACTGGAATAGCGATGATGGTCGATAATATTAATGCATAAATTGTCAGTGGTAAGGAAACGGTAAGTCTATCAAGAACCAATTCTGATACAGGAATTCGGTAGGTATAACTAATCCCAAAGTCACCAACCAGCATACCTGATATCCAATTAAAATATCGGTCCCAAGCACTAAGGTTTAAACCCAATTCTGCTCTAAGGGCATCTGCTGCGTCGGTATTGGTTGATAATCCCATCATAAATGCTGCTGGATCGCCCGGCACCACCTCGATGAGTATAAAAATAATTATCGTTGCAACAAACAATGTCAGAATTAAAGAAAATAAGCGTTTCAACAAAAAGCTAATCATTCATTAGCCCTTCCTGTTCCTCAAAATAAACATCGCGAAAATCATTGGACCGAATTGGATAATTACGCCACATCCCTTTAAGGCCTTTTTTCCAAACACCAAATTTTCCCATTTGAAACAGGTAGCCATTAACGGCATCATCGGCGATTTTACGTTGCGCCTCTTTATAAAGCGCACTGATTTCTTCTGGGTTAGAGCTGCTATCAATTTTTTTTATGATGGCTTGGAATTCTTTATTATCATACCCGAAATAATAATTCGGGTTAGCATAAATATTAATGTCCATAGGTTCCACATGGGACACAATGGTTAAATCATAATTAAGGTTTCTGAGCACTTGATCAATCCACTGCGCCCATTCCATATTTTCAATATTGACTTTAATGCCGATTTTGGAAAGCTGATGTGCGATCAACTCCCCCGTCCTTCTTGCATATATTGGCGGCGGCAATTTCAAGCTAGCCGTAAATCCATCCCCATAACCCGCTTCACGCATAAATGCTTTAGCTTTTGTTAAGTCGTGCGGATAAAGCCCCGTTAAATCCACATAATCCGGATGTGTTGGTGCAAAGTGGCTTCCGATGGGCTCTGCATTGCCAAACATAGCGCCTTCGATAATTTCTTTGCGGTTAATGGCGTGGGCCATTGCTTTTCGAACTAAGATATTATCAAAAGGGGCCCGCTTATTATTGGTACTTAGAATTGTTTCGCCGGCCGTTAGACCCACTTCAACTTCATATGAAGGATCATTATTAAATAAAAACAAATTTTCTGGCGCTGGATAATTTGGAAAGGTATCAATATCGCCTGCTTTCATTGCCGTATAAGCAGAAAGTGGATCTGTGATAATCTTAAAAGTGATTGCTTCCATTTTTGGAAGCGCCCCCCAATAATTTTCATTACGTTCAAATTCAATTCGGTCACCACGCACCCATTTTTTAAATTTATAGGGTCCGGTACCAATTGGCTGAGACGCATTTTTATCGACGCTCTTCGAAGACACAATGACCGCATCACCAAGTCCAATATTAAATAAAAAATCCGGTCTTGCCTGATTTAAACTGATCATAATTGTGTAAGGGTCAAAAATATCAATATTTGCGATGGGCTCGAATATATATTTTTTTGCATTTGTTGAATTTTGCGCACGCGCCCGGTTAAAAGAAAACCTTACATCCTCAGCGTCAAATGGGCTGCCGTCATGAAAACTTACTCCTTCGGCTAAATTAAAAAGATATGATTTCCCATCCGTTGATATTTGCCAAAAATTGGCTAGTCCCGGTTTAATGTCCCCATTTTCATCAATTCGAACCAGTCCTTCAAAGACATTTCCATAAACCACTTCATCAATTGCCGCAGCCGCACCGGATATTGGATCCAAGTTCGGCGGTTCAAGTTGTAAACCAACTTTTAAAGTCGTTTGCGCAGAAGCAGAGGTTATAAGTGATACGCTTAATATAAAAATTGTAAATAAACGCCGCATCAAACCACTTCTTTAACGGCAACTATAATACCGTTACCTTTTATTTGATTTGCCATTTTTTTTGTTTTCAATGAAATTTGATCATCAAGGATCAATATTCTATTCTTCAATAATATTTGATCTGCGTCTTTCCCAATTTCTGAAATACTCGTTTTCAAAACGTCTATGGCTTTTTCATTCGTTGCCTTTGACGTAAAACTCAAATGATTTATGTGCTGTGATAAAAGAGCCGGCAATTGTTCAGGGTTACTGCCAAACATAAAACGGCACTGATCTTCTGAAATATTTAGTTTCTTTTTAATTAGGAAGAGTGGATTTTCTTTAGAATAAATACTCGTATGTCCAACGCCTGAATATATATTCAATTTTCCTTCATCGGTTAAATGAAGGAGTCCATCTTTGCTAACATGTTCATTCGATAAAGAAAAACTGTTAAAAGGCAGCATTTGTCCTATCAATGAAGCACTGATAGCCAAATTAAATGTTCGTCTCGAAATGCCCCTTGCCTTTAATGACATATAATATTTCCCATATCTTATTAAGTAGATACAGTAACGGGTAAAACTAAGATTTTAAAGATTAAATTATGAAGCTCGAATATTACTTATCGTCTTTTACGTCATCAATAAATTCTTGGAACTTCTGTTTTCCAGCTTCTGAAAGTCCACGGTAGGATTCAATAATTTCTTTTTCATCTCTTATGAGCGCATCATAGGAGATATTGATTTCCGCTTCCTTCATCGAAAAACGACTAAGAACTTCTGTGTAGCTCATGTCCATGAAATCAGCAAAAGGGCTAATTTCAGTAATTTTAAGAGATCTATTACCATTAATAATATCGGAGATTCTAGTATGAGGAAGGCCTAAGGCTCCCGCTAAATCTTTTTTCTTTTTACCCAGCTCCGCAATGCGGCGGGATATCCATATTCTTTTTTTATCAGACATAATGACATAATGACTAAATAAAATAATATTTCACGTACTAATAACGTACTTTTTTCTTGACTAGGGAACAAAATATGTTCATATTGTTTTTTAGAGGCCTTAAATTTGGATATTAAGTATATCTATTTCGTCTTTAAAGAATACAAAACACCTGCTCTTACCCCAATTAGGGCATGGTGTATTGGGGGGCAGGAACGACGGTTCCTGCTTTTATTATTTTTTTTCATTTTTTTTATATTTTTTTGATCCAAAAAAGAAACCGGTGCGTAAAAAGATTATAGCATGATAATTTTGCACTTTTTATAATGCTATAAGCCACACATACTTTCTTGTTCCCCCCCAAAATAGAAAGTATGTAGTTCTCAGGGGCAGGACTCCCCCTCCTGCCCCTTTTCTTTTGTATTAAATACAAAAGATCCCCAGAGCTCTATAATTATATATTTTTATACTTGTTTTAAAAGTTGAATCATTTGCTGAATTTTTACATTAGGACGGATTTGCTTATCCTTTGATTGTTGATAAATCGCTAACCCTACGACCATCATTAAGATGCAACAAAAACTATTAATACCACCTAAATACATTTGATTGTCCCTAATCATTACTCAAACTAAGGAATCAATATACATAAAATTTTATCTAATATCAAGAAAATAGTAATAAAATTAGTTAGTTAGCGTTAACCATATTAATTAATTATTTCATTAAAAGATTATATGCCGCCTGCGCCATTACTTTTGCTGAGTTAACCATATCATCAACTTCCACATATTCATCGGGCTGATGAGCAAGCTCAAGAATACCTGGACCGTACGCAATACAGTCTTTTAAGTTTCCTATTCGGTCAATATGCTTTTGATCATAAGTGCCCGGTGAACAAATGAAATCTGGGTCTTTACCAAGAACATCCTTAATCGCATTTGCCGTTTCTTGTACTACGGGTGAATTAATATCAGTCATGCTTGGTATTACCTCGAGCATATCCCGGATTTCATATTTAAAACCTTCACGCGAAGTCTTTAGACCATTTAGTATTGTTGTCACTTCACCCTTCACTTCTTTTAAATCTTCCTCAACAAGAAAACGCCTATCAATAATCATTCTACAACTATCAGGCACACACGGGGACGGAAGCCCGTCTGATCCCTCTTCCTGACCACCATGAATGCTATTAATATTAAGCGTCGATTGTTTTGCCCCTTCCGGAACAACGGGCATTTCAGTAAAACGAGCAGCCATTGCCGGGTAAAGTTTATCTTCAAATTCAGCGACGACGGCACCCATATGGCGAACGGCACAATCTCCCAAAAACGGCATTGATCCATGAGCGATCCGGCCATGGGTTTCGATCTCGGCCCACCAAACCCCGCGATGACCGAGACAAACCCTATCTACATTCAATGGTTCTGGAATAATAACATGATCAACACGGTCTTTTGAAAAATATCCTTTTTCCGCAAGATAAGCGACACCACCTAATCCACCGGACTCTTCATCAGCAGTCCCGGAAATCTCAATCGCGCCTTTAAGCTCAATATCGCTGCTAATCAACGCTTCTGCCGCGATGATCGAAGCAGCCAATCCCCCCTTCATATCACAGGCACCACGTCCATATATTTTACCATCAATTAATTCAGCGGCAAATGGATCTTTAGTCCATCCATCACCCGTTTCCACGACATCAATGTGACTATTGAAATGCACGCACGGCCCATGTCGGCCTGTTTCATAACGGGCAATAACATTATAACGGGGATAATCTGCGCTATCGCCAGGTGCACCATAAGCGCGTACATATTCAATCGAAAACCCTCTATTCTTTAATCGATTTCCGATATATTCGACAATTGCTTGATAATCGTTCCCTGGTGGATTGATAGTCGGGAACCGTATGAGATCCTGACAAAGTCTTACTAGACTTTTTTCTTGTTTTTCTATCTCTTCAAAAACACCGGATAGTATCTGTTCACTCATAAAATCAGTCCCTTAATTTTCTAACTTGAAACTTATCTTTTATCACTATGTTTCACAAGTTCTTTTACAATTTCGATAAAATTTTGATCTGCGTAAAATTACTATATCCGTAATTTTAGTATGTTTGTTTTGAGGCAAATAATAGTCTCATTAACATTCAGGAGAAGCAAATGATCAAGACAATATTAGTTCCCGTCGGGAATGCACAAGGCGCTGAAGAGCGCTTAGATTTGGCAGTTGATCTTGCCAATAAATATGACGCGCATGTGACTGCGTTATATATACTTACCCCAATGGGTGATATGGTGAAATCTGTTTCAATCGAAGCATATAGCGGCGTATCATTTGCCCACTTTGAAAAAGAACAAGAAGAAGAAGCCGAAGCATTACGCGAAAAATATGAAAAGAAATTAAAATCATCTGGTGTTCGATATGATTGGTATCAACAAACGGGCGATGTTCTCACTCAATTAAATCTTCATGCGCGTGCAGCGGATTTAACAATCCTTAGTCAAAAAGGCGATGATTTCGACGATATCTTAAGCGTAACCCATGATTTTATCATCGAAAATGGATTGCCTGTAATCGTCATTCCGAGTGAAGGCGATAATGGGAACTATAAAAACGTTCTAATCGCCTGGGATAACGGTAAACAAAGCGTCAAAGCGGTCCATGATGCATTACCAATATTGCAAAATGCTGATATGGTAACCGTGCTCACCATCGCAGAAGATGGGAAACATAGATTACCAGAAGCCGATATTTGCAAGAAACTTGCCCGCCACGGCGTTAATGCAGAAGCATTAACCGAAGATACAAGTATGGCAATAGCAGATAGAGTACTTGAAACTGCTAAAAATATAGATGCAAACTTAATTGTTTCGGGTGCATGGGGTCACAGAAGGCTTCGTGAAATCATCTTTGGAGGAGTGACAAAAAAGCTTTTGAGTAATCAAAAACACTCTGTATACTTATCACACTAACTCCCTCCTGAGTGGGAAGGTCGCCGCAATCTTTAAGAATTTTTTATCTAAAGAGACTGCGGCGACTTCTTATTTAGCGTCCAAATCTCTTTGAATTTCTTCTGAAAGTGTATTTTTATAAAGCCTGAGAATTTGAAGAATGCCTTCTTCTTCAAGTCCATATGTGGAGTGATCTTTGAAATGCGATAACACGTCCTCAAGTGAAGAACTATTTTCCGCTGCCTCTAATATTTTCCATCTCATCATAATAAAAATATTATGCACGAATTTTTATCGCATACAAGAAAACTTATTCAACTAAATTGGATTAATTCTCTACATAAATCACAATTTCGCAATCGTCTACTAACGACCCTAAGCGGACGTTTAGGTTTCCTTGATTGAAAGCCAACGAAATTTTAACATAGCTGCCATTATTCCCATACCTACTAATGAAGACGGAAACCCCAAAATACCACAGCGACATACATAATAGATGCGCCACCACCTTGATACGGCATTATATGGTCTGCATAATATGCTAACAACAACCATGGTAAAATAGGAATTACTCCTCCAAAAGCAATTAATGGATGTTTAAAAATTAAAAACAAAATAGGAATAATCAATGACGGCAAAATAAATAACAGCGCACTTGTTAAAAAATAAGAAACGCTTTCTCCACTACCACTAAAAGAATATAGTGTGTGCATCAATAATACCAAAAAAAATGAAGATATTCCAATTCTAAAGGCAGTCTTCGATTTGATCTTCACAGTTACCCCCGATACCTCTCCACTGTTAATTGATAGTAAACAATTCAGTTGAATGAAATATAGTATCGCATAAGCATTACTCAATTTCAATGCCGCTTTGGGTCGAAAGTGGACGTTTAAAATGGCGGCAAATTTAATAAAACTAATATAGAATATTTAATTTAGATAAAGAAAATTATTCCACCGTTACCGATTTTGCGAGGTTTCTTGGTTGATCGACGTCTGTGCCTTTTGCGACCGCCACATGATAGCTCAAAAGTTGAACCGGAATTGCGTGCAAAATTGGTGTCACAAATTCATCAAGCATTGGAAGTGCGATTGTTGCTATGGCCGCTTCGCCGCCCGTTTTCGCGCCTTCGATATCAGTAAAGAAATAAACTTGCCCTTTACGCGCGATCACTTCTTGCATGTTTGAAACGGTCTTTTCATATAAACGACCACTTGGTGCAATCACTATAATAGGCACGGCTTTATCAATTAAGGCAATCGGTCCATGCTTCATTTCACCGGCGGCGTATCCTTCGGCGTGGATATAGGAAATTTCCTTAAGCTTAAGGGCCCCTTCCATCGCAATTGGGTATTCAAGACCACGGCCGAGATAAATCACATCACGGGCTTTGGCGACTTCATATGCCATATCCTGTATTGCTTCATCATGATTAAGCACTTCTGCCATTCTTGCTGGTACTTCAGATAATGCCACACAAAGACGATTTTCTTCTGCGGCATCAATTTTTCCAACGGCTTTTGCATGGGCAATTGCAAAACAAGCGAGCACGGCCAATTGACAGGTGAATGCTTTGGTTGAGGCAACACCCACTTCCGGTCCTGCATGCGTATGTAGAACAATATCGCTTTCACGTTCCATTGAGCTTTTCGCGACATTTAGAATTGATAAGATATGTTGACCTTGTGATTTCGCATATTTGAGTGCCGCAAGCGTATCCGCGGTTTCACCGCTTTGAGAAATGAAAATTGAAAGGCCGCCATCAACCATCACCGGTTCACGGTAACGAAACTCGGATGCGATATCCACATCCACGTTAATGCGTCCAAGGCGTTCCATCCAATATTTTGCGACCATCGCCGCATAATAAGAGGTACCGCAAGCAATAATGGTAACTTGCTTGATCGATGCCAAATCAAATGGCACTTCCGGAAGGTCAATATGACCTTTAAGCGGATCAATAAGCGTGCCAAGCGTTTGTCCCACGACGGTTGGCTGCTCATATATTTCTTTCATCATGAAATGGTTATAGTTGCCTTTATCAATCGATCCACTGGCTGCGTCAACGGTGTGAATTTCGCGATCAACTTTTTTCCCATTTTCATCATCAACTTGTGCAGAATTTTCAGTAATTTCTACTCTATCCCCTTCTTCGAGGTAGCTAATTTTATTAGTAAGATGAGAAAGTGCAATTGCATCAGAACCGAGATACATTTCTTTGCCAGCATTCTCTTCTGCGCCATATCCCAATACCAATGGGCTACCGCGTCTTGCGCCTATCATTAAATTATTTTCACCATCAAATATAATCGCAAGGGCAAACGCCCCTTCAAGTTCACCTAATGCCGCTTCCGCTGCATCACGGGATGACATTCCTTGATCTAGAAAGTCAGTTATTAGGTGAACGATGGTTTCAGTATCTGTTTCCGTGTTAAAAATATGGCCCTTTGCGGATAGTCTTTCGCGAAGCTCACGAAAATTTTCAATAATGCCGTTATGAACCACGGCCACTTTTTCTGAGGCATGAGGATGGGCATTTTCAACCGTGGGCTCACCATGTGTTGCCCATCTGGTATGTCCGATGCCTACTTTTCCGGGTAAGGGATAATCTTTTAAATTCGCTTCTAGGTTTTTTAATTTACCTTTTGCACGGCGACGATCAATTGTATTGCCGTCAAATATAGTTGCTACCCCTGCGCTATCATAGCCACGGTATTCTAGACGTCTAAGACCATCAACGATACGTCCTGCAACATCTTCCTGACTAATAATCCCAATAATTCCGCACATACTGCCCTCTATTTATTCTTTTTTTCTTGTTGTTTTTTTCTAAACTTATTAGCCCAACCTGCGACAGAGCGTTGCTTGCTACGTTCTATAGCTAGTTCGTCACTTTCAACCACCGTTGTAATGACGCTTCCGGCACCAACAATGGCGCCATCACCAATATTTACAGGGGCAACCAATGCGCTGTTTGAACCAATAAAGGCGCCCTCGCCAATATCTGTATGGTATTTAAAGTAACCATCATAATTACATGTAATCGTGCCCGCACCAATATTTGTATTTTTACCAACACGCGCGTCACCGATGTAACTCAAATGACTGACTTTTGCGCCCTCTTCTATATCGGCTTTTTTGATTTCTACGAAATTACCAACTTTTACACCTGCTCCTAATTTGGCAGCGGGACGTAATCTTGAGAATGGACCAATTGATGCCCCTTCTCCAACGCTCGCCCCTTCAAGGTGACAAAAGGCATTGATAGTTACATCATCAGCAATTTCAACACCTGGCCCAAATAATACGTTCGGCCCAACAACCACATCACGACCAATTATTGTGTCATATGAAAAATATATAGTTTCCGGATCAATTAAGGTCACCCCTTCATCCATAAAATACTGCCGTCTCGTTTGTTGATACATTTTTTCAGCACTGGCAAGCTCTGAACGGCTGTTAATACCCGTGACTTCCTGTTCACTTGTCATCGTAACGGCACATTTCAATCCTTTTGAATTGGCGATTTCCACTACATCCGTTAAATAATATTCACCCGCAGCATTATCATTAGAAAGCGCATCTAATAAATCAAACATACTTTCACCGTTAAGGGCCATTATGCCGCTGTTACATAAATCAATAGCGCGCTCATCTTCATTCGCATCTTTAAATTCGATGATAGCGTCAAGATTACCGTCGCTGCTGACTTTCAAGCGTCCGTATGCCTTTGCATCATTAGGTTTAAACCCAAGCACAACAACATCAGCATCATTTGAAACCATGTCCTCCATAGTATTCTGACTGACCATCGGCACATCGCCATATAAAATTAAAACACGCCCTTTAAAGCCCGCTAAAGCATCCTTAGTGACTTGAACCGCGTGACCTGTGCCTAATTGTGGTTCTTGAACAACAACTTCCGCTTTATCACCGACCGAGTTTTCAACTTGTTCTTTACCTGCACCCACAACGATTACATTGCGGCTGGGATTTAATAAATCAGCAGTATCCATAAGATGATGCAACATAGGACGCCCGCCCAATGGATGCAGCACTTTATGCAGTTTTGACTTCATTCTTGTGCCTTTACCAGCAGCAAGGACTACAATTGCAAGTTCAGTATGTGTCATTTTTTAGAACTTTTCCTATTATTATAATATTCTCTGACTATTAATTTTTTTAGCTTAGTGCCATAACATTAATTAATACTGAACATAATTAAAAAATCACGGAATAAATAAAGAAAAAATGCTTAAAAATAAACCCAGTGCAATTTTATTTGATCTTGATGGTACTGTTGCCGATACAGCACTCGATCTATCAGCAACATTAAATTATATTTTAAAACAAAACGGACGCGATGAAATTGAAAACAATCTAATTAGAAACATGGTGGGACAAGGTGCAAAAGCCCTTATTTTAAAAGGCTTTAGTCATACTGGAAGTGCGCCATCTGAGGACCAACTAGATATATTGCTTGATCAATACCTTGAATATTACTTAAGTCATATTTCCGATAAAACTGAAATTTTTCCTGGGACACTTGAACTACTTGATATTTTAAAAAGCCAAAATATTAATATTGCCATCTGTACTAATAAGAATATTGAATTAACACATACCTTACTTGAAGACTTAAAAATTAAGCACTATTTCAATGCAATTACATGCGGAGACAGTTTTGAATTTAAAAAACCAGATCCACGCCATCTATATGAAACATGCAAATTGATGAGCGCTGATCCAGCTAACGCGATAATGGTAGGTGATAGCGTTAATGACATTAAGGCAGGGAATTCGGCAAAAATGCTGACGATTGGCGTGACATTTGGGTATACCGAAACGCCCGTTTCACAATTGGGGCCAGATATTATAATTGATCATTTTGATCAATTCATCCATGCCGTTAATAATTACGGTGAGTAAGTTTCTTCTTTTTTCGTGAAATTTATAAAAAACTTGATGGTCAAATGCTTAACTAATAACAGTGGCGGCATTTTAAGTCAGTGCGAACGCATATAAAGTCCATTTTGACATATCCACCTGTTTAGACCTCCTGCACCAAGGGTGGTGGATATAACGGCGGGAACCATCCAATTCATCAATCCCATTGTCAAAGCACCGGGACCATAAGGGGCAATTTCTGTCATAACATTTTCTGGAATATCGGTTTGAAAAATCAGTTTTGTGAAATGCAATGAATAATATAATGATCTTGTTAATCCTAATTCAACTGCTCTTGGAACTAAGCTTTGCCAAAACGTTTCATTCTGACCAAATTCCGTAAACATATCATGTTGTTCTAGTAAATTTCTTAAACTAGATCTTATTTCTTCGTCTTGAAATAAATGAACAACGTTATGCAAAAGCATATCCACTTTGGAAAAGACATAAAAACCATCCAAGCTTATCACTGAATCCTTGATCATTTTTTGAATATCCGGCTTTACTCTACTTGTCATTGGTAGAATTGTATAATAAACATCTATGCTTATATATCGTTCTGGGTGGACCATTGGCGGCAACTCATGCGCATATTCACGGTAATATTTTTGATCATAATCATTTTCGACTTGATGTTCCCACCCTGCTGCTAAGAATTTCTCTTCTGCAAAATCAATCCGGTTTTTTGCAACGAGCACATCTAAATCAACACTCACCCTGCCCTGTGTACATTTTAATTCTTCTGCAATATATGCACCGCCTTTTAATAAGATTAGTTTTTCATCATTACCCTGCATTGCGCGGCGCACACGATTAATTTCCCATTTAATCTTACGAGTAGAGGATTGGCTTTTATAAGTATTTGACTGAAAAGTATTTTGAACCTTTAGTGGCAATTGTTCTATTATATCTAAATAAATTGCATCAGCCGCAAGGCGTCCTGCGAGTCCAGCAATTTTCGCTTCTCTAAGACACTCATTCCATTCATAAGTCGATAATCCCGTCATCAAATTAGGATTTCTTAGAACATTAATAAGAATATTAGAATCCGTGTGAGGCATTATAGTTGTCCCCGACTTTCAGACGTTTTTTCCACAAATTCTTCAACAAGTTTCACCGCTTCCTCAAGATTTGGATATATTATTTCGCACACTTCGCTTTCTTCAATAATTCTTGAAATGGCCAGGAAAGCATCTTTACCGATATCTCCATAATTTGCAGAAGATAATACAAGACGGAAAAAAGCCATCGCTTTCGTTATCGGGCGAATCTCTGGCGTAGCCGTTGCATCAAAAATGGGCAGAATAATTAGATTAGGTCTAGTTTTAACATGCATTTTATCGATTGAATCTTTATGAGGACGCATATAACAAATGGTTCCCTTAGGGGTTCCGTGAAATTCTTCGGTAAAATATTCATTATATTTATCGTCTACGCTTGAAACCCAATCACGCATGACGGCAATCGATTCATTCTTTAGTGATACTGCACGAGGATAAGGCACCAATTCTTGCGAATTCATATCATAAAGACCAAATTCATCAGAGTGAAGTTGCCATCCACGATAAGAAAGCCCCGCAGCTAAAGTGCTTTTTCCACTACCTGATGCTGCCGGCATTATCAAGCCAACCCCCTCTTTTGCAACCACTCCTGCGTGAAACATTAAATATTGTTTACAATCACTTGCAACGTGCCAGTTCAACCCCATTTCGAGAGATACCATACCGATTTTTGCTGGTAATGGTACAAATTCGTCACTCATTCCGGCATCGATCCATGCTTGTGGCGAATGTATTGGCGGTAAAAACTTCTTCCACTAATATTAATATAATTATCCCAAACAATATCGTGATCATAAAATGGATACTCTTTGTAAATTTTTATAAATTCTTCACGTATATTTTTAAATGCAAGCTGAACATTTACTCAGAATGGTCCAATTTCCAGATTTATACCATCTTTAGAAAGGTGGTGATGAATATTTTCATCATCCAACTCGATTATTTTATTAGGATTATAATAGGGGCTAAGCGCTGGCATTCATTTATTATCTTTATTATACAGGTTCAATTAAGCCCATTGAATCAAACCCATTTATAGTTTGAAAGATTAAGGCCAGACTTTCATCATCAAGATCATTACCCATAATCTCTTCTAATTCAAAGCAAATATCATCAAATTTCTTTGGGCCATCTTCAAATAAGGCTAAAATCTCTCTCGCAAATTCATTAAGTACTTGAGTATGTCCACTGCGTTTATCATAAACAACACTTGCATCTTCCCACTCTGACCATAAAAAATTATTACCATCAGGTACATTGAATGTAATATTTTTAATCTGATCGCTCAATTTCAATACCCTTCTTATAAGCTAATGAAAAATGATACCAAAATAAAAGTCCATGCACAATAAATTGTGCATGGACTGCCCAAAATTTAAGTAAATAATACTCAACAAATATTTTTTACTTAAGTAGTATTTTTATGTAACACGATTATTGCGTCTGCGACGTGGTCCAGGACGATACTGTCCGAATTCAATCGAGTTAATACATGACATGCCAAAACGTGCATTACGAGAATCTTTAATGAAATCCCAGTGTACACGGTTACGAGGATCAAACGGCTCTAAACGCGTACCATCTTCACAATCGCGTGCATTAATTCTTCCATTATGACGACGACGATCTCTTCTACGTGCGATGCGTCCACCATTTATAGGAACTTGCATGTATTCATTGCGTGGGTGATTAGGATTCGTTGCAATTTCTCTTAGATCTAAAACACATAGGCCAGCTGAACTCGCATGGTTACCAAGGGCCGTTGCAGCAGCACCACTATGTAATGTCAGAGCAACAATAGCACCAGCCTTTAACAAGCTACGACGATGTAGTCGCTTGCTAAGAGTTGTTAACTTTCATTATCTTTTAATTCAGATTTTTCATTTACATCGGTCATAATTTTATCCGTAAGATTTAGTCTTTAATTCTTAATTTCTTTATTTATATTTATTGCCCATATATATACAAAAACCGTGCCAATTAAATTATTTTGTTTATTTACAGCATCTTATTCATAATTACAATAATTAAAAAACACAACATTGTAAAAAAATTTAACAACAGTCCCATTATGAAACACACAAGAATTCTATTTTGCCCTCTCGACATACGTTATCTCATCGGATAGCATTCTCAAAATTTTCAATGCACAAGATATATTATGAATAAAAAGAATAAAAATTTCCTTTACTTTATCCCTTTATTTTCTGTTTTAGGCTATTATTTCATTAATGGTTCTTTAGATATAACTCCAACCTTACTATTCTTAGCATCAATATTATTTACAATTTTCATGGTGTCACGCACATTTAATAGAAGAAGAACATCTGATTTAATTCAATATGAAGCGCCACCAACTTTATTTGTTAATATTATTGAAAATTTGGCTGACCCATTTTTACTAATTGATGAAAAGAAAAAAGTAAAAATTGCCAACAAATCTGCTGAAAACGTTTTTGGAGATGATCTATTAAACAATAATATTTCTAATTACTTATCCGATGCAGAAGTTTTATCAGCAATTGATCAAGTGATCGCAACGGGTAATTCAGATACAATAGAATTTATTACACCTGCGCCTCGGTCTAGAAGCCTTTTACTTCGCATACACGCGCTAGAAGAAAACTATGATACTGATGAAGATGAAGAGAATAGTAAAACAATACTTCTTACTTTATATGACATAACGAGCATTCGCGAAGCTGAGCGTATGCGCGTCGATTTTGTTGCAAATGTAAGCCATGAATTAAGAACTCCCCTTGCTTCAATTCTTGGATTCATAGAAACCCTCCAGGGTCCTGCTAAAAATAATCAGACGGCCGCTGATCGGTTTTTACAAATCATGCAGGACGAGGCAAGCAGAATGACCCGCCTTATTGAAGATTTATTATCACTAAGCCACATTGAAAGAGAAGCGCACATCCCTCCAGAAGAAAGAATTTCATTGGATAATATCATTGGCAATGTAAAAGAAACTTTAAATTTACGCTGTGCAAAAAAGAATATGGAAATCATTATAAATAATGATGAAGAATATGATGATATAATTGGTGACCGCGACCAGCTAACACAAGTTTTCCAAAACTTAATCGATAATGCCATTAAATATGGTGATGAAAATACAAATATTGACATAAGGTTACAAAGAACTAATTCTGAGTATTCAGAGGGTGAGTTTGTACAAATAGACATCACAAATATAGGAAGTGGTATAGCTCCAGAGCACATAGAGCGTCTTACAGAGCGTTTTTATAGGGTTGATACGGCACGATCTAGAAGTCTCGGTGGAACTGGTCTTGGACTTGCAATTGTAAAGCATATTGTCCAAAGACATAACGGACAGCTATCATTTCAAAGCGAAGTCGGTAAGAGCACAACAGCATCGATATTGCTTCCACTCCTAGATAATTAATATAATTTATGTCACAATTGTGTAATATATAGATGCAATATTTGTGCTAGTAACAAAAGTAATTATCACGAATTGTACAGAGCTAAATAAGATGTCTATTAAAATATTAGTAATTGAAGATGACCCTAGCCTGACCGAACTTATTAAGTATAATTTGGAACAGGAAAGTTTTTCTGTAAAAATAGAAATGGACGGCGAAGAAGGGTTGCTTTCGGCTCAAACTGAACTTCCAGACCTAATTTTATTAGATTGGATGCTCCCTAACCTTTCTGGCATTGAAGTGTGTAGACGCTTAAGACGTGGCAAATCTACTAAAAATATCCCAATCATAATGTTAACGGCGAGAAGTGAAGAAAACGAAAGAATTCGTGGACTAGATACAGGTGCCGATGATTATATTACGAAACCTTTTTCTCCTAAAGAGCTTGTTGCTAGAATAAAAGCTATACTTCGCCGCATTAGACCGGCATTAAGTGAAGAAACTCTTGAATATGGTGGTATTGTAATGGACTTATCATACCGTAAAATAAAAAGAGACGGTGAATCTGTTCACCTGGGTCCTACAGAATTTAATATTTTAAAATTTTTCATGGAAAACCCACGCCGTGTTTTCTCTCGCGAACAACTATTAGACATGGTTTGGGGCAATGACATATATGTTGAAGCTAGAACGATTGATGTTCATATTCGAAGACTAAGAAAAGCGTTAAATGAAGGCGGCAAGCCAAATATCATTCGAACAGTACGTTCTGCAGGTTATTCATTAGACCAAGACACCTAACCAATAAATTACATTAACTAAGTTAATTAAACATATGAAATAAAACATTTATATGAATTTTTTTGTTTGTTTAAAAATTGTACGTCATCAGGGAAAG
>DGPL01000035.1 GCA_002390425.1 Kordiimonadaceae bacterium UBA4441 | reverse complement strand
GTATTGCTGATTTATGGAATAAAAAACCTAAGAATAATACCTATTCGCGGAGCAGTATGGTTGGCGCGCACCGCTAGTGAAAATAAAATGATAGCTCTGCTTTATATTGTGGGAGTGTTTTTCATTTTACCCGGGCTACTTATATTCATAACTAATCAACTTTAATCGGTGAATAAAATGTCAAAAGATGATTTCGAATCTATATCTAATAAAAAGCTTAATAAATTAATTAAAGAAACTAGGGAAACGATTACAGAGTTAGAAGATGAATTAGAAAAACGTAACCTTGAAAAACGTCATGCAGAAATAGACCATTTAGAAGAGCACATGGAAGAAGTTGAGCATAATTTCTCCACTTTTATGACCTTCTTAAAAACAGTTTTAAAAGAAAAAAAATAAGCTATTCACTTAAAATGTTATTTTTCTCAGGCATCGATACAATATGAATATCACGTTGAGGGTACGGAAACTCTATCCCTTCCTCGTTAAATTTATTCCAAATCAAAAGATATACATCACTAGCAATATTAGAAACGCCATTCTCACTATCCCTTATCCACATACGCAATTCTAAATCAACGCCATTATCACCGAAACTTTTAATTAAAACCCTTGGTTCAGGATTTTTAATAACACGCGATGTTTCATTCGCTGCCCGCAGCATCAAATCCATCGCTTTTTCCAAATCCGAGTTATAAGACACATTAACAGGTAAATGTCGCCTTACACTATTATTTGAAAAAGTCCAGTTTATCACGGGTTGCGTGATAATATCTTCGTTAGGAACTAAATGTTCGCGACCATCGCGTGAGATAACCGAGGTATAACGTGCCGCAAGCTTATTAATTTTTCCATATGTGTCGGATATTTCAATCACATCACCAGGTTTTATCGATTTGTCTAACAGCAGGATGACACCACTGATAAAGTTGGAGACTACCTTTTGAAGACCGAAACCAAGTCCAACACCGATCGCGCCACCAAAGACCGCTAAGGCCGTTAAGTCAATGCCCATACTAGAAATGGCGAAAAGAAAAGCCATAACAACAAGCAAGATACGTGATATTTTACTGAGTAAAACCCTTGCCGAAGGCGTTACATTTGGTGCGTCTCTTAACTTATTTTCTATAAATGTTGAAAAGAAAAGGGCGGCCCAAATTAAGACAATTGAACTAATGATACCCGTAATAGTGCCAAGAAGTGTTAGGGTGTTACCGCCAATAGTAAAACTTGTTTCGTCTAAAAAAGCGATAAAAGGAGTCAGAAGGCCAAAAATATTTAATATGGCAAGAAACCACACCGTAGTGCGCATAATTTTAGATATAAATTCACTCTCGATCATCAAACTGACGACTCTGATCACAAGCCATACTGCAATTAAACTGCTGGCCATCCTTAGCAATATTATAGGGTACCCTAAGCTTTCTGTTATTTGCCAAGCAGCAAAAGTTGAAAGCCACCACAGAACTGGTAAATATAATGCCATCCAGAAATGCTCTGTTTTCTGGTAAAAAGGTCTTTTTTCCAGTACCTTATGCATGAATGGTTTCAAGCGGCTGCATATAAAAGAGCAAATCAAATAGAGCGAAATTATAACGCCTAATTGCATTACGCTCTCATAAGTGAATAAGTTCACTTCTGCCCATCCCTTGACGGAAACATATATTTCATTGAAGCGCGCCAGAATTTCATCCATGGTCAAAGCTGGATTTACTTCCACATCCAAAATCGGATTTTCTTCCATCTATCTTCGTTCCTTAAAAAAGTCTTTTAATATTTTTACTGCGGGTGCAGCCATGATATCACCATATATTTCTGGCTTATGATGACAGCTTTTTGCATTAAATACAATCGCACCATGATCGACACCGCCGCCTTTTTCATCAGGGGCAGCATAATAAAGACGCCTTATCCGTGCAAATGATATCGCTTGTGCACACATTGGACAAGGTTCTAACGTGACGTAAAGATCACAATCAACAAGCCGTTCACTTTTAATTTTCTTGCACACCTCTCTAATGGCTAATAGTTCTGCATGCGCAGTGGGATCTTTAAATTCCAATACACGGTTTGATGCTACTGATAATACCTCATCGGTTGGTCCATGTACGATTACCGCACCAACAGGCACCTCTCCTCTTGCTGCAGCTTCCTTTGCGGCTTCAAGAGCGCGGCTCATATGCATATTATCAAATAAAGACATATTATTAACTTGAGATAGCATTGGAAAAAGGTCAAGCAAAGATTGCTTTTTTCTAGAGTTCCCCTATGGTGTCAGAATTATGGAAGATGATGAAAATGATAACCGCCCGCAAGGTGAGCGAATTGCTAAAGTTCTAGCCCGAGCAGGTGTTGGCTCAAGGCGTGCAGTCGAACGCATGATCGAAGCACGCATGATCAAAATTGGTGATCAAGTTATTGAAAGTCCCGCAACACTTATTACATCGGTTGAAGGAATAACCGTCGATGGTCAAAAGGTCGATGAGCCGGAACCAGCAAAATTATGGATTTATCATAAACCCACTGGACGCTTAACCACTTATTTTGATCCGGAAGGGCGACCAACAATATTCGAAGCTTTACCAGCCAATATGCCTAGGGTAATATCAGTCGGGAGGCTGGATCTCAACACGGAAGGGCTTCTGCTTCTTACTAATGATGGCGGTCTCGCAAGATGGCTAGAACTGCCATCAACAGGCTGGGTACGCACTTACCGAGTTAGGGTAAACGGACGTTTTCACCATAAGCGCTTGGAAGAAATTAGCAAGGGCGTGACGATTGAAGGCGTTAATTACCGCAAAGTCGAAATTGAACTTGATGAACGTAAAGAAGGCGTCAATCAATGGCTAACCATTAAGATACGTGAAGGTAAAAACCGAGAAGTTAGAAAACTGCTTGAATATGTCGGTATGACGGTCACACGATTACTAAGAACATCATATGGTCCATTTGAGCTAAAAAATTTGCAGCGCGGCAGCATCGAAGAAGTTGCGAAAAGCGAACTTCTTATTAATTGCAAAGAATTTTTTAAAGATCAAAATGTAAAAATTCCCGAAATACAAGTGCAAGAAAAACCAAAAACAAAAGGTAAGGGTTGGGCAAAAAGCAAATCAAAGAAAAATGCCAAGCCAAAGCGTAAAAAACAACAGCGTAAAAAAATTGAGAAATGAGAATTATTGGCGGTAAATACAGGGGCAAAAAATTAATCCCCCCAGTTGATAATAACATAAGACCAACAACAGACCGAATGCGGGAAACACTTTTTAATATGTTAGAGCACGGGTCTGGGCGCGGCGTTCACGGAACAAAAATTCTTGATTTATATGCAGGAAGTGGCGCTCTAGGGATTGAAGCGCTCTCTCGCCACGCCGAACATGTTATATTTGTCGATAACAACTTTAAATCAATGAAATTGATTAAAGATAATTGTGCTTTGATAGGTAAGCCTGATAATGTCACCTTTATTTCTAGTGACGGAACAAAAATTCAAAAACGTGATCACGAATATGGTATAATTTTTATTGACCCTCCTTACCGAAAAAATCTTATCTTACCGACTTTGGAAAACATTATTTATCAAAATTTAATTAGTACTGATGGATTAGCCGTTATTGAATATGCATCTGATGAAGACATAAAAATTCCCGATCAATTCAGAGAAATAAAAATGAGAAAGATGGGTGAGGCTACTTTCTCTATATTAGAATTCTCAATCTAACGCCTACCAAATAATCGCTCAACATCACCCAGTTTTAGTTCTACATACGTCGGGCGACCATGATTGCATTGCCCGGAATGGGGCGTTGCTTCCATTTCACGTAAAAGTGCGTTCATTTCCGCAGTTGCTAAGCGCCTTCCCGCACGAACACTACCGTGACAAGCCATTGTACTACACACTTCTTCTAATTTTTCTTTTAAAGCAAGTGCCTGATTTAATTCCGCTAATTCATCAGCCAGATCTCGAATTAAGCCATGAATATCCGTATCCCCTAAAAGCGCAGGTACTTCTCTTACAACTATTGCACCGTCACCAAACGCGTCAAAGATTAAGCCGAGCTTTGATAATTCTTCTTGTCTCGTCATCAATCGTGCGACAGCATCTTCTTCTATTTCTACGACTTCAGGCAATAATAGTGCCTGCCTAGGTACCTGACCTTCTGTCATATGTTTTTTCATACGTTCATAAACAAGTCGTTCATGTGCGGCGTGTTGATCAACTATAATAATACCATTCTCCGTTTGCGAAACGATATATGTTTCATGGAGCTGACCTCGAGCGGCCCCTAAAGGAAACTGAGTTAGATCCTGTTGTGCTTCAAATGAAGTAGAAGTTTCACGCTCTAGCTCTTCATTGCGACCCATTGGCGGCGTAAATGAAGAATGGTTATCACTTAAAGGGGCATAATATGATTTACTCGTTTCTGATAATTCACCCGACAGCCTTGGTGGCATTTGAAAGTTTTGCTGTCCACTTCCGCTATGAAAGGGCATGGTAGAACGTCCTGCCTCAGGCGTAAAAAAACCAAGTGCTGCATTTGATACGCTGGTCGACGCTCGGTGGCCTGCTTCTGATAATGCATGACGAAGCGCACCTACAATTAAACCACGTACAACACCTCTTTCACGAAAGCGAACTTCTGCTTTGGCCGGATGTACATTCACATCCACCATATGGGTTGGCACCTCTAGGAAAAGGGCCAAAACGGGATGCCGATTACGAGCAAGAAAATCCATATAGGCACCTCGGACAGCACCATTTAAAAGTTTATCTTTAACGGGACGACCATTGACAAATAAATACTGATGCTGCGCATTGCCACGGTTATAAGTAGGCAGCCCGGCATAACCTGTTAACTTCATTAATTCACGTTCTGCATTAATCGGTAAAGCATTTTCAGTAAATTCTGCGCCTAAGATCGCACCAAGACGGCGTATACGACTGTCAAGTAACTCTCCTTGTGCTGCAGATACCTGAAATGCTCTTCTTTCATTATCATATAAAGAAAAGGCAATATCAGGATTTGCCATACTTAAGCGTTTGATAACATCAAGTGTTTGTGAAAATTCTGTTCGGTCTGTTTTTAGAAATTTTAATCGAGCCGGCGTTGAATAAAATAAATCACGCACTTCGACTTGAGAGCCGCAATCAAGTGCTGTTGGCTCAACATCACCTTTTTTACCCCCTTCTATTTCTATTTTCCAAGCCTGATCACTTCCAGCAGCACGACTTTTAAACGTAAAACGACTGACTGATGCAATAGAAGGCAAGGCTTCACCACGAAACCCCATAGTTTTAATATCTGAAAGATCATCTTCTTTTAACTTAGAAGTCGCATGCCTCTCAACAGCGAGAGCAAGTTCATCGGGCGACATTCCATGGCCATCATCAGTTATACGAATAAGCTTACGCCCCCCTTCAACCATGACCACATCTATATTCTTAGCACCGGCGTCAATTGAATTTTCCACCAACTCTTTTACCGCACTTGCAGGACGCTCGATGACCTCGCCAGCAGCAATTTGGTTAATGGTATTTTCTAAAAGCAGACGAATGGTCAACGTGGTAAGCTCCAATTCAACTTTTTTAAAAAGTACACCCACCTTGTAACTTTAGATGAGTGTCACTGTTCTACACCAAAAAGTGCTCTTTGCGCGATTATCTTTGGATCGACAACTTCATCAATATCTGAAGTCGGACCACCTGGCGTTAGATGGTAATCTGGTGGCATTGAAAGAGGGGCGTTTTTAAGAATTAGAAATTCATCCGGTGAGCTTTTGCCACTACAACCAGATAAAAGTCCAAGTGTCATAACTGTTATTGCAAAAATCAGTATATTATTTCTCATTAATAGCGACCTTACTCTTTTTCTTTATCATCATCAGCATCATTGCCAAATGTAGAATTAAATATTAATAGCATAGCCCCAATAAAGATGAAACTGTCTGCTACATTAAAAACAGCAAAATACCACTCTTGCCAATGAAATTGGAAAAAATCAGCAACAGCACCAAACTTTATCCGGTCATAGATGTTACCAAAAGCGCCACCAATAACAAGTCCTATTGCGCTCGAAAGCATTATATTTTTTGCCGACTTTAACCAATATAAAAGAACCGCAACGATCACTAAGTTCATGGCTACTAAAGTCCAACGACCTAAGTCATCATTTGCTGATAGGAAACCGAAACTAACACCGCGATTCCAAACCATTACAACATCAAAAATAGGCAAAATTTCGACGGTACCTTTTAAAGGTAATTCATAAACATCTATGAACCACCATTTACTTACGCGATCGAGTAAGAATGCGATAAGCGCTGATATGGCACCAATACGGATCATAAATTATAAGGCCTTAACAGCGTCTGCGCAGCGATTACAGATATCTTCATGACCTTCAATAGTGCCAACTTCTGGCAATACTTGCCAACATCTTTCACATTTACCGCCTTCTGCTAATGTACTGATTACGGCAATACCGTCCGTATCATCCATCGTAAAGGCACCATCTGGTGCCTCACCATGCAACAATTTAGCTGATGAAGTAATGCTTATTTCTGCCAGGTCAATACCATCCATTACAGCAATATAATCAGCATCTTTTACGTAGACATCAACGGCACCCTGCAGACTAGAACCAATTCTTTTTTCACGACGTTCAACCTCAAGAGCACCTGTGACCACTTTACGTAGTGTTCTTATTTTTTCCCATTTCACTTCTAAGATTTCATCACGCCAATTTGATGCTATGTCATGAAAAGTTTGTAAATGCACACTGTCCTTTTCACTTGGAAATCTTGATTGCCAAATTTCCTCAGCAGTAAACGCTAAAATTGGTGCAAACCATTTTGTCACGGCTTTAAACACTTCATCCAGAACGGTTCTTGCTGCACGACGACAGTTTGTCATTTTTGCATCGCAATAGAGCGCATCTTTACGAATATCAAAATAAAAAGCTGAAAGATCAATCGCGCAGAAATTATAAAGCGCGTTATAAACGCGATGATAATTATAATCATCAAATCCGCTACGCACTTTTTCTTCAACTTCAGTCAGGCGATGAAGCACCCATCTTTCTAATTCAGGCAACTCATCAAAGGGAAGAATTTCTGCTTCGTCAAAGTCTGCAAGATTACCAATCATGAAACGCATTGTATTTCGCAATTTGCGATATGCTTCAGCCTGGTTTTTAATGATTTCATCACCAATACGATGTTCGCTAAAATAATCTGTCGATGTAACCCAAAGGCGCAAGATATCAGCACCATATTGTTTTATGATTTTAAGAGGGTCAACACCATTTCCAAGTGATTTAGACATTTTTTTACCGTTTTTATCTACGGTAAATCCATGCGTTAATACCTGATCATAAGGTGCGTCACCACGTGTACCACAAGATTCGAGTAGCGAAGATTGGAACCAACCGCGATGCTGATCCGTTCCCTCTAAATACAGATCGGCACTGCGCTTTCCTTCTCCACGATCAAGGTCTTCACGTTTTTCAATAACAAAGGCATGCGTTGAACCACTATCAAACCATACATCAAGAATGTCTGTTACTTGCTCATAATCGTTAGCGTTATATTTATCACCTAAAATTGCTTGAACATCTTCTGTATACCAAGCGTCCGCTCCAGATTTTTCTATCGCTGCAGCGATACGTTCATTAACGTCTTGATCTTTAAGAAGCTCATTTGTTCCTTTATGAACGAAAACAGTTATGGGCACACCCCAAGCACGTTGACGAGAAATAAGCCAATCAGGACGATCTTCAACCATCGCACTTATGCGATTTTTACTATTACCCGGAACCCAGCGCACACTATCAACTGCCTTCATAGCATTCTTACGAAGGTCATTGTTTTCCATAGAAATAAACCATTGTGGTGTATTACGGAAAATGAGTGGTGCTTTTGAACGCCAACTATGCGGATAGCTATGCACGAGTTTTGATCGTGCTAACAATGCGCCCACATTCATTAGTTCTTCACATACATGATCATGAACCTTATAAACATGTTCGCCGGCAAACATCGGAATATTTTCATAATAAAGGCCACCTTCATCCACAGTGAAAGGCGTTTCTAGACCAAACTGCTGTCCAACTTCATAGTCTTCTTGGCCATGACTAGGCGCGATGTGAACGAAGCCAGTACCAGAATCGGTAGTTACATGAAAACCTTCGACAACAAGTACATCATAATCATAACCTTTTCCATTCCAGGGATGGTGGCAGATTGTGCCTTCAAGTTCATTTCCTTTAAATTCGGCGAATTCCTTAAATCCAGTAATACCTGTTCTTTTAAAGAATTCTTCAAATAATGCTCTGGCGATAACGAGTTTTTCACCAATTTTCACACGCGATTCTTCAGCCACTTCTGTGACTTCAATTGCTACATAATCAAAATCATTCCCATAAGCGATGCCGCGGTTTCCAGGCATAGTCCACGGAGTAGTGGTCCAAATGACAATTTTCGAACCTATAATCGCTTCAACAGGTGACTTAACAACATTAAAACCGACATCAATCATATGTGATGTATGATCCATATATTCGATTTCAGCCTCTGCGAGAGCCGTTTTCTCAACAACTGACCACATAATCGACTTTGAACCGCGATATAAACCACCGTTCATCAAAAATTTTAAAAGTTCGCGAACAATTTGTGCTTCACTTTCATATTTCATGGTTAAGTATGGATTATCCCAATCACCAAATATCCCAAGCCTTTGGAATTGTTCCTTTTGAACTCCTACCCATTTTGAAGCAAAATCACGACATTCCTTTCGAAATTCTACAGGATCAACTTCATCTTTATTTTTGCCCGCGTTTTTGTATTTCTTTTCGATCATCCATTCGATCGGCAATCCATGACAATCCCAACCCGGGACGTAAGGCGCATCTTTACCGGACATCTGTTGCGTACGTACGATGATATCCTTTAGAATTTTATTCATCGCATGACCCATATGAATATTACCGTTAGCATAGGGAGGACCGTCATGAAGAATATATTTCTCACGCCCTTTTGCCTGTTCACGAATTTGGTCATAAATTCCAATATCGTTCCAGCGTTCTAGCCACTGAGGTTCACGGTTAGGCAGGTTTCCTTTCATTGGGAAATCTGTCTTAGGCAGGAATATGGTATCGCGATAATCTTTGGTCATGTCTTCACTTAATATATATAAATAAAAATTTTACACTATGTAGCAATTAGAACACCTATATGTCGAGCTTATTTTACTTTAAGTGATCGGCTAATTTTGGTGCCGGAATATAGGATTGTTGGTTTTCTGAATTGGAAAGCAATTCTTTGGCCGTTATGCAATCTTTTTCAATTTGAATTTTCAGGGCCTCTAATCCATCAAACTTCTTTTCTTCTCTGATAAAATCAACAAATTCTACTTTAATAGACTGTTCATAAATTTCATGTGAAAAATTAAAAATATGACATTCTAAAAGTACGTCTTCTTTATCAAAAGTCGGGCGCCTACCTACATTCGCTATAGCATCCAAAGTTCCTTGATGCGGACCATCTTCAATAATTACTCTTACGGCATATACACCATATTTTGGCTCTATATATCCATCAAGAAAAATGTTAGCTGTGGGAAAATTAATAGTACGCCCGCGCTGATCACCTTTCCTGACTTCTCCTTCAATATGCCACCAATGGCCTAAACGTTCAGCAGCTTTTCTCACGTCACCGGATTCGATAATCGTTCTAATACTACTTGAAGAATATGTATGATCTTGATCCATCACTTTTTTAACAACCGTTAGACCAAATTGTTCTTGTTTTGATAGCCAATCAAGAACATTTACCCCTCCCCCTCGACCAGCACCGAAGCAATAATCATACCCCACAACGATATGAAGCACTCCTAGTTTTTTAAGTAGCAAGTCCATAACAAAGTCTTGCGCCGACATAGATGCAAATTCTTTATCAAATGGTAAAACGACGAAATGATCGACACCGAATTCTTCAAGAAGATGAGCTTTAGTTTTGAAGGAATTTAGGCGAAACTCTTTTTGGGTAGGATTAAAAAATAATCGAGGGTGTGGTTCCATACTAAGCACAGAAAGTGTGGTACCCATCTCATGCGCAATTCTTCCGGCCGTGCCGATAACTTTTTGGTGGCCCTTATGGAAACCATCAAAATTTCCAAGAACAACAACAGATCCTCTGACGTCATCAGGAATAGTATCAAGATGTCTGATAATTTTCATGTAGTAGGACTTTAGCCATTTCAATTATTGAAAAAATATAATTACACATTAATCCATGTAAGTGATTTATTACAGTAATTTTTATGGGTATTTTTGAACAAATTTTATCTACTTTTTATAAAATTTACATCATTTTCCATTCTATTAACTCTTTTTTTAGGCTCTCTGGCTACATTATGTACATTCGCTGAGAAAATAACCTCAGCTAAGTAATGTTAAACAGAAATAAGGACAGGGAAAAAAATGGCCGTAGATATGTCATTATCCATCTTAATAGTAGATGATTATAAAAAAATGCTTAGAATTATTCGTAATTTGCTTAAGCAACTAGGCTTTCACAATGTTGATGAAGCAACAGATGGCGCAGAAGCCCTATATAAATTGCGTTCTAAAAATTACGATTTAGTCATATCAGACTGGAACATGGAGCCTATGACAGGGTACGAACTCCTTAAAGAGGTCCGTTCTGATGATATGCTTAAGGCCCTTCCTTTCATTATGGTAACTGCGGTATCTAAAACAGATAACGTAATTGCTGCCAAAAAAGCTGGTGTTAATAATTATATTGTTAAACCTTTTAATGCAGCGACACTTAAATCCAAGCTCACTAGCGTACTTGGAGAATTTTAATGTCATCAGGATTATTGCCAGACCATATTGAGCCACTTGTAGATAGATTACAAGCGGGCGACCATCTGCCAATAGCATTACCTGATGTGGCGGCTGTAACTGAAATTTTAATGCGGTCGCTTGAAAGTTACTTTAAATCAATAGATCTGACACTTTATAAAGAATGCAAGGATTTAGCCGATTATATCGAAGACGCTCGCGCTGAAATATCATCTCTCTCTCCCGATCATGATGATAGCGCGGGCATTCCTCGCGCTGGACAGGAACTTGATGCGATCGTAGAAGCAACTGAATCTGCAACTGACACAATTATGCAAGCCGCCGAAGATTTAATGAGTTTTGATACTGAAGATTTTGATGAATATAAAAATCATATCAATGACGAAGTTATGAAAATCTTTGAAGCTTGTTCATTTCAAGACATCACAGGTCAGCGGATTAGCAAAGTTGTTAAAACTTTAAATCATGTTGAAGACCGTGTTAGCAAACTTATCTCTATTTTGGGCATTACCAGTGATAGTTCTACGTCAAATGGAGCAAAACCTATAATTGATCCGGAAACCGGAGAATTAAATGGTGAATCTAATGACGAAGATCTACTAAATGGCCCAGCATTAGCTGGAGAAGGCATTGATCAAGGTGAGATAGACTCATTACTTAATGACGATGTAACAGAAACAAGTGAACCTATTTCTGAAGAAACGCCGGCTGAAGGGCCTGCAATAAAGAAAATGGCCCTAGAAACTAGTGATGATGAAATCAAAAATGACGATCTTTTAGCAGAAAATAATATGGAAGAAGCGGAAACGCCCGAAGTTGTCGAAAGAAAGCAGCTAATGCAGAAGCGGAAATTCCCGCTAGCAATCAAAATGAAGAAACTTCACAGAACGATATTGATAGTCTGTTCGCATAGTTTTTATAATATAGTAATTGGCAATCTTTAATATATTTAGAATGGTTTATTTAAAGATTGCTTGTTATAAATGCTCAATACTGGTTCACCAAAAAGATATCCCTGCCCGCGCTCTATACTGCAATCTAATATCTCAACGAGCTTATTATCCGCTTCAATTTTTTCAGCTATCAATTCGATATCAAAGCGAGCATATGCTTCTTTAATATCATTCCTGTCAATATCCAAATCTCCACCAAGCAGTAAATCAGAGCTAATTTTAACATAACGAAAATATCTTGCCGCTAATTCGGAAATATCATGTTTTAAGACATGAACATTATCCATAGAAAAACAGAATCCTTTTTTCCCAAGAGACGCTAACTTTCCCCAAATCTCATTTGGTTGCCTAAGAACGTCTTGCTGCGTAAACTCAAAAACCAATCTGTCGGCAAGCTCTTGATTATCGAGCATGAAATCTACAAATTGCGGGAAAAAGTCTTTGTCATTTAATGAAACCGAAGAGATATTGCAGAAAAAGCGCATATTCGGTTTGCGTGTACCCAAACGTCTAATCACTTGTATGCACCTAAAGAGCAACAGATTATCAAGAGTACTCACAAGACCGGAATCTTCTGCTAGTTTAATATATTGCGATGGAAAAATGACCTCTCCTTGGTCATCCCTTACTCTTGAGTACGCTTCATAATGAACTACTTTGCGTGCAGGTAGAGATACAATCGGTTGAAGATATAAATCAATTCGATTATCTTCAAGCGCATAATGCATGATATTTAATATTTCATCCGCTTCACGCTCTATGATGTGAGAGTTTTATTCTGAATTCGGCTCTTTTAATACTTTTGAAAATGATTTACTCGATTTCTCAACAACCTGATTTAATAGCGTTTGCAACAAACGCATTTCATTGACTATTGCTTTATTACTGCCATGATCAGTGGCTTTAATTTGTTCTTTGAGCAACGAAGTTTCTTCTTTTGTTTGCTCAATCACATCTAAATATACCTGATTATCTTGATGAAGGGCTAGTAAACGCGCTTCTATATCTTCATTGCGGGCTTTGATTGCATAGACAATATGAATTTGCGCGCCTAAAAGAAAAACTCCACCACCAATGACATATGAAATATATAAACCCATTTCAGGATATGAGCTAAGTGCTACTATTGATGCAAAAACAGAAATTATAATATTTCCTAATATAAGCACAATATGCGTTGCTAAATTCATATGATTTCCCGATAAGATATAATTTTATAATGATAAAAACTATTTATATAAGCAAACAAGATAAAGCAATTCTCTATAGCAATCAAGATTGTAAAGCTTTTTGATAAATATGATTAAAGGGCGCTTTTCGCGCCCTCTAAAAATTATATGATTTTATTTTTCGAGATTGAATTCTATTCGATTGGTTACACCTTTTACTTCTACGGCAATGCCATTGACAACCTTAGGCTTATATTTAAACTTTTCAGCTGCCCTAACCGCATTTCTTTCAAATCCTGGGTGACTAGATTCTATAACCTTTACATCAGTAACATTGCCGACTGCTGTCACTGTAAACATTACTCTTACATACCCTTCTGTTCCGTTTTCAAGCAACCTTGTTGGATATTGTGGCGCTACACGGAAGATCGGTTGCTCAACTCCTTCAATAATCGTAAAATTTGTATGGTCCGTTTTTTTTGGCACTATCGGAATTTTAGCTACACTAATTGGTACTTATGGATTAGCACCTCTTACACTAGGTTGAGGAATTACTACTTTTGGTGCTTCTTCAATAATAGGCTTTTCGGGTATCCTGTCCCTTTTTACTGTTTCCACCGGATCTCTTACAGGTGACAATCTGATAACAATTCGTTCGTCAGCCTTGTTTAATTCTACTTCTCCCTGAGAAATTAAAGCTTGCATAGCATAGAAAAAGCCAAAAGTAATAATCGCAGCAAAATTGAATGAGATAAAATAACGTATAAGCATGGTTAGTCTCCTTTTTTAATCAGTTTCTATTTGATATAGCCTGACCTTAGTCGTTCCATGATAACCGGTACTACCGTTTTCAAGTTACAACCAAGTTAAGGGACGTCCCACTTGGGCATCTGCTTCATGAGAAAGTATTAAAGATATATTATAACATTTCTTTTAATGAGTCAAGTTTTTGAGGAACCAAAAAAAACAGGGCCATTGACCCTGTTTGAAAAAATCTGTTTTTGTAGAGAATATTTATAAGTTTATTTATTTCTAATTACTGGTAGCAAGAACGTGATCTCTAAAACCAGCCACATTCAGGGAATCCATAATCCTAGCAACAACACCTGTTGAAGCTTCTCTATCTGCTTGTATTACAATTGCACCTTCCGGGTTTTCCGCTTTAAGGCGTTCCACGTTCGCACGAACAGCACGAGCGTCAATTTGACGGCTATCCATCCATACTTCGTTTTCTGCTGTTACAGTAATCATGATATTCCGTGCATCTTCTGGATTATCCGGTGGAGCACCGCCCTCAGGACGATTCACGTCTATTCCTGCTTCTTTCAGGAATGATGCTGTCACAATGAAAAATATCAACATGATAAACACTATGTCTAACATAGGTGTCATATCAATGCCTGCATCATCTTCAGCTTTAGAATGTTTTTTGCGCATATTTTGAGCCTTCTTATCCTATATAGTTGACTTTAATAAGATAATATATCCGATAAAAAGTCAAGTTGGGGTAATGGTTTAAAAAACAGGATAGTTTAACTACCCTGTTTTAAATAAGTTATGATAATACTGATTTAAGAAAGATATTCTTTAATATCATTAATACGCTTTTCTTCATTATCAGTATAACGCAGTAGATTATTTGCATTTGTTCTCGATCTGTCATCTCTAGCTGCTTCACGGAAAGATTCACGTGCT
>DGPL01000049.1:82213-88759 GCA_002390425.1 Kordiimonadaceae bacterium UBA4441 | reverse complement strand
TGAATGGCGCGCTTGGGAAGATTCGAACTCCCGACCCCTTGATTCGTAGTCAAGTACTCTATCCAGCTGAGCTACAAGCGCTTCTTATTCAAAATGTGAATGGCAAACTACTCATAACAGACAGTGAATGCAAGCTTCATTTAACATTATTGTCACTTTTTTTTGAAAAATCTTCGAATGTGATGCTTGTTCTTAAATTTGTCATGATCTAATGTAAGCGTTAAATGATTTTCAATTTAAAATCCACGGAAGATATTATGTCTAAAAAAAGTTTATTTAACAAAGGTTTAAAGTTATTTAGCGTACTAATATCTATGGTTTCGATCATATCATGCTCAAGTAATAATTCGGATGAATGGCCAGAATTACATGCGGATAATTTGTGGCAGGAACTTGAAGAAACTAATCCTAATGATGCTAAGGAGGCGATTAATGATAATGTCACTAATATCGCGAGTCCCTCTAAACCATCTTTTGACGATGTTGTTATATCATTAGAAGAAGTCAAAAAAGAGCTCCGTGACATAGAATTTCTTTTACCGCAACGAGAAGCAGCTGTGAGTAAAGCATTAAATGATTATTTCGATGCGTCTGCTGCGGATAAAGCCAGTTTCTGGCGTGGGGTAGAAATTGAAAAATCACGTATTAATGACATAGCGAGTAGATTGCGATTATTAGAGTATAAGTTTGAAAATAATAGCCATGCCACTCTAGAAAAACAATTGATAACGAGATTACTTGAAAAAGCCGAAAATATCATACCCGTCACACCTAGTGATTTAAATCTGTCTTCACTGCAAAATTTAGAAAATGGGAATGCTAATTTTGAAAATCAGATGGTGGTTGCGGCAAACCCATATGCCGCGAAGGCGGGCCTTGAAATATTAAAGCGGGGTGGAAGTGCGGTTGATGCTGCGATCGCCGTTGAAACGACACTTAGTCTGGTTGAGCCGCAATCATCGGGTATTGGTGGTGGCGCATTCCTATTACATTTTGATCCGGAAGCGTCATTAAGTGAGCAGCTTAATTTTTATGATGGCCGTGAAGCGGCGCCAATGGCCGCAACGCCCGATCACTTCAAATCCGTCACTGATGTTGATGGTTATGTTAAACTTGATGCGGTTTACGGTGGATTATCAGTAGGGGTTCCGGGCGCACTCGCAGCTTTAAAGATGGCTCATGATAAGCATGGGGTTCTCTCATGGTCAGAAGTGCTTGAGCCAGCCATAAGGCTTGCGGAAGAAGGGTTCATTGTCTCGCCGCGTTTGGAACGTTATATCACAATAGATGAAAAATTAATGTTGGTACCGGCGTCTCGTGATTATTTTTATGATGAAAATGGAGATCCTTGGAAAGCGGGACATTTGCTGAAAAACCCAAAACAAGCGGCCGTATTAAAACGAATTGCCACTGAGGGCATATCCGCCTTTTATAAGGGTGATATTGCAGAAAAAATTGTTGATGCGATTAAAAATGCACCCAATAATCCCGGTTTAATGGAGCTAAGTGATCTTGAGAATTATCACGCTAAAGAGAGAGACGTAATTTGCGGGAATTACAGAACCTATAAAGTATGTTCAATCCCGCCGCCTTCATCAGGAGGGCATACGATGATAGCGACATTAGGTTTGCTTGAGGGATTTAATATTGACCAAATGGTGCCGCATTCGGCGGAAGCTTATAATATTATTCTTGAGGCAGAAAGCCTCGCTTATGCTGACCGTAATCAATATACGGGAGATACAGATTTTATTGATGTCCCAGTGAATAGTATGATCAATTCTGATTATCTTAAAGAACGTGCAGGATTGATTAAACCGGGTTTTTCAATGGGGAAGGCACCTTATGGAACCCCGCCAATGGAAATGACGTTAAATTACGGCGAAGGTAAAGTTCTTGAAATACCCTCAACAACCCATTTTAGTATCACGGACCAATGGGGGCATGTCGTTTCCATGACGGCGACCGTGGAAAGTATGTTCGGAAGCCGTCTTATGGTTGAAGGGTTTATGTTAAATAATGAACTCACTGATTTCTCACTAATCCCGCGAGATGCTGATGGAAAAATGGTTGCTAACCGTGTTGAGGGTGGTAAGCGACCGATGAGTTCTCAGACACCAAGTATCGTTTTTGATGAGAAGAATAGACCAGCACTTATTATCGGGTCGCCTGGAGGCTCGAGCATTATAAATTATGTAACGCAGACTATGATTAATGTTCTTGATTGGAATATGGATATGCAATCAGCGATTAACGCTCCCCATATTATTAGCCGAAATGGTCCTGCACTTGTGGAGAAAGAAACGGATGCCGAAAAACTGATTGAGCCATTAAAAGCATTAGGTCACGAAGTAGAGGCAGTCACATTGATGAGTGGCCTTCATGGAATAAAATTGATTTATGATGATAATGGTCGTCGTATACTTGAGGGAGGCGCAGATCACCGCCGTGAAGGGTATATAGCCCAATGAATGGAATAAGAGTAGCAAAGATTGAAGAGGAACTTAATAAATTAAAAGTTCTAAAAGGAAGAACACCGCAAACATCTGAAGAAGAAATGGAAGGAGTTTTTGCCACACTTGGGGCTTTTGATACGGGTGGTATTTTTACAGGAAGTTTTGTTGGAGAAAGTCCATGGGAACGTCATACAATGGGTGATGAATTGGTATATATATTAAAAGGTGAGACTGAATTAACAATCATGACAAATGATGGACCGGAAATATTGAATATGAAGGCTGGAACGTTAACGGTGGTGCCAAAGGGTTTATGGCACCGTTTTAAGGCACCAAAGGGTGTTACTGTTTTGACGGCGACACCGCACCCAACTGATCATTCTAATGAAATTGATCCTCGATAATTTCTTTTAATTATTAAGCGGCAGTATAATTCTAAAGGTCGTTCCTGAAGCATCACTTTTAAGCAGGTCTAATGTCCCACCATGAGCGGTAATAATTTCTTTTGATATGGCGAGACCTAGGCCCGTTCCACCTCTACTACCGGTTTTAAAAGGCTGGAAAAGGTTCTCTTTAATTTTTTCAGGGATGCCAAGTGCATCATCAGAAATGTCGACGGTTATTTGGCTATTTTCAACTATGCCATTTATAGTAATATTTCCTGTCTCGCCGATGGCTTGAACGGCATTGCGACAAATATTCATCAATACTCTGAAAAGCTGATCATTATCCGCTTTAATTTTCTGCTCTGTCGCTATGTTATTTTGTAGTTTAATATTTTCATTTTCATATAAACCGAGAGAAGTGGTCACATCATCAACCAAATTATGTAGATTAAATGTTTTTACATTAAGTTCTTCAACCTCACTGCCGCCATATTGGAGTGTGTTTTCACAAAGTCTTATGGCGCGGTCGATTGCTTTAACAAACCTAGGCGCGAGTTGCTGAACTACGGGATCATCAATAGTACTTAAATGATCAGAAACGAGCTGAGCACTTGAAAGCATATTTCGTAGATCGTGATTAATATTGCTAATGGCGCCCCCCAGTTTAGCGAGATGGTCTTTTTGGTTTAAAGCTTTCCTAACATCGTCCTGCATTCTTGCTAGTTCCTGCATCACTAAGCCAATTTCATCTTCTCTGTCTTCTGGGATAAATTTTTTGGTTAAGTCTTCGGGTGCATGTCTAAAGGCAATCATGTTATCAGTAATTTTTTGAACGGGACGAACGAGAAGGTTAGAAAGACTGTAATATACCAGCATTGCAGTAAACAAGGATATGACAATTGTTAACAGTACGATATTGCGTGAATAAATTAGCATATCGTGACAAAGAAGAATTTCATCAAAGACAACGACAATTTCACCTCCATATTCACCAGATGCGTTACCGGTAACTTCCATTAAATAATTTTCTCTATTCATGAAAATTAATGTTTCAAATGCATCTCTCACGGATTCTGTCCAAGGTACGTTGCGAATATCAAATCTTGCTGAAACATTGTACGGTTCCATAGCTCTTAATACTTGAGGATCCATTCCATCATCAAAGCGGCGCATTATAGAATAATTTTCGGTCGATATTAGAAGCTCATCAGTAAGCATTCGGCTTACGATATAATCAGGTGCCGCTTCCAAAACTAGAATAGCAATATTCGCTTCCGCTATTTTTTGCTCAATCCAGTTCTCTCTAAAATTTGCAATAGATGGAACATAAATCAAGACTTCTGCAATAAGCACAAAACAAATCGTAAAGAGAAGAAGTCTTGCGGAGAGACTTTCCTTAATCGATAGTTTTTTTAATATGCCCGCCATTTAATTATCCCATAAATGATAACCACTTAACAATTTTCTTAGTTCTATCACTAAATAATGATTCAGTGTAATAACTTGATGCGGCTCGCTTGCTCACTTCACCTAATGTTGGATAAGGACTAATAACGTTTGCCATTGATCCTATTTTTAATCCTTCATTTATAGCGAGTGTCCAAGTTGCAAGCAATTCATCTGCATTCTCGCCAACAATAGAAACCCCAAGAATAAGTCCTTTTTTAGACGTAATTACTTTAATTAGGCCATCCTTAATGCCCATAGCTTTGGCGCGGTCGTTTTCTGCAAAATCCCATCTTAATACGGTGATTTGATCACCGTGTTTTGCGCGGGCCTCTTTTTCACTTAAACCAACACCTGCTAGTGGAGGTGATGTGTAGGTTGCATGGGGTAAAGCTTTATAATTTGCCTTTGCCCAAAACATGCCAAAAACAATTCGTCTAATGATAATGCCTGCATCATATCCTGCTTTATGGGTGAAACCGGCCCATCCTGTGACATCACCGATAGCATAAATAGATTTATTGGACGTTCTTAAATTCTCACCAACTTTAATTCCATGCTTAGAAAATTCAACGTTCGCTTTTTCAAGACTTAACTTTTCAATGTTGGGCTTGCGGCCAGTTGCAATTAATAAATGGCTGCCTGTTACAACTTCAGTTTCAAGGTTTATATTGATACCTTTTTCATTTTGTAAAATATCTTTTATGGCCGCATTTTCTTTAAAGTTTATGCCTTCTTTTTTTAAAGATTTTAGAAGTATGTCTTTTAATTCTGGGTCTTCATTTTCAAGAAAGCCAAGTGCGATAACGGTTACTGCACTGCCGAGTCTTTTATATGATTGAGCGAGTTCAAGACCAATAGGTCCGCCACCGATAACAATTAAATGCTTAGGTGTTTCTTTTAAATCGAAAATACTTTCATTTGTTAGATAAGGCACTTTATCTATATTGGGTAGCGGTGGAACACTCGGTGATGATCCTGTCGCAATAATAAAACGTTTTGCTTTAATGAGAGTGTCTCCAGCTCTCACTGTATTTGGATCTTCGAACTCACCATACCTTTGAATAACATTTACACCGAGCCCTTCAAACCGTTCAACTGAATCGTGTGGCTCAATCTCAGCGATTACGCTGTGAATATGGTCGTGAACTTTTTCATAATTAATGTCTGGGTTTTGAGGAGTAACACCAAATTTTTCTGGTGATCTAAATTTTTGAGCTGCATTGCCCGCTGCGATAAGTGCTTTTGATGGAACACATCCATAATTTAGGCAGTCACCACCCATTTTACCACCTTCGAGCAAAACAACATTTTTCCCTAGTTGCGCAGCACCCGCAGCAACACTTAATCCGCCACTTCCGGCACCAATTACACATATGTCTGCTTTAATTGTATTACTCATGCGGCTTTTCCTGCTTTTATCTTTTTATAGGCAATCGGAATTAATGAAAGCAAGCCAAGAGCCGCTAGTGGTAGAAGAATTTCCGGTGAACTTAAAATCGATAAGTTTGGCGTTTTTCCTTGTTCTAAAACGTAACCAATGCCATTTCCGATACTCGCAAATACAAAGGTTCCAGGCATAATACCAAAAAACGTTGTAATAACATAAGTTCGAAGCGTTACGCCCATAAAAGCAGGAACGATATTCACGACAAAAAAAGGAAATGCTGGCACTAACCTTAAAAACAACAGATAACTGACTGCGTTTTTATTAAATCCGTCTTGCATTTTAGATAACCAAGGGCCGGCACGTTCTTTTAAAGTATCTGCAAAAGCATAGCGCGCCGCTAGAAAGATCATGCTGGCGCCAATAGTCGCGGAAATTACGACCAGAAAGCCCGAAACAACTGTTCCAAGCAACGCCCCATACATGAGTGATAGAACTGAAGCACCAGGTATTGAAAAGGCAACAATCAGGGCATAACCAGCAGCAAAAATGATGATGCTTAATAGAAATTGTTCATCAATATAATTTTTAATCAATGAATAATTTTCGCCAATGACTTCAAATGATAATAATTTATGGACATCAAAATATATCGCAAGAAGCAATCCGCTAACAAGCAAAGCGATGGGAAGATATTTTTTTACATTCATACTATATATAATCCGGTGTCATAATATTTGATTTTAAACTTAACTGAAAATACAATAATCATCTATACGCTTGTTTAGAAATAAAATCCATTCACGAGAGCGTGATCGTAAAGTGAATATGAATGGTCATGAAAGGCTATGTTTTATAATAGTTTTTTTAT
>DGPL01000049.1:3027-82178 GCA_002390425.1 Kordiimonadaceae bacterium UBA4441 | reverse complement strand
TTTTCATAATCATTGGTCAGAGAGTGAGCCTGACAGAGAAATTAATTTAGCGCCTTAAAGGCAGTTGGAGAAGTCCAGTGAAACGTACATATCAACCAAGTGTTCTGGTTCGTAAACGCCGTCATGGTTTCCGTTCGCGCTCTGCGACAGTTGGTGGAAGACGTGTTCTTGCTGCCCGTCGTGCGAAAGGACGTAAGCGTTTATCAGCATAGAAGTCTGATTGACGACGAAAACACGAATTTGAAACCGGTCCTTTGAAAGAAGAGACCGGTTTTTTTGTGGAACAATTTGAATGAGCGAAGTTGTTGTAAATAAAGGCATAAAATTAGATACATTGAAGAAGAGGTCAGATTTTCTTCGTGTCGCATCAACGCGAAAAAAATGGGTCACACCTGCAATGGTTATACAAATATCGGATAGTCTTTGTGATGATGGCGATATCATTCAAGTTGGATATACGGCGAGTAAAAAAGTTGGCAATGCTGTCGCACGCAGCAGGGCTAAAAGGCGTTTGCGTGAAGTTGCAAAAAAAGTTCTTATAGGTTGCGGTTCGCAAAAACATGCCTATGTATTAATTGCAAGGCAGGAAATATTGTCATGTTCATTTGATCAATTGATTCGCGATTTAAAATGGGCGATAAAAAGATTGCACGGGACTTCAAAAGATAAAAAGGCGAATATATGACCATATTTACTTCTCTTTTTAGGTTTTTCGACTTGATTGTCTCTTATATCTTGAAAGCATTGATCACTGTCTATAAGTATGTCTTTTCACCTCTTCTGGGGCCAAAATGTCGATATCTGCCAACTTGTTCATCCTATACGATGGAGGCAATAGAAAAACATGGGCCATTTATGGGAAGTTGGTTGGGGATAAAGAGGATATTAAGATGTCACCCATGGGGCGGCAGCGGGTATGATCCAGTTCCTGATAAAAGGAACAAGGGATCAGAAAATTGTAATTGTAATGCCGCAACGAACGGCGAAAAATTGAGATAGTATGATGGAAGAAAATCGTAACTTTATTTTGGCAATTGTGTTGACTATGGTCATCCTTTTTGGGTGGGAGTATTTTTATGGTGCACTAATGCGCGAAGAAGCAGAGCAAGCTGCATCTGAACAAGCGGTAACGGCGGAACAAGCAGGCGTCCCAGAAATGTCAGCAGGGGCAGTTGAGGCCGGAGGCATTCCGGGAATGGCCGCGCCAGTCGTAAAAGAAATAGCAACCAACCGCAATGAAGTTATCGGTGAACGTCAGAATATTTTGATTTCTGGTGGTCGCGTTAAAGGAACGATAAATCTTAAAGGTCTTAGATTTGATGATTTAACGCTTATTGATTACCGTGAAGAAGTAGATCCAAACTCACCTGAAATTACTCTTTTAAACCCATCTGATTCATTTAATGCATATTTCGCTGATTTCGGCTGGATCGGTGATGGTAAAAGACCTGATGCAAATTCAGTTTGGACGGCTAATAAAACGGCTCTTTCATCTGACGATACTATAACTTTTACATGGGACAATGGAGAAGGTTTAATATTCACACGTGATGTGTCTTTAGATCAGGATTATATGTTTACGATTAAACAATCTGTTCAAAACAATTCATCTTCGACAGTTGCTATGGCGACATATGGTCGCGTCTACCGCGAAGGGCGTAGCAGTGAACAACCTTTATTTATTCTTCATGAAGGTCCAATTCGTGTTGGTGAAGACGGCAAAGAAGAAATCGGTTATGAAGATCTGGAAGATGATACATATGAAAAAGAAGAAGTATCTGGCGGCGGCTGGGTCGGTATTACCGATAAAGACTGGATGGTTGCAGTCATCCCTGATCAATCCCAGGATTTTGTAAGCAACGTATCACGTACTGAGCAAAATGGCGGTGAACAATTTCACGTGAATTTTGCCACAAATGGAATTTCTATTCCCGCAGGCGCCACAGCAGAGAGAACGTCACAATTTTTTGCTGGCGCTAAAGAAGTTGATTTATTAGAAAAATATACCGAAGACGGTGGTATCAAAATGTTTGATTATGCCATTGATTGGGGTTGGTTCTATTTCATTACGAAACCTATTTATTTCGGCCTTCATTTCTTCTATGGCATCGTTGGTAATTTCGGAATTGCCATTATTCTTCTTACTATGGTTGTTAAGGGGCTATTATTCCCGATGGCTAATAAACAATATGAAAGCATGGCACGTATGAAAAAGCTTCAACCTAAAATGGCGAAGCTTAAAGAAAAGTACGGTGATGACCGTGCACGTATGCAACAAGAAACCATGAAAATGTATCAAGAAGAGAAAGTAAATCCGCTTGCAAGCTGTTTGCCGATTTTTATCCAGATACCGATTTTCTTTTCCCTTTATAAAGTACTCTATGTGACAATTGATATGCGTCACGCACCATTCTTTGGTTGGATTAAAGATCTTAGCGCGCCGGACCCATTGTTAGTTACAAACTTATTCGGGCTTATTCCATGGGATCCACCAAGCTTTATCGCGATTGGTATTCTGCCGGTCTTTATGGGTTTAACGATGTATTTTCAACAAAAACTTAACCCACCAATGACTGATCCAATTCAGCAAAAAGTATTCGCATTTATGCCGATTATCTTTACCTTCATTTTGGCTGGGTTCTCTGTTGGGTTGGTGATCTATTGGACATGGAATAATATTCTTACCATTTGTCAGCAATGGTTCATCATGCGCCGGGTTGCTGCATTGGATAATAAATAGTCAGGAACCATTGTGTTAGACGAAGAAATATCAGAAGAAGCGCAGGTGGCATTCCTTGAAAAAGGGCGCCTGCTTTTTCGTGATAAATGTGAGTTTTTATTAGGCGCCGCAGCACTTAGTCAATTACCGGAACCAAATGCGACTGAGATTGCCTTTGCTGGACGGTCTAATGTTGGAAAATCAAGTCTTATGAATGCGCTTACGGGACGTAATAATCTCGCTCGTACGTCAAATACACCGGGCAGAACCCAACAATTAAATTTCTTTTTTCTTGGAGAGAGAAAGAAACTTGGCCTTTATATTGTGGATTTACCAGGTTATGGATATGCGAAGGTATCAAAATCACTTGTTAAAGATTGGGTAAAGTTGATGCGTGAATATTTACGTGGACGTCCAAATTTACGACGCGTATTTGTGCTTGTTGATGGGCGTCATGGCCTTAAAGAAAGTGATAAAGAACTTATGTCAATGTTGGATGAAACGGCCGTATCCTATCAGGTGGTTTTGACAAAATGTGATAAAGTTAAAATATCGGAACAAGAAAAGCTTATCACTAATACGCAGAAAGCAATTGCAAAAAACGTCGCCGCTCATCCAAAAGTCTTGATCACAAGTTCTGTTAAAGGATATGGTCTTGATGAATTACGCGGTGTTATTGCCGATTTGGCTTAATCAAAGGAATAATTATGAATTCTGGTGCTGTAGATAAGGATGCGTTGCTTAGAAAAGCAGGAACTTTAACCGAAGCGTTACCCTATATGCGTCGCCATGCAGGTAAGACATTTGTCATAAAATATGGCGGTCACGCAATGGGCGATCAGGACCTTGCTGATAATTTTGCCCGTGATATCGTTTTAATGAAACAGGTAGGGATGAACCCCATAGTTGTTCATGGTGGCGGCCCACAAATCGGGAAAATGTTAGAACGTCTTAAAATCGAAAGCTCATTTATTGATGGTTTAAGAGTGACGGATAAAGCAACGATAGAAGTCGTTGAAATGGTTCTGTCAGGCAGCATCAATAAATCAATCGTTGGGGCGATCAACAAAGTTGGCGGTAAAGGGGTCGGACTTTCAGGAAAAGATAGCAATTTGGTTATTGCGGAGCCATTGAGGCGCACAAAGAAAGACCCAGATTCACAAATTGAACAATTTTTAGATCTTGGTTTTGTTGGTCATCCAAAAAATGTCAATGCTGATTTTCTGCGTATGTTCGAAGAGAGCGATATTATTCCGGTTATTGCCCCCATTGGTCTTGGTGAAGATGGTGATACATATAATATCAATGCGGATACGATGGCGGGTGCGATTGCAGGGGCATTAAATGCGGAACGTTTGTTGCTTCTAACGGATATTGCAGGTGTGTTGGATAAAGAAAAAAATCTTGTCGCTGAAATGGATGAACAGAAAGCGAATGAGATGATCGAAGATGGAACAATCATTGGCGGCATGATCCCTAAAATAGAAACATGCATTAAAGCCATTCGTGATAATGTAGGCGCATCTGTTATTATTGACGGACGGGTTGAGCATGCGTTACTACTTGAGCTATTCACAGAACATGGGGCGGGGACTCTCATCCAAAAATAAAGGAAATCTAATGCGAAAATTATCTATATTAAGTATGATAGTATTTCTTCTTTCTTTAATGATGGGACATTCAATCTCATTTGCGCAATCAAAGTCATTAGAAATGAAATGGAAACTGGAAGGTTTTGACCGTCCTGAAAGTCTTCACCCAAGTTCTGACCACAGTGAGATATATGTATCAAATGTCAATGGTGATAGCAGAGCTAAAGACGGTAACGGATATATTTCACGTGTTTCTCTTACAGGTGAGATTATTGAAAAAGACTGGATTACGGGACTTAACGGGCCCAAAGGCTTTACTGTTAAGGGCAACACACTTTATATCGCCGATATAGATGAACTTGTCATGGTAGATATCAATTCAAAAAAGATTATTAAACGCGTTGCTTTTCAAGATGCAGGATTTCTTAATGATGTGAATATTGTAGGTGATAAAGTATTTATTTCTGATACTGGGAAAGATACTCTTTTGGTTTATACAGAAGAAAATGGCGTTGAAGTTTTCCTGAGCGGTGAAGATGTTAAGGCACCTAACGGACTTCTTCCGCAAGATGGTAAATTGTTAGTGACGCGCATGAGAACTGGTGAATTGCTTTCAATAGATATTGAAACAAAAAACATTGATGTTGTTGGAAATGGTATTATTAGCGGGGACGGCATTGGTATTTTGGAGGATGGTTCATATATCATTACTTCTTTCACGGGTGAAATTTATCACATCAAGTCTATGACTGAAACAGATCAATTACTTGATTCAAAGCCGGAAAAAATTTCTCAAAATGATGCCTATTATTTTGGCGGTCATTTATATGTTGCCAATATGGGGAACGCTTCTATCACCGCATGGAAAGTCAATTAATCATTAGCATTTTTAAAAATAGAGTTATTAGTTTTAGTAGTATTCTAGCTAGGATTAAACGTGACTAGAGGGTTGTTTCTTAAGTTTGGGCCCGGTGTAATTTTCGCTGCCAATGCCGTTGGTGTATCTCATTTGGTGCAATCAACGAGAGCAGGCGCGGGATATGGTCTTTCGCTGTTATTGCTTATTTTTTTAATAACGGCGCTTAAATATCCTTTATTTCGATTTGCATCTACTTATTCCGCTGTATCAGGAAAAACCTTGCTTGATGCGTATCGTAAAGATGGGCACTTCGCCGTTTTTATATTAATTTTATCTGTCGTAATAGACATGTTTATAGCAACAGCGGCTGTTTCATTGGTGACGGCGGGGATTGTTAAAAATGTTTTTGGTATAGATGTATCCACACTGTTGGTCATAACAGTCTTAATTCTTGGTGCTTTTTTTCTGCTTGCTGCCTTTGGGTATAGTTTTTTTGAAAAGCTCGTCATATGCATGGTGATATTATTTACTTTAATGTCGATTGCGGCCTCAGGGATGGCCGTGCCGACTGCCATTAGAGAAAGTACTAATATTATGCCGGATCTTAATTGGTCACCTGCATTTATTGTCTTTTTAATTGCGATGGCCGGTTGGATGCCGACACCACCAAGTGCATCATTTTTCTTGTCGGCGTGGTCCGCGAAAAGGCGTCAAAAATTAAAAGACCAACTTACGTTAAAAATGATTTTATTTGATTTTAACTTTGGTTTCGCCCTGACCCTTATTATTGCGTTTGCTTTTGTTTTATTGGGCGCGGTTTTACTTTATCTAAATAATATAAACGCTGAAACGGATTCTGCGGTTTCATTTGCGGCAATTTTGATGAGCCTATTTTCCGAAAGCTATGGAAGTTGGGCAATACCTATTGTAGGTGGTGCCGCTATTGTGGTTATGTTCTCAACAATGTTGACATTATTTGATGGCGCCCCTCGTGTTATGAGGCAGTTATTCGGATTTTCAGAAACAAATAAAAAAGCGTTTCTCGGGTTTCTAATATTACAAGCCATAGGTGTTATATCGATTGTTTATTTTTTCGGTTCTTCCTTTTCAACGTTTATTAATTTTGCAACCAGCACGGCATTTGCCACGGCACCATTTATTGCGATCTATAATTACAGGGCAATCATGAACGATGATATTCCTGACGAAGCCAAACCGCGGCCATATTTACGTATATGGAACTTCATTTCGGCAGGTGTACTTTTTGTGATCGGAATTTATTATTTTTTAAACCTATTTGGTGTTAATGGTTAGTCTCATTGAATAACGGATTACATGTGTTTAACTTTTTTCCCGAGAATGTTAGTTTTGCTAAAAAATATCTGGATTATCGTCTAGAAGTTCAGGATGTGTCTTTTCAGTAAGTTTCCGCCAGGTGTCGGGCATTCCGTCGACTGAATGGGATTTTCTGCCGAAACCTCGGGAGATAGACCATGCGTTCATGCCCTCCATACCAATCCATGGGTGATTAAAAGTGTTGATGTCATTAAATGTATGTGTTGCATCGGCAGTCATTAGATTTGGGTCAGAGACTTGTTTCATTGATCCTTGATAGGTTGACCAATCGTTGACCTGAATTAATTGCCCAAGGTCGTTTGGCATTTCTGCACGGTATATGACATCACCGTTCACCCATATGTCATCGCCAATGATCCATGCTGGCCCTATATTGCCGTTTCTGGTTACGGGGCCAGTTTTCTTTTCACTGTTAATATCAAATGCGGGTTGTTCAACGCCATGAAGATTAAATTTACGGCTTACTTTTGCTAGCTTTGGCTGTAATACGTCTCTTGTTGCGCCGGTATAAGGATTATCAAAAGTTTCAATCAATTCACCCGTTTCAAGATCCTAATAAAATATTTTAAGGGCGGCTTTAGCCATATATTTATGTTTATCTAAATTCTCTAATTTATAGATGATGCCCACATGCATATTCCAAAAAGGTGTGAATACGCCTTCTTTAAACCCATATCTAACGGCGCGTATATACCAATATGTCAGTCTCTCATCGATGCTAAAAGCAAGCTTCCGGTGAATATAATGAAGGTCTTCTGCTTTGGCTGGGTCTAAAATCAATCGGTTTTCTTGAGAATGAGAAAGACATGCTTTTGATGTTGCCGCAGCCATTGCAGTGGCCCCTATTAATTTTAGAGTATCTCGACGTTTCATGCAGTCTTCTCCTTATATTAAAGCCATTCACTAAGCCTAGTGCTCGAATTATGACGGGACAATGATATTTATCATAAAAGAAATTAGGGTCTTAGGTGCTCATGAAGTCGGTTCTAAAAACTAAGTCTTGCGTTATCGATTACTTCTTTCATGACAAAGAATGTTCTGGTTTGACTAACGCCTGGTAAGCCTAATAATTTGTCACCATGAAGTTTACTAAAATCTTTTAAATCACGGACACGGATCTTTAATAAATAATCAAAATCACCCGCTGTTAAATGACAATCAAGAACGAATGGTAATTTCACAATCGCCGCTTCAAAGTTTCTAAAACTTTCTTTTGTTGACCGATCAAGTACAACGCCGACCATTACGAGGGCACCATGGCCAACACTTTCAGGATTAATGTTTGCTTGAACCGATGAAATATACCCATCTTTGAATAATCTTTGTGTTCTTCGGTGACATGTGGCGGCACTTATATTGACCTTTTCTGAAAGTTCCGCATTTGTAAGGCGTCCATCCTTTTGTAAGTGACGTAATATATTGATATCAATTTTATCTGTTAATTGATCCATGAAACAATCTTCCATATTTTATAAAAAAATAATGTATAATTATTAATATATCACAATATATTTGAATAAATAGTAATTATTATACATAACTTAGAGAGCACCTTTCATTGCATGTGAGCTATAGTAAGCAGATATTTAACATTATGGATTTTAACATGCTTGAAAAATTTGAACGGTATCCTCTGACATTCGGCCCAACGCCAATTGAAAAACTTGATAGTTTAACGGAACATTTGGGCGGAGCTGTTGAACTTTACGCAAAGAGAGAAGATTGCAATAGCGGTTTAGCCTTTGGTGGCAATAAATTGCGTAAACTTGAATATATCGTTCCGGACGCAATTGCTTCTGGTGCGGATACTCTAGTATCTATTGGTGGCGTTCAATCAAACCATACCCGTCTCGTCGCAGCAACGGCCGCGAAAATTGGAATGAAATGCCGTTTGGTTCAAGAAAGTTGGGTGCCACATGAAGATGCCGTATATGACCGTGTGGGTAATATATTGCTCAGTAGAGTGATGGGCGCTGATGTTGAGCTGGTTGATAAGGGATTTGATATTGGCATTCGTGAAAGTTGGGAAAATGCACTTCAAGATGTAAAGGATAAGGGTGGTAAGCCCTATGCAATTCCGGCAGGGGCTTCTGTTCATAAATATGGTGGTCTTGGTTTTGTAGGGTTTGCTGAAGAGGTGCGCACACAAGAAGAAGACCTAGGATTTAAATTCGATTATATTGTCGTTTGCACAGTCACTGGTTCTACACATGCCGGAATGCTGGTTGGATTTGCGAAAGACGGTAGAGAGCAAAATGTAATCGGCATCGATGCGTCATGTACACCTAAGCAAACTAAGGCTCAGGTGCTTGATATTGCGCAAAAAACGGCTGAACTTGTCGAATTAGATAAAGAAATCACCGAAGATGATGTGATACTCCATGAGGATTATGCATATCCGGTTTATGGTGTGCCTTCCGAGGAAACTAAGGAAGCCATCAGAACATGCGCAAGATTAGAAGGAATGATGACTGATCCCGTATATGAAGGAAAATCTATGCAAGGCATGATGGACCTGGTTCAGAAAGGTTATTTCCCTAAAGGTTCGAAAGTGCTTTACGCGCATTTAGGGGGTGTGCCTGCAATCAACGGATATGGTTATACTTTTAGAAACGGGTAAGGTTATTTTATTGTTCTATGTAATTTGATTTTATATATTGGTTTAATCGATTTATAAAATTGGAGAATTAAAGTGAAATGTTTCATAACTGTTTTGTTATTCATATATTCCTCTGCAGCATATGCCATGAATGTAGAAATTAACGATGGCAAGAATTCATATTTACAAGAAAAACACGTCTTTAATGGGTTTGGATGTAGTGGTGGGAATTTAATCCCTGAAATCAGTTGGTCTGATATTCCTGAAAAAGCGAAATATATTTCTATTACAGTTTATGATCCTGATGCGCCAACAGGTGGGGGATGGTGGCATTGGGTCATCACGAATATTCCTGCTGCAATTTTTAAGGGCATTAGTGCAGACAATTATGCTGATGTTGTTAAAAGCGGTGCCATTGAATCGATCACATCATTTGGTCAAGCCGGATATGGCGGACCATGTCCCCCTGAAGGCCACACCCCGCATAGGTATGTTTTTAAAGTTTATGCATTAGAAAATAAGCTTGATGCTAATCCCGCTGCGCAACCGGGCCTTATGGGTTTTCAATTAAATGCACAGGCAATTTCAACGGCGACATCTACATTGCTCTACGGACGATAATAGGCCTTATTCAAATAAGGCGATATCATATTCAAGTTGTTGATTTGAGAAGGGGTAATCAACGCCGTTTTTGGCGTTAATGAATTCCGTAGGGGGAACATGGGCAAGATCGCTTTGCATTTGAAGTGCTGTGCGCATACTAAGTCCAGCCTTCCAAGCGAGGGCCACTACAAGATTACCCTTTTTCTTAGTGATCATTGTTCTAACCGATTGATCGGGCAATTTTGACATTAAAATTAATGCTTGAATGACCAGTTCACGTTGTTTGTTTTTAATGGCGTTTTGAATAAATTCGTCATCAATCACGCCGCGCTCATATAAATCGGATGCTTGCTCAGCGAGGGTGCGTTTATCATCGCTATCAGGTGTTTCATCACTGATACGTTCTCTTACTCTAACCAGCAGTTCTTCGCCTTGATCTTGATCTAGATGATTATCTGTTATCATGACTTCAACGAGTGAAGAGGCAACAAAAGTTGCGATGCGTTTCATTGCACGAATTGAAAGATTGGGTCTTTTTGCGAGTGGCTCGTGCCACTGCGTGATATCTTGGTTCTGTGCTTCTTCAATAATAGAATCTAGTGTTTCTTCACGGATCTGCGCATTTTTATTTGCGAGCATATTGGTAACAGCAGGAATTTCCAGCGTTTGTGCAATGACCTCGCAGACATCACCACTTAGTATATTTCTTTTTGCGATTGCTTCCAATGCACCAGATAGTGTTGTTGCCGCAATAATTTCTTTTAGGTCAGCATCACTTAATAGGGGGGAATACTCTAATATTGCTGCACTAACGGCCGGAACCTGATCCGTTGCTAATTTCAAAGCAATATGTTTAGGGATGCTATTTGAAGATTTTAGTTCTTCTGCGAGTATTTTTCTTACAGAAGGTAATTGATCGTTGGCCAGAACTTCGATCATTTCAAGTGCTTTTTCACAAATTTCTGCTTTTCCGTCTTCATTAATATCGGGAAACAATCTAGCAATTTTACTAGTTAATTCGTGTTTAACTTCTTCGTCTTCATCATTTGCCAATATTTTATCGGCTTGTATGGGGGGATTTGCGTTAGCGGCAACTTTTAAGCGAATATCGGAAGATTTATCTTCGGCTAAATAATATAAGACTTCAGGTGGTGTTGTATCTTGTTCAGCCAAAATCATCTTGTCATTGGGTTTCTTTTCTTCCAATGCTTTTTTGGCTTTTTCATAGCTTGCGAGCTCAGAAGCTCTTTTCTCTTTATTCTTGAATAAATTAAAAATCATATTTGATATTCAAACCTGTATTTTATTTGTGCTAAGAGAAAGCTACACTATAAAAGTTTCTATTGGTTTAACACGATACCTGATTTACCGTTTTTCTTTACATCATATAAGGTATTATCGGCATGTTCCATTAATGTCTCTAATGCATAATTTGATTTAGCATCGCTTATGGCTATGCCTATTGATAACGACACGGGATTTGTATCATTTTCGGCTAACTTCTGTAATTCGGTAGTGCATTCAAGAATGCGATTTGCTAAATGTACTGCACTTTTTTCATCAACATTTTCAAGCCAAACGGCAAATTCATCACCACCAAGCCGACAACATAGGTCTTCTGTTCGTGTGGTGCGCTTTAATATTGATGAGAGCGTGACCAGCACGTCATCACCAACCACATGCCCGTAGGTGTCATTAACTTGTTTGAAATTATCCAAATCAATATAAAGAAGGGCGCAGTTTTGTCTTTGCCGTTTTTGAATGACAAGTCGTTTATTGGCCATTTCAGTGAAAGCACGGCGATTAAGAAGAGACGTTAATTCATCCGTCTTGGATAATTTTTCTAACTTTTCGTAATTTTTAATTTGCTCAAATGCGATGCCAAGGTGGCTAGAGACACCGATGAATAATGACTTTTCATCCTTATTCCATTTTTTATTTTCTTCTTGGACGGTTACGAAGATAGCTCCATTTATTTCATTATGATGTTTTGTAAAACCGATTAGTGTCTGTTTACCGTCTATCGCTTCCTCGACATAAGAGGGCGGCATTGGTTTGCTTCTGTCGTTACAAATGTTTAAAGCTTTTGAAATTAATTTATCAATAAAATCACCATTATTTATGCCACCTGCATCTGCCTTTAATTTGGCTTCAAACTTGTCTTCAGAATTTTTTGATAGGCTTGCAATATGACAGTGCTTCGCAGATAATCCGTCAAGCGCAGCTTTTGCGGTTGTATGCAACATTCTTGTTGGATCAATTTCATCACGTATAGTTGAAATAATTCTTTTTAAGACTTGCTCATTTTTTCTAATGCGTCTTAAGGATGCTTCTCTTTCCCTCACCTCGGTAACATCACGACAAACGCCTCGTGCACCTTGCCAAGTTGAGTTGTTGTCGATAATTGGGTTGGCAGATACCTGTACGCAAGCGAATTCACCGTCACTGCGTTGAAGCCATATTTCAACGTCATTAATGGCGTCAAGTGTATCGAAAGGGTTAAGACCATCTGCTCCGACGATTAAGTCAGCCGCTTTTTTCTCATTTAACTCATATGCTGAATAACCTAGAATGCCGTTTGAAGATACATAATTAAAACGACCTTTATTATCGGTTTCCCATGCAAAATCAGTAGAACAGGAAACGAGATCTTTAAACATTTGCCTCGATTCAACAAGCGCTTTTGTTAAATGTTGTTCAACGGTTGTGTCTTTTCCAAATAGAAGGACACATGGCTTTTTCGAATTCTTAGAAATATTCACCGGAAATGCAAATAGATCATAATGTCTAGTTCCTGTTTCATCTTCGATTGAAAATTTTTGATTTTCGGGACAATCGTTTGTCATGCACCTTATGATTATGCCATGAATAATAGGATTACGATTTTGGAATGCTTGAACCAAATTTTCAGAGTAAATATTTTGATGAATTATATTGAGCGATTCGTCAGTTAAAATCGCCGGGCCATTCAGATTATCGATTAATTTATTTTGGAATGATAATTCTTCAGAGGATTTATCGATGGTTTTACCTTGCTCGGAAGCATTGGAATTATTGATAAAACGTGCGATATTATTATCCATGGTGCCCAAAATCGATCTAAGTTGAATTGCAGTTACTATTAGAATTCTCTTGGCAAACAGTTTAATGAATGAGTATTAACAATTCCTTTAAGAAATGAGCGGGCGTAGACTAATTATGCAAAAAAATGATGTGGATTATAAAAAACTTAATCAGATAAACCACTGGGTCTTTGATCTTGATAATACGCTTTATCCTCACGGGGCAAATTTATTCAGTCAGATCGATCGTAAAATGGGTGAATTTATTCAATCCGTGTTTGATGTTTCTTATGCTGATGCGAAGGTAATGCAAAAGAAATATTTTATGGAACATGGAACCACTTTGAGGGGGCTCATGTCGGAGCAAGGCATAGAACCATATGATTATTTAAAGTTTGTTCATGATATTGATTTCTCGGTCCTTAAGGTAGACACAGCTTTAAACGAAGCATTACATAAACTTCCAGGTGAAAAATATATTTATACAAATGCGTCGACCGAATATGCAAAGAATGTTCTTAGTCATATAGGTTTAAATGGCTTTTTTCAGGACTTTTTTGATATTCATGATGCTGATTTTTTACCAAAGCCACATGAGGCTAGTTATCATAAGATGATTGATAAATTTGATATTGATCCCAATAGTTCCATTATGGTTGAAGATATAGCAGGGAATTTAAAGCCAGCCGCAGAGTTAGGTATGGCGACCGTTTGGGTAAATACGGGTGTTCATTGGTCTGATAATGGGGTAAAAGAGACGAGAATTGATCACACAGCGCCTGATTTATCGTCATGGCTTTCGCATGTTACAAAGAATATGGAATAATTTTATGTCCAATGATAATCAAATAACAATTGTTCCTTATATCCAATACTCGTTAAAGGCTGCTTTAAAGCTCGTTAAACTTAATCCGAATTCTATGGAATATTTTGATCTATCATCAGATGGATTTTGGAAAAGTTTTTTGGCTATTGCTGTTATGGTTCCCGGATTAATTCTGGTTTCCGTTTTCCAGTATCAAGGTATTGTTGATGGCGCATCACCCGATGAAACATTGGCGTACCCTTTTTTATCAAATGTTGTTTTTTTCTTTTTAGCGTTACCCTTTACAGCATTTGTAATGGCTTATTTTACGAAGTTTATGAAAATTGAACAGCACTATGCGCCGATGGTAGTTGCATATAATTGGATGAGTGCACTTGTATATTTAATTATGGCCGTGATGACAGTGATTTTAGGGTCAGGGCTTTTTAGTAATAATATTTCTGGTATAATTTTAACCGTAATTGGGTTTTATTTTAGTATTTATATTCATTGGTTTACGTTTAAAGTCGGTTTGCAAATAAGTGGTGCATTGGCTATTGGGGTACTTATCTTTGTTAAACTTCTTGATGCGTCATTAATCGTTATATTGTTTAAAATATTTGATCCTGAATATTTTGAAATGATTATGCAGGCTTTTAATACTCAACCTTCATAAAATATAATCCATCAGGTGGTGCATTAAAGCCAAGAGCATGTCGATCAGCTGCCTTTAAAGCATTTTCCATATCATCTTTAGTCCATTTCCCTTTGCCCACATAATAAAGGCAACCGACCATTGAGCGTACTTGATGGTGAAGATATGAGATAGCAGAAGTATCAACATAAATACTTTCACCTTCTCGGCTGACATTCAAGCTCTCTAATGTCTTTAAAGGCGATTTTGATTGGCATTGAACACTTCTAAATGTGGTAAAATCATGTTTGCCGACTAACACTTGTGCGGCATCTTGCATTGCCTGAACATCAAGTGGTTCTTTGATTTGCCAAGCAAGTCCGCGCTGTAAGCTTAATTTCGCGCGGCGATTGATAATGTGATAACGGTAATATCTTTTCTTTGCGGAAAAACGTGCATGAAAATCTTCATCTACTTCTTCTGAATGTAAAATAGATATTGGAACATCTTTTAAATGATAATTCATAGCTTCCATGAATTTGAAGGCTTCCATGTCGCGTGGGATGTCAACGTGAGCGACCATTCCTTTTGCGTGAACGCCCGCGTCGGTTCTTCCTGCCGCAAAGAAACGGCATTCCGTTTGACAAAGTTTAAATGCAGCCATTTCAAGCTCTTCTTGGATGCTAGGAGCACTATTTTGCAATTGCCAACCATGGTAATTAGCACCATTATATTCGATGGTTAGTTTGAAGCGGTTCATGAAAATTTGGTCCCGATTTTGACATCAAAACCGTTCATTAATGCCATTATATCCATCGGGCCTTTTCCTGCACGTTGTGCACGTTTTACTTCTATTGAACCATCACCACATGCGATGGTAAGTGGAGTGCCTATCATAATGCCCGGATTACCGTTATTCTCTGAGATGCCGACATTATGAATTTTTATTCGTTCCCCATTCATTTCGCACCAAGCACCTGGGAAAGGTGACAGGCCATGGATATGATTTCTTAAATCACGTGCTGATTTTTGCCAATCAATATGCGCTTCAGATTTATCAATTTTTTTTGCATAAGTAACGCCCTCGAATGATTGTGGGGCAGGAGAGCTCGTTTCTATATTTTTTAAGACTTCGACTATTGCATCCGCACCTAACAAACTAAGTTTATCATGAAGGGTTCCCGTGGTATCAGAGTGTTCAATGGGAATTCTTTTTTCAAGATGAACTGGCCCCGTATCAAGTCCTGCTTCCATTTGCATAATACCTACACCAGTTTCACTATCACCTGCCATAATGGCGCGGTGGATTGGTGCCGCTCCTCGCCAGCGCGGAAGAAGTGATGCATGAATATTAAGACAGCCAAATTTTGGTGTGTCTAAAATTTCTTGAGGGAGAATCAATCCATAGGCAACAACTATGGCCACATCCAAATTTAAATTGTTAAAATCAACACGGTCTTTTTCTTCTTTAAAATTTAGCGGGGTGTGAACGGGGATATTCTGCGCAAGTGCATATGCGTGCACAGGCGAGGGACGTTCTTTTTTCCCTCTTCCTGCGGGGCGGGGTGGTTGGCTATAGACGGCAACAACCTCGTGGCCTGCTTTGATAATGGATTTAAGCGCACTGACCGAAAAATCAGGTGTCCCCATAAAAGCAATGCGCATATTGTTATCCCTTACTCTTCTTTTTCTCTTACGAGCTTCTTGACTTTTCGGACATAGATACCGCGTTTTATTTTGGAAAGATAATCAATAAAAACCACGCCGTTTAAATGGTCCATTTCGTGTTGAATACAGGTCGCTAGAAGACCGTCCGCATGAATTTCCTTTTCATCACCATTATAATCGATGAAATCGACTTTACATTCTGCGGGCCGCTCAACATCTGCATATTGTTCTGGTATTGAAAGACATCCTTCGTTATAGGTGTTGAATTCTTCTGAAGTCCACGTGATAACTGGATTGATGAAATACATTGGGTTTGGCTCTTCATCGTCTGATGCTATATCAATGACCAAAATGCGCCATAATTTACCAACTTGAACGGCGGCAAGTCCGATACCTGGCGCAGCATACATGGTTTCAAGCATATCATCCAAAAAGGCGCGTACCTTGTCATCCACTTTTTCAACGGGTTCAGACACTTTTTTAAGAAGCGGGTCCGGAACTGTTACAATCGGTAAAATAGCCATAATTTTTCATCTTATCCTTTTAATCTTACAAATGGTAGGTAATATGTGTTGACGATAAGGTCAAGACCATAAGGAGACGGAAAACGTGATCATCGATCAAAATGTCGTAATATTAGCCGGTATGGGCGTGATTGCCTTATTATTATGTGCGGTTCTTTACTTCATTAATAATCGTGCTCGTATGGATAGTGAAGAGAGGCAGATTGCGGCGGATAATGCTGAGCGGCACCTTCTATCGGTATTGCAAATGAATGCTGGACTTGAAGCCCGCATTAAAACCATGTCTGAAAGCCATTCTTTACAACAAGAAGAAATGAAACGAACCATGCATGAAAGACTTGATGCGGTTAGTAAACGTGTTGGCGATAGTTTGGTTCAATCCAATGAAAAAACAGGCGAAAGCCTAGAGAAATTAAAAGAACGTCTAGCTGTTATTGATGAGGCACAAAAAAACATCACAGATTTATCAGGACAGATGGTTGGTTTGCAGGATATTTTATCAAACAAACAAGCGCGTGGTGCTTTTGGTGAAATACAGCTTAACGATCTTGTATCTTCGATCCTTCCGCCGAATGCTTATGAATTTCAAGCTACTCTGGAAAATAAAAGCAGAGCGGACTGTTTAATCAAACTTCCAAATCCACCAGGGTCAATTGTTGTTGATGCGAAGTTTCCGCTTGAAAGTTATCATCGATTAGGAGCCGCTGAAACTGATAATGATAAAAAGCAAGCGAAAGCCGCTTTTAAAACCGATATGATGAAACATGTGAATGATATCGCAGCAAAATATATTTTACCGGGTGTTACGGCTGAATCTGCACTTATGTTTTTGCCGAGCGAAGCGGTTTATGCGGAACTCCATAGTAATTTTACAGATGTTGTTGAAAAATCATATAAAGCAAAAGTTTGGATTGTCAGCCCGACCACTTTGATGGCAACCTTAAATACGGTTCGTGCTGTGCTAAAAGATGCACGTATTCGTGATCAAGCAGGGGTCATTCAAAAACATGTTTCAACGTTATCGGATGATATGGACCGTTTGGATAAACGTGTTTCCAGTCTTCGTAATCATTTTTCCCAAGCGGAAAAAGATATCGATTTAATTGAAACATCAAGCCGTAAAATTCAATCAAAAGCTGATATTATTGAAAAAATACAGCTTGAAGATATGGATGATGTCGAAGATTCGATCGAACCAAAATCAGCACCACAGATCAAATTGTTGATTGATTAATTTAGCGTCATTATTTCGGCTTAATGGTTATATAACTTGACTTCTATTATGACTTTTGATTCTTTAGACACTATGAAAAGCAAAGCGATCATAGCGGCAGTGATACTCGCCGTGGCGGGATGTGCGACCACGCCCCCTAAAAATGTTGCCAATAGTTGCTCTATTCTTGATGAAAAAAGCGACTGGTATAAAGCAACTAAACGTGTACGTGAAAAATACGGTACGCCAATTCATGTGCAACTGGCAATAATACGTCAGGAAAGTAGTTTTCAGCATGATGCTAAACCGGGCCGTAATTATCTTTTATGGGTAATTCCATGGGGCCGTAAGTCCAGCGCCTACGGATATGCTCAAGTGAAAGATTCCACATGGGAATGGTATATGGATCAAACTGGCAATCATGGCGCCGACCGTGACCGTTTTGAAGATGCGGCAGATTTTGTTGGCTGGTATAGTACTATTTCCCAGCGTACACTCGGAATTTCCAAATGGGATGCCTATAATCAATATCTTGCTTATCACGAAGGACATGGCGGTTTTAAACGTAAAACATATTTAAAGAAAAAATGGTTGATGGGTGTGGCAAAAAAAGTAGATGGTTATTCTAAAACCTACGCCGCACAGCTTCAAGGTTGCGAAGAAGATTTAGGTAGTGGTTTCTCTCTTTGGCCGTTTTAATAATAGTCATTCATTTTACTTTTTATGAACTACCATAGCCCCCACCGCCGGGCGTTTTAATAATAAATACATCACCTTTATTGACAGTAACTTCTTCTGAACTGCCGAGTGATTTAATATTACCGTCTGCTGTATAAAGCCAATTTTCACCGCGTGCGGCATCTTCGCCTCCGTTAAGGCCCATTGGTGATATGTTACGGTTGTTTGAAATAATGGCTGCCTGCATATCTTCTAAAAATTGAATTCGACGTTCAACGCCATCACCACCATTAAAATTACCCTTGCCACCACTATTCTCTCTGATTTTAAACTCTTTCAAAATAACAGGATATCGCCATTCTAACACTTCAGGGTCAGTTAAACGACTATTTGTCATATGACTTTGAATGGCGCTTGCGCCATTGTTTTTGTCGGTTGCGCCCATGCCACCGGCAATGGTTTCATAATATTGGATATCATCATTGCCAAATGTAAAATTATTCATTGTTCCTTGTGATGCCGCCATAGCACCAAAGGCAAGGAACAGACAATTGACAATTGCCTGTGACGTTTCAACGTTTCCAGCGACAACGGCATGGGGAGGTGATGGATTTAAAAGTGTTTTATCAGGCACAATTATTTCAACTGGTTTTAAGCATCCCTGATTTAATGGAATATCATCGTCAACCATGCATCTTAATACATATAGAACGGCGGCGTGACAGATGGCCAATGGGGCATTAAAATTATTATCAAGTTCTGGGCTGGTGCCGTTAAAATTTAATTTTGCGCTTCTATTGGTTTTATCAACCGTCACTTTTACTCGAATGTGGGCACCGTTATCTAATGGATAATCATATTCGGCATTATTTAATTTATAGATGACACGCCTTACGGCTTCTTCCGCATTATTTTGTACATGGTTCATATAAGCTGTGACGGTTTCTTCGCCGTAATGACTTGTGATGCGGTCAAGCTCACTTAACCCCTTTTCGTTGGCGGCAATTTGTCCTTTTAAATCTGCAATATTTTGTTCAGGATTTCGTGCAGGATATTCGGATGACAGTAAAGCATCTTTTAATTCTTTTTCTTTAAAGACACCATTTTCGGCAAGTAGAAAGTCGTCAAATAAAATGCCTTCTTCATTAATATTTTTGGACGTGGGCGGCATCGACCCGGGCGTTATTCCGCCAATATCTGCATGATGCCCTCGAGTGGCAACATAATACGAGGGAAAATCTGCATCTTTTTCAAACCACGGAGATATCACTGTAATATCTGGTAAATGGGTTCCTCCGTTATATGGGTCATTTAACATATAAACATCACCACGCGACATAACACCATTTCGGTTATGAATTATGGTTTGTATACTCTTACCCATAGATCCAAGGTGTACAGGCATATGTGGGGCGTTGGCGACAAGGTTTCCATTTTTATCAAATAAGGCGCACGAAAAATCAAGACGTTCTTTCATATTAACGGAATGGGCAACATTTTCTAAAACTGCCCCCATTTGTTCGGCAATTGACATAAATAAATTATTGAATATTTCTAATTGTATTGGATCAACATCGGTCCCAATGGCATGATTTCTTTCTAATTCTTCTACTCTTTCAAATATAAGATTATTTTCCTGATCATTATGGGCTTTCCATCCTAACTCGAGATAGTTAGTACCATGATCTTCACGAATGATGGCTGGACCTGTAATTTCTTTTAATCGTGTACCTATTTCATTTCTATGAATAACACTGGCTTCCAGCCATTCACCTTTACTGTAAACTTTTGTTCTTTCAATGCTAAGTTTTCCATCTGGGTTTTGCTTTTCAAGTTTAACATCACTGGCGCCACCAAATGCTTCTATAGTCAATTTTTCAATTATTAATTCTTTATCTGGTGATATAAACCCAAATTGTTTTTTATGGAGGTTCTCGAATTGTGCTTTCATCGATTGTGTCGATGCGATGTCCACTTCAATTGTACTATCACTACCGTTATATTTAATGTGAGCTTTGCTTGAGAAATTTATTTCTTTCACATTTTGATCAATTAGTTTTGCTTTCGTTTCTCTTGTTAATCGTGTCGCTGTTTCTTCAATGATTTTTTCACTTTCATCGGAAAGTCTTTTTTCGATCGTTTCTTCTTTAATGGTGCGTAAGTCAGCGAGCCCCATGCCAAAAGCACTTAAAACACCGGCAAAACGGTGGAGGAATATTCTTTTGATCCCAAGGGTGTCGGCAATTTTACAGGCATGCTGGCCCCCTGCACCTCCGAAGCTGACAAGTGTATAATCACGTACATCATATCCTTTTTCCGTAGATATTTTTTTGATTGCTGCTGCCATATTCTCTATAGCGATATTAAGAAACCCATCGGCGACTTCTTCAATATTGTTATCAGTCGCGCTTTTGAACTCATTAAATTTCGCTTTAACAATATCAATATCGACACCTTGGTCAGAATTTTCACCAAATGATTTTGGAAAATATTCAGACAGAATAAACCCAAGTAAAAGATTGCAATCAGTTACAGTTAGTGGTCCATCATTTCGGTAACAGGCCGGCCCTGGATATGCACCCGCGCTATCCGGTCCAACGCGAAAACGCTGATCATCATAATGCAAAATGGATCCGCCGCCGGCGGCCACAGTATGAATATTCATCATAGGGGTTCGCATTCGAACACCTGCAACGACGGTTTCATAGGCACGTTCATATTCACCGTTATAATGGCTAACATCTGTTGATGTGCCGCCCATATCAAAACCGATGATTTTATCATATCCACTGTGGCTTGCTGTTCTAACGGCACCGACAATACCGCCGGCTGGACCAGAAAGTATGGCATCCTTGCCATGGAAATGTTTTGAATTTGCTAAGCCGCCATTTGATTGCATAAAATAAAGGGGGATATTTCCGACTTTATCTTCTATCTTTTCAATGTACCTTTTTAAAATTGGACTTAAATAGGCATCTACCACAGTTGTATCGCCGCGCCCCACCAATTTCATAAGCGGGCTTGTTTTATGGCTCGTAGAAATTTGCTTAAAGCCAATTTCTTCCGCTAAATCAGCGAGCTTATTTTCATGGTTTGAATATCGATATCCATGCATGGTCACGATTGCAATTGATGTTATTCCGTTGCGTAAGGCCGTTTCTAAATCTTTACGGATATTTTCAAGGTTTAAAGGCGTGATGATGTCACCATCCGGTCCAATTCTTTCATCAACTTCTATGACCTGCTCGTATAGCTGTTCTGGAAGTTCGACATTTAAATCAAATAGGCGGGGTCGCGCTTGATAGCCAATTCTTAAAGCGTCTTTAAATCCTTTTGTTATCAAGAGTAAGGTAGGATCACCTTTTCGTTCCAATAAAGCGTTGGTGGCGACAGTTGTTCCCATTTTGATTGATTCAATATTATTAGGATCAATTTGTTGATCCGCGTCAGTTCCTGTAAGCCTTTTTATTGCTTCTACGGCGGCATCATCATATTGAGCCGTATTTTCGGAAAGTAATTTTAAGGATGCTACTTGAGCATTAGGGTCACGGGCCACAACATCCGTAAAAGTACCCCCTCGATCAATCCAAAACTGCCATTTATTGTTATCATTCATAGGAAAATTAATTTTTGTAAATGCTAAAGATATTAAGTTTACATCATAATGATTTTCAATCAAATTATAATGCCAATTTTAAATATAGATTTTCACTTCATTTTCTTTTTTTCATTTCATCGCAGAATTATGTTGAATTATCGACTTATATGTGACTTTTATCAAATGGCACATATGTTGATACTGTCTTTCAAGTATTAAATTCAAGGAATTAAAAATGTCTATATGGGGAACAATTCTAGGCGGTGCTGCAGGCATGGCCTTAGGAGGGCCAATTGGTGCTTTACTAGGGGCTGCTGCTGTTCATTATGCTGGCAAAGCGAGTAAGGCAACCCGAGAACAAATAGGGGCCTCGCAAGAGCAGGCTGTTTTTGCAGCTGGATTTATTGCATTATGTGCAAAAATGGCCAAGGCCGATGGCGTTGTCACACGCGATGAAATTGATGTTTTTAAAAAATCATTTCATGTTTCTCCAAGTGAAGCAAAAAAAGTCGGTTGGTTCTTTGATATGGCGAAAAAAGAAGTCGCCGGCTTTGAAGGATATGCGACACAACTTTATAGACAATTTCATAATCAACCGGCAGTTCTGGAGCAGGTCATTGACTTGCTTTTTCATATTGCGATGGCCGATGGTGTCATGCATCCGGCAGAGATGGAATATTTGCAGCAGGTTGCAAAAATTTTCAATTTTCCTGAAAATGAATTTGTACGTATTCGCGAAAGCCATATGGGTCCTGATCAGAGCGACCCATATACTATTCTTGGTATTGATCACAATGCCGATGATGCCGCCGTAAAGGCTGCTTACCGTAAACAAATTAAAGAACATCATCCCGATTTATTGATGGCTCAAGGTGTGCCGGAAGAATTAATTGACGTGGCAAATGAGAAAATGTCGGCGATCAATGATGCGTATGATAAGATTTGTAAAATTCGCGGTATTAACTAAAGGAAATATTTGATGCCAATCCGATTTGCACTATTTGCATTATTTGTTTGCTTTATATGGGGCGTGAATTTCGCCGTGATGAAAATCGGATTAGAGCAGCTGGACCCATATCTTTTCGGTCTCATTAGGTTTGCGATTGTTTTGGTATGCTTATTGCCGTGGTTAAAAATATTACCCGGTTCTATGTTCAAATTATTCGTACTTGGTAATTTTATTGGTGGGTTTCAATTTGCTCTTGTATTTTTGGGTATGGATTTAACCAATCATGTTTCTGCAATGTCTGTTGTGGTTCAAATGAATATTCCAATAACGTTAATTCTGGCTCATTTTTTCTTATCTGAAAAGATGAGCTACTGGCGTTCCGGTGGGGTTGTTGTTTCATTTATAGGTGTCTTGATTATAACATTAGAGCCCGCAATTTTAGAAGAAGGGTCGGCCGTATTAGTCATATTAGCCGCCACGATATTATATTCATTAGGTGTTATTCTAATGCGAAAAATGACAGCTATTCCGGTTTTTCAAACACAAGCTTGGGTTTCATTTTATAGCGTACCGGTGTTTTTGCTCATGACATTAATTTTTGAAGAAAACCATATCTCACAAATTGAAAATCTTGATATTGTTGGTATTTCCATGGTCTTATATACGTCAATTCTTTCGACAATTGTTGGATATGGCGGAATGAATTATTTATTAAGACGGTATCCTGTAACATTGATTTCCCCCTCTATGGTCAGCGTTCCTGTTTTTGCAACGATTTCAGCCGTGATTTTCTTAGATGAAGTCATAACACTTAAATTTATTGCGGGAGCTGCGATTACACTTAGCGGATTAGGTATAATTCATTATCGTGATTGGCAATTAAAAAGACGTTCAAAGGTGATAGCAAATGAAGGTTGTTAAATCACCAAATTTCGATGAACGTCAGAATGGTAAAATCAAATATTTGATACTGCATTATACGGGAATGGCAACCGGTAAAGAAGCATTAGAGAGGCTTTGTTCAAAAGAAGCAAAGGTAAGTGCACATTATCTTATAGAAGAAGATGGTGAAATATTCTTATTGGTTAATGAAGAAAAAAGAGCATGGCATGCGGGGATATCCAAATGGGAAGATGATGTTGGACTAAACGATCTTTCCATTGGGATTGAAATTGTTAATTCGGGGCACCCTTATCCGGGATATGAGAGTGTTTATAAGCCTTTCCCAGAAGCGCAAATGAAATCCGTTATATCGCTTTCAAAGGACATTATAAAAAGACATCAAATTAAACCCTGGCATGTTTTGGGCCACAGCGACATTGCGTGGCGAAGAAAAATCGATCCAGGTGAGTTATTTGATTGGGAGAGCTTGTCTAAGGAAGGCATTGGCGTTTGGGTTACCAAAGATAAAGACATATTAATTGAAAAAGAAAATGCAAATGATTTTCTTAAAAACTTGTCGAAATATGGTTATGATATTGATGGTGTTGACGGAAACACAAGTGAAATAACGACTGCTTTTCAGCGTCATTTTCGTCCAAGCAACATTGATGGTAATATCGATAGAGAAACATATAAAATATTAGAAAATTTACTAGAGCAGAAATCTAATTTATAACTGGCTTTAGTGTTTCGTTGCTATGACGAGAGTTTTCTTTATCACCTACTAAACTATCCGGCAAAGGGTCAATTAAATCGCCAGTGTTAGGGCCAGCGGGACCATTTTTAATAACAATCCCTTTTTTTCCACAACCGCTGATTAAAAATAATGAGCATATTGTAATCATTGGAATTAGGAAAATATTTCTTTTATTCATAGGATTTCTTCTATTTAAAGACTAATTTTGCCCAATCTGCCCGAGATGTAAGGTAATTTCCAGTAAAAAAATATTAAATATTGATATTTTAGTAACTTTATTTGAATATAATCGAGTAAGTTTTCAGTAAACAAGTGAGTGATCGTAGAGAGTTAGAGAAAATGGAAGCTCGAAAAATGGCACGTAAAAATAAAAAAGCCAAGGAAACGAAAGCCGCTAATGCTAATAATGTCAAGGACGGTTTGGTATCATTGCGATCGTTTAAAAGGCGCACTGTTGTGTGGCCTGCCGTATTGATTGTGAATGAGTTTGAATTCAAGTGTATGCTTTATGATATTTCACTTGGTGGCGTAAGATTAAAGCTTGATCTGCCTTTAGCGACAGGGGCCAAAGTAAATATTAAAATTAAAGATTTTGAATTTACCGAAGCACTTGTATCTTGGCATGCGGATGCATTTGTTGGATTAAAGTTCGTAGAAGACGTTTCATATATTGAAAATATGCTTGGGGATTATGCGGAGAGACTGAAATAGATGACTTTTTAAGTCGTTTCTCTTGCATGTTTAATCAAAAAAAGGATAGAAGTACCTGTCAGATGGCTGGAAGATCGCTGCTGCATGAGCAGGAGAGGAAAGTCCGGGCACCACAGAAGAATGGTGCTGGTTAATGGCCAGCGAAGGTAACTTCAGGGATAGTGCCACAGAAAGTAAACCGCCTGCTCGGCAGGTAAGGGTGAAAGGGTGCGGTAAGAGCGCACCGCCTTTTTGGTGACAAAAAGGGCATGGTAAACCCCACCAGGTGCAAAATCGAATAGGAACGACAGGCTTAGGCCGCTTTCTTCTGAAGTGTCGTTCGGGTTGATTGCATGAAGCTTTTGGTAACAAAAGTTCTAGATGAATGATCTTACAAATGGGCAACCATTGGACAGAACCCGGCTTATAGGCCATCTGACATTTTTCTTTTTCTTATTTATTTCAGTGGATTTGATTTTTTATCATTGCTAACATCCATGAGTTTTAATCAATTAATAGGGAACAACTGATGTCAGCCATGAGAATATTTTTAAAAATCGTATTTATTTCAGCTTCATTCGCTGCTTTTTCTGCAAAAGCGAGTGATGGTCTTACGATTAAAGAAATTACTGAAAACGGTAGTTTAAATGGCTCTGTTCCTAGAGGCTTAAAATTTTCACCGGACGGCGCACGAGTTACATTTTTAAAAAGCAGTGATGAAGATGCTCGTGTGTTAGATTTATGGGAATATAATCTAGCCGAGAAAAAAGCACAGTTACTTGTAAAGGCGAGTGACATAACAGGGGGAGAAGAAGAACTTTCCGAAGAAGAACGCGGGCGCCGTGAAAGAATGCGGATCACAAATTTAGGAATCGTAGATTTTTCATGGTCTAGAGAGGGCGATAAATTGCTTTTCCCGCTTGGTGGTGATTTATATGAATATTCCTTAAATGATAGAAAAACAAACAGGCTAACGAACAATCCAGAATATGAATTAGACAGTCGTTTTTCACCTAATGGAAATTATGTGTCTTACATTGAAAACGATAATATTCACGTTGTTGATGTAAAAACGAAGTCCCACAAAACCTTAACTATGTCTAATTCTCCGACCATAAAAAATGGTGTTGCTGAGTTTATTGCAATGGAAGAAATGGACCGTGACACTGGTTATTGGTGGTCAAATGATGAAAAGTATATCGCTTATATTCAATTTGATGAAAAAAATATCGATGAGCGTGGCAGATATGAAATAGTGCGTGACGGGTTTAATGTTCTTAGGGAACGTTATCCACGTGCAGGTAGTAAAAACGTAACCGTTAAATTGGGTATCCTTGAGCTTTCATCGGGTGAAACGAAATGGGTGGACCTTGGTGATGAAGAAGATGTTTATTTACCGCGAGTGAAATGGGTACCTGATAGTAGTGGAGTTTTTTTTCAGAAAGAAAATAGAGGACAAACAAAGCTAGAGCTTATTTTTGCTGATGCGAACACGGCAAGTACGCGCTCAGTGATAATGGAAACATCTGATACTTGGATAAATTTAAATCATGGCTTAACATTTTTAAAAAATGGTTATGAGTTCTTATGGCAATCTGAGCGCAGCGGCTTTAGCCACATTTATCACTATAAGAACGATGGGTCATTAATTAACCAATTAACCGATGGTGATTGGGTTGTTAATGGGTCTATCGCTGCGAATGAAGAAAAGGGTGAGGTTTATTTTATTGGTAACGCCACCGATTATCTTGAAAGGCATTTATATAGTGTGCCTTTAAATAGTAATAAGGAAAAAAAACCTAAAAAGATTTCAAAAAGAGCGGGCTGGCATACAGTTTCTATCGCCGGGGGTGGTCAGAGTTATATTGATAATTTTTCTAATCCAGAAACGCCACCTCAAGTGTCTATCCACAATATGGATGGCTCTCGGTTGATGTGGATTGAAGAAAATCAATTGAAGCAAGGGCACCCATATTATGCGTACAAGCAAAGTCATATTTATCCTGAGTTTGGCGTAATCGAAAATAATGATGGAAATGAACTACATTACCAAATGTATAAACCTGCGAATATGGAAAAGGGTAAGAAATACCCGGTTATCTTTGCGCTATATGGTGGTCCTGGATCGCAACTGGTTCGGAAATCTTGGGGAAATTTATTACATCAAGTATGGGCGCAGGATGGATATGTTGTCTTCACACTTGATAATAGAGGGACGTCGAACAAGGGAACTAAGTTTGCTGGGGCAGTGTATCGTCATATGGGTAAATACGAAGTTGAAGATCAAGTTGCGGGTGCAGAGTATTTAAAAACACTTGATTTTATTGATATGGAAAATGTCGGTGTGCAGGGACATAGTTACGGTGGATATATGGTTTTAATGAGCATGTTTACGGCACCCAATGTATTTAAGGCGGGTGTTTCTGGTGCTCCTGTTACCGATTGGCGTTTATATGATACGCATTATACTGAACGTTTTCTAGGTCATACTGAAGGTGGGAAAGATGTCTATGATAAAAGCAGCGTCTTCCCATATGTAGAAGGTTTAAAAGGTAAACTTTTAGTCCTTCATGGTATGGCGGATGATAATGTTTTATTTAACCATACCAGTATGTTACTTGATGAAATGCAGCAAAAAGCAATCCAGTTTGACTTTATGGCGTACCCTGGTCAAACACATCGTTTGGGAAGCGACCGAATGCGCCGCAGGCATGTCTATGAAACGATGAAACGTTATTTTGATGACCATCTAAAATAGTGCTGAAAAAAAACGTTAAATTTTTGTTAACGGATTGAATATATCCTTAAAGGGTAAAACCTGAAAAGGATTAGTATGACTTTTGATGATATGAAAAAAGCGTCTAAGGCCGTTCGTAAGCATAAAAGACGTGCTGTTAAGCTTAATGCTTCAGTTGATGTGAACGGTAAATTATTTTCTTTTACTGCATATGATGTTTCATTAGGTGGTGTGCGTTTGAAAGTTGATGCCCCAATATTTGAAAATGAAAATGTAAGTATTAATTTCGAAGATAACCTTCAACACATAGCGAAGGTCGTATGGGTTTCAGCTGGATACGTTGGATTAAATTTCAATGATAGACCGCAAAAAATAAAAGAGCATCTAAGCGGCATCACAACAAATTTATCATAAGATAGTAGCGCTTACTTTTTTGCTATGACTTTTAAAAAGATTGTCTTATAAAAAAGTAAGGGGTTAAAAATGGTTAAGAAGATGGGAATTTAGTTATTAACGATAATTCTGAATTTAAGCAGCGTAAAAGCAAAAGACAAAATGTTCTTTTGAAATCAAGTATTGATGTAGGCAGCTACTTATTTGATGCTGTTACTTATGACCTTTCACTTTATGGTGCTAAAATTAAATTAAACATTCCTCTCGAAAGAGGGGCAGATTTTGACATTGAAATTAAAGGTAACCCTAAAATACCTTCTAAAGTATCTTGGGCTGAGAATGGCTTTATCGGCTTAGAATTTAAATACCCACCTGACCGCGTGAAAACGATCGTTGGATCGCTCGGCGACCGATTATAATTTAAGTCACATCAAATATTTTCCCACTTTCCCCGATTCTCTATGAAAACCCGAGTCTTAGTCCTATTTTATGCACATTTAAGTGCTTTTTTATCCTTTATCCCATAAAAACCCATTTATGGCATTTTTGTTGTGTTTGCATTTACGTTTATATGCGAGGGCGTATATTTATTTAAGTATTTGAAAAATAAGTACTTTTATATTTAATTTCCGCAATTAATAATTTGTTAATCCCATTTAATCTATATTAAATCCCATTGACGGGCATAATATCCCATGATATTCCATTTAAGGGTAGCAATGGGGCGAAATTTCCACTGCAATCAAATTAAAAACAAATTAAGATTTGCTGGACGACTAAATGCCATTATTTATGTCTAAATACACCAATAAGGTGGACCGGAAAGGGCGCGTTTCTGTGCCTGCACAATTCCGCGCAGCTCTTCCTAGTGGGTTTCAGAAATCGATTGTCGCTTATCAGGCCGTTAATCACGATGCGATTGAGTGTTGTGACCTTCTTCACATAGAAAAAGTAAATGATAGCTTAGATGGATTTGCTCCTTATTCAGATGAACATGAAGAATTTAGTCTTGCCCTTATGTCAGGGTTGGTTGAATTAACGTTCGATGGAAATGGCAGAATTATATTGCCACAAGAATTAATGGAGTTTGCGGGCATTACAGAATATGCCACTTTTGCCGGCAAAGGAAAAACTTTTCAAATTTGGGAACCGGAAGCGTTCAAGCAAGAATTGGATAAAGCGCGTCATAAGGTCAAAGAAAAAAGATCTATGTTACGTTTTCGTGTGGATAAGGATGATGGAGGAGATCATGGTCGCCGATAAGCATGATGCTCTGCGCGATTATCAAAGTTCTGATCATATATCTGTAATGCTTAATGAAGTGTTAGAGGCGCTTTCACTTGAAAAAGATAAGACATATGTTGACGGCACATTTGGTGCAGGGGGGTATAGTCGAGCGATCTTAGAAAAAAATGTTTCAATGCTTTGGGCAATAGACAGAGATTCAAATGTTGTTGCGACTGCAAATAAATTAAAAAGCATGTACCCTGGAAAGTTTGATCTTCTTCAAGGGTGTTTTTCGGAAATGAAATCTTTACTTGAAGCACAAGGTCAAAATTATGTGGACGGCATAGTATTGGATATTGGCGTTTCTTCAATGCAGCTTGACCAGGCGGAGCGTGGTTTTTCATTCATGCAAGATGGACCTCTTGATATGCGCATGAGTGACCATGGCATGACGGCAGCAGATGTTGTTAACAATACTGAAGAAGAAGAGTTGGCCAATATAATTTATCAATATGGTGAAGAAAGAGCGTCAAGACTTGTAGCAAAAGCAATCGTTAAAGCTCGTGAAGAGAAGAATTTCACAAGAACTTTAGAACTTTCAAAAGTGGTTGAAGCTGCGGTTGGTGGACCTAAGTATAAAAAAGGTAAAAAGCAAATTCATGGCGCAACTAGAACATTTCAAGCGTTAAGAATTTTTGTCAATGATGAGCTTGGTGAATTAAAGAGGGCGCTAGTTGCAGCTGAAAATATTTTATCACCGGGCGGTCGTTTATGTGTTGTTACATTTCATTCATTAGAGGACCGAATAGTAAAAGAATTTTTCAAAATTAGAAGTGGTGAAGCATCGCGAGGTTCACGTCATATGCCGGCAGGGGAATTGGAGCAAAACCCACCTTCATTTGAAATGTTGTTCCGCGGTGGAAAAAAAGCATCTCAAGAAGAAATCAAAAATAATACACGTTCCCGTTCAGCAAAATTAAGAGCGGCCATCAGAACAGATGCGCCAGTTTGGCAAAAGGAATTTGCGGCATGATAAAATTATTCGCACTATTTACAGTTTTGACAGTCATTATTTCTACAGCTGCTGTTTATAATTTAAAGCAGGGAACATACGACCTTGAAGAAGAAAAGCGCACAATTAGCTCTAAAATACTTAAAGACCGAGAGGCAATAAAAGTTCTGAAGGCCGAGATGGCATACTTGTCACGGCCAGAACGTATAGAACGTTTAAGCAAAAGACATCTGGTTCTTGCATCCACAACGAATGAACAAATGGTTTCTGATGTTAAGGAATTAAGCGAAAGAGAAAATGTTCAATTGGTGAGCTTGCCTATAGATAACTTTAAACCATTTTTACCGCGCCCAAAACCAGACCCTTCTGCTGTAAGTAAAGCTCCTATTTACCCGTCAAATGGTGTGCAAGTTGTGGCGATAGATTTTGATGCAACAAAAGAAAAAGAAGAAGTTAAGAGAGATGTGCCTGAGACATTGAGTCTCTATGATCGAATTTTAGCCAAAATAGGTAATTAAAAGGATAAGAAAAGTGAAACCAATTGACTTGCGAGTGGAAGGCGTACGCCAGGGAGCAATAGAGGTTGTTCGAAATCGCATGATTATTGTGATGGCTTTATTTGCGCTTGGCTTTGTCACATTAAGTTTCAAGTTGGTTTCAGTCGGTGTTTTTCAAGCAAATAAAGAAATTGGCTACAGAACAGCTAGTGCGAATAATGCCCTGTTGATGGCGAGAGCAGATATTGTTGATAGAAATGGTGTTGTTCTTGCTACAAATTTAAAGACGCCATCATTAGGTGTTAATCCTCATAAAATTAATGATCCAGAATTATTATCATATCGGATAAAAGAGGTGCTTCCGAGCCTTAAACGCGATGATATTCTAGCAACATTAACTTCCGAACGCCGCCATGCCTGGATAAAAAGAAAACTAACGCCGAAGCAAATGTTTGAAATCAATAAGCTTGGTGAGCCTGGTTTAGTATTTTCGGATGCAGAAAAAAGAATTTACCCTCATGGAAGTCTTGTATCACACGTTTTAGGTTCTGTTGGTGTTGATAATCAGCCTTCTGCGGGTGTAGAATTGTATTTTAATGAACGTCTTTCTGATCCGCTATGTTCCGAAGAGCCATTAGAGCTTTCGATTGATATTAGACTTCAACATATTTTAAATCAGGAACTAAATAATTATATGGAAAAATTCTCTGCCAAAGGCGGAGCGGGATTAATCTTAGATGCAAAAACGGGTGAAGTTTTGGCCCTGTCGTCATTGCCTGATTTTGATCCAAATGAAAATAATGACCCGACTGACCCAAGTCGGTTTAATCAAATCCTGCAAGGGGTTTATGAATTAGGTTCCGGTTTTAAAACCTTTACTATTGCATCTGGACTAGAAAGTAATGTTGTTGACTTAGGGGGTGGTTATGATGCGTCAAAACCTGTGCGCGTATCAGGTTTTACCATCCATGATGACCATGCTAAAAATAGATGGTTAAGCGTACCTGAAATTTATGTTTATTCATCTAACATTGGTACACTCAAAATGGCACAAGAAATTGGTGTGGATGGGCAAAAAGAATTCTTCGAGAAATTAGGTTTATTTAGAAAAACTGATATTGAAATTCATGAAAAAGGGAACCCCATACTACCTTACCAATGGGGCCCTACAGAGCTTGTTAGCACGTCTTATGGGCACGGTATAGCGGTTACGCCACTTCATTTAGCCAGTGGTGTTGCGGCCATGATTAATGGCGGACGCCTTAATCCTGCCACCTTAATCAGAAAAGATGCAAAACAATTTCAAACAGTGTCTTATGAGCAGGATGAGTTCCAGGTCATTTCACCAGAAACTAGTGAAGTTATGAGAAACCTTATGCATTTGGTGGTGGAGTTTGGTACCGGAAAAAGCGCAAAAGTAGACGGATATTTGATTGGCGGTAAAACGGGAACAGCCAATAAAGCAGCTGAAAAAGGCGATGGCTTTAGAGGTTATAAAAAAGAGATTATTTCTTCTTTTGTTGCGGCCTTTCCAATTAATGATCCGCAGTATGTAATTTTTGCAATGCTTGATGAACCTCACGGCATTAAAGAGACATTTAACATGGCGTCTGGCGGTTGGACCGCCGCACCCATGGTTGGCAATATTATCAGAAAAGTAGGCCCATTAATGGGGATTAAGCCAGCACAAACGAACGACATTGAATTTGAAGAAATGATGCTAGTGTCCGGAACGGAAGAATGAATTTAAAAGAAATTTTAAATAATAATGATGAACTCTTTGATGTCGATATTAAAGGCATTACTGCTGATAGCCGTAAGGTTGAAAAAGGGTTTATGTTCGTTGCGCTGCCTGGATTAAAATTTAATGGTGCGGATTTCATCGATAATGCCATCGCAGCGGGAGCGATTGCAATACTTTGCATTGAAGACGCAAGAACCCAAAATCCAGATGTTATTTGGTTAACCCACGAAAATCCGGCACAAGTCTTCCCACAATATGTTTCTCGTTTTTTCCAAGACCAACCGTCAAATATTGCTGCTGTTACAGGTACGAATGGTAAAACATCGGTTGCATTCTTCACGCAGCAAATTTGGAGCCATATGGGCATTAAGGCGGCCTCCGTTGGAACATTGGGGATCCATGCGGATGGATATGATCAAAAAACTGGACTTACGACACCAGATCCTGTTGTCATTCATCAAGCGTTAAAAGAATTAAGTGATCTTGATGTTAGTCATGTGGTTTTTGAAGCATCAAGTCATGGATTAGATCAATATAGACTTGAAGGTGTGGATATTTCTGCGGCGGCATTTACCAACTTAACACATGACCATCTTGACTATCATGAAACGGTTGAAGAATATTTTAAGGCAAAAAAACGTTTATTTTCGGAGCTGCTTCCTTCTCAAAGAACCGCTGTTCTTAATGTAGATTGCCCACTGGTAAAAGATGTGCAGCAAATTTGTGAAGAACGTGGCCATCGTATTATCACGGTTGGGCGACATGATGGTGATATTAGATTGCTTGATCAAAGATCATCACCATCAGGTCAAGAAATAACAGTGAGTTATAAGTCAGAAATACATGATATTTTGCTGCCGCTCGTGGGCAATTTTCAAGCATCCAACGCTCTGATGGCTTTAGGGCTTGTTATAGGATGCGGTGGCAATGTTAAAGAAGCATTTAAGGCGCTAGCTTATTTAAGGCCTGTGCGAGGCCGAATGGAACAAGCTGGTCGTCATCCGAATGGCGGACGCATTTATGTGGATTATGCCCATACACCAGATGCACTTGAAACGGTGTTAAAATCATTGAAACCCCATGTGAGAGGGAATTTATCTGTTGTCTTTGGCTGCGGTGGCGATCGTGATCGAGCCAAGAGAAAAGTGATGGGTGAGATCGCAGAAAAATTTGCCGATAAAGCTTATGTAACAGACGACAACCCTCGTTCAGAATTTCCAATTGAAATTAGACGAGAGATTATGAAGGGCTGCCCTAAAGGTATTGACGCAGGCGAGCGTGCTGGCGCCATTCGTCGGGCTGTACTTGAAATGGAAGAAGGCGACATTTTATTGGTCGCTGGTAAAGGTCATGAACAAGGGCAAACCATTGGCGATACCGTATATGAATTCGATGACGTCACCGTCGTAAGATCGGCGATTGTAGCCGCTGAACAGCAGAATAATTTAGAAACCAGAAGAGCAAATTAGAAAGGCAGTCAGGCATGAGTTTATTGCCACTATGGACATCACAAGAATTGGAAGCCGTTTTCAACGTGAGCATTAATGCGCGTTGGAATTCATACGGGGTTTCCATTGATAGTCGTTCTATAGAAAAAGGGGATCTCTTTTTTGGGTTAACGGGGGATAATTTTGATGGTCATGCTTATGTAAAGGTCGCACTTGATTCTGGTGCTGCTGGCGCCATCGTCAGCAAAAAAATTGAAGGTGTAGACCCTGATAAACTTGTCATTGTTTCAGATGTAATGGAGGCGCTTGTTGCCCTTGGTAAAGCGGGACGTGCGCGTGTAGATGTTCCGATTATCGCTGTAACAGGTAGCGTAGGTAAAACTGGTACAAAAGAAGCTTTAAAGGCTGCATTGTCACGTTATAAAAAAACTCATGCGAGCGTATTAAGTTACAACAATGATGTTGGTGTTCCGTTGTCATTGGCCCGTATGCCTTATGACGTGGAATATGGTATTTTTGAACTCGGAATGAACCATAGCGGTGAAATCCGTGAACTCGTCAAGCTTGTCCGTCCGGACGTATCCATTATAACAACGGTAGAACTTGCGCATAGTGAATTTTTTGAAAATGTAGAGGAAATTGCCGACGCGAAAGCCGAGATATTCACGACATTGAATGGTAAAGGCACCGCGATCATTAATCGTGACAACCCACATTATGAAAGATTGAAAACAAGAGCCATTGAGGCAAATGTGGGTGAGATTATTTCATTTGGTAGCCATAAGGAAGCAGATGTAAAAGTATTGCGTCATTATTTTCATGATACTTGCAGCTGCGTTATTGCGGACATTTCTGGCAGAACGATGAGTTATAAAGTTGGCATGCTTGGATATCATTGGGTAATGAATTCAATGGCCGTATTGGCTGCAGTTGATGCGGTTGGTGCCGACCTTGGTTTAAGTGGGCTTGGACTTGCTGAATTGACACCACTCGCGGGACGTGGTCGTCGGGACCGTATTTATTATGATATTGCAACGGATGCTTCATTATTACTTATAGATGAAAGCTATAACGCCAATCCAGCAAGTATGAAGGCAGCCATTAAAACACTTGGTGAATGCGAAAGTTCCGAGGAAGGGCGTAAAATCGCTGTTCTTGGTGATATGGCAGAGCTTGGTGAACAGGCTGATGAAATGCATATTGGTTTAGCATCTACATTATATGAAGCAGAAGTTGATCGTATATTTCTTGTCGGCAGTCACATGAAGAAATTGGCTGATCAGGTTAATAATCAATATCCAGAAATCTATGTGAGTTATTTTAATGATAAGGCGGCCCTAGAGCGTGCTTTATTAAGTGATTTGCATGATCACGATATCATTATGGTTAAAGGGTCAAATTCAAGTGGAATGTTTGATGTTGTCAAAAAATTAAAATGCTTGGATATCAACCAAGATAAACAGGCAATGAACGGATAAGAAAAGGTAAAATAGATGCTCTATGAATTACTAACATCTATGAGTGATGATTACGGTACTCTGAATGTGTTTAATTATTTAACATTCAGAACCGGGATATCGTTATTTACTGCCTTTCTTATAAGTTTTCTGCTTGGGCCGCGCGTTATATTTATGTTGAAAGCCAAACAAAAAAAAGGCCAACCCATTCGTGATGATGGCCCTGAAAGTCACATTTTGACTAAGCAAGGCACGCCAACGATGGGTGGTTTTTTGATATTGCTAGGCTTAAGTGCAGGGACGCTTTTATGGGCTGATTTATCAAACCCTTATATTTGGGCCTGTTTGTTGGTGACAACGGGTTTTGGTTTTATAGGGTTTCTTGACGATTATGCAAAAATAACGCGTTCAAGCACAGCAGGTGTTTCAGGTAAGGTTAAATTATTATTGGAAATTGCAATATCTTTAGGGGCTGTTTTGATTATTATGAATACGGCTGGTGAAGAATATGGCAGTAAACTTGCATTACCATTCTTAAAAGACGTGATGGTTGATCTTGGGTGGTTTATGATACCATTTGCAATATTCGTTTTGGTTGGCGCATCCAATAGCGTCAATTTAACGGATGGCCTTGATGGTCTTGCTATTGTTCCTGTGATTATTGCTTCTGGAACCTTTGCAATTATTGCGTATGTCGTCGGAAATGTTGTTTATACAGATTATTTAAATCTGACCTATATTCAGGGAACGGGTGAACTTGCAGTATTTTTGGCTGCTACCATTGGCGCAGGATTAGGCTTTCTTTGGTATAACGCTCCGCCCGCGATGGTATTTATGGGTGACACTGGAAGCCTGTCACTCGGTGGTGCATTAGGTGCCGTTAGTGTCATTACAAAACATGAAATTGTATTAGCGATCGTCGGGGGGCTTTTTGTTTTAGAAACGGTTTCCGTCATTGTTCAAGTTGCGTCATTCAAACTGACTGGAAAGCGTGTTTTCAGAATGGCGCCAATACATCATCATTATGAGAAAAAAGGATGGGCAGAACCGACAATTGTTATTCGGTTTTGGATCATTGCAGTTTTGCTTGCGCTTGTTGGGCTCGCAACATTGAAGTTGAGATAAGAGGGAAAAATGTCAACATTTTCAAGAACCGATAATAGTATTCTCAGCACATGGTGGTGGACCGTTGATCGTTGGCTCCTAATGTCAATTGCGTTATTGATCACGATCGGCATTGTATTGGTTTTTGGTGCTAGTCCTGCGGTTGCGGAGCGTATCGGATTATCAAGTTTCCATTTTGTTGAAAGACAAGTTTTTTTTCTGGCTCTCTCGGTTGGGGTAATGTTTTTTGTATCACTTATGACGCCTGTGATGGTGCGCCGAACCGGTGTTGTATTATTCGCGCTCTGTTTATTATTATTGGTGGCTACACTTCTATTCGGGCCTGAGGTAAAAGGGGCGCAAAGGTGGCTTCCAATTGGCTCCTTTACCCTGCAAGCCTCAGAATTTATGAAACCAGCATTTATTATTTTTACTGCTTGGATGTTTTCTGAGACAAGCCGTAACCCGGATTTTCCCGGTTGGAAGATATCTATGGCATCGTTTGTGTTAGTAGTAGGTTTACTTATTGCACAACCTGATTTTGGACAAACAATATTGGTTTCATTTGTTTGGGGAATGCAGCTCTTTATGGCTGGTTTAGCTTGGGTTTGGGTTGGTACACTCATCGTAGTGGGGTTAGGTGGGTTGCTCCTTGCTTACTTATTACTTCCTCATGTAGCAAATCGTATTGACCGTTTTTTTCATCCTGAAAACGCGGATACATATCAAGTAGATTTAGCGATCAATTCATTTAGAAATGGCGGTTTTCTAGGTACTGGCCCTGGTGAGGGAGTGGTCAAAATGCGCCTTCCTGATGCGCATTCAGATTATATTTTCGCGGTTGCTGGTGAAGAATTTGGCGTGGTCGTATGTCTCTTAATTATTGGAATATTTGGTGTCATCGTAATTCGTGGACTTGTTAATCTTTTAAAAGAGCAGGATATGTTTACGGTGCTTGCGGTCGCGGGGCTTCTTGCACAATTTGGAATTCAAGCGTTTATTAATCTGGCGGTTAATCTTTCTATTTTACCAAGTAAAGGTATGACATTACCATTCATCAGTTATGGCGGCTCTTCTATGATTGCGCTTGCAATTGGGATGGGTATGATTTTGTCGCTAACTCGGCGTTATAGTCAGTATAAACCGGGTCAAACGAACCTTTCATGGGGTAAAAGATGATCAGAAGGCGCACCAGTCATATTGTCTTAGCGGCAGGCGGGACGGGTGGTCATATGTTTCCTGCGCTTGCCCTTTCCGAAGAACTAGTTGAACGCGGACATAAAGTAACGTTGATTACGGATAAACGTGGGCTTAAATATCGAAAATTGTTTGAAGGTGTTAAGATTTATGAAGTTAATGGTGCGACATTTGCTGGCAAAGGATTGCTTGGAAAAATAGCGGCCATTCCAAAAATTATTGGTAGTATATTTGAGGCAAAATCGCTCTTAAAAATGTTAAATCCTGGAACTGTAATTGGGTTTGGAGGATATCCATCCTTTCCAACAATTCGGGCGGCTAGGTCACTTAAAATACCCACTTGTCTTCATGAACAAAATGCCGTCTTGGGGAAAGTGAATCGCATGATGGCCAAATCCGTTGACGCAGTTGCGCTGTCATTTGAAGATACTCAAAAAGCAAACTGGGATAAATATAATTTTGTTGCTGTAACAGGTAATCCAGTGCGTAAAGAAGTTGTGGATATTGGTGATCTTTATTACCCGACACTTGGGGATGATCGTATATTTCGAATTTTGGTAATAGGCGGTAGTCAAGGTGCAAAAATATTCAGCGAAGTTGTTCCACAAGCTATCTCTACATTACCGCGAGCTTCTCAGCGTAGACTTCAAGTCACGCAACAATGTAGAGAAGAAGATATTGAAGCCGTAAGAGAGCTTTATGCTGATACCAAGATAGCAGTTGAACTCACAACTTTTATTGATGATTTGCCTAATTGTATGCGTTGGTCACATTTGGTCATTGGCCGTGCGGGTGCCTCAACAATTGCGGAATTAACAACGGCTGGACGTCCCGCAATATTAGTTCCTTATCCGCATGCTACAGATGATCATCAAACCGCGAACGCGCGTGAGTTAGTGGCCAATGGTGGTGCTTGGCTTTATCAAAACAATCAATTTAATGCAAAGGAATTGGCAAAAACACTTCAGCGCATGGCGAGACATCCCAACGAGGTTTGGTTGGCCGCGGAAGAATCTCGTAAAATTGGTAAACCTTATGCAACAAAAGACCTTGCCGATATCGTTGAGCGCTTAGCCCTTGTGAAAGGGAATTTAGAGGCCATAAATACCAATAATATAGAACAAAAAACAGAAGATGAAGGATTGTCAGCGCAAAAATGACTACGCAAACAGGATCAAATAAAATTGGACACCCAACTAATATCGGTATTTTACATTTCGTCGGTATTGGCGGGATTGGCATGAGTGGAATTGCCGAGGTTATGCATAATTTCGGCTATAAAATTCAAGGCAGCGATATATCCGAAAATGCAAATGTTAAAAGATTAAGAGATCTCGGTATTAAGGTTTTCGTGGGGCAGCGTGAAGAAAACCTTGAAGGGGCTTGGGGTATTGTTATTTCAACGGCAATTCAACCTGATAACCCAGAGGTGATAGCGGCGCGTGCAAATAAAATGCCGCTTATCAGGCGTTCAGAAATGCTTGCAGAATTAATGCGACTTAAATGGTGTATATCTGTTGCTGGTACCCATGGTAAAACGACCACGACGACTATGGTTTCTGCAGTGCTTGATGAGGCAAATTATGATCCAACTGTTATTAATGGCGGTATCATTAATGCTTACGGAACCAATGCACGGCTTGGTGATGGCGATTGGATGGTTGTGGAAGCGGATGAAAGCGATGGAACATTTATCAAAATTCCTTCTACCGTTGCTGTAGTGACAAATATTGATCCTGAGCACTTAGATTTTTATGGTGATTTCGAAAATGCAAAAGCAGCCTTTAAAACATTTATTGAAAATGTACCGTTTTATGGTTTTGCGGCAATGTGTATTGATCATCCTGAAGTTCAAACTTTAATTGGAAAAATTATTGATCGTCGCATTGTCACTTATGGGTTTAGCCCACAAGCAAAAGTGCGCGGCAAGAATGTTTCTTTCAGCGAAGGTTCAGCTGTGTTTGATGTTGAAATTACCAATCGACATGATGATACGATAACAACATTTGATAAAATTGAGATGCCAATGCCTGGGCGTCATAATGTTCTAAATGCACTTGCGGCTATTGCGGTATCTCATGAACTTGGTATTGCGAATGAGGTGATACGAAGTACGTTTTCTAAGTTTTCCGGTGTTAAGCGACGTTTTACATTGGTCGATAAAGTGGATGAAATAACGATTGTTGATGATTATGCGCATCACCCCGTTGAAATTGCATCCGTGTTAAGCGCGGCGCGTGAAGCTTATAACGGTAAAGTTATCGCAATTATGCAACCGCATCGATATACGAGACTTGAAAGCTTGTTTGATGAATTTTGTGCCTGCTTTAACGATGCTGATACGGTTATCGTTTCGCCAGTGTTTGAAGCAGGAGAAACGCCGATTAAGGGGGCAGATCAAGAAGCGCTTATAAATGGACTTCAAAGTTTTGGCCATCGGGACGTTCTAAAAATTAATGGACCAGAAGATATTGCGGGAGTTGTTTCTGAGGTAGCCGTAGAGGGTGATTTGGTTATCTTTCTTGGTGCAGGTAGTGTTTCGCAGTGGGCTTACGATTTGCCGAATGCTCTAAAAAGGATTAGGGGATGATGGTGGCCTATCAGGATCATGATCTAAAAACTAATTTTGCTGCACTCGTACGCGGTAAATTGGATTATGACACACCAATATCAAAATATACATGGTTTAAGACGGGCGGCAATGCCGATATCCTATATACGCCAGAGGATGAGCAGGATTTGGCTTGTTTTTTAAAAGCCCTTCCGAATGATGTTGAAATTTTGCCATTGGGTGTGGGCTCAAACTTGTTGATACGTGATGGTGGTGTTAAGGGCGCCGTTATTAGATTTGGAAAGAAGTTTTCGAAGATAAATGTAGAAGATAATTTTATCACTGTAGGGTCAGGTGCACCTGATATATCAGTCGCTAAAAAAGCGCTGAATGCGGAACTTACGGGATTTGAATTTCTTAGAGGTGTGCCGGGCACAATTGGCGGTGCGTTAAAGATGAACGCTGGAGCATATGGATCAGAAATAGAAGATGTTTTTGTTAGTGCCCGAGTAATGGACAGGCAAGGTGATGTTCATATTTTAACACATCAAGATATGGGCTTTGGATATCGACATATTTCGGTACCAAATGATTATATTTTTCTTGAGGCAACATTAAAAGGTAGCCCGGGAAATTTTGAAGACATTCAAAGAAAAATGAATGAAATTGGCGATGCGCGTGAAGAAAGCCAACCGCTTCGAACAAGAACAGGCGGCAGTACTTTTAAAAATCCAAAAGAAAAATCCGCGTGGAAATTGGTTGATGAAGCAGGGTGTCGTGGACTTAATATCGGCGGCGCAAAAGTTTCAGAGAAGCATTGCAATTTCTTGATTAATGAAGGAAATGCGACAGCAAAAGATATTGAAACACTTGGTGAAAAAGTGCGCAAAAGAGTTCAAGAAAAGACGGGTGTTTTGCTTGAATGGGAAATTAAGAGAATAGGGCGCGAAGCATGAATAAATTTAAACATGTTTGTGTTTTAAAAGGCGGCTGGTCTAGTGAGAGGGAAGTGTCACTAGTCAGCGGTGATGCCATTGCAAAAGGTTTGAGAGACGCAGGATATGAAGTCACAGAAATAGATGTGCAACCAGATATTTATGAAGTATTGAAAAAATTATCCCCGCAAGCCGTGTTTAATGGATTACATGGCACTTGGGGCGAAGATGGCTGCATGCAAGGCGTGCTTGAGACATTAAAAATTCCCTATACCCATTCCGGGGTAAAGTCATCCGCATTGGCAATGGATAAAATTCTTTCTAAAAAACTGTTTCAATCTATTGGGATTCCTTGCGCGCCAGATATGGTTGTGAAAACGAATGATTTATTTTCAAAAGAACCTATGCCGAGGCCATTTGTCGTTAAACCTTATAATGATGGATCGAGCGTAGGTGTTGTTATCGTCACAGATGGCGATGAATTCAACCAAGACATGGATGGTCCGTGGCATGATACGGAAAATTTAATGGTCGAAAAATATATACCGGGGCGTGAATTAACAGTTTCAGTATTAGGTGATAAAGCACTTTGTGTTACCGAATTAAAACCAAAAGCAGGGTTTTATGATTATAAAGCAAAATATCAAGACGGCATGACGGATCATATATTGCCTGCTGATTTAACGCCTTCACAGGAAGAAAACCTAAAAGATATGGCCGAAAAAGCCCATGAAATATTGGGATGTAGAGGTGTGAGCCGTTCTGATTTTAGAATGGACGGTGAAGATATTTATATATTAGAAACCAATACCCAACCCGGTATGACACCTTTGTCACTTTTACCAGAGCAGGTTTTACACATGGGGATCAGTTTCTCCGAATTGGTTCATAGGATGATGGAGGATGCATCATGCGAGCGGTAAGAGATGATGTGAAATATAATAAACCATCGGGTCGTCGAGGTGAGCAAGAAGCAAAAAATTTAAAACGACGTCGGTTATTAAATTCGGTTTTAAGGGGGTTATCCATAACGGCGGTGTGCTTAGTCGTCATTTTGTCACTTTATCTTTGGCGTAGTGGCCAGATTACAACTTGGATTAATAGTGCAGAAAATAAGGTGGAAGATAGTCTTGTTGATGCGGGAATTACCGTTGATCAGATTATCATTGAAGGCGCCTTTCAAACGCCAAAAGAAGTAATTTATGAAGCGTCTGGTGTCACTATTGGTGAACCTTTACTCGCAACCAATATTAACGCCATAAAAGATCAAGTTGAGCAACTCACCTGGATTAAAGTTGCGACTATCAGCAGAAGATTACCAGATGGTGTTCTAATAAGCGTCGAAGAACATCGGCCCGCAGCATTATGGCAACTTGATAATAAATTATGGGTTCTATCAGATGAGGGCGTCAGAATTACGGACCTTGGTTTAGAGGCCTTTGCTGATTTACCGATGATAAGTGGTATAGGAGCGGATCAGGCACTTGAAAGATTATTAAATGCCGTATCACAAAATATTGATTTGTTTAACCGAGTTGAAACTGCAAGTTGGATTGGGGGGCGCCGTTGGGATTTAATTCTTAAGAACGGTATAAAAATCATGTTACCTGAAGAAGATATGAACGAAGCTTGGCAAAATTTAATTGAATTTGAAAGGGATGAAAAATTATTAGCAAGAAATATTTTAGCGGTTGATTTTCGAATAAAAGATAAAACAGTTGTAAGGCTAACACCGGAAGAAGCGGCAAGACGACGTCTGATAGCTAAAACCAGTGGTAAAGGAGAAGAGATCTAATATGGCTGATCAGACCATTGCAATTTTAGATATTGGAAGCAGTAAAATTTGCTGCTTCATAGCGGAAATTGATCAAGAAACAAACCGACCGCGTGTAATTGGAATAGGTCACCGTGAATCGCGTGGTTTAAACCTTGGCACAGTAGTTGATATGGAAGAAACAGAAAGCGCGATCCGTACAGCTGTCGATGCCGCCGAGAAAATGGCTAGTGGCGCACCTATTCAAAATGTGACTGTCAACCTTTCGGCGGGTGAGCCAAAATCAACACATCTATCCGTAGAAGTTTCTGTCGCGGGCCATGAAATTAGTGACGTAGACATAGAACGTGTATTGGACATGGGCCGTCATCACTTGAATGATCAAGAAAGATTTGTCATTCATTCTCGTCCAACTAGTTTTAGCATCGATGGTGTTGGTGGGGTGCGAAACCCAAATGGTATGTTTGGTGAAAAACTCGGTGTTGAAATGCATGTAACAACGGCAGCAATCAGCCCTCTTAGAAATTTACAAGCATGTATTAATAATTGTCATTTGAATATGAGCGGAATTGTATTTTCTCCATATGCTTCAGGTTTATCGACACTTGTAGCGGATGAAATGGAATTAGGAAGCATATGTATTGATATGGGAGGTGGCGTCACAACAATAGCTGCCTTTAAAGATAATGAATTTATTTATGGCGATATGGTTCCATTTGGTGGGCATCACGTAACCAAAGATATTGCACAAGGATTATCAACTCCCGTTCAAGCCGCTGAAAGATTAAAAACATTGTTCGGAAATTGTATTGCAAGTATGTCAACGGTGAGAAACCAAATAGATGTTACGCAAATTGGTGATAATGGTCAAGAAAATGTCACAACAATTCCAAGAAGAATGCTGACTTCGATTATTGAACCGCGAGTTGAAGAAATTTTTGAAATCGTTCGAGAGAAAATAAAAGAAGCAGGATTAGAGAATACTGCGGGCAGAAGATTGATTATTACAGGTGGTGCTAGTCAAATGGCTGGTGTTGAAGAGTTAGCGAAAAAAGTTTTTAATTGCAGTATCAGAATAGGTAGGCCGTTAAATGTAGATGGCCTTGCCGATACGACAGCGGGGGGTGGTTTTGCAACTGGTGCTGGTTTGTTGTTATACGCCACATTGAAACCGGAAGAATTACATTTTAAAGAAGACGTAAAAAGTGGAAATGGTATTTTTGAAACATTGAGTAACTGGTTTAAGGAGAACTTCTAAAAAGTTTTAAACCATAGATTGTAAATGACTCGTATTAAGAGCAAAAAGAGCTATAAAACGAATCGGAAGTATTAAAAAACGACACGGGTTCATTTTTTTAAAGACAGCGCGAATCACTTGATATAGAGTACGGTTAACTGTTTGTTAAAGAAGAATGAATCCTGATTTAACAATAAAATCCTGGGAGAATAAGATGACGATAGAATTTACATCGCCAGAATTAACGGAACTTACACCAAAGATTACAGTATTTGGTGTTGGCGGTGCTGGTGGGAATGCTGTAAACAACATGGTGAATGCTGCGCTTAAGGGCGTAGATTTTGTTTGTGCGAATACGGATGCTCAAGCTTTGAGTCTTTCGTTAGCGGAGCAAAAAATACAGTTGGGTGCGGAATTGACCCAAGGTTTGGGAGCTGGGGCTCGTCCTGAAGTTGGACGCGCCGCCGCTGAAGAAACCATGGATGCTATCGAAGAGCATCTTGAAGGGTGCCACATGGCTTTTATCACTGCTGGAATGGGCGGTGGTACCGGTACAGGCGCAGCGCCGATGATTGCGCAAAAAGCCCGTGAAAAAGGAATATTGACTGTTGGCGTTGTGACTAAACCTTTCCAGTTTGAGGGTGGTCGCCGCATGAGTTTGGCTGAAGAAGGAATTTCTGAATTATCCAAACATGTTGATACTTTGATTATTATCCCTAACCAAAATTTATTTCGTATTGCCAATGAAAGAACAACATTTGCTGATGCTTTTGCAATGGCAGATGAAGTGCTTCATTCAGGTGTGCGCGGCGTAACAGATTTAATGATGCTCCCAGGCCTCGTTAATCTTGATTTTGCGGATGTGAGTACGGTGATGAGTGAAATGGGTAAGGCGATGATGGGTACGGGTGAGGCCGAAGGTGAAAATCGTGCATTAGAAGCGGCGGAAGCTGCTATCTCAAATCCATTACTAGATGAAGTTTCAATGAAGGGTGCACAAGGTGTATTAATCAATATTACGGGTGGTATGGATCTTACGCTATTTGAAGTTGATGAAGCCGCAAACCGAATTCGTGGTGAAGTCGATCCAGAAGCAAATATTTTGGTTGGTTCTGCGCTTGATTCAAGTCTTGATGGTAAGATGCGCGTATCAGTTGTGGCAACAGGTATTGAAGCCAGTTCAATGCCAAAGGCAGAAATGCCCCAAAAGACCTATAGCCGCGACAAAGCTCCAGAAGTTAGCCCGGTTATTGAATCTCAAGAAGCTGATGAACAAGAAGCAATTATTGAGGAAGATATTGTTTCGGAAGAGCCATTGGATCTTGTCGATGAAATATCACAAGAGCCAGAACCAGAAGAGCTAGTTGAACGTATGCGTCAGGATATTTCTGAAGCGCGCCAATCTATGGAAGAGCCTCAGGTTGAGGAAAATGTTGCTGAAGACCGAGACGCACCTTTTATCGCACCTGAGCCAGTTATGTCGGAACCATCCATTGAAGAGAGAATGGTTGAGCCGGAAATAATTGCTGATCCTTATAATGAAGCGGATCTTGCCAATAGTGAGCCACGTGAAAAACCGCGTCAGAAGCTAGGTCTTTTCCAGAACTTACTAGGTAATAAGAAAGAAGCTGCAGTTCAAAAAGAACCGGTTATTAAAAATGAGCCTAGAATGAAGCAAGGTGATATGCTTGATTTTGGTAATGGTTCAGTTACTGACAATTCTGAAGAAGTTAAAGCAGAAAAAGAACCTTCCAAGACAAACGAAGAGGTGAAGCCCGAAATAGTTGCGTCAGAGGTTTCAAAGGATCCTGTAGTTCAAGAGGTTCCATCGGAAGATCATTTGGAAATCCCTGCTTTTTTAAGACGCCAAGCGAATTAAAGTAGGATAATTATGTCTAAAATAAAAAGGCGGCTTATATAAGCCGCCTTTTTTAATGGAAATTTTAGAAGCGGTTTAAATAACACCACGTCTCATTTGATCGAGTTCAATCGATTCAAATAATGCTTTAAAGTTTCCTTCACCAAAACCATTATTTCCTTTGCGTTGGATGATTTCGAAGAATATAGGACCAATTACTGTATCTGTGAAGATTTGAAGCAACACGCCATCTTCTTTTCCGCCGTCAATAAGGATGCGGCGTTTTTTTAATTCTTCAACATCTTCTGCATGTTCATCAATACGATCATTAATAAGGTCATAATATGTTTCAATTGTATCTTGAAGGGGCACTTGGCGCGCCTTTAAGATATCGACAGTATCATAAATATTATTTGTGTATAGTGCGATATGCTGAATACCTTCACCGCGATATTCGTTCAAATATTCAACGATTTGTGAAGAGTTATCTTTAGACTCGTTTAATGGAATATGAATTTTGCCACACGGGCTCGTCATTGCTTTACTAGTAAGGCCTGTTTTTTGACCATCAATATCAAAAAATTTCAACTCCTTAAAATTGAAAATTCTTTCATAAAAATCTGCCCAGTAACTCATGCGTCCCGTATATACATTATGCGTTAAATGGTCGATAAATTCAAACCCTGTGTCGGCGATTTCTTCAACGTTGTCTTCTTTACAAGGGATAAAGTCTACGTCGTAAATTGAATTTTCACCGTATCTGTCTACAAGGTAAAGACGACTACCACCGATACCTTCAATAGCTGGAATATATAGTTCCATTGGCGCGACTTCTTGTGCAACAGGGTTTGCGCCCTGAGCAATGGCATGATCATATGCTTCTTTAGAATTTCTAACGCGGAAAGCCATTGCGCAAATACTTGGGCCATGTGCAAAAGCGTAACGCTGAGCAAAGCTATTTGGTTCAGCATTGATCAAAAAGTTGACGCCACCTGCTTTATGAAGTGTTACATTTTTAGAACGATGCTTGGCAATCGTTCTAAAGCCAAGTTGTTTAAATAGCTCACGTAGCTTCTCTGGCTCAGGTGAGGCATATTCAACAAATTCAAATCCATCAACACCCATTGGGTTTTCAAATAAGTCGGCCAATTCATTTTCCTTTACTATTAAAAATATTCATTTAAAGAAAATATAAACCATTATTGATGAAATTTTGTTTTTAATTTATAGTTTTTTTAGCAAAAAATGAATTAATATTTCATATAAAGGATAAATACAAAATGGAAATTTCACTTGATGAGGCGGATATAAAAATACTTAACCTCATTCAAAAGGATGCCACGCTGACAAATCAGGATATTGCTGAAATTACGGGCGTTTCTGCCACATCGGTTTGGCGGCGTATAAAAAATTTAGAAGATGTTGGGGTCATCAAAGGGACAGTAGCTTTGCTTGATCAAAAGAAAAGCAACCTTAATGTATCTGCGATTATTCATGTTCGTCTCAGCCGTCATGGAGAAGATACTAGAACAGAGTTTGAAAATTTTATAGAACAACGTCCAGAAGTAACAGAATGTTACGCTATATTGGGACAACATGATTATGCATTAACTGTTGTTGTGCCAAATGTTGAAGTTTTCGAAAAGTTTTTAGCAGGGCATCTGCTTAATCATCCATTGATATCGGAATCAACGTCATTTTTCACTTTAAGACAGGTTAAATATACAACAGCTCTGCCGCTTAATTTGCACCAAACATAAGGGCTTCTTCTTTTTCCTGACAATCTACAATTCTTTGCGTGATTTCAAACATAAGCTGCATATAACTTTGTGGGCCGGCCTCTAAATATTGTCCTAGATGATCAACAACGCCGTACCCTGCTTTTGTATCCCCCATTACGGTCATTGCAATTTTTGGATGAGTGCCGGGGATCGCTAATACGCAAGTCACATTGCGCTCTTCAGCAATTTTCTTTAATGCAGAAATATGTTTCACACTAGGCGGTTTATCAGGACTAAGCTCAATGGCTCCCATACTTCTTAAGGAATAGGCCCTTTCGTAATATTGAAAGGCATCATGATAAACGATCATCGCACTGTCACGAAGAGGTCTTAATAACTCACGGATTAACTCTTCTTGTTCATATAATTCTTTAATAAGTAGCTTAGCATTGCGTCCATAGCTATTGCTATTCATTGGATCTAATTCGGACAATGTTTCTTCAATTATGGTCACTATGCGTCTTGTATTGCTTGGGTCTAGCCATATATGAAGGTCCATTGCGCTGTGATCATGTCCATGATGATCTTCACCTTCTTCAGCAAACCAGACTTTACTATCACGGTAAGGATATAATTTTATTCCTTCTTGATCTGCAAAAGCTATTGTATTTAAAGATGGTCTATCCACGAGAGACGTAGTTTTTAAGAAAGTTTCAAACCTTGGTGAAATATAAAAAAGTACATCCGCATTTACAACTTTTTTAAAATCAGAGGGTTTCATTCGAAATATATGCGGGGTCACACCGCCGTTAACGAGTAGCTCTAGTTCACCATGTTCACCCATGACACGAGCGGCCAATGAATGTAATGGCTTAATACTTGTGACCACCTTTAAGTCTTTAGCATATATGGAATTTCCGAATAGCAAAGTCATCAAGAAGGTGATTGTTACTATTGTTTTATTTAAAACTTTCATTTGATCCTACTATATTAGATTCGAATTTGTTACTATATAACACATGTATATTTTATGCAAATAATCAAGTCTAGTGATATTTTTCTGAGTAAATAGCATAATTTTTTAATAATAGCAGTGGTGGTTTTATCTTGATGCATGTTATATATGTGCGGTATTAATCTATTCTTGAATCTGAAAATGGACTAACTATGAAAATTATGTCTTTGATAACACCGGTACAAAAAGTAATTTTTACATTACTCTTATTTGTCTCCTTAAGTGGATGTGGTGGAGAAAAGCTCGCTTATAGAGATTTGCCAGTAGAGCAGCTTTATATTGAAGCACAAAAATATAGTGATCGTGGGCAATGGTTTTTTGCAGCAATCGCTTATGATGAAGTAGAGCGACAACACCCTTATTCTATCTGGGCGAGACGAGCGCAACTTATGTCTACTTACTCATATTATATGGCCAATAGTTACGAAGATGCTATTTTAGCGGCTCAGAGATATCTTGCATTACATCCGGGCAATAAAAACGCAGTTTACGCGCGTTATATGATAGGTTTGAGCTTGTATGAGCAAATTGCAGATGTACGACGCGATCAAAATAATACTGAACAAGCATTAAACGCTTTTAATGATGTGATTAGACTTTCTCCAGAATCAGATTATGCCAAAGACGCACGAGTAAAAATCGAACTAGCTCGCGACCATCTTGCTGGTAAAGAAATGGAGATCGGACGTTATTATCAACAAAATGGCGAGTTTTTTTCTGCTATTGGTAGATTTAATAATGTTATAAAAGAGTATCAAACGACAAGTCATACGCCAGAAGCTCTTTTAAGAATTACCGAAGCCTATTTAGCTCTCGGAATATCTACAGAAGCAAAGAAATCAGCTGAGGTTCTTGCTTTGAATTTTCCTGAGAGTGAATGGAATGAGTTTGCTACTGATTTAATCCAACGGCAGGCTAACTAAGAGGTATATTTATTTATGCTCGTTTCACTTGCGATTAAAGATATCGTACTTATAGACCGCCTTCGAATGGAATTTGAAGACGGTCTTAGTGTTTTAAGTGGTGAAACTGGGGCAGGGAAATCAATTTTATTATCCAGTATTGGACTGGCAATAGGGTTTCGGGGTGGTAAAGAATTAATTCGCCATGGTAAAGACCAAGGGTCAGTAACCGCAGAATTTTCATTATCTGATAAACATAAGGTTTGGGCTTTACTTAGTGAACAAGCAATAGATTTTGAGAATGGCCAAGTCATTTTAAGAAGAATAGTTTTAAAAGATGGGCGCAGTAGAGCATTTATAAATGATCAATCTGTTAGCCTTACCTTGCTCAGGTTAATTGGAGAGGCGTTAGTTGAGATCCATGGTCAACATGATGAAAGGGGACTTCTTAATCCTACTGGTCATAGAGATTTATTGGATGATTTTGGTGATTATAGTGGAATTAAAAAAAAGGTTTCAAAGAGCTATGAAACTTTAATTCAATTAAAAGAATTACTGATTAATGAACAAGATAAATTAGATCGCGCGAAACAAGACGAAGAATATATTCGCCATAACCTTGATGAATTGAATGCTTTAAATCCAAGTTTAGGCGAAGAAGAAGAGTTGGCGAAAGAGCGCAGCCGAATGATGCAAGGAGAAACTCTTTCTGAAGGTTTAGGTGATTTATTGGATAAACTTCTCAGTGATAAAGGCGTGGATACAGTACTTAGAGCAACAATTCGAAAAATGGAAAGAATGGGCGCACAAGCACCGGGATTATTAGAAAAGGTTTCGGAAAGTCTTGAGCGGGCAGCCAATGAGACGACTGATGCAATTGCAGAACTGGAAGACACTATAAGAAATCTCGAATTTAATCCTTATGATTTGGAGAATACAGAAGAGAGGCTTTTTTCATTAAGAGCGGCCTCCAGAAAACATAATTGCCAAGTTGATAACCTCGTTGACTTAAAAAGTGAATTTGAGCAAAAGTTAAGTACTATTGAATATGGCGATGAAGAAGTAAGTCGCCTTAAAAGTGAAGTTAAAATCGCAGAAGAAAAGTTTGAGAAAAATGTCGTCTTATTAACGAAGGAAAGAAAAAAAGCGGCTGACTTACTTGATAAAAATGTTAATCTTGAATTGCCTTCGTTAAAAATGGATAAGGCGCGTTTTAAAACTTTTATCGAACCACTAGAAAAAGAAAACTGGAATGCTAATGGTGGTGAAAGAATAGATTTCAGGGTATCTACTAATCCTGGTGCCCCCTTTGGTGGTCTTATTAAAATTGCTTCAGGTGGAGAACTATCAAGATTTATTTTAGCATTAAAAGTTGTTCTTGCGAGAAAAACCAGTGTTGCTACTTTAATATTTGATGAAATTGACCAAGGGGTAGGTGGTGCGGTTGCCAATGCAGTTGGTGGTCGGTTATCAGAGCTTGCGAAAAATGCCCAGATCATGGTTATCACTCATTCCCCACAAGTGGCGGCACGCGGAAACAGTCATTGGTATATAAATAAAATGACTTCAGATGCTGACGGTAGTGTTGTAACAGGTGTAACATCATTAAGTAAAGATAAACGAAGAGAAGAAATTGCAAGAATGCTTGCAGGTGCAGAAGTGACTGAAGAGGCGAGAGCCGCCGCAGATAATCTTTTAAATTGCTCCTGATGAACGGATAGTTTTATGAATGATTTCAGTGAAATTGATATTGATGACCTTGATAGTCGACAAGCAGAGCAAGAGCTCGCTAGGCTTGCAAAAGAAATATCACATCATGATAAACTATATCATGCTAAAGATAACCCTGAAATCACAGACGCAGAATATGATTTATTACGCAATAGAAATAATCTTATTGAAAAGAAGTTTCCGTTGCTTATTCGTCCAGATAGCCCAAGCAAAAAAGTAGGTGCTTTACCAAATAGCGGTTTTAAAAAAGTAGATCATAAACGTCCTATGTTATCTTTGGATAACGCATTTAATGCTGCTGATGTCCATGATTTTCACGGGCGAGTTAAAAGGTTCTTGAATTTAAACGATGATAGTAAAGTGGAGTTATTGGCTGAGCCGAAAATTGATGGATTATCAGCTTCATTGAGATATGAAAATGGTATTTTTGTTCAAGGTTTAAGCCGTGGGGACGGTAAAACCGGTGAAGACATTACGGATAATTTAAAAACTATTGATCAAATTCCAGAAAAATTATCTGGCGGTGACTGGCCGGACGTTCTTGAAGTACGCGGTGAAGTTTATATGGCCAAGGATGATTTTGACGCCCTTAATAAAAAGCAAATTGCGGCGGGTAAACAGCCTTTTGCAAATCCCCGCAATGCGGCTGCAGGTTCTTTGCGTCAATTGGATAGTAAAATTACAAAATCTAGATCACTTAAGTTCTTTGCGTATAGCTGGGGCGAGCATTCTGATCCATTAGGGAGCAAACAAAGTGATGTTATAGTAAAGTTTCAGCAATGGGGTTTTACGACAAATGACATGGTTTTTGTGAATACTGATGTTGAAGAAATTATATCACATTATGAGCTGATATCTGAGAAAAGATCAAAACTGAATTATGATATTGATGGCGTCGTTTATAAAGTTAATCGTCTTGATTATCAGGAGCGTCTCGCCATGGTCGCGCGCGCACCGCGTTGGGCGATTGCACATAAATTTCCCGCAGAAAAAGCATTAACGACTTTAAATGCAGTTGATTATCAAGTCGGTCGAACAGGGGCTATTACACCCGTCGCAAGATTAGAGCCGATTACCGTTGGTGGGGTCGTTGTATCAAATGCTACGCTTCATAACGCTGATGAAATCGAGCGGTTAGCCGTTAAAATCGGTGATGAAGTCTTAGTGCAGCGAGCTGGTGATGTTATTCCACAGATTGTTGCAGTGGTTAAATCATCAAAGCATAATACACCAGTTGAATTTCCAGATGTGTGTCCATCCTGTAATAGTCATTTAATTCGTGAAGACGATGAAGTTGTCTGGCGATGTTCAGGTGGTTTAATCTGTCCAGCTCAACGGGTTGAACGTTTACGTCATTTTGTTTCACGGAATGCTTTTGATATCGATGGACTAGGTAGTAAGCAAATTGAGTTCTTTTTCAATGAAGGTATGATTGAAAGCCCTGCAGATATTTTTCGACTTGAAGAAAAAGATAATGCATCGCCCTTGACTTCATTAAAGAATAGAGAGGGCTGGGGTGATTTATCCGTTCAAAATCTTTGGAATGCGATTAATGATAAGCGCGTAATATCGATGGACCGCTTTCTATTTTCATTAGGAATTAGACATTTAGGTCAGCAGAATGCGCGTTTAATGTGCCTCAATTATTTAACGATTGAAAATTTTTTAAATAATATTGAGATAGCAACAGATAAAGGAAGTTCTGAATATCAATCATTTTTGGACATCGATGGGATCGGAGAGAAAGTTGCTGATGCCATCATTGATTTCTTCGATGAAGAACAAAATATGGTGGTTATTCGCGATTTACTTTCTCAAATAACCGTAGAAGCATTTACACCACCTGAAACAGGAAATTCAGAGATCGCGGGAAAAATTATAGTATTTACCGGAAAATTAGAAAAAATGAGCAGACAAGAGGCAAAAGCGTCTGCGGAAAACCTTGGTGCAAAAGTGGCCGGTTCTGTTTCTACGAAAACCGACATATTGGTTGCTGGCCCTGGTGCAGGATCAAAACTTAAGAAAGCTACCGAATTAGGTATTAAAACGCTGACCGAAGAAGAATGGTTAGCTCTTATTTAGTTATGCAATTATTGCATGGCTGTAGGTGAATTTTTCCCTCTACTCCTTACATATATGAATGGGTATAACGTCTCTTACAATATGACGAGCATCTAAAGGGATTAATATTCAGCAGATTTAAGGATAGATCAATGACAAATATATTCAAAGCGTATAGTTTCATGGATCTGTTGAAGGAATATAACTATGTACCTAAAACAGATCTTCTTGAAACAACTTACACACAAGATATCAATGAATTAATTGATACGGTTTCAACTTTTGTAAAAGAGAGTACAGAAGATTATGATTTTATAGACCTACTTGGTGACAAAGGTTATCAATCAATGAATGATAATTGGGTAAAAACTCATAGTAATGATAATCAGTCTTCTATTGAAGCAGTTTCATAATTAGAATGCGACTTTGAATTTCTAAAGTCGCATTTTTTATATCTTTTTTAGAAGTAATGAATGCCATTCATTAATGATTTGGCGGTCAAATAATTCCCAACCTTGTGCTTTATAAGCGTTTAATACGGCCTCTTCCTGAACATCTAATAATCCTGATAAAACGAGATATGCATCTTCTTTTAAATTATCGGTAATACCTTCTGCAAGAATTTGTAATGGTTTAGCCAGAATGTTCGCAATTATTAAATCATAGGGTGCATGATTTGCTAGAATACTGTTTTCAAATCCATCGCTTGTTAAACATATAATACCATTATCTTGACTTTTATTATCTTCTATCAAGGGAATATTATTTTGTAAGATATTCGCTTTAGCTGTTTTTGTAGCAATTGGGTCAATATCAGCAGCGATGATTTTTGTGTTCCATAATTTTGCAGCCGCTATTGCCAAAACCCCACTGCCGCTACCAAGATCAAGAATAGTTGATGGTTTTATATGTTCAGATAATTTGCTTAAAAGCAATAAACAGCCCGCGGTGGTTTCATGGCCACCAGTTCCGAAGGCCTCGCCGGCTTCGATGTGAATGCTGATTTTATCCTCAGGGATGTCGTTGAAATCATGCTGTCCATAAAGAAAGAAGCTTCCGGCTTCAATAGGTTTTAATAAGATTTGGGATTCGGCAACCCAGTTTTTATTGTCCAATAATTCAATTTCCGCTCTTGGAGCCTCAATTCCAAAAATTCCAGCCGTTCGCTTAATTTCTGACGATAAAGTTATGCTGTTCGGTTCGTTATTAAAATATCCTTCTACCGTCCAATAGTCTTCATTTCCAATAATTTCGAAGCTAGAAACAGTAGGGAAATGTTCAAAATCTAGGCTGTATAAAACCTCTTCTATAGTGGGAACATATTCTTTTAAAGATGTAATGCTTATTTTCCAGGTTTTCATATCTGTCATATGGTCATGCGATGTCATTAAACTTTCCGATAGGGTCAGGTTTATACGTAATGGACGTGAATTTCCAGCATAACAAATGAAGAATTGCGATAAAGTGCATGCAAAATGCGATAAGCGGTTTGTTGGGCTATTGTTCAAGCTTGAGACTTTAAATATAATATCAATCTATAGGAGATACCAAATATGACAAAGTATTTTTCAGCATTATTTATTTTTACATCAGTTTTGATGATTGGTCTTTCGCCCGTTAAAGCCGAAGAAATTACTGTAAAAAGAGACCTTCGTGGCTTTGATAAAATAAGAATTGATGAAGTTGGTATCGAAATCGATGTGATGGTTGGTGAAGATTATTCAATTGAAATTGAAGGCGAAGAAGAAATTGTTGATCACCTTTTGATGAGGGTGCGCGGTGAAAAGCTTGTAATTTATAAAGACGGCGATAAAAAAATATGGGACCGTGCAGGTACAGATAGCCCAAAAGTGACAATTACGATGCCGAAATTTACTGGCTTGGATCTAAGGGGCGCAGTAGATGCCGACATCAAAGGAGTTGACAGTGAAGAGGTTGAATTTGACTTGAAAGGTGCGGGAAACATCGAAGTCGAAGGAAAATGTGGATGGCTTATTCTTGATTTCAAAGGAACTGGGAATATTGAAGCCGAAGATTTGCACTGTAGGCAAGTCGAAGTAGATTTGAAGGGGGCTGGTAATATTGAAATTTTTGCCAGCGAAAAAGTAGATGCCGATATTAGCGGCATGGGTAACATAGAAGTCTATGGCAACCCGGGTGAAGTAACAAAAAGCGATGGATGGTTTAGCAATATAACCATTCATTAAAAAAATAATAAACACGGAAGATAATCTAGGAGGTTATTATGAATAAATTATTTAAGATTGCCGGTGTATCCGGCGCAGCACTAACGGCTGCACTCTATGCTTCATCAGTAACAGAAACTTTAGCGGAAGATATTACCAAATCATCTGATCTATCAGGTTTCACGAAAGTACAATTAAATACTTCATCTGATGTAAACATTAAGATGGGAAGTACATATTCAATTGAAATGGTTGGTGATGAAGAACGTATTGGTAATACGGTCCTTGAAATGAAAGATGACACTTTAAAAATAAAACATAAAAAAGGTCGTTTTAATTATGATAGTGATCAGGATATGGAAGTTTTTATCGTTATGCCAAACATAGAATCTATGCAAATTAATGGCTCAGGTGATGCTGATATTGAAGGTGTTGATAATTCATCACTCGCGTTAAATGTGAATGGCTCAGGAGACATTTTTGTAAAGGGACAGTCAGAAGAACTGGATATTAGCATTAATGGTTCTGGCAACATTTCCATGGGTGAAGTCATGGGCAAAGATGTAGAAATATCTATTAATGGCTCAGGTGATGTTGAACTGGACGGCGGAACATGTCAGTCGCTTGAAATTGATATTCATGGCTCAGGTGATGTAGAGGCAAAAGATATGCAATGCCAGGATGTTAATGTAGAAGTCGCCGGTTCAGGAGATACCGAAGTGTACGCGAGCAACTCATTAACGTTTGATAGCCATGGTTCTGGTAATGTTGAGGTTTACGGCAAGCCCCAAACTGTGATAGACCATGAGGCGAAACGCAGAAGCAAAATTCGAATTCATTAATCGGTGTATTATATGAGTATGATTTATAAAAAAATATTAGTAACGGCGGCCATTTCTGTGGCCGCTATTTCGCTCGCTTACGCACAAGAACGTAAAGTAATATCAGATATCACTGATTTCGATAAAATCGAACTAAACACGTCGACCAATGTGAACGTAATTATTGATGATTATTATTCTATTGAGGTCGAAGGCGATGAGAAACGTATTGAAAATACAGTTTTTGACCGTGATGGAGATACTCTAAAAATCAGTAATAAAAAGCGATTTGGTGGTTGGTTCGGTTTTGGCCGAGGCAATAACGGTAATTTAGATATTACCATTACGATGCCGAATATTGAAGCATTTGAGATCAATGGATCCGGTAACGCTGAGATTGTCGGCGTAGATAACGAAGAGCTAGAACTTCAAATACATGACTCAGGCGATATATATGTCACAGGTAAAAGTGAAGAAGTGGTGATTGAGGTGCATGGTTCAGGTGATGTTGAAATGGATGAAATCGCTGGCGATGACGTCGATGTAGAAATTCATGGATCAGGAAATGTCGAGTTTGATGGTGGTAGTTGCACTAGAATGGAAATTGAAATAAACGGTTCAGGCGATGTTGATGCAAAAGACCTTGTTTGCGAAGTCGTCGAGATTGATGTATCCGGTTCCGGAAATTCAAGAGTTTATGCCACAGAGAAACTAGTTTTTGATGGCTCGGGTTCAGGCAGTGTTGACGTTTTTGGTAAGCCGAAAGAGATTCTCGATTTAAAAGCAAAAAGAGATAGTAAAATAAAAATTCGTTAAGCAGGATTTATAAAACTATCCATCACTTTGCGTACTGAACCCATTTCAAAGTCGATCACAAGTTTATTGCCATCTATTGATGTGACCTTACCGTAACCAAATTTGTCGTGAAAAACACGATCACCTATGGAAAAAGAAGATTTTGTGACGGGTGCTTTGCGCGCAGAAGATGTTGGGCGCTTTTTGGCTTTACTGCGATCTAATTGATAATTCTCACGCCCTTCACCAAAATTAAATCCTAAATTAGGCGCAGCATCAAAAGAACGGCCAAATGTACCGTGATCGAGGCTGCTTAATCCTTGTTGACCATGTTTTTCGACGTGTTCGTCAGGGAGTTCGGCGATAAACCGTGAAGGAATTGGTGACATGTAGTTACCAAACATATATCGGCTTGCAGCATAAAATATATGGGCGCGTTTTTTCGCTCTCGTTATCCCAACGTATGCAAGTCTTCTTTCTTCCTCAAGGCCTTGTTCGCCTAACTCTTCTAAGGACTTTTTGCTTGGGAAGAGCTCTTCTTCCCAGCCCGGTAAAAACACAGTATCAAATTCAAGTCCTTTTGATCCATGTAAAGTCATGATACTTACGCTATCATATTGGCTTTTAGCAGTGTTTTCCATGACGAGCGATACATGTTCTAAAAACTCTTCTAAATTTTCAAAAGCTTCCATACCCCTTATGAGTTCAGACAAATTTTCTAATTTTCCGGGTGCATCCGGTGATTTATCATTTTTCCATTTCTCATAATATCCGCTTTCTTCAAGGATCGTATCCACCAAATCCATGTGGCTGATATCAGAAGTAAGTGACCGCCAGCGATCAAAATTAGCAATTAATGTAGATAACGAATTTCTCGCTTTTTTGGGAATTTCTTCTGTTTCGATAATATCACGTGACGCCCGCATCAATGACATTGTCGCGGCACGTGCAATACGGTGCAGCTTTGCGACTGTACTGTCACCAATCCCGCGCTTGGGGACGTTAATAATTCTTTCAAATGCGAGATCATCATCCTGATTATTTGTAACTCTTAAATACGCCATTGCGTCACGGATTTCTGCGCGCTCATAAAATCTAACGCCGCCAATAATACGATAAGGGATACCAAGTGATAAAAAGTTTTCTTCAAATTCACGTGTTTGAAACCCAGCACGAACCAGCACGGCCATTTCATTTAAAGGCTGTTTATGACGTTGTAAATCTTCGACCATGTCGCCGATAGCCCGCGCTTCCGCTCGCCCATCCCAAACGGCATTAATGGTAACCTTTTCACCACCTTCTTTTGCGGTCCAGAGTGTTTTTCCTAACCGGTCTTGATTGCTGGTAATGAGGCCGCTGGCCGCACCAAGGATATGTGTTGTTGAACGATAATTTTGCTCTAACCTTACAACTTTTGCACCTTCAAAATCTTTTTCAAATCGTAAAATATTGCCGACTTCTGCGCCGCGCCAGCCGTAAATCGATTGATCGTCATCCCCAACACAGCATATATTTTTATGTAACATGGCGAGCAGTCTAAGCCATAGATACTGGGAAATATTAGTATCTTGATATTCGTCGATTAAAATATATTTAAATCGGCTTTGATATTCTCTGAGAACATCTGGATGTTTTTGAAAAAGATTTACACATAATAAAATTAAATCACCAAAGTCCGCTGCATTTAATTCTTTTAAACGGGCTTGATAAGCCGCATATAATTTTATTCCCATTCCTTCGGCATATGAGTGTGCTTCATTAACAGGAACCTGAGCGGGAAGAAAACCTTTGTTTTTCCAGCTATCAATGAGACCAGCGAGCATCCTTGGTGGATATTTTTTTTCATCAATATCTGCAGCACGGATTAATTGTTTTAAAAGTCTGATTTGGTCATCTTGATCTAATATCGTGAAATTCGTCCCAAGGCCAACGAGATCGGCATGGCGTCGCAATATTTTCACACATATAGAATGAAATGTGCCTAGCCAAAACATACTTTCAACGGCATCACCAATGATTGAACCAACCCGTTCCTTCATTTCCATTGCCGCTTTGTTGGTAAATGTTACCGCTAAAATTTGATTCGGGAATGCACGTTCGGTAGCTAATATGTGAGCTAAACGAGTGGTTAAGACGCGTGTTTTTCCTGTTCCGGCCCCCGCCAAAACAAGAAGTGGTCCATCAATATTTTCAATTGCTTCTAATTGCGGGGCATTCAAACCCTCTAAATAGAAGGGCGGAATATTCGCATTAGAATTTTCTTCGCGCGATGGCGTTGAGGGTAAATTATCTAGGTCAAATGGATCAGACATTGCCCATATATAGCGTACTTAAGAAAAATTGACAGATGAAAAACGATTAAAATGTAGATTATAAATCTTCGGCTTCAATAAGCACTTTATTATAACTACGAAGCAGCTCTACTTGGGAGAGAACTCCTACAATTTTTGTAAGATCATTATCATCAAGAACTGCAATAAAGTCCTCGCCGGTTTGTTTGAATAGATAGATAGCTTGCTCTAGAGTGTCATTTGTAGAGAGATGGAAGTTTTGCTGTCTACAAATTTTATCCGCATTCATTTCTTCAATTTCATTGTCACTATCAAGTGAGTGACGTAATTCATTCAATGTTATAATTCCACGTATATTAAACTTATCACCAACAACGAAAAGACTGTTGTTTTTTGAATTAAGAATAAGATTTTTAACTCTTTCAATATCAGTATCTGTAACCACCACAGCAAAATCATTGGTCATTATATTCTGAACTATAATCTGTCGGCTTAATTTTTGTGCGCGGCTCCCCTCATGATCTATACCTTTACGTTTTAATTGAAGATGGAAAAAAGATGACGATTCTAAATAATGGTTGGTGATCATATTTGCAGTGACGACGGCAGCCATTAAGGCAAGTGTAATTTGATAATCACCAGTAAGTTCAAAAATTATTAATATTGTTGATATAGGTGCACCCAGGACGGCAGATGATACGGCGCCCATGCCGACAATAGCATAGAGGCCGCTATTACTTGCCTGTTCAGGGAATATTAAAGATATAATAAACCCAAATGCGCCACCGACTAAGGCGCCGAGTAAAAGTGATGGGCTAAAGATACCTGAACCATATCTAAAGGCGAGTGAAATTGAAGTGACCGCAATTTTTGCAATGATTAAAATACAAAGTAAATCAAAGGAAATAATATTTTTTAGAGCAGCGTCAGTAGTACCGTAACCTACTCCTAGAATATAAGGACAGAAAATAGCAATAAGGCCAACCGCTAATCCGCCTAATGGTGGTCTCGCCCATGGGGGGAAGGGCAGTTTACTCGCCATATCATCGGCGAAAAAGACCGATTTCGTTATTATCATTGCAAATATAGCACTGATAAATCCTAATACTAAAAATGCCGGAAACTCATAAAAACTGATAATTTGGTAATCGGGAATAATAAAAGCGGGAAAGTCACCGAAATGAATTCTAGAAATAATGGCGGCGGTAACGGATGAAATTACGATTGGTGCAAAAGCATGAAGTGCATAATGTCCTAGGATAACTTCAAGTGCAAAGAAAACACCTGCTATCGGCGCGTTAAATGAAGCGGAAATCGCCGCAGCTACACCACAACCAAACAAAGTTCTGCACATTTTAGGCGGTAAATGTAATTTATCTGATACCCAGACAGATAATGTTGCCCCTAAATGTACAACAGGACCTTCACGGCCTGCGCCTGACCCTGTACCCAATGCAATAGCCGCCGAAATCCCACTAAAAATACCATCTTTAATATTCATTTTTCTGTTTTTATAAGTATAGGCCTCCATAACCTCTGCGATGGCACCTGTTTTTTTCTCACTCATAAAAAAGAAATATATAAAACTGATGATTAATCCACCTGATACAGTAGACCCAAGAATTTGCCACCATTTTAAAGTGTCAACAAAATCATAGATATTTTCAGAAAAAGTACCCAGAGAATATAATTGCGCAATATGAATAAGAAAACGGATACCAATGGCCGCATAAGCGACAAGTGCACCAACGAGAACAGCAAACAATATACCGATTGTTTTACCATTAACGTTCATATATTTCCCGATCTGCATCTGACTTAAGAAAGATTGTTGATTAGAACTGCTTTCCTTTTCCAACATATTTGATTTTTTTCCCCTTAAATAAAAATATATATATAATATTCATAATATGTTGACCAATTATTGCCACTATTTTCACGTTATGTATAATTAAAAAGTGGCGAATAGCTAAAAACTAATCATTATTATTTGATGAACGGCGGATATTAAATGAAAAAATTAGGCATTATTGCCGGAATATTATTGGTTCTTCTTATAGGCGGGGCACTTGTGGCGCCTAGCTTTGTTGATTGGAATAAATATAAAGCTGAAATAGAAACGACGGCTTCTGACCTTAGTGAAAGAACGGTGAAAATTAATGGTGATCTGTCACTTGCGATATTGCCGTCTCCTGCTTTTTCTGCAGAAAACGTCAGTGTATCAAATGTTGAGGATGGCGACGCAGAAAATTTTGTGACCTTAAAATCAGTCGATGTTAATGTGGCTTTTTTCCCGTTATTAAGGGGTGAGTTCCAAGTTAAGAAATTTATTCTTGTTGAACCGGTCATTGCGCTTGAAGTTGATGCAAATGGTAAAGGGAATTGGGAGTTTGGTTCGGAAAGTAATTCTGATAGTGGAGGAACAACTGAATTAAGCTTTGAGCAATTTCAAATTGAAAATGGTCAAATTAGTTATCAAGACTTTACGTCGAACGTCCAAGAAGTTTTAAGAAATATTAATGCGGATGTTTCAATGGAAAGCCTAAGTGGTCCTTTTGAAATTGATGGTAATGTCCGTTATAAAAATTTACCTGTATCTGCGCAAATTATGATAGGTAGGATCCGAGAAGGGCGTAAAGTTCCTATCAATATAGCTTCAAGTCTTATGGATAATGACGTTGAAATTAAATTCTCTGGTGGTGTTGATATTGATAGTCAAAGTCCTGCGGGTGATGGAAAAATCAATTTAGTTGCCGGAGACGTTGGAGATTTAATGACGGCCGTTTCATTGTTGGATACGGCCAATACCAATCTAAATGGACCTAAATATAATCAGCCGCTAACATTAGAAACTACAGTCGCGTATGGTGGCGATGCAATCAATATATCTACATTTGAATTTGAAATGGGTGAAAGCAGAGGTAGCGGAAATTTAAAAGCTACCTTTGGCGCACTCACACGTTTTGAAGGTGGATTAAATGTTAATAGTTTTGATTTGGATAGCTTTTTATCTGCAGCCGCAGTTGATGAAAACAATTCATCAAATGATGATAATCCGGATTATTCATATTTAAAAGATTTGGAAGGAGCCTTTGAATTTAAACTAGGTGCGCTTCAATATAATGAAAAAATCGCCAGTCAGTTAGAAATGACATTAACGGCAAATGATGGTGGTATCGAATTTTCAAATGCCGGGGTTAATATGCCCGGTGGATCTGACCTTTCTTGGAATGGTGTTTTATCTTTACCTGAAAATAAACCCCAATTTATAGGTGATGTGAAACTCGGCTCTGGGAATTTAAGAGCATTTCTTGAGTGGTTGAAGGTTGATGTGTCAACGATCCCAACGGGTCGGTTAACAAGACTATCCTATGCCAGTGCAGTTCGCGCTGATGAGAATTTAATTCAAGTTTATGGGATTGATGGTGCACTTGATACATTTCAATTTAAAGGTGGCTTATCTTATGCCCTGCAAGAGAGGCCATCTTTTGGAATTGATGCCGAAATTAGCAATTTAAATGTTGATAACTATCTTCCGGAACAAAATGATGAGCCGCTAGATTTAAAAGAATTAGTTGCAATGCTTGCAGATTTCGATGCCAATTATAATATTAAGATGAATAGCTTAACCACAACTGGGATTGCTGTTAAAGAAGTAAATCTTAGAGGAGAGTTGTTTGATGGTAACTTAAACGCAAAGACAATTGATGTGACCGATTATGCGGGCTTTGATTTAAACGGTTCTCTTATTGGTAATTCATTAAAAGATGATCCAAAATTTGAAACGTCCTTTAATACGACAGCATCATCCCTTGTACCCCTTCAAAGAGCTTATCGTTTTAAGACAGATTTTGATATTGCGGATGTCGGTTCTGTAGCCGTTAATACGCATATGAACGGAAATTTTGAAGCGATGAATGTCGATATAAAATCAACTTTAGGCAGCAGCAAGATTGATGTTAAAGGCGATGTTAGAAGTGAAACTTTAAAGCAGCTTCCGGAAATTGGTACAATGGATTTAAATATTGTGGGGTCCAATCCGAGTTTGGCAAGTTTAATAGATCAATTTGACCTTCCCAGAACGAAACCGGCGGCAGCTGACGATCGTCAGATTTCAATTAATTCATCCATTAAAGGTACTAAAGGATTGGTTGATGTGGATGGAACTCTCGCATTAGCAGGCGGCGAAATTGCTTTAAAAGGACGGACAAACTTAACTGCTGAATATGAAATTTCCTCATTTGATATGGCTGTCGATCTTTCCGGACCAGATATGCGCGAATTTATTCGTGGTCTTGGCATTGATTTTAGACCTTCTAATACAGAACTTGGACCTATTGAACTTAAAATGACCGCTTCAGGGAATATGAGCGATATTTCACTTAAAAATATTGCAGGGCAACTTGGACCAACAAAAATTACTGGTAATGGTGATTTACGTGCACTAAATGCGGATCTTGCGCCAGGACAGAAAAGTAATTTTGAATTCACAATGGTACTTGATCAAATTCCCGTTAAAGATTTCATGGAACCAGAACCCGAAGTTCCCGTTGAAGAGGATTGGGGTAAATGGAGCGAAGAGCCAATGGAACTAGAAGTACTTAATGAATATGATGGTACTTTTAGCATAACAGCAAACGCTATTCAATATGATGATTATAATTTTGAAAACCCACGTTTTGAGGCGGTCCTAAAAGATGGCGTTATCAATATCAATAACTTTACAGGTAAGTTATTTGGTGGCGACGTAAATGTAGCCGGAAATTTTAATAGCACAGGCGATTTGAAAATGGATCTTGCACTAACTGGTGCAACATTAGCAGAAGCAACATCAACGTTTGCAGGGATTAGTCCTGTATCCGGTAGCTTTGATATGAACCAATCAATTACCGGGAAAGGTGTTAGTCAACGTGCACTTATTTCATCTTTAAATGGTGATGGTGAGGTAGTGGCCTCTCCTGGCGCAATCAGTGGATTGGATATTCCAAGATTAAGTGAGCAATTAAATGATCTTAGCAACCAAAACGGTTTTCTAAGTTTACTGACGGCGACATTATCAGGTGGTGAAACTCCTTATCAAGGGGGTAATAGTATTATCACGATGAAGAATGGTTTTATTGAACTTAGTCCCTTTGATATTAAAATGCTTGGCGCAGATAGCGCCGTAAATATGGCTATTAATTTAGCGGAGTGGAATTTGAATGTAACCGGTGATATGGCACTCAGTGAACATCCCGATGCACCACCAATAGGGCTTAATATTGTTGGTGACCTTCATAATCCGCAAATTAAATATAATACGAAAGCACTCGAAGGGTTCATTGGCCAGAAAATCGCGGCAAGTCTTCTTCAAAATATGGTTGAAGGAAACGGCGGGTTAGGGAATATATTTGGCGGTCAACCTGCGGCTCCTTCAGGAACTGGTGGAACAGCTCCGCAATCACCACCTGCTGGTGGAACGGCGCAAATGCCTAAAGTAGAACAAGAACCTCTCAATGAGCCACAATCCCCACTTGAGACCTTTATAGAGCCTGAGCTTGAAGAGCCAGCATCAAAAGCACCAGTTGAAGATGAAAAAAAACCAGAATCTGTGGAAGATCTGGGCACCAAGCTTTTAGAAAGATTGTTTAATAAGCCACCGACTAATGATTAATAGTCGCTTGTTTTAATATATAGACACGAATGGCACTGCTTAGGTTTGTTGTGCGGGAACGATCAATTTCAGTGATGAGCTCTTTTAAACTTTTCTGATCTTTATGGGCGATTTCTTTTAGTTTTGACCAGAAAATATTTTCAAGTGTGATGCTGGTTTGATGCCCGGCAATGACAACGGAATGTTTTTTAAGAATTTCATCGTCATTGCTCATTTTTTTATCCAATTGGAACTTGTTATAGCATTTTGAAGAAATCATTCCCTTTATCATCAACGATAATAAAGGCAGGGAAATCTTTTACATCAATTTTCCAAACGGCTTCCATACCGAAGTCTTCGAAATCGAGAACTTCTACCTTCGTGATGTTATCTTTGGCTAATATCGCTGCTGGACCACCGATGGAGCCAAGATAGAAACCGCCGTGTTTTGCACATGCGTCGGTAACTTGTTTGCTACGGTTTCCTTTGGCAAGCATAATCAGGCTTCCGCCGGCTGCTTGGAAAGTGTCCACATAACTATCCATACGTCCTGCCGTTGTTGGACCAAATGAACCCGAGGCATAGCCCTCGGGTGTTTTCGCGGGACCTGCATAATATACAATATGATTTTTAAGATAATCCGGCATTGGTTCGCCGTCTTCCAGTTTTTTCAAAATCGCCGCATGAGCGAGATCGCGAGCAACAACAATGTTTCCTGTTAATGAAAGTCTTGTGCGAACAGGATGTTTGCTAAGTTCGGCACGAACAGCATCCATGGGACGGTTTAAATCAATTTTTACAACACTATCACTTAATTTATCTTCTGGAATATCCGGCATAAAGCCGGCTGGGTCGCGCTCTAATTGCTCAAGGAATATTCCATCTTTTGTTATTTTACCTTTTGCCTGACGGTCAGCCGAACAGGATACACCAATGCCGATTGGAACCGAGGCACCATGGCGGGGCATACGAATAACACGGACATCATGGCAAAAATATTTACCACCAAACTGCGCTCCAATGTCAAAGTCTTGTGTCATTTTAAGTACTTTTTCTTCCATTTCAGGACAGCGAATGGCCTGACCGAATTCACCGCCTTCGGTCGCCAAATCATCTAAATAATGTGTGCTTGCCATCTTGACGGTTTTAAGGTTTTGTTCGGCGCTTAAACCACCAATTACGATGGCTAAATGATAAGGAGGGCAGGCAGCCGTTCCTAATGTTCGGATTTTTTCATCTAGAAATTCTGTTAATTTATCTTCTCGCAATACCGCAGGTGTTTGCTGATAAAGAAATGTTTTGTTCGCACTGCCGCCACCTTTAGCAACAAATAGAAAATGATATTCGTTACCTTCTGTTGCATAAACGTCAACTTGGGCTGGGCCATTGGTTTTTGTGTTTTTTTCTTCAAATAAGCTTTGTGGTGCAAGTTGTGAATATCTTAAATTCGTTTGCGTGAAGGTATCAATCACACCTTGATTTAAGGTTTCCGCATCATCGCCTTCCGTCCAGACATACTGTCCTTTTTTACCCATGATGATCCCGGTTCCAGTATCTTGACAACTCGGTAGTACCATTCCCGCAGCGATGTTCGCATTTTTAAAGAGTTCCGTTGCGACAAAGCGGTCATTATCTGATGCTTCGTCATCTTCTAGGATTTTTGCAAGTTTTTCATAATGAGACGCTCTTAACAGATGGGAAATATCTCTCATTGCTTCTGCAGTTAATAGACGCAGGCCTTCTTTATCCACTTTTAAAACTTCTTTTCCGTCTACTTCAATTGTTGAAACATAATCAGATGTGATTTTACGGTATTCTGTATCGCTCGGTCCTTGAGCATACATGTCGGTATATTTTGGAGATGTCATGGATTTATTTCCGGAATTGTTGATTATTTCTTATTTCGAAAAGCATCAAGTGTCACGATGTTGTCTTTGCCATCGGTCTTATCTTCTGTGTTATCTGCTGAAGTAATAGCGACTTCTTCAACTTCTTCGGCTTCTGCAATTTCGACAGTTGCATCAATTTCTGAATTGAAATGAAGGCCAAAATCAACGCTTGGATCAAAAAAGCCTAACAACGCTTCAAAAGGAATAGATAAATGTTCTTTATTGCGATTAAAACTTAGCGCAATTTCGAAAAAATCTTCTTCAACTTTTAAGTCCCAGAACTGGTTTTGTAAAACAATTGTCATATCTTCTTCGTATCTGTCTCTTAAATACGAAGGAATGATCACATCTGGATGTGTTGTTTGAAAAGTAATATAAAAATGGTGTTCGCCTGGTAACCCATGTTTTGCAGTATCTATTAGCAAATTGCGAACAACGCCAATTAACGCGTCCTGCACCATTTCATCATATTTGATTGTCTCATCGGTCATTTAAATTTCTTACTTCTTTCTGTACGACTCTTTAATAAAAAGATTATAGCTACAAGATTTATTCTGGGCGAGTCATTTTCATTCATTCGGCTTGATTATTATAAGAAGTGGTGGGCTTCTGTTGCTAGGTGCCCACCGAACCCCGCGTAGCGAAACTTATTAAGCTGCTACAGCAAATGCTTCATTATCGTTTGCATTTGTAGAGTTTTGATCCGTCACAGCGGTATCATGCTGAGCAAAAGCGATATCTTTATTGCGCACGTCGATCCTATTTCGCCCCCATAATCAATAACTTAAGATAATGGTGGAGGCGCCGGGTACCGCCCCCGGGTCCGTAACGTTTATTCCATATAACAGTTTATTGCCATAGTCGGTTGCCCGACTCCCTATATATAAGGGTAAAGAGTTAAAATTTAAATAGATTTGCTGAAATAATTATGTCATTTATGTATCAGGCTATAGAAATCTAATTGGAATATCATGCAACAATACCTTAATCTTGCCCGTCGCATTCGTGATGAAGGCACCACAAAAGAAGACAGAACAGGTACCGGAACAAGAAGTGTATTCGGTCATCAAATGCGTTTTAACCTTGAAGACGGCTTTCCGATGGTAACGACCAAAAAGCTTCATTTAAAATCGATTATTCATGAACTTTTGTGGTTTATTGCGGGTGATACCAATATCAAATATTTGAAAGATAATGGTGTTCGCATCTGGGACGAATGGGCAGATGAAAATGGTGACCTTGGCCCGGTTTATGGACATCAGTGGCGTTCTTGGCCAACGCCGAATGGTGAAACAGTGGATCAGATTACAAATTTAATAGATACAATAAAAAATGACCCGGATAGTCGTCGCATGATTGTGAGCGCTTGGAATGTGGCTGACGTGGATCATATGGCGTTACCTCCTTGTCATTGTCTTTTCCAATTTTATGTTGCTGATGGAAAATTAAGTTGCCAACTTTATCAGCGTAGTGCTGACGTATTTCTTGGGGTGCCGTTTAATATTGCGTCTTACGCACTGCTTACCATGATGATCGCGCAAGTATGTGATCTTGGTCTTGGCGATTTTGTACATACCTTTGGTGATGCACATTTATATATGAACCATATGGAACAAATTGATCTTCAATTAAGCCGCGATCCTAAACCACTACCAACAATGGCGATTAATCCGGATGTGAAAGATATCTTTGATTTCAAATTCGAAGATTTCGAACTTCAAAATTATGAAGCACACCCGCATATCAAAGGACTGGTGGCTGTATAATGGTTAAAGTATCACTGATTGTTGCTGCCGCCACAAATAATACCATCGGCAAAGACAATGACATGCCATGGAAAATTTCGTCCGATCTAAAATATTTTAAAAAGGTCACGATGAATAAGCCGGTCATTATGGGCCGAAAAACATTTGAGTCCATAGGAAAACCCTTACCTGGTCGTGCGAATATTGTCATTACGCGTGATACGACATTCACGCAAGAAGGTGTGATTACCGCCCACAGTCTTGAAATGGCGCTGGATGTTGCCCATGGAATGGCCGATGTTAAAAAAGAAAAAGAAATTATGATCATTGGCGGTGCACAAATTTATGCACTAACGCTGCCAATTGCTGACCGTCTATATTTAACCCGTATTCACGCGGACATAGATGGTGATGCACATTTCCCGGAACTCGATGAAAAAGATTGGCTTGAGTATTCACGAGAAGATCATGAAAAGGGAGAAAAAGACAGCCACGAACACAGCTTTATAGTGCTCGATCGTATAAGCTAATTTTCAAGCTGATAAACCACTGAAACCTGCGCGTTTGTTTTCATCATTCCCGGTTTAATAGGTATGTTCAGGTTTCCCATTTTGGCGGGTGCCGCTTCCATGGCCATCATTTGATCTGAGCGGCGGTTAATGCCAAACTGTTCGATGTTGGTATAAATGCGATTTTCGCTGATTGTGCAAATTTGACCGAGTTTATTACCAGATAATTCGGCATATAGTTTGGCTTTATGATACGCTTTTTTAAAAGCTTTCTCACGGGCTTGATCTTCGAGCTGTTCTTTCTCTGATGAAGAATAGCTGATATTAGAGAAAAGATTATCACTACCCGCCATCACACCATTCATCAGATCGGAAATTTTAGCCAAATCAAATGTTTTAAAATATATTCGTGAGGTACCGCGATATCCGACAATCTCTTGGCGGTTACGTTGGTGATAGACGGGATTTATGTTGATGCTTTCTGTACGTATATGCTCTTCTTGGACCTTTAAACCTTCTAAGACATCAATGATTTTTTGTAGATTTCTAGACAAGTCTTCAAGCGCTTCGCCTTCCGTTTTATTTTCGCTTTTAACATTAAGCATGACTTCGGCAATATCAGGAATGCTTTCCACTTCGCCAGCGCCTTCCATGCTAATGAGTGGCCCTTCGCATTGCGCCATTTGTTGAGCTGCTGCGGGTTGTATGAATAAAATAGCGGCTAAAGGAAGCGTAATAAGAGAGGTTTTAATCATAATAAATCTCCGAATAAATAAAAATTATTTTTAATCTATTCGGAGATCATGTCAAATTTGTGATGCAATAACGCATTGAATTATTTGAATTTATTGTAATCAATGGGTTTATTTTTATCTAAAACCTGGTTTGTTTCTGGCATAGGATATTTTAATCCAGTAGCACAATTAAAAAGGATCACTTTATCATCTTTGTTTACTTGACCATTTTCCAACGCCATTTCCCATGCGGCAAATGTGGCCGCCCCTTCAGGGCATAATAAAACACCATCTTTTTGCGCAACACGGTCGCGGCAATCAAAGATATGATCTTCTTTCACGGCAATGGCAAAACCACCGCTTTCCCGCACGGCACGTAAAATTAAAAAATCACCAACGGCAATAGGAACACGAATACCCCATGCATGTGTATATGCATCTTCCCATAAGGGGGCATGCTCTTCACCGTCATCATAGGCCTTAACAATCGGCGCGCAGCCTTCTGCTTGAACGGCGACCATTTTAGGACGCTTTGATCCAATCCAACCAATTTTTTCAAGTTCGTCAAAGGCTTTCCACATGCCGATTAGGCCGGTACCACCACCTGTAGGATAGAAAATTACATCCGGCATTTCCCATCCGAGCTGCTCGGCGAGCTCTAATCCCATGGTTTTTTTACCTTCGATGCGGTATGGCTCTTTTAATGTCGAAATATCGGCCCAGCCCATTTCTTCTTTGCCTTCAAAAACTATTTTCCCGCAATCATTGATCAAGCTATTTACGGTATAAGTATCCGCCCCTTGAAGTTCAATTTCGCGGATGTTTACGATCGGCGTATCATCAGGGCAAAATACGGTCGTTTTTAAACCGGCGTATGTGGCATATGCTGCAAGTGCCGCGCCCGCATTGCCGTTTGTCGGCATGGCAAGGTGACCTTGGCCAAGTTCCTTTGCCATAGAAACGGCAAGAGCTAAGCCGCGCGCTTTAAAAGAACCAGTTGGAAGTCGTCCTTCATCTTTAACAATCACATCGCATCCATCAGGCACAGAATAATTTAATGGCATTAATGGTGTCATTACTTCACCAAGGCTGGTCATAGCATCGCCCGTATTAACCGGAAGGAATTCACGGTACTTCCAGAAACCGCCAGGGCGGTTTTCAATTTCTTGTCTCGTGACACTGTTCTTAATAGCATCAAGATCATACCGAACGAGAAGGGGTCTACCTGCTTCAGACAATCCGTGGATTTCCCCTGCTTTATAATCGTCTTTACCTGTTATGGAACATTCAAGGTTTGTCACAAAAGAGGCGCGCGCATCATAAAGAGCCTTAGTAGATTTATATTCTACGGAGTTAGACATTAGTTTATCCTTTTAAATGGTCTATCTGACGAACGGCACCCTTATCTGCGGATGTCGCCATCAATCCGTAGGCTTTTAATGCTTTTGTAACAACGCGGTGTCTTATTTCTTTAGGCTGCCAAGCTTTTTCACCAAGGCTTTCCATTGCGGCACGTCGTTTTTCCATTTCTTCTTCTGAAATTTCTGCGCGGATTATGCGATTTGGGATATCAACTTCGATAATGTCGCCATTTTTAATAAGTGCGATAGCGCCGCCAGATGCGGCCTCAGGAGAAACATGGCCGATCGAAAGTCCTGATGTCCCCCCAGAGAAACGACCATCCGTTATTAATGCACATGCAGTACCCAATCCCATAGATTTAAGGTAAGATGTCGGGTAAAGCATTTCCTGCATTCCTGGCCCCCCTCTTGGACCTTCATATCTTATTATTACGGCCTCGCCTGCTTTAACTTCACCGCCAATAATGCCCTCAACCGCGCTATCTTGACTTTCATAGACACGAGCAGGTCCCTTAAAGGTAAAGTTCTCTTCTGCGACACCTGCTGATTTAACGATGCAACCATCTAACGCAATATTCCCTTCAAGAACGGCTAATCCGCCATCCTCTGAATAGGCGTTTTCAACAGAACGGATACAGCCATTTACTCGGTCCAGATCAAGCGATTCATAACGTTTGGATTGAGAGAAGGCGACAGTCGTTCTCACGCCGCCTGGTGCCGCTTTATAAAATTCAATTACATCTTCTGGTGGATTGCGGTTTACATCAAAGTAATCAATGACCTCGCCGATTGAACGTTCTTGCACAGTGCTGCAATCACGGTGAATATGCCCCCCTTTTTCAAGTTCACCCAATATGGCGATAACGCCACCAGCCCGGTGCACATCTTCCATATGATAATTTTCTGTTGCTGGTGCAACCTTACATATATTTGGAACTGTTTTTGAAAGACGGTCGATGTCTTCCATTGTAAAATCGCATTCGCCCTCTGCTGCTGCCGCAAGCAAATGAAGTACAGTATTTGTTGATCCACCCATTGCGATATCAAGTGTCATTGCATTTTCGAATGCTTTAAATGATGCAATGCTTCTTGGAAGAACACTTTCATCATCATTTTGATAATAGGCTTTGGTGATATTCATAACCGTTTTTGCAGCACCCAAAAAGAGTTGCTCTCTATCTGCATGGGTCGCAAGTGCGGAACCATTGCCCGGTAAAGCAAGGCCTAGTGCTTCCGTTAAGCAATTCATGCTATTGGCGGTAAACATACCAGAACATGATCCGCATGTTGGGCAAGCAGATTGTTCAACTTTTTCAACCATTTCATCATCAACATTGGGGTCAACACCCATCACAATTGCATCTACAAGGTCAAGACCGTGATCAATACCGTCCGTTTTGCCAGCTTCCATCGGGCCACCTGATACAAATACAGCCGGAATATTAAGGCGCATAGCCGCGATTAACATACCCGGGGTAATTTTATCACAGTTAGAAATACAAACGAGTGCATCAGCACAATGAGCATTAGCCATATATTCTATGCTATCGGCGATGACTTCTCGGCTTGGAAGTGAATAGAGCATGCCGTCATGTCCCATGGCAATACCGTCATCCACGGCAATCGTATTAAATTCTTTTGCAATACCGCCGTGTTTTTCAATTTCACGGGCAACCAATTGACCAAGATCCTTTAAATGGACGTGTCCCGGTACAAATTGAGTAAAGCTGTTGGCAACAGCAATAATAGGTTTACCAAAATCTTCGTCTGTAACACCTGTGGCGCGCCAAAGGGCACGTGCACCGGCCATATTACGACCATGAGTGGAGGTTTTGGAACGATATGCGGGCATTATTCAATCTTTCTTATAGGCTATTAAAAAAACTACTGTAATAAATACCTATTTTGTGTCATTTGTCGATACATAAGTGACACAAAGGAGTGCATTTAATGCGTAGTGATAACATTACTGGAATTTCAGATAAAGTGCTCGAGGCAATTATGCGTGCCAATGACGGTAAGGCTCTTGCTTATAGTGAAGATGAGTTGAGTAATAGATCTAAGGAAAAATTTCGAGAGATTTTTGAAAAAAAGGATATCATATCCCATAATCTGGTTTCTGGAACAGCAACCAATACACTCATTTTATCTACACTTTGTCCGACATATGGCGTGACATTTTGCCATGAGCATTCTCATGTTTATGCAGATGAATGTGGTGGGTTTGAATTTCAAACCGGCGGTGCAAAACTTCATCCGATTTGTGGTCAGAATGGGAAATTAACCCCCGCTGCATTAGAAGGTGCAATTGGGCGATATATAGTGGACGAACCACACCATAACCAACCAGCAGCCGTAACCATTGCGAATAGCACAGAAGCCGGCACAATATACATGCCTGATGAAATAGAAGCCCTTTCTAGGGTTATTAAAAAACATAAATTAAAACTTCATATGGACGGGTCTAGATTTGCCAATGCTCTTGATAATGTTGGCTGTAGTCCGGCAGAACTAACTTGGAAGGTCGGTGTGGATGCCCTTTCATTTGGAACAACCAAGAACGGTACTATGGGTGCCGAAGCAGCAATATTTTTCAATCAATCGGATGATCAAGGATTTGTTTATCGTTCCATGAGGTCAGGACATTTAATATCAAAATCCAGATTTATCGCAGCTCAAATTTTGGCTTATTTTGAAAATGATCATTGGCTTAACAATGCCAAGCATGCAAATAAAATGGCATTAAAATTAGCTAGAGCAATTGAAAAATCCGAAGCGATTGAATTTAAGTATCCACAACAATCAAATGTCATGTTTGTAAAAATGAAGCCGGAATTACACGATGAATTTGAAAGTGCAGGCATAGAATATTTTTCGTCTTGTGAAAGTTCATATGTTGAAGCACGAATGGTTACAGCGTTTAATACCACAAATTCTGATATGAACCGAATTATTGAAATTATAGAAAAATTTTGATAAGATATTGAATTATATGTATTTTAGAGAGACTCAATGTATTTCATTAAGAACATAATACTAATTTTCTCGCTTTCGGTTTTATTATTCGCCTGTGATAGTAATCAAGAACGAGCAAAAAAAACATTAGAAGAGCGTTTAATGGATAGCTTTTCTATGTCAGATAGGGAAATACGGGAGCAAGTTGAAACTATTGTTTTAGCAAGCAAAGAAAAAGATTATGTTAAAGCTATGAACGGATTGGGCATATTGTCGAAAACTCAGCTTAATAGTAATGAACAAGAACAAGCGATTGATTTGTTAATGAGCCAACTACGAAATGCCATGGAAACGGAAGAAATTGCGAAAAGAAATAATGTGCAAGGCCGCTAAGATCTAAGACCCGTTTTTACTAGTCTATTGACAATGAACATAAAAATAGCTCAATATCTAGTGACTTAAGTTGTTCTGAGATGGAAATTTAATGGATAAAACGACATCATCGTTAATTTAGAAGTTAGTTATTGCCTCGTTATGTGTAGGTTTGCTTCTTAGTTTCTTTAATATTGATCCGGTGGAACTAATTAATAATGTTCCTGAAACATTGGGACGTATCCTTGAAGTTATACTTGATGTTATTAATTGGGCAGGTAAGTACATTATACTTGGTGCGATTATCGTTATTCCTATTTATATTATTTTTAACTTTCGAACAATTTTCGCAAAACTTTTTAGTAAGAAAAAATAATAATGCCGATTGAACGGCGCCTTTAACAATTACTATGGGTACACAATAGATATATCGGAGGGTATAAGAATATGTCGTCACAAAATACAAATAACTCATATGGTTGGGTTGCTAAAACATTTCACTGGGGAATGTTTCTAATTATTGTCGGACAATTTTGGCTAGGTGGAAATTTCAAAGAAGAAGCCTATAGAGAATTGGGGCTTTCAGGTTATCATTTTTCAATTGGTATCATGATTTTGTTTTTAATGTTGCTTCGTTTTGGCTGGCGTGCGAAAAATCCAGTGCCAGAGTTACCAGAGGGCACAGGGAAACTTCAAGCGTTAGGTGCTCATGGTTTACACATTTTATTTTATGTATTGCTGATCGCTTTGCCAATAAGTGGTATCATGATCGTTCAAGCTAAAGGTGGTAGTCCTTCCCTGTTTGGTTTATTTAATTTCCCAACGCTGGTCGATAAAGTTGATTCAACAGCAGAACTTGCTGCAACACTTCATGGTGTATTTGCAAAAGTTACTGTCTTATCAGTGGTAATTCATATTGTCATGGCGCTTTATCATCATTACGGTAAGAAAGATAATGTGCTACGCCGCATGCTACCATGGTAAAATAGAAGATTTATATTCAAGAAAGGGTCCTTAATTGGGCCCTTTTTTATGCATGCTTTAGTTTATTAACTGTGTCTTTTATCCAGAGGTAGCCAATTACACCTGCAATGGCGTTAGAAATGCTAATTGTAATAAACGCGATTTCAAGGCCATAGAATTCTGAAGCAATATAAAAGAGCGGTAGTTGCAGAAAAAATACTCTAATGCTTGAAATTGCGACACCCGGCATAGGTTTTCCTAAACTGTTAAACATTGCGTTTACGCTCATAACGATTCCATATAATCCGTAGGAAATTGGAACAACGTAGAGATAGCTTTGCGCAAGCGCAATAATCTCGGGTTCTTTTCTGAATAGGCCGGCCAGTGTCGGTGCTGTAAGCGCGATTGCGATCGCAACAAAAAGACCCCATGCCATACAGAATATACTGACGCTTTTAATGCATTCATCAATTCGGTCAAATTTACGTGCCCCTAAATTCTGCCCGATGAAAGGGCCGACCACTGCGGACGTTGAAAAGAAGAGCACGAGTGAAATCATTTCAATTGTTGTCGCAACGTGGTTCGCGGCGACGGCTTCTGTGCCGTACCTAGCAACGATGGAAATGACAATTGCGGCCACGATTGGGATAATAATATTTGTTCCGGTCGCCGGAATGCCGACATGTAAAATCTTTTTTAATGATGCGGCGAATGTGTTGATTGTTTCCTTACTAAAACAGATAACATTATATTGATAATGCAGAGCATAGAGAATAACAGCAAAGCTTATGAACCTTGTAATGAGAGAGGCCCAAGCCGCACCGGCAAAACCAAGTTCCGGAAAACCATATAACCCAAAAATGAGCAATGGATCCAGTGCTGCATTGGCAAATGCAGAGACTAACATCAAATTACCTTGAAGTTTTGTATCACCAAGTGCACGCATGACACCACCACCAGTCATTGGTAATATGACAAATAAAGGGGATAAATACCAAATCATCATATATTCACGCACATGCGGAAGTACGTGTTCATTAGCGCCCATTGCTGTAAAGATCGGATCAATGGTGAGATAGCCAAAAATTGATATTGCTAAGGATAAAATCGCGGTCATAATTAAAGTATTGGTCGCGAGTTTTTTAACTTCATCTTGATCGCCGCTGCCGGCTACATGCGCGAGTACAGAGGTCACACCTGCGCTTAATCCGATCGCAACTGAGAAATAAATCATCACCATGCGGCTAACAAATCCCATAGCCGCGACCTCGTTTGTGCCAAGCTTCGCAATAAAATAACTATCGACAAATGTGAAAGATATGCTCGCGGATAAGCCAATAATCATAGGCAATGCCATTCTTATCAGATGTTTATGAACGGCACCTTTCGTTAGATCGAAGCTACGAGTTTTTTTCTTGGGTTTTTCTACTTCTGACATACGACCTGATGTACCTGATTATAATTTTTATATTGCTTCATTAAATGGTGTTAAAAATAACAAAGTCAATAGCATTATTGATATATTAAATTATGCTGTTAATTCGGTGCGATTATGTTATTTGTATATGAATATTTAGAATCATTATAAACAAGGAATATGAAGAATGATTGTTGTTGTTTCTCCTGCTAAGAAGTTAGACTTTGAAAATGATGAAGTAAAACCAAACTGGTCAGTTCCTGACTATTTGGATCAAAGTGAGACTTTAATTAAAACGGCTAGAAAAATGACACTCAATGATATTGCGGGATTGATGAAAGTCAGTGAAAAAATTGCTGATTTAAATTATGAACGCTATCGTGATTTTGAAACGCCATTTACTTTAACAAATTCAAAGCAGGCTGCGTTTGCTTTTAAGGGTGATACATATGTCGGCCTTGAAGCGGAAACATTATCCGAAGATGATTTAGAATTTGCGCAAAACCACTTTAGAATTTTATCTGGTCTTTATGGTATGCTACGTCCTCTTGATTTGATGCAACCTTATCGGCTTGAAATGGGTGTACGTCTAAAAAATCCAAAAGGTAAAAACCTTTATGAATTTTGGGGAAATACGCTGACTGACGGGTTAAATGAACTGCTTGAGAAACAAAAAAATAAAGTTATTATAAATTGTGCCTCAAATGAATATTTTAAATCGGTTAACGAAAAAGAACTAAATGGCGGCGTTATTACACCCGTCTTTAAAATTGTTAAAGAAGGTGTGGCGAAGGGTCCTGGGATGATGGCAAAACGCGCCCGAGGTATGATGGCGCGCTTTATTATTCAAAATAAATTAGAAAAGGCAGAAGAGATTAAAAAATTTGATATGGACGGTTATAAATTTATGCCGGCACTGTCAAATGAAGATACCTTCGAATATCATAAAGTCGTCAGCGTCTAGTAGTATTAAAACGGGAGCCAACTTCTGTCTTTTGAGAAATGAAGGTATCCTAAGTTTACCCCGGCCCTAAGGCCTACGCCCATGCGAATGGGGGCGATTACAATCTCATCGACTTGCTGATAATTCATCCCTACACCGGCGACATAATATATACTTCCTTCAACGGCAGGAAAGCGTTGATAGAGTTCTTGCGTGTCATTAAGATTATAAACGAGTGCAAAAACACGAGATCCATTAGCGCCGACATCAATACCAATAGAAGGTCCTGTCCAATAAACACGACTATCACCTTCGATTTTATGGGAAAGCGTGCCATCACCATAACGCGCACCAACGACAAGTGCAGCGCTGGCCTCAGTGCCGATGATATACCCATTTGGTCTACCTAAGTCCGCAAAGGCTTTTTCAATGACGCTGGCTACGGCTTCTGAGCCGCCACCAAAAAATTCTGATGCAGCATTAATAACATTTTCTTTATCATATGTTGCGTCTTGATTGGTGCTATCCATATTCTGGCGTTCACTTTGTACCGGTTGCGCAGGTTGTTTATTTTTACTTGCGCAAGCCGTTAAAAGAAGAATGAAGGATATTGAAAAGAGTTTAGTTAAGTTTTTCACTTTTGGTCCCCGTTATCGGTAATTGTTCCATTAATCTTAAACATAATTTTCTTAGCAGGAAAAATCCATACAATACCAGCTACAATATAGCATATCATTTCGATAATTATA
>DGPL01000049.1:0-2902 GCA_002390425.1 Kordiimonadaceae bacterium UBA4441 | reverse complement strand
AATATACATTCCACCATAAACAATCGTAGAAAAGAATGCGGCGATAAGAAGCACTTTTAAATGTCTGCGTAAGCTAGAGAAAAAGCGGCTTAGGTGCCCTTTTTGCTTTTCATCGTCGGGATTTTCTATGTACAATTGCATCTTCTATTAATTTAACGGTTTCTGACCATAGGTTATAGCTATTTAATTCATCTATGGGAACCCATTTTGCGTTTAAGGCATCATCTCCTGCGGTAAGCGTACCAGATTTATAATCCGCCATAAAATCGACTAAACTATAATGAAAACGAACGGTGCCATTATTATCGTTATCGATAAAATCCACAACCTTTAATAATTGAATATTTTCTATAGTGATGTTGGTTTCTTCAAGGACTTCTCTTGCTGCGGCGTCAACCATTTTTTCGCCTAAGTTTTGCGCTCCACCTGGTATGCTCCATTCTTGGGCTTTTGGTGGTTTGTTTCTTTGAATTAACAAAATTTTTTCATCATTGAATACGACGGTGCCGACGGCTGGGATGGGATGCTTTGGGTATTCTCTTTTCATATATATTTTTTCAGTTATTATTTATCTATCTAACTATAGCGAAATAAAAGTATGTGTGGAAGATATTCATTAACATCTCAAAGTTATGACAAGTTTGTCGAATTTATGGATATGGGGTACCCTTTTCAGGTACCGTCTCGGTTTAATATTGCGCCTTCGCAGCCTGTCGCTGTCATCCGATTAAAAGGATCGGATCAAGATCAGTCCATAATTCCTGATCAACCATTGCCTGAACGCGAGGGAGCTTTAATGCGGTGGGGACTGGTGCCACATTTTGCAAAAGAAATAAAAATGGACCGACCACTTATTAACGCTAGGTCAGAAACGATAGCCGATAAACCTTCATTTCGGGGGCCATTTAGGCGCCGAAAATGTTTGGTCCCTGCTGATGGTTTTTATGAATGGAAACGAGGTGGTGCGTCACCAATTCCATATCATATATGTTTACAAGATCGGGAAGCTTTTACGTTTGCAGGTATCTGGGAAGCATGGACAGGCCCTAATGGCGAAGACTGGCTTGAGACGGTGTCACTGGTGACGAAAGAAGCAAACGGAGCCGTTAAAAAGATCCATCATCGTTCGCCCGTGATTATAGAACCACAAGATTATGATTTGTGGCTAAGACCTCAGGATCCGCCCGATAGAAAAATATTTGATAAATTATCGACTGCGATTGATCATAAATTAGAAATGTTTGAAGTTAGTCCATTTGTGAATAGCGCACGCAATGATTGTGACGATTGCATAAAACCTGCAACCAAAGATCAGTTTAAATTATTTTAGCTTTAATGAAGAAATTATATTGGGGGCTAATAACTTTTAGCCCTCAATACAATTGAATTTTAATCGTCAGGTAAAGCGTACGCACGGAACTCACCTGGGTAAGCACCACCGGAAACAGCGACAATAATAAATTGTCTGCCATTCATCATATATGACATTGGTGAACCGGATTGGCCCGCTGGCATCCATACTTCGCCAACATTCTCACCTGTCATTTTATCATAAGCACGAAGCATTGCACCGCGCTCACGATCACCAGGATTAGTCACACGGTAATCACCAGCTATAACCAATGTTTTTGTTACCACGACACCAAGCGCACCGCGCTGACCAGTGCGCGGAATATCCATGCCACGTAGTTTAGGATGATTGCGAACATTGTCCGGTGTTTCCCCATGAGGAACTTGCCAGATGACTTCACCTTTGTTCATATCAATCGCCGCAACCACACCGTATGGTGGCTTAAGAATTGAAAGACCCTCAACATTAAGTCCTGGAATTTCAACAGGTGGGCCATCATAAACAGGATAGTTCACTTCTTTCGGTGCATCAGGGTTTTGACCTGTACCCGCTGCATTACGCATGCGGAAAGGTTCACCTATGCGGCCCGCGATATAGTTCACATTTGAATATCCTTCTGGCGGAGGAGCCATTGAAAGATTGTCCATTGCAATCATGGATGCTGGTGCATAGACGATCCCTGATACAGGATCGAATGAAGCACCCGGCCAGTTTGTACCACCATTTGTAGCACCAATGTTAATCGCACCGAGTACACCGTTCACATCACCTTCAATAGGTGGGTTATACATAGCACCATTGCTCCAGTCCCATAGATTCATCTTATCGAGGGCTGCTTGACGTAATTCAGAGGTAAAATCGATGAAATCGTTTGGTAAATCTAATTTCCCGCGACCATACATCAATTGCATTGGTGGCATTGGTTGTGTTGGTGAATACCATTCGCCCGGAATACTGCCTTGCGGGACCGGTACTTCCGGAATATCCCAAATCGGCTCACCAGTGATACGGTCAAATGCGTAAATGAATGACTGTTTTGTCGGAAGGGCGATAATCTCACGGTCTTTTCCGTCAATGGTTACATCCATAATAAGAGGGGCAGATGACAAATCGTGGTCCCAAATTGGATGATGAACCACTTGGAAATGCCATTTATATTTACCTGTGTTAAGATCAACCGCAACTAAACTCTCACCGAAAAGGTTGTTACCAGGACGGTGACCACCATAAAAGTCAGAAGATGGGCTTTCAACCGCTAGGAAGACAAGCTCGTTTTTCTCGTCCACAGTGATCTGTGTCCAAACACCTGCGTTACCATTGCGGTCCCATGAATTATCAAGCCAAGTGTCATTACCAAATTGGCCAGGGCGCGGAATAGGGTCAAATTGCCATACTTTTTTACCGGTACGAACATCAAACGCACGAACAAGACCTTTGGTATTGTTATAGTTATCAATGGTCATCCCTTCTTTCATGGCAGAACCAACGATGATCAGATCACCCGCTACTGTTGGTGTTGCATGAAGGCCGATTTCACCAGTGACGAGATCG
>DGPL01000013.1 GCA_002390425.1 Kordiimonadaceae bacterium UBA4441 | reverse complement strand
GGGAAAGAGCCATTACACTTAAACCAATGGATCCACCCCATTTTCCATGGATAGATGCGGATAAACGAGATATTATTAACACTCATTTCGCGAGAGCAGTCGGTTACTCAATGCTTGGACGTCCAGATGAAGCAGTCGCAGATATCACAATGATGGAAAAGATGATAGAAACTCTTCCAGTAATTAATGGATATGATTATTATCTGCAAAAAATGAAAAACCAGTTGCTGGTTGCTCAAGGATGGCAACATCATGCTAATGGTGACAGTGAAACGGCGGTTTCATTTTTAAAGCAGGCAGCGATGCAAGAAGCAGCAAGCGAAAATGCACCGTCAAATCCTGGTGATATTCTTCCTGCGGAAGAAATGTTGGGGGATCTTTATCTGGCGCTTTCACAACCGCAAGAAGCACATGATGCTTATAAACTTTCATTAGAGCGTTCACCTGGCAGGTATAATAGTATTTATGGCGCTGCGATTACAGCTTTTGAATTAGGGGATATGGGAAGTGCAAAGAAATATTTTTCACTACTGATTGAAAATGCGGAAGGCGGAAATTCCAAACGCGAAACCTTAAGTGATGCAAAAATGAAATTAGCATCATTAAATTAAGGATGATGTAATGGGTAAAAAAAATCTTTCATGCGTATGTTTATTCACGGTTACGATTTTATCGGCATGCTCTGAGCAGCAGCTAGATCTTTCTAATAGGGAAGATCAACAAATCTTGGCTAAAAGCTTCGTTCATAATTTTAACGAAGCAAGGCCAATTGATCCCATTTCTTCAGATGATATTTCAGAAGAAGAGGCCTATCAAATTGCGGATTACTTTATAGAAGAACAGCTTAAATTTAGAGGGAAGATAGCTGGTTATAAAATAGGCTCATTCTCTAAAGGACAATATGATAATGGTCCTGTTGATGGATTATCGGGTCCCGTTACAGCTGCAATGTTTGAAAAAGGAATTCATCCATCCGGCGCACATATTGATTTTAATTGTTGTTATATGACTTTTGTTGAAGCTGATTTTGCAGCGGTAGTTGGAACTGAAGATATTAATACGGCAGAAACAGACATGGAAATTCTAGCGGCACTTGCCGGATTTCAGCCGTTTATAGAAATGCCGGATATGCTACAAACACCAGAGGGCAGGTCAGAAAAAGCCGGAATTGCAAGCAATTATGATTTTCGAAACGGTATTGTTGGCGAACTTATTAAAACGGAAGCTACCGAAGAATGGGTTGAGCGTCTTAATAATTTTAGCTTTAAAATGACAAATGAAGAAGGTGAAGTTCTTGCCTCAGGTGAAATTAAAAGTGCGTATGAGCCTTTATATCGCGTTAGACATTTGCGTGATCAAATGATGAAAAGAGGGCGTCCGTTAAAGGCAGGAGATATCTTATCATTGGGTAATATGGGAGCAATTAGACCGCTTAAACCAATCCCGTTTTTTGATCCCGCTATTCGTCCATTATTTAAAGGAAACACGGCCACAGTCAGTTATATTAATCTTGACCCATCAGGCCCTGCAACAGTCAGTGTAGTGATTGATCGCTAATGTGAGTATATTTTTGAAAGAACTTCATAATGCTTAAGATAATATTACTTACCGGCGCGACAGACGGTATTGGGTTAGAAACTGCAAAAAAATTAGCCTCAATGGGACATACCCTTTTATTACATGGCCGCAACGAAACGAAACTAAATGATATCGTTAAAAATCTTTCAGCATTGCCTGAAACGGGCATAATCGAAAGTTACATTTGTGATTTATCCAATTTGAATGATGTTAGATCATTTGCACATCAAGTCATGAAAAGACATCAAAAAATTGATGTAATTATAAACAATGCCGGAATTTATAAAACGGCAAATACTATTACCTCAGAAGGGTATGACATTCGTTTTGTGGTCAATACATTTGCACCTTATTTGTTAACGCAAATGTTAAGTCCGTTGCTTGATAAAGAAGCGAGGGTAGTCAATCTTTCTTCTGCTGCGCAGTCCCCAGTTAATTTGCTAGCTATGGAAGGAAAACAAGAACTATCTGATGACGACGCTTACGCAAAGAGTAAATTGGCGATTACAATGTGGTCCCGATATTTAGGGATAATGAATAAAGAAATGGGACCAATATTTATTGCCGTAAATCCTGGATCATTTTTAGCCAGTAAGATGGTAAAAGATGCATTTGGAGTGGCTGGAAATGATATAAATATTGGTGTTTCAATTCTCGTGCGCGCTGCATTAGATCCAGACTTTTCAGATGCTACAGGGAAATACTATGATAACGATAATGCGGCTTTTGCATCGCAACATCCTGATGCACTTGATAATAAAAAGTGCGAGAGAATATTTAAAAGTATTGAACTCACTATCGATAAATTAAATTTATAAAAAAGCCGAGCAAAAGGCTCAGCTTTATATCATTTAAAATTTATAACTTAAGCCAGTAATACTTTAACACCGGGTAATTCTTTACCTTCCATCCATTCAAGGAAGGCGCCGCCAGCTGTCGAAATGTGGCTAAATTGTTCTGCGACACCAGCATGGTTTAGTGCAGCAACTGTATCACCGCCACCGGCTAAAGAAACAAGAGTGCCATCTTCGGTCAAGGCGCCGGCCGCTTTTGCGACTGTTACCGTAGCGACATCAAATGGTTCAATTTCAAAGGCACCCATGGGACCATTCCAAATAAGTGTATTACAATCATTTAAGGCTTCAGCGACTTTTGCAGCTGTGGCTGCACCAACATCAAGTATCATTTCATCAGAGGCAACATCATCAGAAGTGGTGGTTCTATTTTCAGCATTTGCGGCAAATTCTTTTGCAACCACAACATCATCAGGTAAATGAATTTTACAGCCTGCTTTTTTGGCATTTTTAAGAATAGAGTTTGCCGTATCAGCAAGATCATGTTCACAAAGTGATGCACCAACATCAATACCTTGTGCCGCAAGAAATGTATTCGCCATGCCGCCGCCAATAATCAAATGATCTACTTTAGCAACTAAATTAGTTAACACATCAAGCTTTGTTGAAACTTTAGCACCACCAACAAGAGCGGCAACCGGATGAACTGGATTACCTAAAGCACCCTCAAGGGCGATTAATTCTTTTTCAAGCGCCAGACCAGCAGCAGAAGGTAAAATTTCTGCAATACCAACTGTTGAAGCATGCGCGCGGTGGCAGCAGGAGAACGCATCATTAACAAAAAAGTCAGCATTTTTAGCGAGTTCAGCGGCAAAATCTGCATCGTTATCAGTTTCAGCCTGATAAAAACGAACGTTTTCAAGCAAAAGCACGGAACCATCTTCCATGGCATCAATAACGTCGAGAACTTCATCACCGATACAGTCATCAATATAAGAAACGGGTAAACCCGTTGCATTAGCAAGCGGCTGTCCAAGAGGTTCTAGCGACATATCCGGATTACGTTCCCCTTTGGGCCTTCCAAAATGAGATAATACCAAAACACGTGCACCAGCATCAGCTAATGCTTTTATGGTAGGTGTTACAGAAAGGATGCGTGTATCGTCAGTGACTTCACGATGTCCGTCTTCATCGGTTTTCATGGGTACATTTAGATCAGCACGAAGAAGGACGCGCTTGCCAGCAAGCGCGCCCAACGATTTAATATTTTTAAAAGTCGTCATTTAAACCCTAGCCGACGTTATGAAGGACAACAGCAGTATCAGACATGCGGTTCGCAAAGCCCCACTCGTTATCGTACCATGTGAGAATACGAACAAGATTACCGTCCATGACGGATGTTTGAGCAGAATCAAAGCTTGAACTGTGCGCATCATGATTAAGATCGATTGACACAACAGGCTCGTCTATATAAGCAAGAACACCTTTCAAGCGGCCATTAGCGGCTGCTTTAATTGCAGCGTTAATTTCATCGGCACTTGTATCTTTTTTCGCAACAAATGTAAGATCAACAAGTGACACATTCGGAGTTGGTACGCGGATTGATGTGCCATCAAGTTTTCCAGAGAGTTCAGGAAGTACTAGACCAACGGCGCGTGCTGCACCTGTTGATGTAGGGATCATGCTAAGACCGCATGCACGTGCGCGAAGTGGATCACTATGAAGTGTATCAAGAACGCGTTGATCACCAGTATAAGCGTGAACGGTAGTCATAATACCTTTTTCAATGCCAACTGTTTCATTTAAGACTTGTGCAACAGGTGCAAGACAGTTTGTAGTGCAAGACGCGTTTGAAATAACTTTATCGCCCGCTTCAAGTGTTTCATGGTTTACACCAAATACGATGGTTTTTGAAACGCCTGATGCTGGTGCAGAGATAAGAACTTTTTTAGCGCCAGCGTCAAGATGTGCCGATGCTTTATCTTTATCACAGAAAAACCCTGTACATTCATAGACAACGTCAACATCAAGATCACCCCATGGAAGATCAGCAGGATTGCGTTCTGCAGATACAGCAATTTTATCATCACCGATAACAATGTTGTTTCCGTCGACGTTTACATCAAACGGGAACTTGCCATGCACACTGTCACGCTTAAGAAGGTATGCATTCATTTTTACATCGCCAAGATCATTAATGGCGACAACTTTTACGTCGTCACGACCACTTTCGTAGATCCCGCGAAGGGCTAAACGGCCAATACGACCAAAACCGTTAATTGCGACACGAATTGTCATGATTATTTTCTCCAGTTAATAATTTATAAATTAGCTTTAATTTGTGAAACGAGGTTCTCTTTCGTAACACCAAAATGGTTATAAAGATCACTTGCAGGGGCAGAGGCGCCAAATTCGTCAATACCTATTTTTACACCGTCACGTCCAACATATTTTTCCCAACCAAACGTTGAACCAGCTTCAATAGAAGCAAATACTTGAGGATTGCCTAGGACGTCTTCTTGATAGGTTGGTGATTGGGCATCAAACTTTTCCCATGAAGGCATAGAAACGACTTTAGTAGCTGTTCCCATAGCTTCAAGTTCCGCTTGAGCTTCAATTGCAATCTCAACTTCTGAGCCTGTTGCAATGATTGTAACGGCTGCATCACTACTTGCCTTGCTGATGACATATCCGCCTTTGGCCGAAAGATTATCATCATTATTTTCAAGACGAGCTTGTTTTAATCCTTGGCGAGTTAAAACCAGAATTGATGGTGTTTCTTTATCTTCAAGTGCGGCAAGCCAACATTCTGCCGTTTCAACCGCGTCACAAGGACGGAAAACATTTACGTTAGGCATCGCTCGAAGAGAGGCAAGATGTTCAATCGGTTGATGGGTTGGACCATCTTCACCAAGCCCGATACTATCATGTGTCATAACGTAAATCGCCCGTTGTTTCATGAGCGCGCTCAGGCGAATTGCGGAACGGCAATAATCCGTAAATACAAAGAATGTGCCACCATAAGGAATATATTCACCATGAAGCGCGAGGCCGTTCATAAGCGCCGCCATACCAAATTCACGAACACCATAATAGAGATAACGTCCCGCAAAATCATTTGCGGTAATGACGCCTAAATCTTTAGTTAAAGTAAGGTTTGATCCGGTAAGGTCAGCAGAGCCACCAATAGTTTCGGTTACAATTGGGTTGATGACCTCTAACGCCATATGTGATGCTTTTCGTGTCGCAGGGCCAACGGGCTCTGCAACAAGGTCACGTTTATATTGTTTAATGGCATCCGTTAAATCCGCAGGCAAATCTTTATTTAAGCGGCGGTTAAAATCCGCTTTGGTCGCGTCATCAAGAGCATCGAATTTTACTTTCCATGCAGCAGAAGTTTCTTTACCACGGGCACCGGCAGCGCGCCACGCAGATAGAATATCATCCGGTATAAAAAAGGCTTCATGTGGCCAATTTAAAAATCCACGACTAGCCGCGATTTCATCATGTCCAAGCGGTGCACCATGGGTGGCGGATGTGCCCCCTTTATTTGGTGCTCCATAACCAATGGTTGTTTTACAAGCTATTAGAGAAGGACGATCATCATTTTTGGCTTCTTCGATTGCCGCATTAACGGCATCCATATCATGACCATCAACGGCGATTGTATGCCAATTTGATGCTTCAAAGCGCATAAGCTGGTTGTCGGAAACGGTCATTTCCGTTTTACCATCAATACAAATTTCATTGTCATCCCAAAGAACAACAAGTTTTCCAAGTTTTAAATGGCCCGCTTGTGAAATTGCTTCTTGTGAAACTCCTTCCATTAAACAACCATCACCTGCAACAACATAAGTATAATGATCGCTTAGATCAGCCAATCGAGCATTGCTTAGTCTTTCTGCGACTGCAAATCCAATTGATGTTGCAAGTCCTTGACCAAGCGGCCCTGTTGTCATTTCAATACCAGGAGCTTCTTCATATTCTGGATGACCAGCACAAGGTTGATGAAGTTGGCGGAAGTTTTTAATATCTTCAATTGTTGGATTATCATAACCCGTTAAATAAAGAAGAGAATAGATCAGCATTGATCCATGCCCTGCAGATAAAATGAAGCGATCCCGATCAGGCCACTCTGGCCATGAAGGGTCAAATTTCATATGTTTTGTGAAGAGCACTGTTGCGACATCTGCCATACCCATAGGCATGCCTGGGTGTCCTGAATTTGCTTGTTGAACTGCATCCATGCTAAGTGCGCGGATTGCATTTGCCATTTCATTCGCTGTCACAGTCATTTTATCTAAATATAACCTTTTAAGTTTCTATAATTTTCCCTCTATCGTTTGAGAGGGATTGTGTAAAAGTAATTTCAATCTCTTTTCACGGCGCACAATGGACTTTCTTGGCCTCAGGGTCAATATTCTTATGTTAAAAATAGCTGATTTTGTATCAACTTTTTACTTTTTTTCTTGTATTTTTCTCTCTTTAAGCTTTTTGGTGGATTTTTTTATCAAAATGTTGCTAGTCTAAAAGCTCGTGGCAAAGAAATAAAAAGAGATTGGGATGATGAAATGAGTGATAACGATCAACGTTTAACAGCTGATAAAACGGTCATGGCCTTAGAAGAAGTGTTGGGTCGTTTAGAGAAGGCCATCGTTTCTAAACAGGCTAGATCCCAGTCAGGGTCTAGTGAGCAGGCAGATTTTATTCATCAACTCGAAAAAGAAAACCGTGCATTATCACGTGAACTTGAAGTGGCGCGCACTAATGTTGAGAAGCTTGAGGAAAGAATTGAAACTTTAGAGCAAGCTGGCGACTCGGCGCAAAAAGAAATGGGATTGATGATCAAGCAACTTGATGTTCTTATTTCGGAACAAAACACACATTAATTTTTAAGGAATTATTATGGGGCAGGTAACGGTAACTTTTAATAATCAAGATCATCATTTAGCTTGTCAGGATGGTGGTGAAGAACGCCTTAAAATGTTGGCAGATTATATTAATCAACGTGCATCCTCCCTGATTGAACATTTAGGGTCCACTGGTGATACGCGTCTGCTTTTGATGACGGCTATAATGATTTCTGACGAACTACATGAATTAAATGATGGTGAATTACCATCTCATTCCGAAGCAGCGGCAGAAGTGAAGCGCATGGATGTCGCTATGGGTAAGGCGATATTAAAAATTGAAGAAATGGCAAAAACGCTCGAACTTTCTTAATTAATACCCCATAATTTTGCATATTTTTTATACATGATTAGTCGATCGTATTTTTCTTTTACATGACTAAGGTTTAGTTCGCCCAATTTAATCTGTTTCTCTTTATCACCTGTTAATTTTTCCATCATACTTGAGAATGCTAGATCATCATTAAGTGGCGTTATGAATTCTTGGTTCTGAACGCTTACCATATTTTTTACATCACCTAACGCAACGCCGACAATAGGAAGTGAGGCAGCCATTGCTTCTAGTATCGTATTTGGCATTTGCTCCGTATCAGACGAAATGGCAAACACATCAAGATAACCAATAACAGTTTCTGGCTTTGAAATGTATCCAGCAAAAACCACTTGATCTTGTATATTGAGTGTGACGCACAATGCTTCCAACTTTGTCCGTTCTGCGCCATCGCCAATGATTAATAATCGTGATTTGATATTTTTCTTACGCAATGCAGCAAAGGCTTCAATCATGCGGCCAATATTTTTTTCAGGGCTAAAGGCGCGATTGTACCGATAATGGTTTCATCCGTTTGTTTTTGAAATCCAGGAATAATGAAGGATGGTTCATTTTTTTCAAATTTCGCAATATCGACGCCATTAGGAATATAAACGATCTTTTCCTTAGGGATATGCCATGTATTTAGGGCAATATTTTCTAAGTTTAATGAGGGAACCAAAACGGTTTCAGTATTACGTAGTGAAAAGCGTCTAAATAGATCACGTCTTAAAAGTGTTTTATCTGCTTCATCGGGCCCAAATCCGTGTTCAGAATGAAGGTTATAGATTTTTGGACTAAAGCTATTGGCGAGCACCCATTCAATGGCTCCCCAATTATAAGAAAGTAAAGCATCGGGTTTTGTGTCTTTTAAATATCGTTGGTAATTTTTAAGCCTTTTTAATAAACCGCCTTCAGCTAAATGATCTAAATTAGGAAAACTGACATCTAACTCTGCGTTTAGTACTTCTTTTGCACATAGTCATCGTTGGTCGATATAATTGTGTGTCGAGCTTGATCTCCGAAATAATTGATGGCGTGACTAATTTGAATGGGAATGCCACCACGACCAAAAATAGGAAGCACATGCAGTAAATGGGGTATGTTATTATTCATGATTTATTTTCGGCCCCTGATTGATATCTAACTCCATTATTTATGTTAATTTGATTAATAATGCAAACTTGACGTTGCTCATATCATAAAGAAGCATTACATAAGGAAAAGCGGGTTCTGTTTCGTTGGTGTTTCATATTATCCCCGGGGCGATAATTCTCCATCGGGAGCTGCCTCTGTTAGGGCCGTGGCCTTATTATCGTGGCGCCCACCTATACGTATTAGGTTCTGGAGGATAAAATAGCATTCACGGCCAAACGGTCCCGCACTCTTTTTATCAAAGCAATATGATTGAAAATGTCTGAAAAAAATAAAATCCGAAAAAAAGCCAAAGAGGTACGTGCTGAAATATTCCGCAATGATAATGGTATGGCGGCAAGAAAAGTCGCGGCAAAAATAATTATGCTCGAAGAATTGGATACGATTAAAACGGTATCCGGATATTATCCTATTATTGATGAGCTTGACGCCTTGATATGCTTAAAAGTATTGCATGCGGCACGTTTTCCAATTGCTCTTCCGTCAATAATTGCAAGCAATCAGCCACTTGAATTTCATTCATGGGATATGAAGACGGATCTTATAGATGGCCCTTTTAATACCAAAGAAAGTTCGGAGCAGATTATAATACCTGATGTGTTATTAGTGCCGCTTCTCGCATTTGACGAAAGTGGGAACCGATTAGGATATGGCGGTGGATATTATGATCGCACAATAGCATCGTTAAAAGAGGTCAATTCTGATTTGATAGCCATTGGTATAGCCTTTGAAGGACAAAAGATTGCGCAAGTGCCAGTTGATGACTATGATCAAAAATTGGACATGATTGTAACTGATCAGAACATTTATAAGGATTTTTCATAAGTGAAAGTTGTTTACCTAGGTGATATTATGGGGCGAAGTGGCCGAAAAATCGTTGCCGAAAAATTACCAGAAATCAAAGAACGCCTTAAACCGGATTTTATCGTCGTTAATGGCGAGAATGCCGCTGCCGGTTTTGGAATAACCAGTAAAATCGTTAAAGAGCTTTTTGAAATGGGGGTTGATGTCATTTCGACCGGTAATCATGTTTGGGACCAAAAAGAAACAAAAACCTATATCAATACGGAAAAACGTTTAATTCGCCCTATTAATTTCCCTGCGGGTACTTCTGGAAAAGGATCAATAGTGGTTGAAGACACGCGCGGCCGAAGAATGTTGGTGGTAAACGCTATGGGACGTGTCTTTATGGATGCGCTTGACGATCCCTTTAAAGCCGTGGACGAAGAACTTAAAAAATATCCTTTGGGCAGCTCTGTTAAATTTGTTCTGGTTGATATTCATGCAGAGGCCACTTCTGAAAAAATGGCCATGGGACAATTTCTTGATGGAAGAGCGTCACTTGTGGTGGGAACACATAGTCATGTTCCAACGGCTGATGCACAAATTTTTGATGGCGGCACCGCCTATCAAACCGATGCGGGTATGTGTGGTGATTACGATAGTGTTATAGGCATGGATAAAGCAGAGCCCATAAATAGATTTACAAAAAAAGTTCGTGGTGACCGATATACACCGGCAAATGGCGATGGCACGCTTTGCGGCGTATTTGTAGAGACGGATGATAAAACGGGACTTGCAAAACGTATTGATCCGATAAGAATGGGTGCGCGTTTGCACGAAACATTTCCCAATTAATAATTAAAAGCTATTCACAAATGGGACTCGGTGGTTTATCAAGGGTTCATACATTAATTCATTAAATATTTATGCTCGCCTAAAGGCAAAGAAGAGAGAAGAAAATGGCAGGTCATTCCAAGTTCAAAAATATTATGCATCGTAAAGGAGCTCAGGATAAAAAACGCTCCGGATTATTTAGTAAACTTTCAAAAGAAATCACAGTTGCAGCGAAAATGGGTGGCCCAGATCCGGATTCTAATCCGCGCCTTCGCCTCGCCATTCAAAACGCCCGATCAAACAGTATGCCAAAAGATAATATTCAGCGCGCTGTTAATAAATCACAAGCAGGTGACAGTGCAAATTATGATGAAATTAGATATGAAGGGTTTGGACCCGGTGGAACGGCGATAATTGTTGAAAGCTTAACGGACAATCGAAATAGAGCAGCAACGGATATTCGCACAGCATTTTCCAAAAATGGTGGCAACATGGGTGAAAGCGGTAGCGTTGCTTATCAATTCGATCATGTTGGTGAAATTATCTATGAAGAAAGCAGTATTTCTGCTGATGATATGTTTGAACAAGCGCTTGAAGCAGGGGCTGATAATGTTGAAACTGATGATGATACACATGAAATTACGTGTGCTATGGAAGATTTGAATGCGGTTTCAACGGCCCTTTCTGAATCAACAGGCGAAGAACCAAAATCAGCCAAACTGATTTGGAAAGCTCAGAATATGATTGAGTTGGATTTCGATGGGGCTACAAAACTCATAAAAATGATTGATGCACTTGAAGATCTTGATGATGTACAAAATGTATATGGCAATTATGATATTCCTGATGATGTAATGGAGAAACTTGGCGCGTGACAATAAAAGGACAACGTCTTGTGGGTTTTGACCCTGGTCTGCGTAAAACAGGCTGGGGCATTATAGATGTGCAAGGCTCACGTTTAAGTCATGTCGCTAATGGTATAATTAAAACAGACAATTCTTTATCGTTGGCCGAGCGATTGGTGCAACTTTATGATGGACTAAGCCAAGTTATTTCCGATTGGGAGCCCGTTTCTGCTGCTGTCGAGGAAACATTTGTGAATAAAAACCCTAATTCAACATTAAAACTTGGTCAGGCGCGCGGTATTTCGCTACTTGTTCCGGCAATGGCGGGATTGCCCGTTTCTGAATATTCACCAAATCATATTAAAAAGTCAGTTGTCGGATCCGGCCACGCTGGGAAAGAGCAAGTCACGGCCATGCTCGGAATTTTATTACCCAGTGTGAAAATTAACGGTGAAGATGCGGGTGATGCGCTCGCCGTGGCAATATGTCATGCCCATAGTGGTGGCGCGCATGGGCGATTGAGTGAAGCCATCGGCAATAGTGGACTTAAAGGAAGTGGCGCTCAAATCATTATGAAGGGTGCAAAGGCATGATTGCGAAATTAAGAGGATTACTAGATAGTTTTGGTGAAGACTGGTGTATCATTGATGTTAATGGTGTTGGCTATCATGTTTTTTGCTCGTCTAGGACCCTTGATAAATTAAATGGTTTAGGGGAAGAAACAGCCTTATTTATTGAAACACATATCCGTGAAGATCATTTCCATTTATTTGGTTTTGCAACTGAGCTTGAACGGGATTGGTTTAGATTATTACAAACCGTGCAAGGTGTTGGTGCAAAAGTAGCACTTGCTATTCTCTCTACCGTTAATCCGGATGAACTTTCAAATTCTATTGCGGCACAGGATAAGACAGTTGTAGGGCAAACCAGCGGCATCGGACCAAAGCTTGCCACTCGAATTGTGACTGAACTGAAAGATAAAGTGGCGAAATTTGCACTTGCTCCTATGAAGGTGGAGAGCGGCAAACCGGCAAGAGCGTCATCCCTGGGAGACGCCGTATCAGCACTGACAAACCTTGGTTATAAACAAGCGGAGGCTTTTACGGTCGTCAATAAAGCTCTAAATGAAGGCGCCGATGACAATGTGCAGACGCTTATACGTCTTGGTCTTAAGGAGCTTGCAAAATGAGCGATGAGCAAGACCGATTAATCAGTGGTGGTGAGTTGCATGGTGATTTTGATGCCTCAATTCGACCTGCGACGTTGAGCGAATTTATTGGACAGCGTAAAGCTTGTGATAATTTAAAAGTATTTATTGAGGCGGCAAAGGCACGTGGAAAAGCTCTTGATCATGTTCTTTTTTTTGGACCTCCGGGGCTTGGAAAAACGACACTTGCCCAAATTATGGCGCGTGAATTAGGTGTGAATTTTCGCGCGACAGCGGGGCCGGTTATTTCTAAATCTGGTGATCTCGCTGCGCTTCTTACAAACTTAGAAGAAAATGACATTCTTTTTATTGATGAAATCCATCGCCTTAACCCAGCTGTAGAAGAAATTCTCTACCCGGCGATGGAAGATTTTCATCTTGACCTAATAATCGGTGAGGGGCCAGCGGCTCGCTCTGTCCGTATTGATTTACCGCAATTTACACTTGTAGGGGCGACGACGAGATCAGGACTGCTAACTACGCCTTTACGTGATCGATTTGGTATTCCGACACGCTTAAATTTTTATGAACCGGAAGATTTGAAAAAAATTGTAAGTCGCGCGGCTCGCGTATTAGGGGTTGAAATGACAGAAGACGGTGCCTTAGAAATTGCAAGAAGAGCGCGCGGTACTCCCCGCATCGCTGGACGTCTATTAAGACGTGTAGCCGATTTCGCTTTAGTAGATGGCGGTGATGCTGTCACAGCGGAAAGTGCAGATAGCGCGCTTAGAAGATTGGAAGTTGATGCACAAGGATTGGACGCGATGGATCATAAGTATTTACGGTGCATCGGTGAAAGCTATGGGGGCGGTCCAGTTGGTATCGAAACTTTGGCGGCGGCATTAAGTGAGCCTAGGGACGCCATCGAAGACATTATCGAACCATATTTAATGCAAAAAGGATTGGTGCAACGCACGCCGCGAGGCCGGATGTTATCCGCACATGCATTTGAGCATATTGGGCTAAAAGCGCCTAAGAATTTTGATACTTCGCAGCTAGAATTATTAAGTGAAGAGGCAAAAAAGTAATAATGACTGAAATTTTGCCACATTCTGGTTCTATGAAGGGAAAAATACATAATTTTAATATCCGGGTTTATTATGAAGATACGGATATTGGGGGCGTGGTTTACTACGCCAACTATTTGAAATTTATGGAACGTGCACGTTCTGAAATGTTAAGGGATCTTGGTATTGATCAGGCGGAGATGTTGGATTATAACAACCCTGAAGATGTCAGTTTTGTAGTAAAGCGCTCTGAAATTGATTTCAATAGTCCCGCGAGATTTGATGATCATCTTGTTATTAAGAGCGAGATTATAAAATTAGGTGGCGCCAGCTTGATAATAAAGCAGGATGTAACAAAAAATGATCATATATTGGTCACAGGAATGATAAAAATAGCGGCAATCGGTGAGAATGGTAAAACCAAAAGATTACCGCAAAACATAAAAGAAAAATTAAACGTATAATTATTGAATTTTAGGGAACGGAAATGGAAGAAGAATTAGAAGCAAGTGCAGTAGCCGCAGTTGAAGCTGTAGATTTAGGTGGTACGGCACCCGATTTTTCATTTTTCGGCATGTTTGCGCAAGCTGATTTTATTGTGCAGGCTGTAATGATTATGTTACTCGGCGCATCGGTTTGGTGCTGGGCGATTATCTATGATAAATATAAGCGTCTTCGCGCTGTACGTGAAAAAGCAGATGAATTTGAAGTCGAATTTTGGTCCGGCAACAGCCTTGAAGATCTTTATGAACGCACCCGTCATAACCCTGATCACCCACTTGCGATGTTATTTGTTTCTGCTATGCGTGAATGGCAACGATCAACAACCACGCGTACCGGTAAAATTGCTATGGGTGCACAAGAACGTATTTATCGTGTTATGCAAGTGACGGTTAGCCGTGAAATGGAACGGCTTGAACATTACCTTGGTGTGCTGGCCACTGTTGGCTCAACGGCACCGTTTGTTGGACTGTTTGGTACCGTGTGGGGTATCATGAACAGCTTTCAATCAATCGCATCTTCAAATAATTCGTCACTGGCCGTTGTGGCACCGGGTATTGCAGAAGCGCTGGCAGCGACAGCCATGGGACTAGTTGCTGCGATCCCTGCGGTTGTTGCATATAACGTATTATCCAATGATTTAGGGCGATATGCCAACCGTCTAGAGGGTTTCGCTGAAGAATTTGGCACCATCTTGTCACGTCAAATGGATGAGGAGTAGCATTTATGCAAATGCATGGAAATAAAGGCGGCGGTCACCGCACCGGATTTTCAAAACGCCATCAACAAATGAGTGAGATTAACGTAACGCCTTTTGTTGATGTGATGTTGGTGCTGCTTGTTGTTTTTATGGTGACAGCACCATTATTAACCGTTGGCGTTCCTATTGACCTTCCGAATAGTCAGGCTAACAACTTGCCAGAAAATAATACGCCGCTATCGATCACTATCGATGAAGAAGGGCGTATTTATCTTCAAGATGAAGAAGTTGAGCTTCAACAGCTCGTAGCCCGCATTACGGTGATTTTTGAAAACCGTAAAGAGGACAGAATTTATGTTCACGGTGACCAAGGTGTTAGTTATGGCCGTGTGATGGAAGTGATGGGGTTGTTGAATGGCAACGGATTTTCCCGTGTTGCCATGGTGACGGACCCGGCAAGATAAAATGAAAGTATAGAGAATAAATTGAAAAACGCATTAATTATATCAGGAGTATCGCATGTGGGGCTATTTTTAGCAGCCACATTCGGCATTCCGTGGTTTGACACACCACGCGATATGGAGATGCAAATTATTCCCGTTGAAATGGTTGATATTGCCGAAGTGACAAAAACAGTCGAAATTGCAAAATTACCTGAACCAACAAAAGAAAAACCAAAACCGCCGGAAAAAAGGCCTGAGCGTGTAGCTGCGGCCTTACCGCCACCACCACCGAAAATGGCGTCGACGATGCCGCTGCTTGATCAACCAAAAGAGAAGCCAGCAGCGAAGCCTAAACCAAAACCTGTTCAGCGCGCAGAAGCACCAAGTGTGGCCCCAAGATCACGACCAAAACCGCCAAGCCGTTTCAGCAGTGACAGAATAGCCGCGCTCCTTAATAAAATTCCGGAAAGCCAATCGGCGACAGAGCGTTTGGCGGAAAAATACGGACAGCAAGAACAACAAATGACTTCATTGGATGTACGTCGCCAAACGATGTCTATCAGTGCGGCGATACAAAAGAAGATACAAGATCAATGTTGGAACCCACCGGCCGGTGCCTTGGAGGCGGGGACATTAAAAGTAACCGTTTATATGCAATTAACACCAGATGGTGATTTGGCAAGACCACCCACTGCAGATGATTATAGTCGGATGAGTGGCCCTTTAAAAGTGGCAGCCGATAGCGCACTTCGTGCAGTTCGCATGTGCGCGCCTTATAGTGATTTAGAATTACCACAGAATTTATATGACCAATGGCGGGAGATTAAAATGAATTTTGATCCATCCGGTATGATATCATAAAGTATAATTAGTTTAACGACTGGAGAAACAGTGTGACACACTTGAAAATTTTATTAATTGCCCTCATTGGGATTATTGCAGGCACAATTTCCGCCCATGCGGTAATTGAAATTGATATTACCCGCGGGAATGTTCAGCCAATGCCTATTGCGCTTGCGAATTTTGAAGGCAGCGAAGCGGCAATGACATCGAGTGGATCGGTCCGCGATATTGGCGCGAATATAGCGCAAGTGGTCACAGCGGATCTCGAAAGATCAGGCTTATTTGCACCGATTGATCAACGCGCGTTTATTAATTCTGGTGCAGCAAGCACAGCGCCACAATTTGCCAATTGGCGCGCTATTGGTGCGCAAGCCTTGGTTACAGGATCGGCCGTACTAGAAGAAGATGGCCGTGTAAGAGTGGAGTTTAGACTGTGGGATGTACTCGCAGGCTCACAAATGACGGGTCTTCGTTATTTCACAGCGCCAAATAATTGGCGCCGAATAGCGCATTTAATCTCAGATGCAATTTATAAGCGTTTAACGGGTGAAGATGGTTATTTTGATACTCGGATTGTTTATATTTCAGAAAGCGGTCCTTATCTTGATCGTATCCGCCGTTTGGCAATTATGGACCAAGACGGTCATAATCATAAGTTTTTAACGGATGGTTCATATATGATATTGAGCCCACGTTTTTCACCGTCCTCTCAGGAAATCACGTATCTTTCTTATTATAATGATACACCGCGCGTTTATCTGTTTAACATTGATACGGGTAGATCGGAAATGTTGGGTGAATTTGACGGTATGACTTTTGCGCCAAGATTTTCGCCGGACGGCAAAAAAGTGATTATGTCAAAAGCGGAACGTGGAAATTCCGATATTTTTGCGATGGAATTAAGCACAAGGCGGATTCAACGATTAACGACCCATTCGGCAATTGACACGTCGCCAAGTTTTTCACCGTTTGGACGTCAAATAGTATTTAATTCGGACCGTGGGGGATCTCAGCAAATATATGTCATGGATAGTGATGGCGCAAATTTGAAGCGCATTAGTTTTGGTGAAGGACGTTATGCAACGCCAGTTTGGTCGCCGCGCGGTGATTTGATTGCCTTTACCAAGCAATTAGGGGGTAAATTTTTCATAGGCGTAATGCGTCCCGATGGCACCGGAGAGCGGATTTTAACCGAAAGTTACTTCGAAGAAGGGCCAACGTGGTCACCAAATGGCCGTGTTTTGATGTATTATAAAAAGTACCCATATGATAACCGTGGTGGCGGTGGTGAGACCCAATTATGGTCCATTGACCTCACTGGATATAACGAAAGACAGATTATAACACCTCTTGATGGATCAGACCCTGCGTGGTCACCGTTGTTGAATTCAAGATAAAGAAGAAATAAATAATCGTCTTATACCCTTATACTCGCTTGATTCTTAACGAATCTACGTTTATAGTCACGATAGATTATATGGGCCGTGGGAATATATGATTAATTGCGCATGTCAATTCTTGTGGGGAAATGACAGAAGTTTTAGGAAAAATAAGAAAATACATAAATATATGTGAAGGATCACTAAATGCTAAAAAATAAATTTTATGCAAAATTTTTAATTATGGTCGGGGCAGCACTATTTTTGAGTGCTTGTGCGAATACAAATGACGAAGCAATGACAGAAGCTCCTGTTGAAGCTCAGCCAGCACCTGCACCAGCTCCTATGGAGCCAGTTCAAACAGGTCCAGCTCCTGGTTCACAAGAAGAACTTGATCAGATTATGGGCGGTATGGACGGATCAACAGTTTATTTCGCTTTTGATCGTTATGATGTTGACGCGTCAGCACGTAACATTCTTCAAGCACAAGCAAACTGGATGAAAAGCAACAACAAGAGTATTGTAGTCGAAGGGCATTGTGATGAGCGCGGTACACGTGAATACAATATTGCTCTTGGTGATCGTCGTGCTAATGCCGTTAAAAATTATCTTGTAGCTATGGGTGTTAGTGCTTCACGCATCCGCACAGTGAGCTACGGTAAAGAACGTCCAATTGGTACAAACAACGACAGAAACCGTCGCGGATACACTCGCGTAAATTAATTTTACAGTTAATTTTAAAATGCCCGTGCGACTAACACTGTCACACGGGCATTTTTTTTAAAGATCCCAAGAAATATTTGGAGCATAAAATACGATGAAAAGTTTGTTTAATTCTCATAACATAATGATGACTGGTATCTGTTTATTATTATCATTGGTATTATTAATAATGTCGACTATGGGATCTTCAGCACAATCGACGAGCCAAAGATTAAATGCAATTGAAAAACAACTTAACGCGATACAGCGACGTGTTTTTACACCCGGAACGCGTTTCCGGTCCGGTGATAATGGCGGCGGGAATAATGCGGCTCCTGCGGACATTCCTGTTGGTTCGGAAGGCGCATTGATGGCAGAAATCAACATTCGAATTTCTGAACTTGAAACGCAAATTAGACAAATGACAGGGCAATTGGAAGAAGCTAATTTTAAGGTCACTAATTTAACGCGAAAACTTGAAACCCTTGAAAAAGACAATGAGTTTCGCTTTAAAGAATTAGAAAGTGGTGCCCGTCCAATGGCATCATTACCTTCAACGGGTGCTGGGTCAGCTCTACCCGCAGCCACAGCGGCTCCTGTTGCATCGACGGCAAAACAAAAATATGATCAAGCCTATAGCCTTGTATCCAACGCTAATTATGTGGAAGCAGAAATTGGTTTTCTTGAATTCCTTGAACAATACCCTCAAGATGAACTTTCTGGTAATGCGCAATATTGGCTAGGGCAAACTTATTATGCGCGCGGAAATTATGCTGATGCGACACGAACCTTTCTTGAAGGGATGAGCAAATATCCCGAAAGTTCTAAAGCACCCGCGTATCTTTTGAAAGTAGGAATGTCTCTTAATCTTTTGGGAGAAAAAACCGAAGCCTGCGAAGTATTTCGTGAGCTTGGTGCTCGTTTTCCAAATAGCACAGAGAGCACCCGCCTACGTCCAACCGAAGAAAGAAAAGCAGGATGCAGTTAGACGGGGGTAATATTCTCCCTCTTTCTGGCGATGAATTTCATGATCTGATGATGCCCCTTGAGATTGGGGAGCCAAAAAACATTGCGGTGGCTGTATCTGGCGGTGGCGATAGCATGGCGCTTGCACTCTTGCTTCATCAGTGGTGCCTTAATAATCACGTAAAACTTCATGCAGTAACGGTTGACCATGGTTTAAGGAAAGCTTCAAAACAAGAAGCTAAAGATGTTTCAAAGTGGTTGGAAAAGTTAAATATCCATCATGAGATACTCAGCTGGATAGGCGAAAAACCGACTTCAAATATTCAAGATAAAGCCCGCAAAGCTCGATATGACCTTATCAGTAAATGGTGTAAGTCAAAGGAAATTGATCATGTTTTTGTCGCGCATCATAAAGATGACCAAGCAGAAACGTTTCTTATTCGCCTTTTCAGAGGTAGCGGTGTAGATGGTCTTTCTGCGATGGAGAAGGTGTCTCGATTACCTGTGGAAGGTTATGAGAAGGATGCCATTAAGATATATCGACCGCTTCTATCGATTGGAAAAGAACGACTTCTTAAAACTCTTGAAGAAATGGGACAGACTTGGGTTACTGATCCAAGTAATGAAAATGAGGCATTCACGCGAATTAAAATCCGTAAATTATTAAATGATACTCAGATAGAAGGCTTAGACCGTGAAAGATTAACGGCGACAGCCACTAAGATGTCACGCGTGAAATCACTCCTTGATCAATTAACTGATCACGCCGAATCGGAGTTAGTGAATTATCATCCGCTCGGCTATGCTGAATTATCGAGAAATTTCAGTCAGAATCTTCATGAAGAAATTGCCTTAAGATTGTTAAGTCGATTGCTAAAAAAAGTAAGCGGCGCAAAACATCCCGGTAGGTATCAAAAATTATTCACTTTATTTGAAAATCTTAAACAGGTTGATTTTTCTGGGCAGACTTTATGTGGCGTGATTGTATATAAAAATGAAAAAGGACAGATTATATTTGTCCGAGAAGCGGTTTCAATTAATGATGAAAAAACCATTACGGATAAGAAACAACTATTATGGGATAATAGGTTTATTGTTAATTCGAAAGAGACTTCTGGAAAAGTAATTGCCTTTTCAAATGAAATGAAGGCAACTCTTTTTGAACAGCATCCAGAAGTTAAAGGGGATATCTATAAAAATTTTGAAAGTCATGTTTTGAGAGATAAGTTATTACAGACTTTACCAATCATTTTAACAAATGATGAAAAAATAATACTCCCAAATTTTTTATTTGCTGATAAAAACCAAATTCAAGTAGGTGTTTTTTCAGCTTCTTTTCAGCATTAAAGACTATAAAAGTGTTGTTTTTATAGAAAAATGGCTATCATGACAAAAAAGATAAACTTTCAACTTGTTTCTGGCACATTTGCTCTTATCTATTGATAATGAAACTTTGATGATTGTATATCAGGTAACAAAATAAAGGTTTAATACGTGGACAATATGAAACGTAATTTCGCATTCTGGCTTATCATTTTAATTTTACTTCTTGCTTTGTTTAGTGCCTTTAAGGGGCCAGAAGGCGGCGACGGCAGACAAGATATCTCTTATTCTGAGTTCTTAGCGGGTATTGATGCGGGTAACATTACAAGTGTTACTATACAGGAAAATAATATTGCGGGCCAAATGGCCAATGGTCAAACTTTCCAAACTTATGCCCCGAATGATGCGACCTTAATTGATAAGTTGAATGCCAAAGGCGTTAATATTAACGCGAAACCAATTGAAACGAGTGCGTTTATGACATTCTTGGTCGGTTGGTTGCCATTTATTATTCTAATAGGTATTTGGATATTCTTTATGCGTCAGATGCAAGGCGGTGGCGGTAAAGCAATGGGTTTTGGTAAATCTAAAGCCAAGCTTCTAAATGAAATGTCAGGCCGTGTGACCTTTGATGATGTGGCGGGTATCGAAGAAGCCAAAGAAGAACTTGAAGAAATAGTTGAATTTCTTAAGGACCCTAGTAAGTACCAACGCCTTGGTGCAGTCATTCCGAAAGGTGCTTTACTCGTTGGACCTCCAGGAACTGGTAAAACACTTCTTGCGCGTGCGATTGCTGGTGAAGCGAACGTGCCATTCTTTACGATTTCTGGTTCTGACTTTGTTGAAATGTTTGTGGGTGTCGGTGCGAGCCGTGTGCGCGATATGTTTGAACAGGGTAAGCAAAATGCCCCATGTATCATTTTCATTGATGAAATTGATGCCGTAGGTCGCCATCGTGGTGCTGGCCTAGGTGGTGGTAACGATGAACGTGAGCAAACATTAAACCAATTGCTTGTTGAAATGGACGGTTTTGAAGCCAATGAAGGGATTATTTTACTTGCAGCGACAAACCGTCCTGATGTTCTTGATCCGGCTTTATTGCGTCCGGGTCGTTTTGACCGTCAGGTTGTCGTTTCTAATCCGGATATATTGGGCCGTGAAAAAATTCTTAAAGTTCATATGAAAAAAGTGCCACTTGCTGCCGACGTTAAGCCACGTGTTATAGCACGTGGTACACCTGGGTTCTCTGGCGCTGATCTTGCGAACCTTGTGAATGAAGCAGCATTACTTGCAGCACGCAAAGGAAAACGCGTTGTTACAATGGACGATTTTGAACAATCAAAAGATAAAGTGATGATGGGTGCGGAACGTCGTTCGATGGTCATGCAAGAAGACGAGAAAAAACTAACTGCTTATCATGAAGCGGGTCATGCTCTCGTTGCGATTCATTGTACAGCATCCGACCCAATCCATAAAGCCACTATTATTCCACGTGGTCGCGCATTAGGTATGGTGATGCGTCTCCCTGAGCATGATCAGCTTTCAAGATCGCGCGAAAAAATGCATGCAGATTTGGCCGTTGCGATGGGTGGCCGTGTAGCTGAGGAAATTATTTTTGGTTATGATAAGGTAACATCAGGTGCATCGTCTGATATTTCATATGCGACTAAAATGGCTCGTGCCATGGTTACTCAATGGGGTATGAGCGATAAATTAGGGCCGCTTGAATATGGTGAAAACCAACAAGAAGTTTTCTTGGGTCATTCCGTATCTCAAACGCAAAATGTGTCTTCTGCGACAGCAAAAATCATTGATGAAGAAATTCGCCGACTTGTCGATGAATCATATCAGAAAGCAACGGATATTCTGAATAAGAACCTTGATGATTTGCATACGTTAGGCAAAGGATTGCTTGAATATGAAACATTAAGTGGTGATGAAATTAATGATTTATTAGCGGGCAAAGAAATTCAAAAAGATTTTGATGATGAAGATAAGCCGGAAAACAAACCGACTGGTTCCGTCCCGACAACCAAGAAGCCGAAAGATAAAGGCAATAACATTGGTTCTGATCCGGTGCCAGAAAGTTAAACATTTCGTTGGTTGGCATTATGAACAATCATAAAATTTATCTTGAGCCTCTGGGTATAACCAGAGGCTTAACTGCATCTGGTAAATATTTTCGCAAATTACAAAATAGCGAAGCTTATTATTCTCATTTGAAAATAATTAAAAGAAATTCTCAATCGGTACATCACGAAATTATCTCTGTTACTGAGCTAGATGATTATTTTTCTAAAATAAATGAAAATGATAAACGAGAAGTTCAAAAATTAATTGAAAATATTGAACGTATTCGTGAGCCATTAGAATTAAAAAATGGCCTCAAATTCGATTTTAAAAATCCTATTATTCAAGGTGTCCTCAATGTAACACCGGACAGTTTTTCGGATGGTGGTGAATTTAATGAATTTGGTTCTGCTATGGATCAAATAAGTGCGATGATTTCGGATGGTGCAGATATCATTGATATTGGAGGGGAATCTACAAAACCGGGGGCAAAAGCCGTTACCATCGACGAAGAATTAAGCCGCGTCATTCCTGTGATTAAAAATATAAAAAATAAAAAAATACCGATTTCAATTGATAGTAGAAACAGTGAAGTTATGAAAATGGCAATGAAATCGGGTGCTCACATAATAAATGATGTCAGTGCCTTAGAATATGATGTTGATAGTGTGAATATCGTCCGTGAGGAAAATGTGCCAATTATTCTTATGCATTCACAAGGAACGCCCGAAACAATGCAAGATAACCCAGATTATCAATGCGTTTATTTGGATATTTATGATTATTTAGAGGAACGTATAGAGCACTGTGTGAAAAATGGTATTTCAAGAAGAAATATAATTGTTGACCCCGGTATTGGTTTTGGGAAAACGGTTGAACATAATTTACAAATATTAAAACACATTTCAATATTTCACGGACTTGGTGTTCCCTTGTTAATTGGAGTGTCGAGAAAAAGTTTCATCGGTAAGATATGTAACGAAGAAATTCCTGCAAATAGAATTCACGGATCTATTTCAGCTGCGCAGCATTGCATTAATCGCGGAGTTCATATCATCAGGGTTCATGATGTAAAAGAAACCAAACAAGCGATAACAGTCTTACAAAATATACAGTCTAGTTAATTTTTTTTCTAATATTCAGCTTCTATTAACATACTCTTGCTATGAATGAGATATATTTGAATAAATGTCGAGAAGAACGAAACGATATGACCAGAAAATATTTTGGAACTGATGGTATTCGCGGAAAAGCGAATGAAGGGAAAATGACTGCAGAGTTAGCCATGAGAGTGGGTATGGCTGCAGGACGTTATTTCACACGTGGAGATCATCAACACCGTGTTGTTATTGGCAAAGATACGCGTCTTTCCGGTTATTTACTTGAGCCTGCATTAACATCAGGGTTTATTTCCATGGGTATGGACGTTGTCCTTTTAGGACCAATGCCGACACCCGCTGTGGCGATGTTAACAAGGTCTTTGCGTGCTGATTTGGGCGTAATGCTTTCTGCTTCTCATAATCCCTTTTATGATAACGGAATTAAATTGTTTGGCCCAGATGGCAACAAATTGTCTGATGAGATTGAGGAAGAACTCGAACGCAGAATGGACAATGGATATAACAAGCATTTGGTTCCTTCAGAAGATTTAGGCCGCGCCCAAAGATTACATAACGCAGTTGGTCGTTATATTGAATTTGCGAAAAATACTTTTCCAAAAAATTTACGTCTTGACGGTTTAAAAGTAGTACTAGATTGCGCTAATGGCGCAGCATATAGAACGGCACCGAGTGTTTTATGGGAACTTGGTGCTGAAGTTGTTGTTATTGGTGCCACACCAAATGGTACCAATATTAATGATAATTTCGGTTCCACGAAGCCTGAAGCTATGTGCATAAAAGTTATTGAAGAAGGTGCTGATATTGGTATTGCCTTAGATGGTGATGCAGATCGTTTAATCATCTGTGATGAAACAGGGCTTATCATTGATGGGGACCAATTAATGGCTACTATCGCAACCAATTGGCACGAAGAAGGTAAACTTGAAGGTGGGGCGTTGGTCGCAACATTGATGTCAAACCTCGGACTTGAAAAACATATGAAGTCATTAGGATTGGAATTGGAGCGCACCAATGTTGGTGATCGTTATGTAGTCGCAGCTATGCAAAAATTAGGTTGTAATGTTGGTGGGGAACAATCCGGTCATATCGTTTTAAGCGATTTTAATACAACAGGTGATGGCTTGGTTGCTGCGCTTCAAGTCTTGGCTGTCTTGGTTGAAAAAGGGCGTCCGGCCAGTAATTTATTTAAATTGTTCGAACCATATCCGCAGCTACTCAAAAATGTGCGGTATAACGAGGCAACTGACCCGCTTGCGGATGATCATGTAATACAAGCTATAAGTGATGGTGAAAATTCACTTAATGGTAATGGTCGTGTTGTGATTAGGAAATCGGGCACGGAGCCATTAATTCGAGTGATGGTTGAAGGTGATAATGATACTTTGATTGAAAATGTTGCTTCTGACATTGTGTCTTCCGTTGAAGCGACAATCAGAAGCGTATAATCATGAAAGGTAAGGTTTTAACAATAGCTGGATCGGATTCTAGCGGTGGCGCTGGAATTCAAGCGGATATTAAAACCATTTCTTCACTTGGTGGATATGCCATGTCCGCGATTACAGCAATTACTGTACAAGACACCAATATGGTCAGTGAAGTGTTTCCCGTTCCGGCTAATACTGTACGGGCACAAATACTGTCGGTGTTAGGTGATATAGGTGCTGATGCCATTAAAACCGGAATGTTAATGTCACCTGAAATTATCGAGGGTGTTTCAGATATTCTTGCAAAATACGGTGCTGATATTCCTATGGTGGTTGATCCCGTGATGATGTCCACGAGCGGACATATGCTTTTAAAACCATTAAGCGTAAAAGCGATGGTAAGTGAAATACTACCCAAGACGACATTATTAACACCAAATTTGGCTGAAGCATCTAAACTAACAGGCGTAGATTTGCTCAAAAATATGGATGAGATGCGCAAAGCTGCAGATGCTCTTTTAAAGATGGGACCGGAAGCGGTTTTGGTTAAAGGGGGGCATCTTAAAGGTGATATTTTGACAGATTTATTGGTTACACAAAATTCAGAAAAAATATTCTCCGCTCTTAGGGTACCTGGTAAAGATAATCATGGTACAGGGTGTACACTCGCATCAGGTATTGCGACAGGACTTGCTCAAGGTCTTAAACTTGAAGAAGCAGTAAGCAGAGCTCATAATTTTGTACAAAAAGCGCTTGAAAATGCGCCCGGGTTTGGTAGTGGTTGCGGCCCTCTTAATCACCTCGTGAAGGTTGACTAAAGTCATACTGGACTAAGCACGTAATAATATATAGTATCACCCTATAACAATGAATATATCTATATTGTGAGGGATAATTTACTATGTTTAAGATCAAAACCGTAATCTTGGGTCTAATGGGTTTTGCATTGATTTCTACAAATTCTTATGCGCAAACCATGGAACAGCTTAATGATAAGTTCAGGCAGCTTAATGAGTATTTGCCGACGCCAAATTCTTACCGTACAGCTTCAGGTGCGCCGGGTCACGAATATTGGCAGCAACAGGCAGATTATAAAATTGATGTAACTCTTGATGATGAAAATCAAAGTGTTACGGGTTCTGCAAACATTAGATATTATAATAACTCTCCAGATAGCTTGAAATACATTTGGCTGCAAATGGATCAGAATCGTTTTGATCCTAAAACGTCAATGGATATCGCGGGTGAAACAGTATCACCAAATATGGATGGGATGTCTTTTTCTGCTATGCGCAGCCATATTGAACGTCGAAATTTCGATGGTGGCTTCAAAGTAAGTCGTCTTCAGGACTTAAGCGGAAATGATCTATCATATACAGTTGTGGGCTCGAACTTACGTATTGATTTACCAACCGAGTTAGGTCCAAATCAAGCCACAGATTTCGCTATTGATTGGTCCTATAACATCCTTGATTCTGAAATTTTACGGTCCCGTCAAGCGGCTGAATATTTTGAACGTGATGACAATTATATTTATGAAATTGCACAGTGGTATCCTAGAGTGACCGTTTATTCAGACTACGAAGGATGGCATAATAAAGAATATCAAGGTAGTGGTGAATTCACCCTTGAGTTTGGAAATTACGATGTGACTATTACGGCACCGGCCGATCATATTGTTGCCTCAACAGGTGTGTTGCAAAATGAAGCTGATGTTTTAACGCAAGATCAGCGCGATCGTTTAATCGAAGCGCGCACTGCATCGGTTCCTATTTTTATTGTCACGCCAGAAGAAGCGGTGAATAACGAAAAAGAAAAGGCTTCTGAAACAAAAACGTGGCATTATAAAGCAGAAAATGTCCGCGATTTTGCCTTTGCCTCGTCTCGTAAATTTATTTGGGATGCGATGGGTTATAAGATGAAAGAAAACGGTGAAACTGTTATGGCGATGTCATATTATCCTATGGCTGGTCAACCGCTTTGGTCTGATATTTCGACACAAGCCGTAATGCACACATTACAAGTTTATAATAAATATTCGATGACGTATCCATATCCCGTGGCTATCTCAGTTAATGGCCCTATTGGCGGCATGGAATATCCAATGATTAGTTTTAATGGTGCCCGTCCAACGACACACCCCGATGGAACGCGTACATATGGCCGTCGCACAAAGCACGGATTGATTGGCGTAATTATTCATGAAGTTGGGCATAACTATTACCCAATGATTATAAATTCCGATGAGCGCCAATGGACTTGGATGGATGAAGGTTTAAATACGTTTGTTCAAAACCTTGCTCATCAAGAATGGAAAGATGATTATCCGCTTGGACGAATTGATCCGCGTAATATTACTGGTTATATGACAAGTACAAATCAGGTTCCGATTATGAGCAATGCAGATTCATTACTTCAAAAAGGAAATAATGCTTATGCGAAGCCATCTACTGCCTTAAACATTCTACGTGAAAGTATCATGGGGCCAGAACTCTTTGATTTTGCGTTTCGTGAATTTGCACAGCGTTGGAAATTCAAACGCCCTACGCCATCTGATTTCTTCCGTACGATGGAAGATGCCAGCGGTGTAGATTTAGATTGGTTCTGGCGTGGTTGGTTCTATACCACTGAGCATGTGGATATTGCGCTTGATAACGTGCGTCATTTCACCATCAATACCGAAGATCCGGAAATTGAAGAAGCCTTTAAGCGCCGTCAAGAAATGGAGAAACGTAGACATCCATCATATCTCAGTAACGATGACTTGCCAAAACGCATTGATGAATTCCCAAATATCAAAGATTTTTATAATGATAATGACGAGTTCACCGTTACCAATAAGCAACGTAATGATTATAATAAATTAATTGCGGATCTAGAAGATTGGCAAATTGAATTGTTAAATGATGACAGTCATATTTATATGTTAGATTTCTCAAATATAGGTGGCGTAATTATGCCGATTTATCTTGAAATTGAATATGCTGACGGCTCAAAGGAAGAAAAACGCTTCCCCGCTGAAATATGGAAACTCAATTATAAAAACATGACCAAGATGATTGTGAGTGATAAAGAAATTGCTTCAGTGACACTTGATCCGAAGTATGAAACAGCTGATGCTGATATGTTCAATAACTTTTTCCCACGCCGTATTCTTGAAAGTCGTTTTGATCTTGCAAAACAAAGAGGAAGAAACCGTCGTGACATGCTAAATGAAAATCTGACAGAGGTTAAATCTGTTGAAGATTACCGTAAAGAAAAAGAGAAGAAAGATTTTGATGATGCGCGTTCTGCTGAAGGCAAATTTAATGATCTGGTGAAAGAATATCAGTAGTGATTTCCAGAAATTTATCTAAATTTCTAATTCTATTTTCTATGATGTGCGTAGCCAATATTGGTTACGCACACCGTTATTACGCTTCCTTTAGTCAAGTGGACATGCAGCCTGATAAAGGCACCATCGAAATTACTCACCGTGTCTTCACCCATGATATTGAAGACTTGTTGATGCGATTTAATGGTGGGCCTGTCGAATTAACCGATGAAAAAGTCGAATCGTTTCTTAAAGATTACATTATTCAATCTTTTGCTATTTATGGCACTGATGGCGAGCAAATCCCACTTAATTGGATTGGTGTTGAAGTTACCTTTAATGATATTTATGTCTTTCAAGAAGCGCCCCTTTCTGAAGGTCAAGACACCTTAATTTTGACCAATCGAATTTTGATGGATCTCTTCCAAGAACAAAGCAATACAGTCAATGTTAAGCATGGCCGTAAAGTAAAAAGTCATACTTTTCAATATGACAGTAAACTCTATCAAATATCCTTTAGTGGACGTTCGGGCGACTACCCAATTGATCAGTAATATTTAATTCACAAATCTTCTGATTGACAATTAATTTTGTTTCTCTATATTCCGCCGTGGGCTATCCCTCCCCAACGAGGGACAGCTATTCTGGAAGGAATAGGAGACACATTATGTTACCAGAAAAGAAGCCAGCTTCACCGCTGTTTTCGTCAGGACCGTGCGCGAAACGCCCGGGATGGACGATTGAAAATTTAAAAAAAGCGCCATTAGGGCGTTCTCATCGTGCCGCAGTCGGCAAAACCCGTTTAAAAGACGCAATTGATAAAACGCATGCTTTACTTAGCCTGCCGGATGATTACCGTGTTGGTATTGTTCCAGGTTCTGATACAGGCGCCGTTGAAATGGCTTTATGGTCATTGTTAGGTGCGCGCGGCGTTGATATGCTTGCATGGGAAAGTTTTGGCTCAGGTTGGATTACCGACGTAACGAAGCAGCTGAAATTAAATGATGTCCGTAAAATTGAAGCACCATATGGAGAGCTTCCGGACCTTACACAAGTTGATCCTGCACGTGATGTGGTATTCACATGGAATGGCACAACATCAGGTGTTAAGGTTCCAAATGGTGACTGGATTGCGGATAATCGTGCTGGCTTAACCATTTGTGATGCGACATCAGCTGCTTTTGCAATGGATCTTCCTTGGGAAAAGCTTGATGTAACGACTTTCTCTTGGCAGAAAGTAATGGGTGGCGAAGGAGCACATGGTATTATTATCTTGTCACCACGCGCTGTCGAGCGCTTGGAAAATTATTCTCCAGCGTGGCCACTTCCGAAAATCTTCCGCATGACTAAAAATGGTAAACTGATAGAAGGCATCTTTAAAGGCGCAACTATCAATACACCATCAATGCTTTGTGTTGAAGACTACCTTGATACCCTTAATTGGGGCGAAGAAGTCGGCGGATTAAATGGACTAATCAAACGTTCAGAAGACAATCTCGCTGTGCTTAAAGCATGGGTTGACCACACGGATTGGGTTGATTTTCTTGCCATAGATCCTGCGACAGTTTCTAATACGTCTGTTTGCTTAAAAATATCAGCAGATTGGTTTCAAAGTCTATCTGATGAAGATAAAGCAGCGGCCGCTAAGAAACTTGCTAGCCTCTTAGATGAGCAAGGTGTCGCTTATGACATTGGTGCATATCGAGATGCTCCTGCGGGGCTTCGTATTTGGGCAGGTTCCACAATTGAAGCAGTTGATCTTAAAGATTTAACGCCATGGCTAGATTGGGCCTACGGCGAAGTCAAAACACAATATAACTAATTTTACATATTTATTTTTACACTTATATGAAAGGTAATCCTTATGGTTAAGGTACTTATTTCTGATAAAATGAGCCCGCTCGCCAAAGAAATTTTTGAACGACGCGGTATTGAAACTGATGAAATCGTTGGTTTAACAAAAGAAGAATTAGAAGCGAAAATTCATGAATATGATGGTCTTGCTATTCGTTCAGCAACGAAAGTCACTCCAAAGATTTTAGCGGTAGCAAAAAACCTGAAAGTCGTTGGTCGTGCCGGTATCGGTGTTGATAATGTAGATATTCCAGCAGCAACCAGTAACGGTACAGTTGTGATGAATACGCCGATGGGTAACAGCATCACAACCGCTGAACATGCAATAGCGATGATGTTTGCAGTCGCTCGTCAAATCCCACAAGCAAGTGCATCAACACACCAAGGAAAATGGGAAAAGTCGAAATTTATGGGTGTTGAATTAACATCAAAAATATTGGGTATTATTGGATGTGGGAATATTGGTGCAATTGCCGCTAGTCGTGCAATAGGTCTTAAAATGAAAGTAATTGCATTTGATCCATTTCTATCTGAAGAACGCGCAGAAGAGATTGGTGTAGAGAAAGTTGAACTTGATGGCCTTTTAGGACGTGCAGATTTTATTTCTCTTCATACACCTTTAACAGACAGCACTCGTGGTATTCTTGATGCGGATGCATTTGCCAAAATGAAAGATGGTGTGCGTATCGTTAACTGCGCGCGTGGTGGTCTTATTGATGAAGTGGCCCTTAAAGACGCACTTGATAGTGGAAAAGTTGCTGGCGCTGCGCTTGATGTTTTTGAAGTTGAGCCTGCTAAAGAAAACGTTCTTTTCGGAAATGATAATGTTGTAGTGACGCCTCATTTAGGTGCATCAACATCGGAAGCACAAGTTAATGTTGCCGTTCAAGTTGCCGAACAAATGTCCGATTATCTTTTAGATGGTGCAGTAACCAATGCACTTAACATGCCAAGCTTAACGGCAGAAGAATCAAAACGTTTAAGTCCTTATATGTCACTTGTTGGACAATTAGGCAGTTTTGTTGGCCAGTTAAATGATGCTGTAATGAAAGAAATCCATATTGGATATCAAGGTGATGTAACGGAACTTAATGTTCGTCCTCTTACGGCGATTGTCGTAGAAGGTTTGCTTCGCCCGCTTTTAAGCAGTGTAAATATGGTCAATGCATTAAGTGTCGCAAAAGAGCGTGATATTAATGTTGTTGAAAGTAAAGTTGAAGGCGAAGGCGATTACAATACGCTGGTGACTGTAAAAGTTATTACCGATAAAGGTGAGTTCTCAGTAGCTGGAACACTCTTTGCGGACCGCCGTCCTCGTATCGTTCAAGTTGATGATATTCGACTTGAGGGTGAATTAACTGAAAATATGATTTTCGCGACCAACGAAGATAAGCCAGGGTTCATTGGTTCTCTTGGAACAATTCTTGGAACGGGTGGTCTAAATATCGCGACATTTAATCTTGGTCGTCATAATGAAGGTGGTCGTGCAATTGCACTCGTTGCGGTTGACCAGCATGCTTCTAATGATGTCATCGGCGAAATTGAGAAAATTGGCCAGGTACGTAGTGTGAAGGCTTTAAATTTTTAAAATTGTAGAAAACTGTATCCAAACGATTTCTACGATTAGGGAGGGTTATTAACCCTCCCTTTTTTGTGTTTTTGCTACTTTTTGGCGTTGGGCTTTATTAATATTGGTGATATAAGCACAACGAAAAGCGAGTCTAATTTTAAAGCGACAATTAATTATGTCAGAACAGAATGAAACAGCCCTGCTGCCAGAAGGATTGCATGACAGTCTTGTGGGTGAAGCTAATAAGGAAACGAAAGCAGTTGAGAAATTGCTGAAAGCCTTTTCTGCTCATGGGTTTGACTTAATCCTGCCGCCATTAGTTGAATTTGAAGAAAGTTTGCTTTTGGGCCCTGGAAAAGCTCATTCGAGAAACATGTTTCGCGTACTTGACCCTGTTTCGCAGCGTATGATGGGCGTGCGTACTGATATGACGGGGCAGGTTGCCCGGATTTCACAATCACGTTTAAGTAACGCCCCTCGACCACTTCGTCTTGGGTATGCGGGTGATGTATTACGTATTAAAGGAACACAATTAAGACCTGAACGCCAATTTAAACAAGCCGGCGTTGAACTTATAGGATCGAATTCAACGGAAGCTTATGTTGAAATAATTTTGCTCGCTTATGAAGCGCTCAGTGATGTCGGTGTTGATAATTTAAGTGTCGACCTTGCGTTGCCGCAATTGGTTCCGGCTATTACAAGCGGCCTTGGAATAGATGCGGATTTATCAAATCAGGTTCGAGACGCGCTTGACGCAAAAGACATCGGCGCATTAGCCAATATAGAAGGCTATATTGGTGAAATTAGTCGAGCAATTTTAAATGCAGCAGGGCCTGCAGAAAAGTCTCTCGGAATTTTATCAAACTTATCATTGCCTGAAGAGGCAAGCGCGCTATGTGATGAGTTAATTAAACTTGTTGGAAAATTATCAGATATTGCGCCGGATTTAACAATTACGATTGATCCCGGTGAATACACGGGTTTTGAATATCAAACAGGTATCAGTTTTAGTATTTTTGCAGGCGGCGTGAGAGGCGAACTTGGACGTGGCGGTCGTTATGTCGTAAATGCAGAACACGGTGAAGGTGAACTGGCAACAGGTTTTTCACTTTACCTTGATAGTTTAATGCGTGCGATCATTGTCGAAGAGCAAGAAAGAAAGATTTTTATTCCAAATGGAACCGAACGCACATTATTAAGTGACTTACAGAAAGATGGTTATAGAACCATTCTGGGACTAGAAGATGTGAAAGACGAAATTTCAGAAGCGAAACGAATGAAATGCGGTTTTATTTGGCAAAATAATAAGATAAACGAAATATCGAAAGGTTAATAATTGTGTCTAACGTTGTCGTAGTAGGGTCCCAGTGGGGCGATGAAGGAAAAGGTAAAATCGTAGATTGGTTAAGCGAAAGAGCCGATGTAGTTGTAAGATTTCAGGGGGGACACAATGCGGGACATACACTTGTTATTGATGGAAAAGTTTATAAATTAAGTCTTCTTCCTTCTGGGATTGTTCGTGGCGGCAAGCTATCAGTGATAGGTAATGGTGTTGTGGTTGACCCATGGGCGCTAGTTAATGAAATGAAAAAATTAAGCGATCAGGGCGTAACTATTAATGCTGAAAGTTTGCTTATTTCTGAAGGCTGCTCACTTATATTGCCACTTCACGGTGAACTTGATGCAATTCGTGAAGATGCCGCAAAAGCACGTAGTGAAACAGGCCCTGTAATTGGCACAACACGACGTGGAATTGGCCCAGCTTATGAAGATAAAGTAGCGCGTCGCGCCCTGAGAGTATGCGACCTAAAATCAGAAGAAACAGTTGCAAAACGTGTTGACGTTCTTCTTGGACATCATAACCCACTTCGTAAAGGCTTAGGATTTGATGAAGTTGACCGTGATGATTTAATTGCACAAATCATGGATGTTTCTAAACATGTTCTTCCGCTTGTTGGCGCAAGTTGGAAAATATTAGACGAGGCGAGAAAAGACGGTAAAAAAATTCTATTTGAAGGCGCACAAGGCATCATGCTTGATATTGATCATGGTACGTATCCTTTTGTGACGTCTTCTAATGTTGTTGCTTCCCAAGCTGCGGGCGGTTCCGGAATGGGTGCCAATAGCCTTGATTATATTCTTGGCATTACGAAAGCCTATACAACACGTGTGGGCAGTGGCCCATTTCCAACAGAATTATTTGACGAAGTTGGACAAGGGTTAGGTGAACGTGGCCATGAGTTTGGCACTGTTACGGGACGCAGTCGCCGTTGCGGTTGGTTTGACGCCATCATGGTGCGACAAGTGATGAAAATTTCAGGGATTACCGGTATTGCACTTACAAAGCTTGATGTTCTGGATGGCATGGAAGAACTGAAAATTTGCGTTGGTTATGATTTAAATGGTGAAAAGCTGGATTATTACCCCGCATCAACGGATGATCAAGCCACAGTAACGCCTATCTATGAAAGCATGGAAGGTTGGAGCAAGAGCACCTTTGGAGCAAGAAGTTGGGTTGATCTTCCTGCAAATGCCATTAAATATGTGCGCCGCATTGAAGAGTTGATTGAAACACCCGTGGCTATTCTCTCTACAAGCCCTGAGCGAGAAGACACAATCCTCGTTAAAAATCCATTTGAAGGCTAACTAATATAGATATTAAAGATAGATCGTTTTTCCTGTTAGGCAACTCTCTATTTCTGTTTGGAACAAATGACTTTCATCTTCCTTATGGGGATTATACGTGCCAATTTGCACTAATATGTGATTGTCCTTGGATATTTTGATTTCTGGGTTAGAGCCACGAAATACAACAAGCTTTTTCTTTTCGACTTTTAATGAGTATAGAATTTCATATTCGGCGATAATCTGAATGGATGAACTGCCGATTGCACCTGGGTCAAATTGATAAGCTCTATAGAGGCAGGATTTGGTTTTGTGTTCCGAAATTAACTTTTTATCCACTCTATTTTTACCGTTTAAAGCTGTGCCGCTTAATGCTGTTAATACCAGTATAGCCCATAAAAAACTTACAATATGATGTAGATATCTGAGATATCTAATTTTCCAAAATGTAGATAACTTTATCAAAATGAATAAGGAAATAATCCAAGCGCCACTTCGGAAGATCACATGGAATTCCCAATCAATGAAGTATAATGCTATAGGAAAATTAAATAGGAAGATTAAGATTAAAGCAAACGAAATAAGCCAAAAAATGAGTAATAGTTTTGATTTTTCTATAATAGTATTCCCCCAATAATTTACTTTCCGGATACTTATTACTGCTCGATTGTGAGCATGTCATCTTCGGCGGCAGAAGCCTGCATTGCGATCTGCAGTTTTTCAAAGGCGCGTGCTTCGATTTGACGCACGCGTTCGCGGCTAATGCTATATTCGATGCTTAATTCTTCAAGAGTTTTAGGGCTATCACTTAGGCGACGTTCTGAAATGATATGTTGCTCACGCTCATTTAAAGCACTCATGGCATTAGCCATAAGTCCGCGTCGGTAATTTAACTCTTCTTCATCTGCATATGCTGTTTCTTGATCTGGTGTATTTTCGTCTACAAGCCAATCTTGCCATTCACCTTCGATGTCGGCACGCATTGGCGCGTTCAATGAATGATCACCACCAGACATACGGCGGTTCATTTGAACAACTTCGTCTTCTTTAACATCAAGTCTATTGGCAATTTCAGTAACTTGGTCCGGATGAAGATCACCTTCATCAACGGCTTCAAGTTGGCCCTTGATGCGACGTAAATTAAAAAACAATTTCTTTTGTGCTGCCGTCGTTCCAATTTTAACGAGCGACCAAGATCGAAGGATATATTCATGAATTGAGGCCTTAATCCACCACATTGCATAAGTGGCCAAACGGAAACCTTTATCAGGGTCAAAACGTTTAACTGCTTGCATCATGCCGACATTACCTTCGGAAATAAGATCACCTACCGGCAAACCATATCCGCGATAACCCATCGCAATTTTAGCCACAAGACGAAGGTGAGAAGTAACCAATTTATGGGCAGCATCCGTATCGCCATGCTCCGTCCATGCTTTTGCGAGCATAAACTCCTCATCCGGCTTAAGCATTGGGAATTTACGAATTTCATGTAGGTAGCTCGTTAAACTACCGTCCGGTGATATCACTGGTAGATTATTTTGCGCCATCTTAAGTTTTTACCCTCAGTCCTTTTTATCCATTTTATCTTATAAAAACATTAGGGCAGTATTTAGACAGCGACTAATGCTTGAATAAGGTGTTTCATATCATTTGGTAATTCTGTTTCAAATGTCAAGTGCTCCTTGGTAATCGGATGAATGAATCCGATCAAATAAGCGTGAAGTGCTTGACGTGTAAAATTGGAAAGTGCCTCTTTTGCGCCTTCCGATAAATTTTTGGAAGGATTATTGCGACGGCTATAAAGAGGATCACCAACAAGAGGATATCCCAAATGTGACATATGAACCCGCACTTGATGTGTTCGACCCGTTTCAAGGCGGCACTCAACTAGTGAGAGACTTGGTGGCAAGCCTTGCTTAACATTTTGCCGGGATGTTATTTTTCTGGGAGGTTCTAATCTTTTTATAACTTTGTAATGTGTGAGCGCTTCTTTTCCGCTTGGTTGGACAGATATCTTCAATCTATTTTTAGGGTCTCTTTTAAGCGGAGCATAAATTTCGTCGGCTGTTGGGTTTGGAACCCCCCAGCAAATAGCATAATAAGCTCTTTCCATGCTGTGTTTTGCGAATTGTTTTGCCAAACCTTTGTGTGCTTTGTCGGACTTCGCAGCAACCATAAGGCCGCTTGTATCTTTATCTATCCTGTGAACAATACCGGGCCTTCTAACTCCATTGATGCCTGATAAACTTTCGCCACAATGGTAGATGAGTGCATTGACAAGAGTACCGCTATAGTTTCCTGGGGCAGGGTGGACGACCATACCAGCAGGCTTATATAGGACTATTAAATGATCGTCTTCATAATAGATATCCAGTGGGATATCTTCGCCTTCAGGGATAGGCTCTACAAGATCAGGAATATTTAAGCCAAATATCTCATGCCCTTTTATTTTTGCTGAAGGGTCTTCATATTTCTTTTCAGAATCTTTCAGAAAGACTTGACCTTCGACGATCAGGCTTTTAAGACGGGAACGACTAATGTCCGGAAGCTTATTGCTGAGGAACTTATCTAGGCGTAAGCCTTTATCCTCTTCGTCAGCTGCTGCTTCATAATATTTAGGTGTAATTATCGTCATGTCAGAAGAACCAATGCCAAAAAATTATAAATTACTCAAGGGAATTGTGATTACTTTGGGTGTTTTAATTGTCGTTATGGTCGTTGTTATCATTGTTGCTTCCATAATGAAATATAATGATCAAAAATCGGCCGAAGCCGCGTTGGTTGAAAAATATCAAACATCACAAATTGTAAAACCGACAAATTCAAAACCATTTGAAATAAACTTAAAACTTTCAAATGGCGAAGAAATTATTTCTAGCAGCAACAGTGATAAGGGCATCTTGATTAATATTGGCCGAAATCAAACTATTGAAAGAGTAATTTTAGTTGATTACGCAGGCAATATAATTGCGACGATAAAATCTAATTAATCATCAGCACTTTCAACGGGCAGTGAAAATTTCACCAAACCCTTCATTTTATTCGGGTCTATTACTTTTCCGCGTCTTAAAATACTTATTCGACCTTCTCGGGCGAGATACTTTGCTTGTTGCTTGACTGCGAGCATATATTTTCGCCAAACATCCTCAGGGTCACTGTCTTTGGCGCGATCCTTTGAAATTTTGATGGCAATATCATTTGGACTTACTACTGAACCATCAGCAATCGCCTCTAGGATATAGAGCTGAACAGGGTCTTCCTTTTTTTCAGCTTCGTCATTTTGTTCGTTTACATCTGTCATGATCGCCATGTAACATGTTTTGTTAAGTTATGCACGATAAATTGAAGCTATGAAGAAAGAGAATAAATAAATGTCGCCTGTTTATCTGCTTTGGGGAATGTTGATCGGCCTAGTTATGGCAGCCCATATTGGCCCAGTGAATATTATATGCATAAGACGCGCCCTAACCAAGGGACCTAAGAATGGTTTTGTCGTTGGAACAGGAGCCGCTTTTGCAGACGGACTATTTGGGGCCTTGGCCGCATTTGGGTTGGCTGGATTAACCACCTTTATCGAGGAATTTAATGTCTGGTTCCAGGTGATTGGCGGGATTGCATTGATTGTGATCGCTTTAAAACTTTGGTTCAACCACCCTCATATTGATGATATTAGAGATACTTATAAAGATAGAATAAAAGCTGCTATTGGCACATTTCTTTTAACCATGTCGAACCCTTTAACGGTTTTGGGCTTTGTGGCTATATTCGTAAGTATGGGCTTAGGTGAAATGGGTAATAACTATTTTAACGCAAGTTTCATTTCATTAGGGATATTTATAGGATCATGTTTGTGGTGGGCTATCATTTCGAATGTGTCAGCAAAAATTGGTAAAGGGATAACTGATAAAGGACTAGAAAAAATCAACAAAATATCAGCGGTCATTATAATGTTATTTGGTTTGAGTGCATTTATAAAGAATTTAAGTTTTCTTTTATGAAGGATGGCTTTTCGCAATAAATGCCCCATTTAAATAACCTTTTTTCTGATATTTAAATGGAGTTCCATCGGGATTAGTGACGCTTCCTCCAGCAGCATTTAAAATCGCATGCCCAGCGGCAATATCCCATTCCATTGTCGGGCCAAAACGAGGGTAAATATCAGCATCGCCAGTGGCGACAATACAAAATTTGAGCGAGCTGCCTACGGAAACAGTATTCTCAATATTATTATCTATTAAAAATGCTTTAGTTTGATCATCCAGATGGGATTTACTGGCTACTGCTGTCATTCCTTCTTGGGGTATGGGGCGCGTTCTTATAGGGATTTCATCGGGTGAGATTACGTCATGCGTAACATTTTGCAAAATAGCAGTATCTCTATTTAATGCCGTATATAATTTACATGTTGCCGGAACATAAATAACAGCAAAAGTAGGAATGCCGTTTTCAATAAGCGCAATATTAACTGTGAAATCAGAACCACCAGATATAAACTCTTTTGTTCCATCTAATGGATCAACCAACCAAAAGATTTCTTTTGTTTCAGGTACAATACCAGCACTAACACTTTCTTCTGCAATGATAGGAATTTCAGGGGCAATGTTTTTGAGAGAGGATAAAATTATTTTTTCAGCCTGTTGATCTGCGATTGTAACTGGTGACTGATCACCTTTTATAGATATGCCTAAATTTCCTTCACGGACTTCAAGAATTTTTCTTCCGGCTTTAACAGCGGTAGGACGAAGAACTTCAGCAAATTTTTGATATTTATTTTCGATCATTTGATTTTTTCTAATTAATTTATGTTGTCGTTTTTATTCTGCTGAGTATTATATGAACCATTCGCATCATACTACAAGATAGAAAGTTTTTTTATGAAAGAATTAGATTTTGCCGCCCTTTTATGCTCACGTCTTTGCCATGATTTAATTAGCCCTGTAGGGGCGATCTCTAATGGTATTGAAATTTTAAGTGACTAAGAAGACGAGATGATGCGTGCAGAAGTAATGAAACTTCTTGAGCTTAGTGCTGGACAAACATCTAATAGACTTAAGTTTTATAGATTAGCATTTGGTGCTGCTGGGGGTATTGGCGCTCACGTTCCAATTCGAGATGCCAAAAATGCAGCTACTTCGTTGTTTGAAGGGACACCAATTAACCTTGATTGGAATTCTGAAATCGGTGAAATGGATAAAAGCACATTAAAAGTGCTATTAAATATGATACTTGTCGCCAGTGAAAGTTTAATTCGCGGCGGTGACATGGCCGTTAATATTACCAAAACGGGTGAAAGCATCATTACTGAAGTATCAGTGCGAGCCGACCGCGTGATTTTCCAAGATAAAGCACGCGAAATGATATGCGGCAATACAGAGACTTTAGATGGGGATCCAAAAATAGCACCTGCCTATTTAGCATCCAGTGTTGCACGTGAGCTCGGTAGTAAAATTGAACATATCGAGCATAATGAAAATAGTTTTACCTTAAAATTTTCTACCTAACAGCATTTTTGTTGCTTAAAAAATCTTATTATTTGAGAAAAAATAGCAAAGCTTTACTTCATTTTAACCAATTTCGTAGAGATTAGAGGCTGGTATACCCAGAATCTAGTAAAAGAGGTAATTGGCATGGATACTGTTGAAGAAGCATTTAGCTCTATGATTGCATCACTTAACACAGACATCGGTGGGGTACATATATTTAGTGGCGGTCGAACAGACGTACCGCCAATTGTCGGCGATAATCTAGGGGACTTAGTCGCAGCAACAGCTGCCGGAGACATGTTTCAAAATGATGGACGCAAAGCAATTGCGAAAATCGGACAAAATACGGATATGGAATATAGCCTTTTAGCAGATGAAGTTGCGGAAGATTTATTTATGGCAATTAAGGTCTTGGCTGATTTTGATAATCTTACCCCGATATCAGGTGAATTAACGCCGGCTCAGAATACGTTTCTTGAAAGTCAATTGAGCGTTTTTGAGAATGTCATCGAAGATTTGCGAATTGTATTATCCAGCAATGGTATGCGTTATGGCCGCGCAGACGAATTATTAGAAGAACATCAAGAGCAAGAAACGTTTATGCTAAATTTCATTTCTGATATTGAGGATGTTAATATGGCCGAAGCCATCACAAGAGTGAATAACGACCAGACCGCGCTTGAGGTTTCCTATAAATTAACAAGTGAGTTATCAAGACTTTCTTTACTGAACTTCATATAACCAAGTACGTAAAGACTTGAAGTTTCCCTAAAAGCATACTATGTGACGGGAATGGAAAAGAAACAGTTAAATAGTCTCGGTATAGATAAAGCCCCAGAAGACACGCGCGTGGTTGTTGCTATGTCCGGCGGTGTTGATAGTTCTGTCGTTGCTGCAATGCTTAAAGATCAAGGTTACGATGTAATTGGTATAACCTTGCAGCTTTATGACCACGGCGTTGCCATTCAAAAAAAAGGCGCTTGCTGTGCAGGTCAAGATATACATGATGCGCGCCGCGTTTCAGAGGCCATTGGAATTCCACATTATGTTCTGGATTATGAAAGTCGCTTTAAGGATAGCGTCATGGAAGATTTCGCCGATAGTTATATTCGAGGTGAAACGCCAATCCCCTGTGTGCGCTGTAATCAGGAAGTGAAATTTAAAGATCTTCTTTTAACGGCAAAAGATTTGGATGCTGATGTCTTAGCAACTGGTCATTATGTCAGAAGAGAAGGGGACATCAATGATGCTGAAATGCGCCGAGCCGTAGACCCGCTTAAAGATCAAAGCTATTTCCTTTTTGCAACAACTCAAGAGCAGCTTAACTTTTTACGTTTCCCTCTTGGTGGCATGGTGAAAGAAGATGTGAGAAAACTAGCCGAGAAATATGGACTAACGATTGCCAATAAGCCGGATAGCCAGGATATTTGCTTTGTACCTGATGGAGGATATGCAAGTGTTATCGAACGTTTAAGGCCTGGTGCGGGTGAACCCGGTGAAATTGTTCACCTTGATGGTTGTGTTCTTGGTGAACATAAAGGAATTATTTATTACACAATAGGTCAGCGTCGTGGTATCGGAATTGGTGGTGGTGATCCGCTTTATGTCATTAAGCTTGACCCCGTGAAAAAGCAAGTCATCGTCGGACCAAAAGAAGCTTTAGAAATTTCAAAAGTCGAAATCAAAGAATTAAACTGGCTCGGAAATACTGATATTCCCGAAGATGGAATTGATATAATGGTAAAAGTCCGCTCCACAAGGCCAGCAGAGGAAGCGAAGCTTTATAAAGGTCAAAAACAGGATGAAGCCTATTTTCTTCTGAAACGACCGGAATATGGTGTTTCTAGCGGTCAGGCCGCTGTTTTTTACCATGAGGATAGATTACTTGGCGGCGGCTGGATCACAAAAGCAGAAACATCCTTTTCTCTATAATTGTGAATATGAAAAATATCTATTTACAGCCAAATAACAATTCACTATAAGATGCGCTGTCCGATGACACCTTAGAGTCGGGCAATATTTATTTGGAGCGGCGGGGTAGCTCAGCTGGTTAGA
>DGPL01000051.1 GCA_002390425.1 Kordiimonadaceae bacterium UBA4441 | reverse complement strand
ACGTATCGGGTGAGAACGAACCCCAGTTAGGATAAGTAGTCTTAATGCAAGATGTGTAACAGTTAGCTCATCGAGGGTCTGATAAAACGCCGGCACTTCAGACCAAGGCATTGCTGGAATATTCTTGACGATGTGATTTTGTTTTCCAAGAAGTATACGAGCTTTCTTTGTGGCATTAATATTAACGTCTATGCCCATAGCCTCAGCGTGGCTCAATACTATGTTTAGACGGTTCATTGCCTTACGAGCTGTGTCAGCCTTCTTATGCCAGATCGGGGACAAAGTATCTCTAATTACAGTGCTGTCGATCTCATCTACAGGCACCTTTCCGAGCTTTGGTAGCATATGCAGCTTCAAGGGTGAGAACCATCGGCCATTCTTTCCATCTCCTTTAAGTTCAGCCTTGCGCGCTTCAAATGCACTTAGAGCAATTGTCTCAAGACTTTTATCTGGTTGGTTAGCTGTTCGTCTTTGAATGGTTCTTTTGGCGATCGGATCAATATCATTATGTGCCATCATCCGGTATTCATCAGCTTTTTCTCTGGCTAGTTTTAGAGAAACCAAACTCAAACTTCCAAGGCCCATTTCCCGTCGCTTACCACGAACACTTAAGCGAAGGACCCATTGTCCTCCACCATCTTTACGCTTAAGAAGCCAGAGACCTGCACCGTCGCAATATTTTCCTGGTGGCGCAGTCTTTACAAAATTAGAAGAAAGTTTATATTTCATCGGTAATCGTATCCACCTTTTTATCCACCTTTTTATACTGGAACTAGGTGGATTTTGCAAGATGCTACTGGAATGAAAATGAAATAAATGTCATATTTACTGGTACTTATAGTACTTACTAGGAAAACAATAAACGTATGTTCAATGCCGACTGGGGGCACCATTTTTTTAGATTTTATACTCTAAAATCATTCCATGGCCCTGTGATAGCGAGAGTCATTGTTGGGCGGTAAACATTAACAAACATCGTTTTACCATCTGGGGAGAAACAGCATCCTGCGGGTTCTGTTTGCACGACTAATTTTGCAAAAGGGTAGGGTTGCCCCTCGGGTGTTAAACCGCGAATATAATTATTGACAATGTCGGTATATTGATCTTCGCATATTAGTAAGTGATCAAAGGGTGTGACAACAATATTATCACCATAATTCATATCATTTGGATCTTGTGATTCGAAGAATAGCTGAAGTTTACCTGGAACATTATTCTCGTCCGTTGTGCCTTCAAATTTAGACGGTTGATAGCGCATGACTTGGCCAAGTTTATTTTTACCACCCGATGTGCAACAGAAATAAAGTTCATTATCACCCCAATGAATTCCTTCTCCGCGCGCAAAAGTGGCTGCTCCCTCTTTATATCCCCGAATTCTTAGATCATCTTTAGGGCTTTCAATATCATTTAAGTCGATCCACTTCACATTGCGCCATGATTGAGGTTTAAAGTCGATAGATTGCCAATTTCTTGTATCAAGCCCTTTACCATACTCCATAATTGCCAGTGCTTGTAATTTACCACCCAGATGTAGCTTGCCATATTCGTTTGGAATAAAACGATAAAATAAACTGTTTGGACGATCTTCAGTGAGGTAGACAATTCCCGTCTTTGGGTCAACGGCGGCTGCTTCATGATTAAAGCGTCCCATTGCTTTTAAAGGAAATGGTTTTTTCAATTTTTCCTGTGTTGCCGGAACCTCAAAGATCCAGCCATGATCGAGTTGAGAGTTTTCGCCGGCTTTGGTTACATTTTCTTCACAACTCAGCCAGCTCCCCCAAGGGGTAATTCCGCCTGCGCAATTTTGCAACGTACCAATGAGACTATAAAATTCTTTTGTTCTTTTGCCTGTGCTCAAATCATAAATAATGGTTGTTGTGCCGCCTGCGTGGGGGATATTTTCATCAGTATGATCATAAGCCTCTTTAAGCAGTGGGCTAAGTATTTTTGCCGCATCATCATCTTGATTTTTTAAATTGATTTCATGATTTCTTATAAGCGCAACTCTATCATCATCAAGGGCAATACACCCCATTCCATCGGCACGGTCGGGTACTAAAAAACCATCATCCATTTTGTCCCCTAGGCTTGAAATAACACGGTAGCTAAACCCTTCCGGTAAATCTAAAATTTTGTGAGGATCCTTTTTTAAAGGACCATATCCATAAATTTTTTGTTCTTTGGCGAATGATTCACCGTTTAAATTGTAAATCATTCCCGCAAAGGCGAGTGAGCTGGCGCCCGCAAATAGTTTTCTGCGTGTAATTTTCATGTTTTTATACCTATAGCATTCTTATACCAAAATTATAGGTGAGAATAAAAATGTTAGTAAAATACAAAGACAGTTAGGTGAATTTTATATGAAAAGAAAATTAGAGTAACTTATTTATATATAAGTTGCTCTATTGGAAAGCCCGCGTCTTTTGCTTGCTTAAGTAAATTATCTAGATCTGATTGTGGAAGGACTTCGTTACGCGCTAAAATCCAAAGATATTCCCTTTTCGGATCACCGACCATGGCATATTGGTAGTTCTCTTCTAAAGCGATGATCCAATAGTCACCTGCAAGAAACGGTAACTTAATGCCTTTTAAGGGAAATTGGACTTTAAGTTTAGCATTGCTCTCTTGGTCTACTACCCATGCTCTGCCGATGGCCTCATCTGTTTCACCGTCTGAATTTTCAACATCACATTGATTTAAAACTCTTATATCCCCATCATCACGCATGGAATAATTGGCGGTGCTGTTAATACATCCTTCTTGGAACCAGTGATCAATTCTAGCAATTTCGTGCCATTCACCTTGATAACGGTCAAGATCAACGCGTTCGACGGTTTGTAGCTTTGGTAAGTTTGTTGATGAACAGGCACCAAGTCCGAACAATGTGGAAATAATAAATAGTGTTTTTGTAAGTTTTTTCATATTCTTTATACGTTTCGTATTCGTTGTGGATTGATTTTATCAAACCAAAGACATAATCGTTGAAGTTTTTAGCTGAATTGCTACATTGTGCGCCAATAAATAATAATATTATTCCAAAATATTTGAAGCTGAAGAGATAAAGATGAATTTAAATAAGTTAAATCGAACAATCCACAATTGGATTTCAATATTTATTGCGTTACCATTATTATTGATTATCGTCTCTGGATTGTTTCTCCAACTCAAAAAAGATTTAAACTGGATTCAGCCGCCCAGCGTCCGAGGAGCGAATGCAGAAACGCCGACCGTGAGCCATGCACAATTACTTTCTGCTGCAACAAGCGTTCCAGAAACAAAAGGGTTGAAATGGGCCGACTTTGACAGAATAGATTATAAAACTGATCGTGGGATGGTTAAATTTATTACCGCAGAAGGATGGGAAGTACAGGTTGATACAACAAGTGGTCAAGTTCTTTCCGTTGCTTCACGCCAATCGGATTTCTTGGAAAAGCTTCATGACGGTTCTTATTTTGGCGATTTTGTAAAATATTATGTGATCTTACCTACAGGTATTACGCTTTTTATTCTTTGGATTACGGGACTGTGGATGTTTATTTATCCTTATGTGAAGAAAGCCTCTAATAAAAAGAAAAAGGCATTAAAGGCCGCAAAAAGGGAAGCATAATATGGCTATAGATTTTCACGCACATTATATTGCACCTAAACTTATGGAAATGCTTGAGGCACGTAAAAATGATCCTCGCATTACGCATAATTCGGATCGAAATTCTCTTTATCATATGCCAGTTAGTACACTGCCATATTCAAGTCTTTACTATAATATGGTTGAACGCATCGAATATCTTGATCATGTAGGAATGGAAAAACAGGTTATTTCATTGCCCGGTTTGCTCGGTATTGATTATTTACCGATTGAACAATCTTTGCCAATGATCAAAGCCAGTAACGATGACCTTGCAATTCAATGTGATCGGTACCCTGGTCGAATTTATGGGTTGGCAGCACTTCCACTTGCTGATCAAGGTGAAATGTTAAATGAGTTTAAAAGATGTGTTGAAAACTATGGTATGTTGGGTGCCATACTTCCTAATAATGCTTTTCTTTCCTTAGAATATGCCAATGAATACAAAGCTTTATATGAGTACGCGAATGAAAAATCGTTACATTTTTTCATCCACCCGGGGTGGCGTGCTGATGAATTTCCAGTATTGGATACACGACCAAAAAATGACCCTGATGAATTACTGATTGCACGAGGAGCTCTTGGCGTGCAGCATTCCGTATCGCTTGCGTTAATTACATTATTATATACGAATTTTTTAGATCAATTCCCAAATACGACCACACATATTGCAAATCTTGGGGGTACGTTCCCCATGGTTGTTGAAAGAATGCATCATACCGTTGAAGCGCGCTTTCCAGATGCAAAATTGTCACCTTCGCGTAAAGATAACCTCTTTTTTGATACGTCTTCACTTGGATCTCGTGCGATAGAACTGGCCGTAGAAATTTACGGTGCAGATAAGATTGTTGTGGGGACTGACACACCAATATTTTCCGCTGAGACCGGACTTAAGGTAATTAATGAAACGCGTTTAAGTGCGGATGAAAAACAAATGATTCTTAGAGAAAACGCGCTCACATTGCTTTCACAGTAACGTGAATTGTTGGAAAAACGCCTCTGTGATAAAATAATCGTTAAATAATTCCTTTATTCAAATTATGGGAGTTAGCTATTGATTATGAAGGTTAAAAAGTTTCAAAATTATTCTATTGTGCTGCTAGTGGTATTAACATCAGCATGCAAAACTTTGCCCAATCAATATGTTTATCCAGGTGAAATTTCAAAATATGAATTAATCAGTGGTGTAACTTTTTTAGGAAGTGCATTAAATAATAAAGATTTGCCAGATATAGACGTAATGGCTGTGTCAGAAGAAATGAGTGCCTTCTTAGAGCGGCATGTTTCAAATGCCAGTAATCATGAAACTAAAGCCAAAAAATTATCCAATGCTATTTTTAATAATGACGGTTTGGGTTTAAAATATAATCCGGGCTTAACAATGACAGCGATTGAGACGTTTGATTATGGGGCTGGAAATTGTCTCTCGTTTAGTTATTTAGTTTTTGCGATGGCTCAAGACTTAGGCCTAAATGTACAATTCCAAGAAATAGATATTTTGCCAGAATGGGATTATACCAATGATGAAATATATGTTGAAAGTCGTCATATTAATGTACGGGTCAATTTATATGGGAAAAACGATTTAATTGTGGATATTGATTCTGTAGGGCCTGACCGTCAGTTAAATTATACTTTATTAGATGAAAGTTATGTCCTTGCCCTTTTTTATGGCAATGAGGCGGCAGAATATCTTCTCAAGCAAGACTTTGAGAGTTCTTTTAAATATTTCGTAAAAGCGATTAAAACCGATTATGAAGAGTCATCTTTTTGGACGAATTTGGGCGTTTTGTATCGACGGGACGGTTATGAAGATCATGCAGAAAAGGCATATTTTACAGCTCTTTCATTCAATCCAAAAGATAAAGCGGCACTGAATAATTTATCTTTTCTTTATACTGAACAAGGTAATAAGGAGCGTGCTGATTATTTTGGGCAACTCGTTGAAAAATATCAGGAAAGCAATCCTTATTTTAGATATGTAAAAGCGCAAAAGGCAATGGAAGAAAATCAATATAATCTTGCACTAGATCATATTAATCAAGCCATTCGCCAGAAAGACAATGAAGCAAGGTTTTATTCACTAAAAGGAACAATTTTTGCTGCTATTGGGAAAAAACGCGAAGCTGAAAGAGCGCTTGGCATAGCAGAACAATTAAAAATTGAAGCCCTTTGAATTATTTCATTCTGTTCGCGATTAAATCATGAACCACTGAAGGATCAGCGAGAGTTGAAGTATCCCCGAGGTTTGAATAATCATCTTCAGCAATTTTTCTAAGAATGCGCCGCATAATTTTACCTGACCTGGTCTTCGGCAAGCCCGGTGCAAATTGAATATGGTCCGGTGTGGCAATTGGGCCTATTTCTTTTCTGACCCACTGAACTAGTGTTTTCTTTAATTCTTCACTAGGGTCATGACCCGACATTAATGTGACATAGGCATAAATGCCTTGACCTTTAATATCGTGGGGGAAACCGACAACGGCGGCTTCTGCCACATCATCATGGGCGACCAAGGCGCTTTCGACCTCGGCGGTGCCCATCCTATGTCCTGATACATTAATGACATCATCGACACGGCCAGTAATCCAATAATAACCATCCCCATCGCGACGGCACCCATCACCGGTAAAATATTTTCCTTCATAAGTGGAAAAATATGTCTGAATAAATCGTTCATGGTCCCCATAAACGGTTCGCATTTGACCAGGCCAACTATCAGCAATACATAAATTGCCTTCAGCTTTACCTTCAAGGATATTTCCGTCTCCGTCCACAAGCTCAGGCTTGATACCAAAGAAGGGGCGTGTTGCAGAGCCAGGCTTTAAGGCGGTCGCCCCAGGAAGAGGCGTTATCATGATGCCACCGGTTTCCGTTTGCCACCACGTGTCTACAATGGGGCATTTTTCTTCGCCTACCACATTATAATACCACTCCCATGCTTCGGGATTAATGGGTTCTCCGACACTGCCTAGTATACGCAGTGAGCTTCTATCTGTGTCCCTTACGAATTCATCACCGGCGCCCATTAAGGCCCTAATAGCAGTGGGAGCGGTATAGAAAATATTGACCTTGTGTTTATCGCACACTTGCCAAAACCTAGAAGCATCGGGATAATTTGGAACACCTTCAAAAACGAGTGTTGTGGCACCATTTGCAAGTGGACCATAGACAATATAACTGTGACCCGTAACCCATCCTACGTCAGCAGTACACCAATAAATATCACCATCATGATAATCAAAAACATATTTATGTGTAAGGCTCGCATAAACAAGATATCCACCGGTTGTATGAAGAACACCTTTTGGTTTCCCTGTTGATCCGGAAGTATAAAGAATAAAAAGTGGATCTTCCGCCTTCATTTCTTCTGCGGGGCATTCCGCGGATACTTTTTCTGCTTCTTCGTGGTACCAAATATCTCGTCCTTCTAAATATCCGACATCGTTTCCAGTGGCTTTAACAACGATAACTTTTGAAACATTTGTTTCAGGGTTTTCTAAAGCTTTATCCACATTCGCTTTTAAGGGAATGGCCTTTCTTCCGCGCATCCCTTCATCTGCTGTAATAACGATTTGGCTTTCACAATCAATAATGCGTCCCGCTAATGCATCGGGAGAAAATCCGCCAAAAACGACGGAATGGACAGCACCAATTCTTGCGCAAGCCAGCATGGCATAAACGGCTTCCGGTATCATCGGCATATAGAGCGTAATACGGTCGCCTTTTTTCGCACCCGCGTTTTTTAAAACGTTGGAAAATCGGCACACTTCTTCATATAATTTTTGGTAAGTGATATTTTCTGATACATTGGGGTCATCGCCTTCAAAAATAATCGCCGTTTGATCGGCGCGATCTTTTAAATGGCGATCAACGCAATTCACACACGCATTTAATGTGCCATCACCATACCAACGAATATGCAGATCATTTTTCTCATAAGAGACGTCTTTTACTTCGGTGAATTTTTTTATCCAATCCAGACGGTCACCCATTTCGGACCAGAATTCCTCGGGGTTAGAAACGGACTTTTCATATAGTTCGTTATAACGATCATTATTAATTAATGCCTGTTCCGAAAGTGTCGCAGAAACAGGATAAACGTGGTGTTCTGACATTTTGGCCTCATTCTTATTTTTATTTGATGTGATGGTAATTACTTGGAATAAGAAAGTCTATTTTTTTGACAATTTTCGTATCATAAATCTTGCTGGATGAAGTGCATGTTGTATTTGGCTTTTGATAGGTTTTTTACAATCGCGAATTAATGAGGTCAAATAATCACTTAATAGGGGCGCAGTTAGAAATCCCCTTGACCCTAAACCAGCAGAAATATAAAGGCCACTATGATATGATGCGGTATCAAATTCTTTATGATTAGGTCCGTGATGAAGATCTTTATAAAGCCTTTGGTATTCATTAAATTTTGGTAAAGCACCGCATACTGGCAAATGATCATTAGTCATGGCTCTTATTTCACGCCTACCACCTAATATTTTGCTTGAATTAAGTGGTATAGGTGATTTTTGGATGTTTTTCTGATGAGAGATGTCATTAATATCTTTAATATCATCACGGTCAAATGTAGCGCCACAAATATTGGCATATCCATTTTCTATTTCTATAGCAGGCGTTAAATATCCATCAGAGCAATAGATTTTATCAATGACTTTTTCGGTTTTTATATAAGAAATTTGGCCCGAAACTTCATCAAATTTTAAATCATTAGATTGTTCAAAGATTTTGGAATTATAGCTGTTGCAAATAATCACGGCGTCGACCAGAAGTCTTTCATTTCCGGGGTGATGAATTAAGATCCATTTTCCTTTATCTGAGTTTGTGATTTTAGTAACTTTTGAATTTAAAAGAGTTTCAAAATTATTTGATAGATAAGCTCCCAGTTTTTTCGGATTGATGTAACCCGCGTTTGGAAAAAACAATCCTTCTTTCGTTTTTTGCATAACTGTAGTGGGATACTGTTCGCTCAACTTATTAAACCTTCTCTGTTCCTTTTTATCTTTAGGTAATTTTAAAAGGCCGCATTTATGAAAGACATCTTCTGGTAGAGTGTTATAAAAATCCACAGCATATTCAAATGCTTTTAAATAGAATTTCTTTTCTATGGATTGATTTAAAGCAATATAAGGATCAAGAATTGCAGCTGGATTTCCAGAAGCACCAGCCATTATGGATTTTTTTTCTTCAATTAATGTAATTTCAAAATGTTTAGATAGGTACGATGCCATCATTAAACCGCTGATACCGCCGCCAATTATGGCAACTTTAGAGCCATCATTGAGCGCAGCAGGGGGATCAAACCAAGGTTTAGAATGTTTTTCTGACATTTTCGGATAGCACAATTAAATAATGTAAGACAATATAAGTTGAGAGGAGTATATTGTATCTTTAAAATGAATAACACCCCGATGTTAAAAGGTAAGAAAAGACGATGAAAAATATATGCACTTATATTATATGCTTGGTTATATCTTTGCCGTTTCAGAATGCAGTTTACGCGCAAAACGGTGATAATATAGTTGTCCCATGTGCTGTCCCCTTTTATCGTGAGTTAGATTTTATTGTTGGTGATTGGCAAGTTTTTCATAATTCAAATGGAAAATTGGCAGGATATGACCGTATTGGCCGTACCTTAAGAGGATGTGCCATACAACAGAGCTGGATTTCCTTAGACGATCATTTTTCATCAGAATATGTTCCTTTTAGAATGTACGGTAAAAGTCTTACGGCTTTTAATGGTTCTGAATGGGTCCATATGTGGGTTGATAATAATGCAGGTGTTCAAATCTTAAAAGGCGGCCGTGAAAAGGACAGGTTTGTTTTAAGAAGCGAAAAGCCGGTTGGTGGTTATGAATATAAATTAACCTGGCAGAAGGGTCAAAAGGGGCGCCTTCTTAATTTACATGAACGAAGAAAAGTATCTTCAAATTCTGAAGATACTTGGGAAACTCTTTATGAATGGGTTTATATCAAGAATTTAAATCAAAATATTTTACCAGAAGACGAAGAAGTAGAATAATTATTCCAGATTTCATTTAGCTGAGTTTTTTTGAAATTCAACAAATGCATCATGATCTATGGGTCTACAGAAATGATAACCCTGAAAAACATCACAACCTTTTTCTTGTAATATTTTAACATGTTCTTCGGTTTCGACACCTTCCCCAACGACAGTTAATCCTAAACTGTGGCCTAAGCGGATAACAGCATCCGTAATCGCTGCGTCATCCTGATCTTCATGAATATTTCTAATAAATGACTGATCGATTTTAAGCTTATTAACAGGGAAGCGTTTAAGATAAGCCAAGGATGAATATCCCGTACCAAAATCGTCAATTGATAAATAAACACCTAAAGCTTTTAACCCTTGAAGTTTGGTAATCACACTTTCTGCGTTTTTAATCACCATGCCTTCAGTAATTTCAAGTTCTAACCATTTCGGGTTTAAGTTTGATAGTTTTATCGCATGTTCAATAGTTTCTACGAAATTATCAGCATGGAACTGTCTTGCTGAAATATTGACGCAAATTCTAATTTTCGGTAGCCCTTGATCTTGCCAGCCTTTGGCTGCAATACAAGCCGTATTTAAAACCCATTGGCCTATAGGAATCATAAGCCCGCAAAGTTCGGCTATTGGAATAAAATTATAGGGCGAAATCATTCCATTTTCAGGGTGAAGCCAACGTATTAGCGCTTCTGTGCCAACCATCTCACCCGTAGTGGCGTCAAATTGTGGTTGGTAATGCAGCAATAATTCGTCATTCTCTAATGCTTTATTGAGATCCATCTCAATTTGTTTTTGAACTTTCGTTTCCGCATCCATCTGTGGATCATATAGGCGGAATACGCGTCTTCCGTCTTCTTTCGCTTGATAAAGTGCCACATCCGCCATGCGGATCAATTCAGTTGGCGTGTCAGAATCACCAGGGAAAAAGCTTATACCTATACTGGTTCCAATTTGGATAACATTACCGTCAATTTCTACGGGTTGTTGAATGCTGTGAATGATACGGTCGGCAATTGTAATTATATTCGCATCATCTTCGATATTGGTAAAAACGATTGCAAATTCATCACCGCCCAATCTGGCGACAGTGTCAACTTCGCGAGCACACTTGATTAATCTTTCAGCGACTACCTTTAATAGTTTATCACCAGTCGCATGCCCATGAAGATCATTGACGGGTTTAAATTTATCTAAATCAAGGATCATGACGGCGACTTTTTTCTCAAGTCTTCGTGCGAGTTTAAGTGCTTCGTCTAACCTTTCTGAAAGTAGATTTCTGTTAGCGAGACCCGTTAAACTATCATGCCAAGCCATATGGCGGATTAACTTTTCAGCTTCATATTGTTCACTTACGTTTCTAAAAAGAACCGTATAATGTTTTTCATGTTCCAGATATACTTCACGAATATCAATTTTTAAAGGGATAGCTGACCCATTTTGATGTTGGCCTTGTTCATCGGCTTTATAAACATTACTTCCGTCAACTTGCTCGTTTAAAAGTGTAGAAATATGTTCAACGGTTTGTATCTTACGTGTTTTCACAAGATTTGATAATTCCATTCCGATAAAGTCAGAACGAGCATATCCAAATATGATAGACATGGCATTATTGGCAGAGACTATTTTGCCGTCTTCATTAAGCGTCACCAAGCCTTCTTCCATCGCATTGAGAATAGATTGAATACGTTTAGCGTTATTTGCTGCTGCTTCTTTTGCTACGGCGAGGTCTTCTGCTAAATGAATGGCTTGTTCAGTTTGCGCTTCCAAATATTCTTTTGCCGCTTGAAATTCGATCTTTTGATGATCTTCACCCTGATCTACTTTTTTTAAGGTAATAATAATACCCTTTTTAGGGAATATCTCAGCACGAAGTTCAACGGTGTTATTTTCTGAAAGATGAACTTTATAGACCCAATTAAAAGAATTTGTTGAGTTCGCTTCATAAAACATTTCATGAATTAGGGAAACCGTATGAGCATTTTCGTGCTCAAAATCCTCGTTACTCATCTCAATATGAAGTAATTCAGAAATAGTAGCTGATGATTTATCGTCTAAAGAAAATAACGTATTGAATTCATGATTACTTTGAGCCAATTTAAGTTGATGATCAAAGAATGCCACTCCCATTGGGAGGCTTTCCAGAATGCACTGTGAATCAAATAATTCATTAGAATTATTTGATTTAAAAGCCATTATTTTTTCACCGAAATTTGCCATTTGACCCTATGTATTATTCACATGAGCCCCAATATAGGCATTGGCGCTTAATTTTACGTTAATTTATAATGGACTGGGTCAATTTTAAGGAAGTATGGCTAGATAAGGGTTTTCTGCATTGATTTGAAAATTTTGAATCGTTTCCCTGGCTTCTTGCGATTTAATCCATTTCATGAAAATATCTTGTGCATTCAATGAGATATGACCGAATAAAAGAGGGTTAACACTAATCACACTATAGATATTTTCTAAATCACTATCATTTTCAAATAGAACAGATAACTGTCCTTTGTTTTTATAGGAAAGCCAGGTTGCTCTATCCGTTAGGGCATAGGCTTCTTTTTCAACTGCAATGCCTAGTGTACGTCCCATACCACTGCCAGTAATAATATAATTGTTAGGGCTCAATTTTTCTTGATCGACCTGTATTTTCCCCCAAATACGTTTTTCTGCATTGTGGGTTCCGCTGCCATCGCCTCTTGAAACAAAAATAGACTTAGACGCAATTTTCTTAAAGGCATCGCTTGCCGAATTACTCATCTTAACTGTTGCAGGATCACTATTGGGCCCAATAATAACAAAGTCATTTTGCATAATCGAAATGCGTTCTTTTCCAAAACCGCCCTTCATAAAGATATCTTCATTAAGGGGGTCATGGACTAAAAGTATGTCAACATTTCCATCTTTTGCGGATCTTAAAACTTTTCCTGTGCCATAGGCGATGGCTTTTACTTTTAACCCGCTGTCTTTTTCAAAAGCATCAACAATATGTGATAAAATGCCTGCGTCCTGTGTCGTTGTTGTCGCCATTAATGTAAGATCGTGATCACTCTGTTTAGCGAACATGAGAAATATTAAACTTGCAATTATCACTAAAGCGGTAATGACGATATTCTTCATAGTTTGCCTTCTATGAATTTACGTGCTTCTTCGGTGGCAGGTCTATTAAAAAAGGTGGCCGCACCAGCGCATTCTTTGACTTTACCTTGATTGATGAAAATGATGTATTCAGCTACACGTTTTGCCTGCATTATGTCATGTGTTGCCATAATAGTGGTAACATCAGTATCCTTGATCATTTTCTCTAATGTACCTGTTGCGCTTGGGTCAAGGTTTGAAGTAGGTTCGTCTAAAAATAGAATATCCGGATCAAGTAAGAGTGCACGAATAAGGGAAAGTCGTTGTTTCTCACCACTTGATAAATTTCGAGCAGGATGATTTATAAAATCTGACATTGAAAATTGCTTTAGGGCGTTTTTCGCTTTTTCTATTCTAATCTTTTTTTCGATACCTTTTATTTCAAGAACATATTCGAGGTTTTCGAGTACGGTTCTTCTGAGGAAAACGGGTTTTGGAAAGACCATACATGTATTTATAATATCACTTTCAAAAAATAAATGACCTGATGAGGGTTGAAGTAAACCGTGACAGAGTTTTAATAAAATACTTTTCCCTGCGCCATTTGGCCCCAAAATTACGGTGTTTTTCGCTTTCTTAAATTCGAGTGATGTTTTTTGCAGGGCTTCCCCTTTTTCGTGACGGAAGCTTACGTTATCTAGATGGAGAGCGATGTTACTATTCGTCACGAGACACTCCATTTGTATTCTGGAAATATGTTTTAAAGATATTCATGAGTATATTAATGCTTAGTGATAAAAACAGTAGAATGATACCCAAAGCCATAGCAAGCTCTAGATTACCCTTGCTTATCTCCATTTGAATAGAGGTGGTCATGGTACGTGTGCTATGTTCAATATTTCCGCCTACAATCATAACTGCGCCGACTTCTGCGATGGCACGTCCAAACCCTGCGAGAAGAACGGTAATTAAACTGAAACGACATTCAATTAGCAATGTTTTAATGCGGGTAAAAGTATCAATTCTTAATGATAAAAATAAGAGATTATATTCTCTATTTGCATCTTCTATTACTTGTCGACTTAGGGCAGCGATAATCGGCAATATCAGTATGCATTGTGCAATGATCATCGCGCTGGTTGTGTATAATAGACCAAGCAATCCAAGCGGACCGCCTCGTGATAAAAGCATATAAATAATCAAACCCGCCACAACAGGAGGCATTCCCATAAATGCGTTAACAAATATGCTAATAACTTTAGATCCGAAAAAAGAACGCGTCGCGAGGAGAGCACCCAACGGCAAACCAACACTTGCAGCAATCAGAAGTGCTGAGATACTTACATACATAGACATCCCGATAATTTCCATCAAATCACGATTGAAGGAAACAATAAGATAAATTGATTCTAGAAATATGTTGGAATTTTCTGCCATTTTTTTCTTTTATACTTTGCTTGGCCTTAAAGTAATTGCTAAATGTTCTTGAGTAAACTTAATTGTGAGATATCAGGATCATTAATGTTAGAGCCTCAAAGCCATGAATTACTTGATGTTAGTGACCACCAATGCCCTATACCGGTATTGCGGTTACGCAGAATGTTAGAAAAAATTGATAAAGGCGCTACCATTAAGTTGATTGCAACTGATCCAATGACGCTCATAGATATACTGAATTTTTGTCGTGAAACATCAAATGTGATAGAAGAAACACATGAATCCGATGACGAAATAATATATATAATTAGAAAAAGTTGATAATAGAATTGACCAAAGTATGAATATCGAAGAAGTAAAAGAAACATTTGAATTTATGGATGAATGGGAAGATCGTTATCGATTTATCATTGATTTAGGACGTAAATTACCAGATTTTGACGAAGCCGATCAAACTGAAGAAAACCGTGTCCATGGTTGCAGCAGTAAAGTGTGGCTCGTTTATGATCGTGAGGATGATAAAATTCTTTTTAAGGGGGATAGTGATGCCCATATCGTCAAGGGACTTGTCGCACTAATCTTAATGATTTTTTCTAATAAAACACCAAAAGAGATAGTTGCGACCGATGCAAATGGTATTTTAAATGACCTAGGATTATCCCAGCATCTTTCACCCATGCGTACCAATGGACTTTTTTCAATGGTAGAGCGTATTAAATCAATTGGAGAAAGTTTTCTTTGAGCGCGCTTGCCGATCTATATCCATTAATCATTATTATGTTAGGTGCAGGCATCGTCAGCGGTTTAATGGCAGGTCTATTAGGTATTGGTGGCGGTATTGTTCTCGTACCAATTATTGAAATTGCTTTAAGTTTTTTTGGTGCTGGAGACGAATTACGCATGCATATTGCGATTGCGACTTCTCTTGCAATTATCATCATTACCGCTTTTTCATCAACGCGTGCTCATTATCGTCGGGGGGCCGTAGACGTTGGCATTATAAAAAGCTGGGCGCCTGCTATGCTATTTGGCGCAGTGCTTGGCAGTTGGGCGGCGTCGCGACTAAATGGAACATATCTTGTTTTATTATTTTCATTTCTTGCTTTTATTGTTGCGATCAAAATGCTTTTTAAAGGGGATACGAAACTAATACGCGATGGTATTCCGGATCACCCGCTCGTTCAATTTATGCCTTATTCAATCGGCATGCTCTCTAGCATGATTGGTATTGGCGGTGGTGTGATGGGTGTTAGTTATATGTCGCTTTTTGGTGTACCGATCCACCGTGCCGTTGGTACGGCTTCTTTTTTTGGTGTTCTTATCGCTATACCTGGAACCATTAGCTATATGATAACGGGTCAAGGTATTGAAGGTCTTCCACAAGGTAATTTAGGATATGTTAGCTTTATTGGTATAGCTATTATTGCACCCGCGTCCTATTTCGCGGCTCCAATTGGTGCGAAAATCGCGCATAGTTTGGATCAGAAAAAGCTAAACCTTGCCTTTGGCTTATTTCTATTCTTCGTTTCAACCCAAATGCTTTATCGTTATTTATAAAAAAAACCCTGACTTTTTAAAAAGCCAGGGTCAGTTCGGAAGATATCAGGTGGAGGGAATTCCCCACCATGAAAGTAATTTCTGTTAAGTCAGCGTATGTCGCTTTCTAAAGTAAATGCAGCCATAAATCATTGCCGCGGAGATTGCAAAACCTATATAAAGTGCTGGTTCAGTGAAGCTCGAAAGGGCAAAAAATGTGCCTTGTCCAAAATTACCACCCATGCTCACCGCAAATGAAACGATTGCTTCTAGTAAAAGCGAGCCTTCAAAGAATATTTCTTCAGTTGCGATGATAAGCGCAGGTACAGCGAAGGCAATAAGGAAAGGTGGCCGGCGTGAGAAACTTGATACAAGCATGAACCAAGTTATCAATGGCAGTATCCATAGTACAGTCATTATCGGTAGAACAATATTTAGCATCATGAGTACTGGAACATTAATGTTCATATATATATACGATACCACATCAATACCATGATAAAGTCCAATAACGGTCATAGCCAGTACCATAAATAACTCAATGATAATGGCAAAAGGCACAATGACTAGGGGAATTACAAATATAATTGTTGCAAGTCTAATCAATACTTCCTTGGCGTCTGAAACGGGCATAGACTTCCAAAAGAGAATGCTGCCATCTTTACGTTCATCATGAAGCGATGAGAGCGCTGTAAACGTGATGGTAAAAGCAGCCGCGATCCATAGCAGAACTGAAAACCCAAACAACATACGAGTTACAATGAATGAAGGACTTTGCCCTTCTTCTCGAGCTTCAATAAAACCTGCACGCATACTTTCTTGAAGTGACATGTCATTTATCCATAAATCATTGCCCGTTACCATCGCGACGATAACAAAAACGATGAACAATCCGGTAATGACCATTGGTGTCATCAATATGGCGCGGCGGTGGTCCCAGAATTCCTTTAAGAAAAGCGCTTTAGTAGGGTTATAGCCGTTTATTTTTGTTAAGGCGGAAATCATAATATTCTCCTGTAATTCTTATTTTAAAATGCATTGGCCAATGGCACAAATCATTACGTTTTCAAGCTGTGGTATGGCTTCTGATACGGCAGAGATATTCTGATCGCCCGTATATGTAAGGCCACGCATACCAACGGTTGCCGTGAACATGAGAAAAGCAGTTAGAGCAATATTAATAATCATATGAAAATGCTTTTTCTTTTGTGGTTGGTTTTTCATAATTATTCTCCAGTCATCAATGTGACGAATAAATCAGAAAGTGAAAGCCTTCTAACATCACCGAAAGGACTTAAGGTCTCACGATCTTTATCATTAAAAATCATACTGACGCGTCCAAGTGACTTATTCTCGCGGTGAGGCGAAAGTGCACGTGCTTCTTCTATCATGTCTGCTTTTGGCTCTAGCACTTTCCATGTGGAAAGCGTTTCTTCCATAGAAGCATCATAGATAATTTGCCCGTCACGGATGAAAATCACATTTGTGAGAATGTTTTCAATTTCATCTACTTGGTGCGTAGTAATTATAATGGTGCGCTGTTCATCGAAATAATCTTCAAGCAACTGATCATAAAATCTTTTGCGGTAAAGAATATCAAGGCCTAGTGTTGGTTCATCTAACACGAGTACTTTCGCGTCGATTGCCATTACAAGTGCCAAATGCAATTGTACGATCATTCCTTTTGATAGTTTACCAACATTTTTATCCATTGGGATTGTTGTTTCTGATAGAAATGATAATGCTTTTTCAGGATCGAAATTTGGATGAATGCCTTCAACATATTGAAGTACTTCTTTTACTTTTATCCATTTAGGAAGGGTGGCAACATCTGAAATGAAGCAAACTTCTTTCATCAATTCATCGCGTTCAGAATGTGGATCAAACCCCATAACATTAAGTTCGCCTTCAAATGAAACCAGGCCTAATATTGAGTTGATCAATGTAGTTTTACCTGCACAATTTGATCCAATCAGTCCAACGATTTGACCTTTATTAATATTGAGGTCTACATTTTTGAGCGCCTGAAAATCGCCATATGATTTGCTGAGCCCCTTTGCGCTGATATAATGTGTCATAGTTATGTCCTCTAGTTTTTCTGCGCATTATTATGGGTGGAATCAAGCAATTCTTTAGGATCAAGACCTAGACGGCTGATCTGCTCGACTATCTTTGGCCATTCTACTTCTAAAAATGCTTTTTGTTCTGCGGCGAGTAAGTTTGTTCTCGCTCCATCTAATATAAACATGCCTAGTCCCCTCTTTTTTTCTACCAGTCCTTCATCAACCAATTCTGCATAGGCTTTTGAAGCGGTAATCGGGTTAATTTGATATTCAACTGCGACCTTACGAACGGAGGGGAGAGCTTCGCCCTCAGCTAGCACGCCGTCCATAATCATGGCTAGGATTTGATCCTTAAGCTGTAGATAAATCGGTCTATCATCTTTCCATTGTTCTACCACGGTACATTCCAATCTTGGTTTGGGGTTATTTCGTAAATTTCGCTATCCTTTTTCAATTAGCGTCGCTTATACGATTCCCTTAGACGGATGATGTGTAAGAAGCAAGTTTTGCAAATTCTTGGTATTCAGCAATTTTTTGTGACTGACTACCATTTGCCGTAACTGAAACAATTAATAGGCTGGCTACTGCGAAACCTGAAAGAATTTTACGGTTTGAAATTCTATTTTCTTCAGAAGATACTTCTTTGTTATTACTAACAAGGCTAATGAAGCCATTTGGGTCAATTGAGTTCGCATATAAGTTAAACATTTTAAATTCCTTAGTAGTTGTGTTTGTGTGTCTTAGTGTTTAAGTGTTGTAGTTATATATAACAGTAAAGCAAATTTAGTCAACTATATTTGATGTTATTTTTTAAGTTATTTTTTAAAATCATTTAAAATCAATAACTTAAATTTAAAATATTTTTAGATTTATAGGCGAGAAGGGTGTTATTAATAGTGTATTACGTTATAAATAGGTGTGTTACTCCATGAAAAAAGAATCAATATATGCACAAGTAAAAGCTGAAATTCTGAGCGTGACGGATGGTGAATATAATATTATTGCCAATATGGCATCAGTAAGCTGTCTATTAAATCTGGCGTTTGAAGATTATTTTTGGGTAGGCTTTTATATAGTCGATCCAGAAAAAGAGAATGAATTAGTCATAGGACCATACCAAGGAACACTCGGGTGTCTTCGTATTTCATTTGATAGAGGGGTTTGTGGAGCTGCTGCGAAAACAGGGAAGACGCAAATTGTAGAAGACGTCAATGCATTTCCTGATCATATTGCGTGTGATAGCCAAACAAATTCTGAAATCGTCGTACCTGTATTTAATAAGAAGGGCGAATTGATCGCCGTCTTGGATGTAGACAGCACAAAATTATCTACCTTTGATGAAACAGATAAGTTATGGTTGGAAAAAATTATAAATAAAGTATTCAAAAAATAAAATTAGAGAAAAGAATGTTAAAGAAAATTACAGCATTCATGCTGTGCTATGCCATTTTGGGGTGCGCAGAACAATCAACAAATGAAAATGATAGCCAAAAAGTTATGGCTGATATGGTTCTGGAAAACGCTAATATTTATACGTTTTCTTGGGATGAGCCATCTGTAGAAGGTGTGCCTGCTATCAATGCGCCGGTCACCAATGACACATGGACGCCTGAAGCAAATGCAATCGCCATTAAAGACGGCGAAATTATTGCGCTTGGTTCAAATGAAGATGTAGCCACTTATAAAGACACTAATACTGAAGTTATCAATTTAAATGGTGCTTATGTATATCCCGGTTTTGTTGATACACATACGCACATTGAAGAACTTGGTGCTACACTTGATGATGTTGACCTAAAAGGGGTTGAAACAGAAGAAGAGGCCGTTCAGCGTGTCGTAGATCATATCGCGAAATATAACCCACCCAAAGGCCAGTGGATCGTAGCCCGCGGTTGGGACGAAGGACGCTGGGCGGATAAATATCCAACAGAAAAGCTTTTAACAGAGCGCGTGCCCGATTATCCGGTATTAATGGACGGGACGAACGGTTTTGGTGCATGGGGCAACAAAATGGCAATGGAGCGCGCAGGGATCACGCGCGATAGCCAAAACCCAACAGGCGGCATTATTCACCGTTATGAAAATGGTGAGCCCAATGGTGCGGTTCGTAACCGTGGTGTAGCGCTTTACCGTGATGCTGTTCCACCACTTTCTCATGAAAGAATGATGACCCGTCTGAAAAATGGCCTTCAGTTGATGGCAAACGATGGATATTCCATGGTGCATCATGCGGGTGCGAATACACCTATCATGAAAGCCTATCAGGGTTTAAATGATGCGGGCGAACTTCAAATCCGAGTAAGCGCGATGGTAAGTGGTCGTGATGTACCACAAATGAAAGAATGGATCAAAATTGGTCCAAAGAGATATGATAGCAATAAATTATTCGTCCATTCTGTAAAAGGATACTATGACGGCTCTCTTGGTGCTCGTGGTGCAAAATTGGTTGAAGAATATTCTGATATGCCGGGCCAATTTGGAGTGTCGGGTGAAGATTATGGCTTCCTGCCAAATGAAGTCAGTGAAATTCTTCAGTCGGGTTTTCAAGTCAATATCCATGCAATTGGTGATGGCGGTAACCGTGAAGCGCTTCATTTCTTTAGAGATAACTTTAAGAAAAATCCTGAATTACAAAAATTACGCCACCGCATCGAACATGCCCAAGTGGTTCATCCTGATGATTTTAAACTTTATGATGAATTGGATATCATCGCGGCGGTTCAACCACCATTTGTTGCCGAAGATAAAATTTGGACCGTTGATCGAATTGGTCAAGAACGTGCTAAGGGTGCCTATGCTTGGCGGACATTCCGACGCAATAATGTGCCGCTTGCCTTTGGTTCGGACTTGATGGGTTATAGTTGGGATATTTTTTATGGCCTTCATTCTGCGATCACGCGTCAGAGCCGTGATGGTGAGCCGCTAGGCGGTTGGTATCCCGAAGAGAAGCTATCGTCAGAAGAGGCAGTGCGCGGTTATACAACAGGAGCTGCGTATGCAGGATTTGTAGAAAATCAAACCGGTACACTTGAAGTAGGAAAATGGGCCGACATTACCGTTTTTGACATTGATGTCCTTAACGTTGGTGCTCAAAATCCAAGAGCACTTTTAATGGGTAATGTGCTTATGACGATATCAGCAGGAAAAGTGGTTTATAAAAAATGATTAAAAAACTTGTACTTATCTATATTTCATTATTGTTAATTTCTTGTTCTTTAGAACAGGAAGAAGCGATTGAAACAACGAAAGCAGACATGATTCTTGAAAATGGTCATGTTTATACGCTTTCTTGGGGTGAGCCATCGGTGGAAGGTGTGCCTGCGAGTGATGCACCTTTTAATAATAATACTTGGACACCGGACGGTGAGGCCGTTGCGATTAAAGACGGGAATATATTAGCTGTAGGATCAATGGTGGATATTGCCGCCTATAAAGGCGAGCGTACGGAAATTATCAACCTTGATGGTAATTATGTAATTCCTGGCATCGTAGACAGCCATACGCATATTGAAGAGCTTGGTGCCACTTTTGAAAATGTCGATCTCTTTGGCGTTGAAACCGAAGAGGAGGCCGCCCAGCGGGTTGTTGATTTTATTGAAAAGAATAATATTCCAAAAGGGGAATGGATTGTTGCGCGCGGGTATGACGAAGGGAAATGGGCTGATATTACCGTTGTGGATATGGACGTGTTAAATATTGGTGCGAAAACCCCGGCAAAATTATTTGACGGAAATGTTTTAATGACAATCGTTGGAGGCAACATCGTATATAAAAAGGAATAGAATATGAGTGAAAATGCAGATAATCCCGGCATTATTATACACCCACCAGTGTTTTATATTGTAGCGACCATAATCGGACTAGCGATTGATTATTTAATGCCGTTATCGTTTGGTTTTACGGATATTACGAAAACTGTTTCGTTAGTCATTTTGGCATTGGGTACAATTGTTTTGGTTTTAGGGTTTAAAATGTTTTCGACCGACAAACAAAGCCCAAGCGTACATGAACCAACCAATGCAGTCTATCAATCGGGTATTTATGCATATTCTAGAAATCCAATTTATCTAGGTGTATTATTATGGATGATATCGGGTGCTTTATTCTTTGATAAAACATGGATCATGATCATGGCCTTTATTCTTATTTTCTTTATGAATAAAGTTGTCATCGAAAAAGAAGAAGCCTATCTAGAAGAGAAGTTCGGAGAAGATTATTTAGCATATAAGCAAAAAGTACGTCGCTGGATCTAAAGGGTAACTTTTATTTTTAAAGCTAGTAATGTTTTTTGTTATTCTAATATTGAAGAACACAAAATAATTTATCCTTGGAGGATCAAATATGAAAAAGAATTTCTTTAAAGTATTATTATTCAGTATATCAGCTAGTTTTTTATCATCTAATACAACAATTGCACAAATGAATGATGCACTGGTCGATGCTGCAGTGAATAATCTTGCTCGAAAAGAATCTAATAGCTCACGTGATGCAGCGCGTATGCCGGATCAAGTCATTAAATTTATGGGAGTAGGAGCAGGTGATACCGTACTCGATATGGTGTCGAACGGTGGTTATTATACCGAAATTCTGGCGGGAGTGGTTGGAAATAATGGTCGCGTTATTTCCCATATGTTTGCCAATGCCGGTATGGACCCTGATAATGAATATGCGAAATATATTCGTGATAGCGCACATATGAGCAATGTTGTGCCGATTTATGCAAGTTTTAATGATTTGGATTTAAAAGAAAACTCCCTTGATTATGTCTTTTTAATTCAAAACTTCCATGATTTCTATTTTGATCGTTTTGACGTTGATGTGGATCGTATTCTGGCCATGTATAGAAAAACATTAAAGCCAGGTGGCATTATGGCAATAATTGATCATCAAGCCATAGAAGGGTCACCAAGCACAACAGGAACCACGGTCCATAGAATTGACCCAGCAATCGTCAAACGCGATATGGATAAGGCCGGGTTTATTCTTGAAGGTGGACTAGATATTTTACTAAATGACACGGATGATAAATCGAAATCGGTTTTTGATCCTGAAGTACGCGGTAAAACTAGTAGGTTTATTTTGAAATTTAAAAATCCTTAATAGGTTTTCCAAAATAAAAAAGAATTAAAATCCTCCGTTTAATTTCGGAGGTTTTTTTATCATTGCTTATGTTCCTACCTATGCGTTATACAGTGCCAAATTATTTTAAGAGAAATGAATAAAAATGGCATCTTATCAATATAGTTATGTAATGAAAGGCGTAGGCAAAACCTACGCAGGCGCAAAACCAACCTTTAGTGATATTACCTTATCATTTTTACCTGATGCGAAAATTGCGGTTATCGGTGTAAACGGTGCTGGTAAATCCACATTAATGAAAATTATTGCCGGTATTGATACGGATTATGTTGGTGAAGCATGGGCTGCGGAAGGTATTCGCGTAGGATATCTGGAACAAGAGCCGCAATTAGATCCCAATAAGACAGTATTTGAAAATGTCATGGATGGCATGAGTGATCTTAAAGCAATCGTTGATGAGTTTAATGAAATTAGCGGTAAATTCGCCGAACCAATGTCTGATGATGAAATGAATGATCTCATTGCCCGTCAAGGGGAGTTGCAAGATCAAATTGATGCAGCTGATGCTTGGGATTTGGATAGTCGCGTTGAGCTTGCAATGGAAGCTTTGCGTTGTCCACCAAAAGATTCTGATGTTATTGTTCTCTCTGGTGGTGAACGTCGTCGAGTAGCACTCTGTAGATTACTGCTAGAAAAACCAGAAATATTGCTGCTCGATGAACCAACCAACCATCTGGATGCTGAATCTGTATCTTGGCTTGAAAATCACTTACAAGAATATGCGGGCACCGTTATTCTTGTAACCCATGATCGTTATTTTCTTGATAATGTTGTTAATTGGGTTCTTGAACTCGATCGTGGTCGTGCTATTCCTTATGAAGGGCATTACTCAGCATGGCTAGAACAGAAAGAAAAACGTTTGCTGCAGGAAGAGCGCATGGAAGCGGGTCGTAAGCGCACGATGAAACGGGAACTTAAATGGATACAGCAATCGCCAAAGGCGCGCCAAGCAAAAAGTAAAGCGCGTATTAATGCCTATGATGATTTGCTTGCAGCGGCACAAGAAGGGCGAAATGGCGAGGCGCAAATTCAGATACCTGTGGGGCCACGACTTGGGGGCGTTGTTATCGAAGCAGATAAGCTTAGCAAAGGTTTTGATGATAGGCTATTGATTGATGAGCTTGATTTTAAATTACCGCCTGGTGGTATTGTGGGCATTATTGGTGCTAACGGTGCTGGTAAATCGACACTCTTTAAAATGATTACGGGCGGCGAAAAGCCAGACAGCGGATCAATACGTGTTGGGGAGACGGTATTGCTTGGTCATGTTGACCAAAGCCGTGAAGGACTTGATGATAATAAATCAGTTTGGGAAGAAATTTCGGATGGACTTGATGTCTTTGATTTTAATGGTCGTAAAGTGCCTACTCGTGCTTATGTCGGTAATTTCAATTTTAAAGGAACCGATCAGCAAAAGAAATTAGGTCAACTTTCCGGTGGTGAAAGAAATCGTGTTCATCTTGCGAAAATGCTTCGAACGCCTGCTAATGTTCTTTTGCTCGATGAACCAACAAATGACCTTGATGTGGAAACATTGAGCGCTCTTGAAGCATCGCTAGAAGATTTTGCTGGTTGCGCCGTTATCATCTCGCATGATAGATGGTTTTTAAACCGAATAGCCACCCATATACTCGCTTTTGAAGGCAATTCTCATGTTGAATGGTTTGAAGGTAATTATGAGGATTATGAAGCTGACCGACGTAGAAGGCTTGGTGATGCGGCTGATCGTCCTACAAAAATGCAATATAAGAAGTTGACGCGATAAAGCTTATTATCGCGTCATTTAAATCACTGTACTTTTGACTTAACGACACCAATATTTTGCTTTAGTACATCACTAATAGCACCGTTTGGCGAATTTGCTAATGCGGATTCGAAGTCAGACAATGAACTCTTAAAATCCTGTGTCATATAATATAAAGTTGCACGACTTTTTAAACTTTCCCAACTGTTAGGAGTGTTTTTAATAGACTCGTTACAAGCTTCCATTCCATCCTCAACTTGTCCTAAAGATGTATTTGCAACACATAAGATATTATACGCTTCAAGAGTGGCTGGAGTCATGCTTGAGCCATTTCTAAGGTTATTATTATTACTTTTAATAAAACGGCTTGCACGATCAGCGGCGCGTTGAAACTTTCCTTCGTCGATAAATTCACGCATCCTCTTTAAGGCTTTATAATTATTATTATTAAAATCAAGAGTAACTGAATTAGAGCGCCCCGTAGATGGGACTTCTTGCGCTTGAACATTCGTAACAAAAAGAAATACTATTAGAAATGCACTTGAAAATTTTTGTATGGTAAATTTCATTTTTCCACCCCTCATATTATTAGAAATTTCTACTACTATAAATTCTTGTTAAGAATTTAGTCAATTCACGTTATTGTGAGATTAATGAGATGTCACAAATATAAAGGTTTACTTTTTAGGCTCTTTTTTTTCTTTATATACAAACACTCTTGCCGTATACCCCAACGCAAGAAGGTATAAACTAAGGGCTAATACTGGGGTCCACCATTCAAGATCGGGCCAACCTGTAAATAACATCAATCCCAAGACGCCAGCAAAATATCCGCAATAAACGACTTGCTCAATATGACGACTTGAAAAAGAATAACGTCCTTCTATAACGATATAACCGCCTGTACCGGCGAGGAACCCTCCTAGAATTTGACCTAATGAAAAATATTCTGATAGTGCATTAGTCTGAATAAGACCAAAGGCAATAAAGGTGATTATCATGACGCAAAATCGCCATGCAAATCCTGGATTAATGCCATATTTTAAAAGGATGACTGCCTGAGTACCCCCTGTGATCAATAAAATAGTGCAAATTAATGCAGTTTCATAGACCACTCCTATTAAGGGGAGTATTATGCCAATTAGTCCTAATACGGTATAAGCAGGCCATTGCATGAGAAGCATGGTTCTACTTGCTTTTATGGCATTCTTGCGTTTGTTTTTGTCAATTTCTGTTTCAGTTATATCGGTCATTTTCCATTCCCTCAAATTAACCTGAAAACCTGTTATTATTTTTTTTACATAATAAGATTAAATTTAACAAAAAAACAAGATCAAAGATGATTAGAATTCGAATTCGTCGCCAAAATCATCGAAATCTTCATCAAAAAGATCATCTTCATTACTTGTATCAAGATCACCATTGTTAATGTCATAGAGTCTAAGTTGGCGATAACTGCTTCGCATTGTGGCATAAAGATCCGTTGATGATTTACTAAGGTCGTCGAGTGTTTCCAAGTTTTCTTCTCTATAAATGAGACCGCGTAAAGCTAACCTACCGTACCTAACATATGTCCAATTTTTATGTTCAAGCCATAAACTGACAGGATCGAGAAAGAAATCGACAACAAACCCAGAAAAATCTCTTGCGTTAGAAGGGCCTAATAATGGTAGCATCAAAAATGGTCCTTCAGGCAAACCCCAAACAGCAAAAGTTTCTCCAAAATCTTCATTATGCCCTTCAATTCCCCATTTAGAAGCAGTATCAAAAACACCCAATAGGCCAAATGTAGAATTAATTAAAAATCTTGAAAATGTATATTGCGCTCGTTTCGGCTCTGCTTGCATAACATCATTAACAAATGTAACTGGTTCTCTCCAGTTCGTAACAAAATTCGAAATACCGTCGCGAATATCCGGTGGGCCCCACATTCTATATAATCTTGCTGTTGGTTCGACGATAATTCTATCAAAAAACATATTGACAGCAAAAATTTGTCTGTTCATAGGTTCAAGAGGGTCATTGGCCTCGTCATAGATCATTCTGGCTTCTACATCAGCTTCTGGAGGTCTTTTAGCACATGCTGACAAAGTAAGTATTAAGCAGCCAAGCACTATAAAAACTAAGCTTTTCGAATTTAAATCTAATTTCATCGTTAGATGCATATTTTTTAGACCTAGAGGGTTTGTTACATAATCGTGATCATATACCCATCAAATCATGAATATTCAATGAACAATATAGATAGTATAGAAAAGATTTTATTTATGATTTATTTTAGTTATTAGAAACTCTAGATTGGGAGAGCTTAATATTGTGTTCAATAATTTTTCTAATGCCACTTTGATTGGGCGCATTTTCTAGCGCAATTTTATAATCATTTAGAGCGTTACTATATTTACCGTATTTATAATTAAGAGAGCCACGGCTGTTATAAGCTTGCCAACGCTTAGGAGAATGTTCAATTGCCTCGTCGCATGCACTAATGGCTTTTACAAATTGTTTGTCAGCTGTTAAACTAAGACATAATGCGTTATAGGCATCATACTTGTATTGTACGGTTTTACCAGACCTATCGTTGCGCGATAATTGTCTTACAAAAACTTCGGACATTTGGACAGCCTCGGTTGTCTTGCCCTCGTTAATAAGTCTTCTTATGGATTTTAAACTATCATGTGTTCCAAAATGTATCGTTGCACCAGTAACTGAGCCAGTCCATGGCTCATATTCTTGGGCATTACTTATCGTAACGCTTATAGCAAAGCTTATATATATGAATATTTTAAATAGGTTTGACATTTTATTACTTACTGTAACCAAGAAAAAGTTTTATTTAAAGAGCATTAAACTATCAAATATACTTTTCTTAACGCTCTTTAAAAGATAAAATTTAGTGAATTATATGATTATTGGTTTCGAACCAAATTCATATTATGCTCTAATATTGTCCTAATATCGCCTTTTTCTGGCGCATTTTCAAGAGCCATGCGGTAATCACTGCTAGCATCAGATACATTTCCCGTTTTAAGATTAAGTGAGCCGCGACTATTATATGCTAACCATCCTTTAGCAGTATCTTTTATGGCAGTGTTGCAAGCCTCTCTTGCGTCGTCATAGTTTTTTTGTGCTGTATATGCAAGACATAAAGCATTATAAGCATCATATCTCATAGAAGAAGTTTTTCCAGAACGACTATTTGCATCGGCTGATTTTACATAAACCTCAGCAAAAGTAACTGCTTTTTCTATTTTACCATCGTTTAACATTTTACGTATTTGTTTAAGACCATCATTGTTAGAAAAATATATGGTGTCGCCAGGAATAGCGCCTGTCCATGGCTCTATGGCTGATTGCGCAAATGCAGAAGTTGTTGATAGTGAAATGCCAGCAATAATTGCAATGCTTGTGAATGTGTTTTTAATATTTAATTTCATCCTATTATCCTCAAGTTAGACCTGATATAACTCATTGTATGATTTATATTCAGGAATTTCAAATTTTCCGTTCTATTCCTCTATAAATAATTATTATCTCAGAATTATCAATTCACAAATAATAGTAGATTCATCACAATATTGTTATTTACAATATATAAATATATCTTTATATATTTGTTTTTATAAAAAGGGCGGATTCTATGGCAATTACAATGGAACAATTATTAGCGACACTTAAAGCTACTGGTGAGGAGACACGCCTAAGAATCTTGGCTTTGTTTAAGAATGGTGAATTGACAGTTACAGAATTAGTTTCTGTTCTTCGTCAAAGTCAACCAAGGATATCACGCCATTTAAGATTACTTTGTGAGGCAGGACTGCTTGAGCGCCATAGAGAAGGAACGTGGATTTTTTATAGATTGGCATATGGAAGCGAACAGGCAAAGTTAATAAAGTCTATTATGAATTTTTGTCCATACGATGATCAAATACTTCAGCATGATCAAGAAAGGTTAGTTGAAGTGAAAAGAGAACGAGATAAAAAAGCTGCAGAATACTTTGAAGAAAATGCGAAAAACTGGGATAAAATAAGATCATCATATGTACCGGAAAAACAGGTCGAAGATTTTTTATTAGAGGAAATTAAAGGTAAAAAAATTGATGACCTTTTGGATGTAGGAACCGGCACAGGAAGAATGCTAGAATTATTTTCGAGCTATACAAAGCATGGAATTGGCATAGATTTAAGTAGAGAAATGTTAGCGATAGCAAGGTCCCATCTTGAACAAAACGACATAGATCATATGCATGTTCGACAAGGTGATATGTATGACCTTGCTTTATCTGATCATTCAATAGATTTAGTGATTTTTCATCAGGTACTCCATTTTGCAGATGATCCCCTGGCCGCAATTAAAGAAACCGCAAGGATATTAAGAAATGACGGATGTGTCATAATTGTCGATTTTTTACCGCATAAAATTGAAAAATTAAGAGAAGAATATGCCCATAGACGTCTTGGTTTTTCAAATTCAGAAGTATCGGAATGGTGCGTTGCGACAGATTTGAAAATAACGAAAACAGAAGTAATGAAAGGGCGTGAATTGGATATTGGTATCTGGATCGCCCATAAAAATCAAAAAAGTATATGATAATGACTTATAGTGAAAAACAAGACTTATTAAGACCAAGTATTTTTTCTGAACAGGCAGAAGATATTGAAGTTTCATTCGAATTTTTCCCACCAAAGACAGAAAAAATGGAAGAAACGCTTTGGCAGAGCATACGTAAATTAGCGCCTTTAAACCCTCCAATGGTTTCAGTAACATATGGAGCAGGTGGGGGCACACGTGAGCGAACTCATAATACGGTCGAACGTATTTTAAAAGAAACTTCATTAACGCCAGCCGCACATTTGACGTGTGTCGGCGCAACCAAAGGCGCAGTAGATGATGTGGCTCGCGCATATTGGGATATAGGTGTGCGCCATATAGTCGCGTTACGTGGCGATATGCCGAAAATTGGTGAAAAATATTGTCCTCATGATGGCGGTTACAATAACGCTGCTGATTTGGTTGAGGGTCTTAAGAAAATTGGTGATTTTGATATTTCAGTAGCGGCATACCCTGAAACTCATCCAGATAGTATCAATGTCGTAGAAGATGTTGATAACTTGAAACGTAAAATTGATGCTGGTGCGGACCGCGCGATTACACAATATTTCTTTGATACGGATATATACTTCCGTTTTATGGACAAGGTGCTGGCGGCTGGAATTGAAGTTCCTATTGTTCCGGGAGTAATGCCGGTTACGAACTTTAAAATGGCTAAGAGTTTTTCTGAAAGATGCGGGACATCAGTACCTAAGTGGCTTGAAAAACTTTTTTCAGGACTTGAGGATACACCAGATATCAGACGCCATGTGGCTTCTATGGTAACTGCGGAACAATGTCAAAGGTTAGCAAGAGGGGGCGTAAAAAATTATCATTTTTACACGTTAAATCGTGCTGAGCTAACGTATACAATTTGTCATATTTTAGGCATTAGGCCGCATGGAGTTTCAAATGATTGATCGCGCCATAACTTTAAAACAAGCGTTAAAAGACCGCATTCTTATACTTGATGGTGCCATGGGTACAATGATCCAAAGGCTGAAGTTTAGTGAAGAGCAATTTCGTGGTGAACAGTTCAAGCACATCAATCAGGAAATAAAAGGCAATAATGATATTTTAGCCTTAACGCAGCCTGAGGCCATTCGTGATATTCATAAAGAATATTTAGAAGCAGGCGCCGATATTATAGAAACAAATACATTCAATGCTACGAGCATATCTCAAGCAGATTACGCCATGGAAGACGTTGTTTATGATTTGAATGTCGCCTGTGCGAAAGTTGCGAGGGAAGCTGCAGATGAATATTCTGCGTTAACCCCAGATAAACCAAGGTTTGTAGCGGGAGTGCTCGGCCCAACTAGTAGAACGGCTTCTATTTCACCAGATGTAAATGATCCTTCCTTTCGTAATGTAAGTTTCGATGAATTGGTTAAGTCCTATAAAGAAGCCACAGAAGGACTAATTGATGGTGGCTCTGATATTATTTTAATTGAAACAATATTTGATACACTAAATGCGAAGGCTGCGATTTTTGCTGTGAAATCTGTGTTTGATGAGCGTGATATTGAACTTCCTATCATGATTTCAGGCACTATTACCGATGCGTCAGGACGTACATTATCCGGACAAACTGCCGAGGCCTTTTGGTATAGCGTTCGCCACGCTGATCCGATTAGTGTCGGTTTTAATTGTGCTCTTGGTGCTAAGGAACTTCGTCAACATGTTGTTTCGCTATCAAAAATCGCAGATACGTCTGTTTCTGCTCATCCTAATGCTGGACTTCCCAATGAAATGGGAGAATATGATGAAAGTCCGGAAGAGATGACGGATCATATTCTGGAATGGGCCAAAAGTGGTATTTTAAATATTGTAGGGGGCTGTTGCGGAACGACGCCAGAACATATCAAGGCGATTGCTGAAGCAGTATCGCAAATAGAAACGCGCAAAGTCCCTGAACTGGAGCCGCATATGCGGCTAAGCGGCCTTGAGCCGTTTAAGGTGATATAAAATGACGAAACGACAAGGTATTTTTATAAACGTTGGCGAAAGAACCAATGTTACAGGATCTGCAAAGTTTAAACGTCTTATTCTAAATGGTGAATATGATGAAGCTTTAGACGTTGCTAGGCAGCAAGTTGAAGCTGGTGCTCAGATTATTGATGTGAACATGGATGAAGCCATGCTTGATAGTGAAGCAGCCATAGTTAAGTTTTTAAATCTAATAGCCTCTGAACCTGACATTTCTCGCGTTCCTATCATGGTGGATAGCTCCAAATGGTCTATTATTGAAGCCGGCCTTAAGTGCGTTCAAGGAAAAGCAGTAGTTAATAGTATCTCCCTTAAAGAAGGCGAGGAAAACTTCATTGAACAAGCAAAATTGATCAAAATGTATGGTGCCGCAACAGTTGTTATGGCCTTCGATGAAAAAGGGCAGGCGGATACATTAGACCGTAAATATGAAATATGTGAAAGATCATATCGTGTTCTGGTTGATAAGGTAGGCTTTTCTCCTGAAGATATAATTTTTGATCCAAATATTTTTGCAGTCGCGACCGGTATTGAAGAACATAATAATTATGGTGTCGATTTTATTGAAGCGACGCGAAAAATTACCGATAATTTGCCCTATTGTCATGTTTCTGGTGGGGTAAGTAACGTTTCATTCTCATTTCGCGGAAATAATCCTGTTCGTGAAGCGATGCATAGTGTGTTTCTTTATCACGCCATACAAGCCGGTATGGATATGGGAATTGTCAACGCCGGAATGATGACGGTTTATTCTGAAATTCCTGATGAACTTCGCGAACGAGTAGAGGATGTAATATTAAATCGACGCGATGATGCCACCGACCGTCTTCTTGATATCGCTGATAAATACAAAGGTGTTAAGGGTGAAGTTAAAAAGGAAGATCTAGAATGGCGCGAAGGCACAGTAAATGAACGACTTACTCACGCGCTCGTCAAGGGAATAACGACATTCATCGAAGACGATACCGAAGAGGCGAGAAAGCAAGCAGATCGTCCGCTATCGGTCATAGAAGGTCCTTTGATGGATGGAATGAATGTCGTTGGCGATTTATTTGGTTCTGGACAAATGTTTTTACCCCAAGTGGTAAAGTCTGCTCGTGTTATGAAACAGGCTGTCGCATATTTATTACCATTTATTGAAGAAGAAAAAGTCGATGGTGAAGCATCATCTACGAATGGAAAAATATTGATGGCGACCGTAAAAGGCGACGTTCATGACATCGGAAAGAATATTGTTGGTGTTGTACTTCAATGTAATAATTATGAAGTTATTGATATGGGGGTCATGGTTTCATGTGAAGATATTCTTGAAAAAGCCAAAGAGGAAAATGTTGATATAATCGGTTTATCCGGATTGATTACGCCATCACTAGAAGAAATGTGTACCGTGGCTTCCGAAATGGAACGTTTAGAAATGAAAACACCTCTTCTTATCGGCGGTGCAACCACTTCAAAAGTTCATACGGCAGTAAAAATTGCGCCAAACTATACTGGGCCATTGGTGTATGTTCTTGATGCATCACGTGCCGTTGGTGTTGCTGGTCAATTAATTGGTGAAACAACGAGAGAAGCTTATGCAGCCGACATTGCAAAAGAATATCATGATATGCGTGTTAAATATGAAAATCGGGATAAATCCGATAATCAAGTTTCAATCAATGAAGCCCGTGCCAATAAATTTCAAATTGAATGGAAAAATTATATTCCAGAAGCCCCTAAGTTTAAGGGCTTAAAAACTTTTGAGAATTATGATTTAAGTGATTTGGTTGAGCGGATCGATTGGACACCTTTTTTTAGAACGTGGGAATTGGCGGGTAATTACCCAGCAATACTTACCGATAAAGTAGTAGGTGAAAGTGCAACGGAATTATTTCATGATGCTGAAGTTATGCTTCAGAAAATTGTTGATGAAAAATGGCTTAAAGCAAAAGCTGTAATTGGTTTTTGGCCCGCGAATTCCATTGGCGATGATGTTGAGCTTTACGCAGATGAGAGCCGTGACGAAGTCATTGATACGGTTCATTTTGTTCGCCAGCAAATGAAAAAACGTAGCGGTAAAGCCAATATGTGCCTTGCTGATTTCATTGCGCCAAAAGAAACAGGCATAAAAGATTATTTTGGCGGCTTTGCTGTGACGGCAGGTATTGGTATTGAAGAAAAACTTGAGCTTTTTAAAGGGGCGCATGACGATTATAATGACATTCTTCTAAAAGCACTGGCAGATAGATTTGCCGAAGCATTTGCTGAACATATGCACGAACGTGTCAGAAAAGAATTTTGGGGCTATGCAGTTGATGAAAGCTTCAATAATAATGACTTAATTAAAGAAAAATACCGCGGTATTCGTCCGGCGCCCGGTTATCCTGCCTGTCCAGATCATACTGAAAAAACGGGTCTCTTTACTCTTTTGAACGCGAGACAAAATGCTGGAATTGATTTAACTGACAGTATGGCTATGATGCCCGCATCTTCTGTTAGTGGATATTATTTTGCTCATCCTGAGAGCCAGTATTTTGGCATTGGTAAAATTTCAAAAGATCAAGTGAAAGATTACGCGAAACGCAAAGATATGGATCTCAGAATGGCTGAAAGGTGGCTAGCACCAAATCTTGCATATAGCAGATAGTGATCTATGTCCTTGCGATAATATAGAATTGTCTATAAAATGCTACTCATCGGTAACATTTATTTGGAAGGGATGTATTGTTGGATAAAAAACCAGAAACAATTGATGATTGGCGAAAGCTGGTTTCCGGTGAATTGCGCAATAAATCTTTTGAGGATTTAACATGGCATACACCAGAAGGTATTGATGTAAAACCACTTTATACAGCCGATGACGTTAAAGATATTCCACACTGTGAAAATCTACCAGGTTTTTTCCCGTTCACTCGTGGGGTTAGAGGAAGTATGTATGCTGGACGTCCTTGGACAATTCGACAGTATGCCGGCTTTTCGACGGCCGAAGAAAGCAATGCTTTTTACCACCGTAATTTAGAAGCTGGACAAATGGGCCTTTCGGTTGCCTTTGACCTTGCGACCCATCGTGGCTATGACAGTGACCATGAACGCGTCGAAGGCGATGTCGGGAAAGCCGGTGTGGCAATCGACAGCGTTGAAGATATGAAAATTCTCTTCGATGGTATTCCGCTTGATAAAATGTCTGTATCCATGACGATGAATGGTGCCGTTATTCCATGCCTTGCATTTTATATTGTTGCTGCTGAAGAGCAGGGCGTTTCAAAAGATAAATTAAGCGGCACAATTCAAAATGATATTTTAAAAGAATTCATGGTACGTAATACTTATATATATCCGCCTGAGCCAAGTATGCGTATTGTCGGTGATATAATCGAGTTTACTTCAAAAGAAATGCCGAAATATAATAGTATTTCTATCTCTGGTTATCATATGCAAGAAGCCGGTGCCACACAACTACAGGAGTTAGCATATACACTTGCTGATGGTATGGAATATGTGCGAATTGCCATGAAAAGTGGATTGGATATCGATGATTTTGCACCACGATTAAGTTTCTTTTTTGCAATCGGAATGAATTTCTTTATGGAAGTGGCAAAGTTAAGGGCGGCGCGAACCATCTGGGCACAAATCATGGAAAATTTCGGGGCTAAAAATCCAAAAAGTATGATGTTACGCACTCATTGCCAGACGTCAGGCGCAAGCCTTACAGAAAAAGATCCATATAATAATGTTATTCGCACAACCGTTGAGGCCATGGCCGCCACATTAGGCGGAACGCAGTCCCTTCATACAAATGCATTTGATGAAGCAATTGCTTTACCTACTGATGATAGTGCACGAATTGCCAGAAATACCCAGATTATTTTACAAGAAGAAATAGGACTAACCAATGTCGTCGATCCACTGGGGGGATCATATTATATTGAAAGTATTACCAATGAGTTGGTTCAAGAAGCTTGGAAAATTATCACTGAAATTGAAGATGTTGGTGGCATGACGAAAGCCGTCCAAAAAGGACTTCCAAAATTAAATATTGAAAAAGCGGCCGCATTAAAACAAGCGCGCATTGATAAGGGAGAAGAGACAGTTGTTGGCGTTAATAAATATCGATTAAAAGAGGAAAGTGAGATCAATATCTTAAAAATTGATAATGTTGCCGTTAGAAAAACACAAATTAAGAAGCTGAAAAAAATAAAAGAAAGTCGTGAAGAAGATAAATGCGAAGCAGCACTTAAAGCTCTTAAAGAAGGGGCTAGCGGTACTGCAAATTTACTTGAAAAAGCCATTGAAGCAGCGAGAGCACGTGCTACACTTGGCGAAATTTCTGATGCGATGGAAAATGTTTTCGGTCGCCACCGTGCCGATATAAAATCAATATCAGGGGTATACGGTAGTGCTTATCAAGGGGATAAAGAATACGTGAAGATACAGAAAAAAATTGAAGCCTTTGAAGAAAAAGTAGGCCGTCGTCCTCGAATATTAGTTGCGAAAATGGGGCAGGATGGCCATGATCGAGGTGCTAAAGTAATCGCGACCGCTTTTGCAGACATAGGTTTTGATGTAGATATTGGGCCACTATTTCAAACGCCAGCGGAAACAGCAAGAGAAGCCGTAGAAAATGACGTGCATATTATTGGTGTTTCTTCGCAAGCCGCAGGACATAAAACATTAATACCAAGCTTAATTGAGGCCTTGAAATCTGCGGGTGCAGATGACATTATGGTGATCGCAGGTGGTGTGATCCCTAAACAAGATTATGATGATTTATATAAAGCAGGGGTTGCAGCCATTTTTGGCCCGGGCACTAATATTCCTGAAGCTGCTGCTGAAATTATTGAGAAACTCGAAGAGCACTTTTAATAGATGAAAATCAAAATCTTTTTTTTATACCTGTTGATGAGCGTGACATCATTTGCGCAATCATTTCAGGAAAATGCCGAAATTTCAAAGCTTTTTACAGATAAGGGTGTGGTAGGAACATTCATACTGTTCGATCCCGTAAACAATACCTATGTTGGACATAACGGGGAACGTTCAAAGAAAAGATTTATTCCAGCAAGTAGCTATAAAGTCGCACATACACTTATCGGACTTTCAGTTGGTGCCGTATCCAATGTAGATGAAATTTTACCTTACGGTGGTAAACCCGCCTATTTAAAAATATGGGAAAAAAACATGTCGCTTAGGGACGCGATTAAAATATCGAATGTTCCTATATACCAAGCTTTATCACGCCGAATTGGTATTGAAGCCATGGAAAATGGGTTGGCAAAATTGAATTATGGAAACGGAAAAGTGGGTGATAAAGTCGATCAATTTTGGTTAGGCGGGCCCCTTGAAATTAGTGCGGTGGAACAAATAAGTTTCCTTGGTAAACTCGCAAAAGAAGAACTTCCTTTTTTAAAATTACATCAAAAGCAAGTGAAGGAAATTACTCTAATCGAAGAAACTGAAAATTACTCTCTTCATGCAAAGAGCGGTCTTACCTCTGCACCTGATCCTGATATCGGTTGGTGGGTAGGCTGGGTTAATTGTGAAGGTAATATATATCCTTTTGCTTTAAATATTGATGTCATCAAAGAGCAAGATGTGCCCGCAAGAGAAGAACTTGCCAGAGCTGCCTTAACTATTTTAGAACTTCTCTAACTCTTTAGAATAATTATAAAAAATCCTAAAAGTTGTTATTTTTTCAAAATAATTATGATCTACCTGTTTGAAAGAGGCGTAGAGAGTATACTTTTAATCAAACAACTTATTTATCAGGAGTTCGGATATGTTCCGTAAAACTATTTTAAAACTTGCAGCCATTGTTGTCATGAGTCTAAGCATGATCGCCCCTTCTTTCGCCCAAATGAAAAGTGACATCGTTGACACTGCTGTTTCTGCGGGGTCATTCAATACATTAGTCGCTGCCGTTCAAGCAGCAGGTCTTGTCGATACACTGAAAGGCGACGGTCCTTTCACAGTTTTCGCACCAACAGATGATGCTTTTGCAGCATTGCCAGCAGGTACAGTGGAAAACCTACTTAAACCAGAAAATAAAGCGACACTGGTAAAAATTCTTACTTATCATGTTGTACCAGGCAAAGTGATGTCATCTGATATCGCAGGAAAAGAACTAAGCCCAGCAACCGTAGAAGGAAGCACAGTAGATATCAACGCAACAAATGGTGTGATGATTGACGGTGCAAATGTTGTGACAGCAGACATCGAAACAAGCAATGGTGTTATTCATGTCATTGATAAAGTTATTATGCCTTAATAGTATATTTCCCTCACTATTAAGATAATAAGTAGCATGGCTCTTCGTGGGCCATGCTGTTTTATTTTTCAAACTATTTTTGATAGGATTTTATAATGATAAATGTTTTTTATGACGATAGATGTCCACTATGTCGGAGGGAAATCGAATATTATAAGAAACAAACTCCTGATACGGCTATTAAATGGCTTGGTATAAGTCAAAATGTGAATATTCTTGAAAAATATAACATTTCTTATATTGATAGTTTGAAAATCTTACATGCAATTAATGCAGATAAAGAAATGGTATATGGCGTAGATGCATTTATTTTAATTTGGGAACAATTACGAGGTTGGCGCTGGCTAGCGAAGTTTGTAGGATTACCGCTAGTTTATCAAATGACTAAAGGTATTTATAAAGTTTTCGCACAGTGGCGTTTTAGTAAATTAGATCATTGTAAGATAGAAACTAAATCATTATGAATAGAATAAGTTCTTCTAACAGGGCATGACGACAGTAATAATATAATTAGGGAAAAGAGAATAATAATATGAAGTTTATTGGTCAAAAAGACTATAATCATGATGGAAAACTTCCCAAAACTGGTGTTATTATCACCAATTTGGGGACACCTGATGCGCCTGCGCCAAAGGCCTTAAGAAGGTATTTAAAAGAGTTTTTGAGCGATCCGCGTGTTGTTGAAGTCCCGAGAGTTATTTGGTGGTTTATCCTAAACCTTGTGATACTGCCTCTTAGGTCACGAGCCTCGGCAAAAGTTTATAAAACCGTTTGGACCGAAGATGGTTCACCACTTCTTGATATTACATTAAGGCAAGCAAAAGCTTTGCAAAAAAAAGTGGACCAAAAATGTGGTGAGAATAAAATCGTCGTTGATTGTGCGATGCGATATGGCAATCCTTCTATCAAAAGTATGTTGCAGTCATTTACCGAACAAAATATACGTAACATCATTGTTTTGCCCTTATATCCACAATATTGTGCTGCCACCAATGGATCAACATTTGATGCGATAGCGAAAGAGTTAATCAATTATCGTTGGGTACCAGACTTAAAGTTTATCAGTGGATATCATTTAGAACCTTCCTATATTAATGCGATGGCTATTTCTATTTCTAATTACGTTAGCAAAAATGGTATGCCTGACTTATTACTTTTTTCCTATCATGGCATTCCCAGAAAATATCTTGATCGGGGTGATCCATATTATTGTTTTTGTGTTCAGACAACACGCCTCATACAGCAGAAGTTGAAGTTAGAAGATGAAAAAATTAAAACGACATTTCAATCGCGATTTGGAAGAGAACCTTGGCTACAGCCATATACTGATGAGGTTTTAAAATCTCTGCCTGAAAAAAATATCAAAAAAGTTGCCGTTGTGTGTCCCGGATTTTCGGCGGATTGCCTTGAGACGCTTGAAGAAATTCAAGTGGAAAATATGGAATATTTCATGGAAGCCGGCGGCGAAAGCTATGATTATATTCCATGTCTCAATGATGATAATGATCATATTGATATGATGTTTGATCTCATAGAAGAAAACTTACCAAACCAATATGAAAATATTAGTTCACATTCGACTAAGTAATTGGCGTGATTATCATTTCTAGATTTTTTCTAAAATTTTATCTGCGATTTCAACGTATCTTTTGGTGTACTCACTTTCAGGATTACTGATAACGATTGGGTTTCCAGCATCTGCGCTTTCGCGTATTTCCATATCAAGAGGAATGGCTCCTAAAAACTCCATACCTTTTTCATTGGCTGTTTGATGGGCGCCGCCGTGGCTGAAAATGTCCGAACGCTCGCCGCAATGCGGGCAAATAAAATAGCTCATATTTTCAATTATACCAAAGCAGCGTGTGTTTGTTTTTTCAAACATTGTTATCGCTTTGCGGGCATCGATTAGTGCAAGATCCTGAGGTGTCGATACAATCACGGCACCATCAAGCTTAATGTTTTGAACCATAGTAAGTTGAGCATCCCCCGTTCCAGGGGGTAAATCAAGAATAAGAACGTCTACAGGATTAAAGAGATCCCATTTTACGTCTCTAACCATTTGTTGGATGGCACCCATAACCATTGGGCCACGCCAAATTGTTGCCGCATCTTTTTCCATGAGGTAACCGATAGACATACTAACTAAGTCATGATTTTTTAAAGGTGTAATCTGTCCGTTATCAAGGCTCTCGGGTCTCGCATCAGATAGACCCATTAAACGCGGCACGCTTGGCCCATATATATCAAGATCAAAGATGCCAGCTTTAAGGCCTAGTTTTGAAAAAGCGAGTGCAAGATTAATCGAAGTTGTGGATTTTCCGACACCGCCTTTGCCGCTGGCAACGGCAATTATGTGTTTAACACCAGGTATACCTTGTGGTCCTTCTTGGGGCGGTGGTGTGCCATGGCCACCAAATGGTTTTTGTTGCGGCTTACCTTGAAATTCCCTTTTTTCACCAAATCCTTTTTTTGGCGGTTCGTTCGTTTCATTACGTTCCGCTGTAAGAACAGAGGTGACTTTTTTTACACCATAAATTTGATGCAGAAGCTGGTCAGCGCTTTCACGTAATTTTTCCATTTCGTCGACATCTTTTGGATCGATATTTAGGGCATAGCCAATATCCCCATTTTTGATCACTAAGCCTTGTACCATGCCTGAATCAACGATATTTTTACCAGAAATGGGATTTATTATTGTTTTTAGGGCTTCAATAAGCTGTTCACGCTTGACGTCTGACATTTCGATATTACCTATAGTACAAATTAAATTGTTCCACCGTTGCGGAGGGACACTTGTTAGCATATAAGATAGTAACGAATTATTTTAAAGGGGAGTGTGCATTAATTATGCATAAAACCTCAAAAAAAACACATAAGGAGCATTCAATGTCGTGGCAAAATAACGGAGGCGATCGTGGACCATGGGGTCAAGGCCCCAAAAAAGGTGGCGGTGGTGGTAACGGGCCACCTGATATCGATGAACTAATCCGTAAGGGTCAGGACAAGTTTAAAAATGCATTTGGCGGTGGCGGTAGCGGCGGCAGTGGAGAAAGTATAGGCGGCGGCAAAGGTTTTTCCCTTATTTTGCTCGGCCTCGCGGTGTTTTGGCTTTATAATTGTTTTTATATTGTAAACGCTGGTGAAGAAGCCGTTGTTCTTCGATTTGGTAAGCTCGTTGAAAAAACTATGCCAGGAATTCATTTTCAGTTTTATCCTGTTGATAATGTTGAAATTACCAATGTTCAAGAAGAACGTACAATTCAAATTGGCTTTGCTAATACAGCCATTGGTCATAAAGAACGTCAAATGCTTACCGGTGATGAGAATATTGTTGATGCACAATTCACAGTATTTTGGCGCATTAAAGATGTTGCGGATTATCAATTTAATTTAAATGATCCCCAACTAAGTGTAAAATCAATTGCAGAAAGTGCGATGCGTGCCGTTGTTGCGAAAACTGAAGTCGAAAGAGTGATGACAAGCAATAAAGATGGCATAGAAATTGAAGTGAGAGAAATATCACAGGGGATTTTGGATGACTACAAAGCGGGCATTCAGATCACCAGCGTAAAACTTGATGATGTTAGACCACCAGAAGAGCTTTCTGATGCCTTTGATGATGTACAAAAAGCGACTGCGGATAGAGATCGTAGCATTAGTCTTGCTGAGTTAGAGCAAAATAAAATCGTCCCTCAAGCGCGCGGCCAAGCAGCAAAAATGCTGCAACAGGCAGAAGCATATAGATCTAAAGTAATTGCTGAAGCGGAAGGGGAAGCATCACGATTTGAGGCCATTTTAACTGAATATTCTAAAGCCAAAGATGTGACCCGTCGTCGTATCTATCTTGATACGATGCAGCAAGTTCTTTCGGGTACGAATAAGATTGTGATTGATGGTGATGGTGGCAGCGGGGTTGTACCTTATTTACCTCTTAATGAATTGCAAAAAAATCGCCCTTCATCCAATAACAATCCATCAGGTCAATAGGAGCAAAAAGATGAAAAATACGAAAGCAATTATTGCACTTATAATTCTCGGTTTTGGTATGATACTGTTTGGTGGGGCAACTTTCCAGGTTAAAGAAACAGAACAAGCCATCGTGCTTGAATTTGGTGAATGGAAAGAAACCGTTCGAGAAGCAGGAATTCATTTCAAAGTTCCATTTATTCAAAATGTAATCTTTTTTGATCGTCGCATACGAATTTTAGATATGCAGGAGATGACGGTAATTACGGCTGATCAAAAAAGAATGAATGTAGATGCATTTGCAGAATATATGATTGAAGACCCACTTCGCGTATATCAAGCGGTCGTAAATGAACGCGGTGCAGAAAATAGATTGTCGACGATTGCAGAATCAAATCTGCGTAAAGTTTTCGGTGTCCAATTGTTGCAAAATACTTTGAGTGGTGAACGTGAAGATTTAAGAAGATCAATTCAAGATGCGGTAACTATAGAAGCCGCTGGCTTAGGTATAAAAGTTGTTGATGTGCGTATCAAGCGTACGGACCTTCCGCCAGAAAACAGTGCGCCAATTTTCCAAAGCATGATCGCTGATCGTAATCAGGTCGCGCGTGAAGTTCGAGCCCGCGGTGAGGAAGAAGCATTACGCATCACTTCAAAAGCGGAACGTGACCGTACGGTAATATTAGCGGAAGCAACTCGTGATAGTGAAAAAATACGTGGTGAGGGTGATGCCATTGCCTCAAAAACTTATGCCGATGCTTATAATAAGGATGCAGAATTTTACGCTTTTTATCGTTCAATGGAAGTTTATAAGAATTCTATGAAGAATGGTGATACATCGATGATCTTGTCGCCGGACAGTGAATTTTTCAAGTATTTTGAAAATATGGGAGGCCAGTAGCCGCGCCTTATGACGGAAATTATCGTCGCGATCGGATTGCTTTTGGTAATAGAGGGTCTTTTATATGCCCTCTTTCCCACATCTATGAAAAAGATGATGGCGGCTGCACTTGAGCAACCGGAAACATCACTTAGACAAGTGGGTTTGATCGCTGCCATTTTAGGTGTGGTGATAATTTATTTGATAAAGTGACGGTTTTATAAGACCAAATACGTATCAAGGGCGTATAAAGTTCGTAATTTGGTCATAATTGCCCTTACAATGAAAATGAATGAATTAAAATTATTAATAATAAGAAATTAAAGCTATCAGGAATGAAGATGATGAAAATAAGTAAGAAATTATCAGGCGCAATTATCGTATTGTTTTATATGGTTGCCTCGCCTTCATTAACGTTTGCTCAAGGGACACCCGGCAGTTTTGCCGATCTTGCTGAAGAATTAAAACCTGCTGTGGTGAATGTATATACCACTCAGAATATCAGAGTAGACAGAAACCGCAGGCGTGGTGGCGGTTTTCCACCAGGGTCGCCCTTCGAAGATTTTTTCAAAAGATTTTCACCACCTGGTGCGGAAAATGACGATGAAGGTGAAAGCCGTAATAGTCGTCCACGAGTGCAACAACGGCGCTCGCTAGGGTCAGGCTTTATAATTGCAGCAGAGGGCATTATTGTAACCAACAATCATGTGATCGATGATGCTGATGAAATTTCAATTAAATTGCAGGATGGCACTGAACTGGAAGCCGAATTAATCGGAAAAGACGATAAAGTTGATCTTGCCGTTCTTAAAGTAGAAAGCGATGAGCCACTTCCATTCGTCAAGTTTGGCGATGATACAAAATCCCGTGTTGGTGATTGGGTATTGGCAATTGGTAATCCGTTTGGTCAAGAAGGATCCGTTACGGCAGGCATTATCTCTGCGAAAAACAGAAACATTAATTCAGGACCATATGATCGTTATATCCAAACGGACGCGGCGATTAACCGCGGGAACAGTGGTGGCCCAATGTTTAATATGAATGGTGAAGTCATCGGTATTAATACGGCGATCTTTTCACAAAGTGGCGGCAACATTGGAATTGGCTTTGCGGTACCTTCAACACAAGCACAAGTAATCATTGAACAGCTTCGCGAATTTGGACGCACAAAACGTGGCCGAATTGGTGTTCGCATTACGGAAGTGTCTGATGAAATCGCGGAAAGTCTCGGTCTTGATAATTCCAATGGCGCTCTTGTCAATAGCGTTGAAGAAGATAGTCCATCTGAGCGCGCCGGTGTTGAATTTGGTGATATCATTGTTGAATTTGATGGTGCCGAAGTTAAAGAAATGCGCGATCTTACGAGTACAGTTGCAAACACAGAAATTGGCAGTACTGTTGATATGGTTGTGCTTCGTGATGGCAAAAGAAAAACGCTTCGCATTACTATCGATGAACTTGATGAAAGTAGCGATGAAGATGCAGAAGAGACCGGTGATGACGGTGAAGGTAGTTCTGAAACAGAAACCGTTCTTGATCTAACGCTTGCAGAAATCGACGATGAAGCACGTGAAAGATTAGACATTGATGAAGATATCAATGGTGTTCTAATTACGGCTGTCGATTATGGAAGCGGCCGTGAAGGTCTTCGTCGTTTAAATCGTGGTGATGTCATTGTTGAAGTGACACAGCGTGATGTTTCATCTATTGAAGACGTCAAGGAACGCGTTGAAGCACAAAAGAATGCTGGGCGTTCTGTGGTTCTTCTGTCTATATTCCGTCGCGGCGAATATGCCCATGTTCCGGTGAAATTAGATGAAGAAGATGACGATTAAACTTCTTAAATAATCTTTTAAAAAGGCCTGAGTTTTCCTCAGGCCTTTTTTGTTTTCTGGTATGCTTGCAAAGCATACTGTTTTTTCATAGTCTCTTTTAAAAGGATTCTTACCCTTAAATCATAAAACGACGGGAGAACCCCTCATGGGACTATCAAATATTTTTAAAATGGCGGCTTTGTTTGCGGCCTCATCGGTTGTTGTTAATGCCGCAGAAGTTATTCATGGCTTTACGCCAGATAATAGTGAAAACCAATATGCCTTAGAGGCAGAAATTGATAAACGTATCAATAAACAAAATATGGCTGAATGGATGGAATATATGACATCTCGTCCTCATGCAACGGGACAGCCATTCGATAAAGAGGTTGCAGAATTTATCGCCGGAAAGTTTAGCGAATGGGGTTATGATACCGAAATTAAGGCATATGATGTTTTGATGCCTACACCAAAAGTGCGTGTTGTTGAATTGGTTGAGCCGACAAAGTGGACTGCGAAACTTAAAGAAGATAGTGTGATTGAAGATCCAACTTCAGGACAAGAAGATCGTTTACCGATTTATCATTCATTTTCACCAGATGGCGATGTGACAGCAGAGGTGGTATTTGTAAACCAAGGTCTTCGTGAAGATTATGAAGATTTAGAACGTCGTGGTATTGATGTAAAAGGTAAAATTATTATTGCGAAATACGGGGGATCATGGCGCGGAATTAAGCCTAAAATGGCAGAAGAGAAAGGCGCAATTGGTGCCCTTATTTATTCTGATCCTGCTGATGATGGTTATTCTCAAGGTGAAGTTTATCCGAAAGGGGCATGGAAACATCCATCGGGAGCACAGCGTGGATCGATTATGGATTTGCCGACACGACCAGGGGATCCACTAACACCTTATATTGCTGCTACAAAAGACGCTAAGAGACTTGAGCTGGATGAAGTAGAAATATTTGTTGGAATACCTACTCTTCCGATTTCTTATGAAGATGCACAACCTATTCTTGATGCCCTTGAGGGACCAGTGGCGCCGAGAAGATGGTGGGGTGGTTTGCCGATCACATATCACATGGGGCCTGGCCCAGCAAAACTTCATTTGAAGTTAGAATTTAATTGGGATGTTGTATCGACTTACAATGTAATCGCAAAAATGGAAGGTTCAGATTTCCCAGATCAATGGGTGATCCGTGGAAACCATCATGATGCTTGGGTGCATGGTGCAGCCGATCCTGTTTCTGGATTAGTAGTCGAAATGGAAGAAGCACGTATTTTATCGGAAATTGCAAAAGAAACAGGTTGGAAACCTAAGCGAACTATTGTTTTTGCTGCTTGGGGTGCTGAAGAGCAAGGCTTGATGGGTTCCGTTGAATGGGTCGAAGATCATGCGAAAGAACTAAATGACAAAGTTGTTGCTTATATTAATACTGATGGCAATGGGGCCGGGTTTCTTAATGCCGGTGGCTCACACACGCTTGAAACATTTTTCAGTCAAATCGCGCATTCAGTTATCGATCCTATTCAAGGGATAAGTTCTGCAGAACGTATTCGTGCGCGTAATCTAATGTCGTCGAATAGTATGACACGGTCACGTGCAGAAAAATCAAGCCACTATTACTTAAGCGCATTGGGTTCCGGTTCTGATTATTCAGGCTTTTTCCAGCATCTTGGCATTCCAGCAATAAATGTTGGATATGGTGGTGAATTTAATGGCGGCTCTTATCATACGAATTATGATAGTTATTATTATTATTCTACATTCCGAGATCCAGGATTTCATTATACTCATGCCTTGGGCTCAGTAACCAGCCGTATCGCAACACGCCTTGCAAATGCAGATGTTTTACCATTTCAGTTTGGTAACTTTGCCCGTACGGTTAGTGAATATGCAGATGAAATGACGGTGGCCATGGATAAAACGAGAGATGATGTTTCAAGGCATAATATGCTTGTTAAGTCAGGATATTATAAAGCGGCAGCAAATATCCGCGAAGCATTTCAGGAGCCAGACCTAAGAGAAGAGGTGCCATATATTAATTTCTCTCCCATGCAAAATGCCGTTGAGCGGTTGAGAAATTCTGCAGAATCATTTGATACTGCTTATCAGGCGATGAGTGAGAATGGATATAATTTATCAAATAGAGATGTGAATAGATTAGATAAAATGATGTATCAAATTGAAAGCAAGCTTACTCGTCCTGAAGGTCTTCCACGTCGCCCATGGTATCGCCATCATGTTTATGCACCAGGATATTATACTGGGTATGGTGTAAAAACATTACCGGGTGTACGTGAAGGTATAGAAGAATACAAATGGCAAGAGACACAAGAGCAAATGGCAAAGCTTGCGGAAGTTTTGAATGCATATTGTGATCAATTGGATCAAGCAATAGAATTGATGAAATAAATCTTGTTAAACTTTATTTAAATAACCGAGGTTATATTAGCCTCGGTTATTTTTTTGTTAGAAAAATATAAATACAGTATTAGATACGCTGCTTTAGTAAGCGGTCAAAAGAATTAAAGGAAAGTAGCATTAAATATAAACTAAAATTATTTTTCTTTTATGTATGTAAATGTTTGGGTCTTTTTTGGCTTGCCCGTAGGAGCTACAAAAAGAATCCGCGTATACTTTGCTATCACGGTTTCACGTTAAAAGACGAACATCTTTTTAGACCAAAACTTTTTATTGAAAAGCATACATTTGATATGCGTATGAAATATCTGCAAGACAAGCAATATAATGTTATTTCTCTGGATGATTTTTATCATCATAAACAAGAGCAAAACTTCCCTGATGATGCAGTTGTTATAACTATTGATGATGGCTTTTACAGCACTCTGAAGGTAGCGAATGATGTTTTAGCGAAATATAATCTTCCATCGACCCTTTATCTTACATCTTATTATTGTGATAAAGATTGCCCGATCTTTATGTTGGCTGCTCAATATATGTTTTATAAATCTAATAATAATGCAGACTTAAGTGCTTTAAATATACAAGGTGTCACTGGTGGCATTAGTGACGAGAATTTAAATAATATTATTAAACACGGCAGTAAATTCAAAACTGAAGAAGAAAGAATTGATCTATTAAAAGCTTTAGCTGAATTATTAAATATAGATTATTTCGCCTTAAATAGTGAACGATTATTAAATTTAATTAAGTTTGAAGAGATTGATCAGTTAGTAAATAAAGGCATGGATATTCAACTTCATACACATCGGCACACTTTCCCTGAAAATGAAGATGCTGCCATAGAAGAGATTGAAAAGAACCGTGCTAAAATTGATCCGTATCTGCCTAAAACACAAACGCATTTTTGTTACCCTAGTGGTGTATGGAGCGAGAACCATTGGCCCGTTTTTGAGAAAACAGGTGTAAAGACGGCTACAACCTGTGAGCCGAGACTAATATATTATGACACTCCGAATTACAGCTTAGATAGAATACTTGATGGTTCAAATCTTGCGCAAATAGAATATGAGGCTGAAGTTTCAGGTTTTGTAGAATTTATACGTAAATTGCGCGGAAAATAAGTATTTTTAATTGTTTCTTGCTTGATTTTAAATACTCAATTTACCCTTCATCAAATTTCTTGCTCTTAAGTAATATTAATCTATAATAACAAGAGTTTTACATAACAACGTATGTTTTATATATAAAACTAATTTTGTTATGTTTATCTTGGACACTGATCAATAGGGAATAGAAATGAAAAAGAATTGGCAGCGTTAGATATCATAGAATATGAAACAGCGGGGCAACGCGCTATTGCCTATGCATTTGGTTCTATTCCAGCGAGATACGCCCTTGAAAGAAAAGATAGGGAAAGAGCCATTACACTTAAAC
>DGPL01000058.1 GCA_002390425.1 Kordiimonadaceae bacterium UBA4441 | reverse complement strand
TCACTGCGCTCGATTGTCTATAGCCAATTTCTAATATTATTATTGATTTTTCCGACATATAGCTGGAAATATCCGCCGCGATTATGCGATAGTCATCTAAACCCTCTTCGCCAGCAAATAATGCGCTATAGGGTTCATGTTCACAAACCTCGGGGGTAAGTTCAGGTTTTTCATTGAGTCCAATATAAGGAGGGTTCGCAATTATAAGATCAAATTTTTTTGTTTTAGATAATTTTTCAAACCAATCGCTCTTCAAAAAAGTGGCCCGATTATTCAAAGATAAATTTGTTGCATTCTCATTAGCAACTTTTATTGCACTGGTTGAAACATCTATTCCTAAACCTGTCGCATTCTTGAGTTCCGATAATAATGTTAATAATAAACACCCACTCCCTGTTCCTAGATCAAGGATTGAGAGAGTAGCATTCTTATCTTCAAATTCATTTAAAGCGACTTCAATAAGTGTTTCGCTATCAGGTCTTGGTGTTAGAGTGTCTCTTGTCACTTTAAAGCTTAAGCTCCAAAACTCCTTCTCTCCAAATATTTGCGACATAGGAATGCGTTTTTCTCGTTTCTGTACGAGTATATCAATTAAGTTCTGCTGCTCATTACTCACTGTCTGATCAGCATTAATAGCGAAATCTATTTCAGTTACGGGGATAATATGAGAAATTAGAAGGCGTGCATCTAGAGGCGCTTCTTCAATGCCTTTTTTTCTTAATCTAGCTTCGATTTTCTTTCTAAGCGTAGCGAGCGTATCCACATTAGCCTTCCATAGCGGCTAATTGTGCTGCTTGGTTCTCAGTAATTAATGAGGTTATAACTTCTTCTAAACCCTCGCCAGCAAGAATACTGTCTAATTTATAGAGCGTAAGATTGATACGGTGATCCGTCATACGCCCTTGCGGGAAATTATACGTTCTAATACGTGCTGATCGGTCGCCAGATCCAATTTGATCTTTCCGGTCAGCGGACCTTTCGGCGTCTCTAGCTTCTTTTTCAGCAGCATAAACACGTGACATCAAAACTTTCATCGCCTTGGCTTTATTCTTATGCTGTGATTTTTCATCTTGTTGTTGCACGGTAATTCCTGTGGGAATGTGCACAATACGTACGGCACTGTCCGTTGTGTTCACACTTTGACCGCCTGGTCCACTAGCCCGGAAAATATCAATTCTTAGATCTTTATCTTCAAGTTTGATATCAATCTCTTCCACCTCAGGCATAACGGCAACGGTAGCCGCAGACGTATGAATTCTTCCTTGCGTTTCCGTATCAGGAACACGCTGAACTCTATGACCGCCTGCTTCATATTTAAGCTTAGCGAAGACACCTGAACCACTCACTGAAACAACGACCTCTTTAAACCCACCCGCGTCACTCGATGAAGAGCTAACGGTTTCAAAACGCCACCCTTCGATGGCCGCATACTTTTGATACATTCGATAAAGGTCGCCAGCGAAAAGGGCCGCTTCATCACCACCAGTGCCGGCTCTAATTTCAAGCATGGCATTTTTTTCATCATCAACATCTTTAGGCAGCAACATCAACTGAACTTGATGCTCCATTTCAGGCATGTTTTCTTTTAATTCTTGAAGCTCCATTTCTGCGAGCTCTTTCATTTCAGCGTCCGTTTCTTCAGAACCAAGCATTTCTTCAAGATCCTCAAGCTCTTGAATGGCCGCCATATAATCCTTCGCTTTTTTAACGACTGGCGTTAATTCACCATATTCACGCGATATTTTTACAAACTCATCAGAAGACAGCTCCTCACCACTGGACATCAAATGTTCCAGTTCTTCGTGACGCGTGATAAATTGATCCAGTCTTTCGCGTGGAATCATTAGCCTTTTCCTTTTAAATAGTCAGAGATCTGACTTAATGAGACTTCTTCTTGCGAGCCTTGGTCAAGGTTTTTAACCATTGCAACGCCCCGGGCCATTTCTTCTTCACCGAGCAACACTGCAAAAGAGGCATTTTGCTTATTGGCACGTTTCATTCTTTTGCCAACATTCCCCTTATAAGCCATATCAACCACAATACCTGCAACACGCAAATCATGAGCAAGTTTCATGGCGGGGATTTGTGCTTCTGCGCCAACAGGTGTTACGACAACGGGACGGTTTTGTTTAATTAAAAGATCATCAGCAATCAGTTCCGCGAGCCTTTCCATACCAGCGGCCCATCCAATACCGGCCGTTTTTGGTCCACCCATCATTTCCATTAGACCATCATATCTACCCCCCGCAAGGACGGTACCCTGGGCGCCGAGCTGATCCGTCGTAAATTCAAAAGCGGTATGACAATAATAATCAAGGCCACGCACAAGCCGATCATTAATCACATACTTAATATCAAGCGCTTCAACGCCATCAATGACCATTTTGAAAAAATCTTTTGTCGATTGATTATAAAAATCAGCAATGCGCGGCGCATCTTTAATCAATTCCCGGTCCCCATCATCCTTACTATCGAGAATGCGCATAGGGTTTTTTTCCAACCGTTTAAGGCTATCTTCGCTGAGCTTTCCTTTATGTCCGGTAAAATAATGGACCAAGGCATCTCTATAATCTGAACGGCTTTCAGGGTCCCCAAGGCTATTTAATTCAAGGGTAATATGCTTTCCTATGCCCAAGTCATTTAAAAAATCGGCAGCAACTGCCAAAACTTCAATATCGGCTTGCGGCTCTTCTACACCAAGAATTTCCAAATCCATTTGATGAAATTGACGCATGCGTCCTTTTTGCGGGCGTTCATAACGAAAAATAGGGCCAAAGCTGTAAAATTTGCACGGCGTCGATTGTTGAAGACCGTTTGATATAAAGGCACGCGCTATTCCCGCGGTATATTCAGGACGTAGTGTGATTTGTTCTCCGCCGCGGTCTTCAAACGTATACATTTCTTTTGTAACAACATCTGACGTATCCCCTAGGGTACGTTTAAACGTTTCTGTAAATTCAAAAATAGGCGTATCAATTTCTTGATGCGAATATCGTTCCGCCACATTTTTGAAAATTTCAAAAATTGTGCGAAAGCGAATGGCTTTTTCGCCAAGTATATCGTGTGTTCCCCGCACAGGTTGGAGCCGCGCCACTTTTTATCTCCTAAATTTTTCTATGAAGGTTGTCCACTAACGGCTTCTTTTTCAAGTTCGACAGCTTTAGCCTCTACCAGCTCAACAATATGATCAATAATATTGTCGTCGTCAATCTTATGATCGGTCATACCGTTTAAATAAACCATATGATTTCCGTTTCCGCCACCCGTCAGACCGATATCAGTTTCTTTGGCCTCACCAGGACCATTAACTACACAACCAATAATGCTAAGCGACATTGGCGTGGATATATGATCTAGGCGTTTTTCTAGTTTTTCAACCGTTTTGATCACATCATACGCTTGGCGTGCACAAGAAGGGCAAGAAATAATTCTTACGCCTCGGTGACGCAAGTCTAGGCTTTTTAACATATCAAAACCAACTTTGATTTCTTCAACGGGATCAGCTGACAAAGAGACACGGATCGTATCCCCAATACCGGACCATAGAAGCATACCCATACCAATAGAAGATTTTACGGTACCCGCACGAAGCCCGCCCGCTTCCGTCACACCCACATGAAGAGGGTAATCACAGGCTTCCGCTAAACCTTGATACGCGGCAACGGCTAAAAAGACATCAGATGCTTTCACACTAATTTTAAATTCAAAGAAGTCATTATCTTCTAAAATACGCGCATGTTCGAGTGCGCTTTCAACCATGGCATCAGGGCAGGGTTCGCCATATTTTTCAAGTAAATGTTTTTCAAGTGATCCCGCATTTACACCGATCCGCATAGAACAGTTATGATCTTTTGCCGCCCTAACGACTTCACGAACGCGTTCTTCATTACCGATATTACCAGGATTAATGCGTAAGCAAGCGGCGCCAGCCTCTGCGGCCTCAATACCGCGCTTATAATGAAAGTGGATGTCCGCAACAATCGGGACAGATACGTTATCAATAATTTCTTTTAAAGCTTTGGTCGACGCTTCATCAGGACAGGAAACCCTTACAATATCGGCACCGGCTTCTTCAAGAGCATGGATTTGAGCAATTGTTGCCTTCACATCAGTAGTCAATGTATTGGTCATCGACTGAACCGATATAGGCGCATCACCGCCAACAGGAATATCGCCCACCATTATTTGTCGACATTTCCTTCTGATAATATCTCGGTAAGGACGTATGCTCATATTCAAACCTTAATTGTTACTGGAGGCATAAAAAAATCTCCTCTAGATCTATTGGCTCTTTAATACCAAGGATAGAGGAGATTTGAAATTACTTTATGTGCTAAATATGAACTTTTATTATCTCAGCATGGATAATTCTATCAATTTTTCCTGAATTAAGGCCACATTCTCAAGAATTTGTCCTTCTAATCCAAGACTTTTAACAATATTATCGCCCAAAGATACGGTAAGAGCGCCAGCATTATTTGTCATTAACATTAAACCGGATTGATCAGGTGGAATGAGACTTTCCCCCTTCGTCATGAGTTTTTCAATTACTGTTTCGCCATCTTCAGAAGAAATGCGAACCCATACATCATCATTTGCTTGAAAACTGATGGCACCGCCCATTGCAGGCGCAGCAATAACCATATTTTCTTTTTCAGCAATTGGTGCTTTCGCAGAGACTTCTTGAACGGCTATTTTTTTCTCTGGCATTTCTTCCACAACAAGTGTTGGTTTTGTCGTTGTCTTGACTATAACATCCGTTGCTTCCTCAGCATCCAAGCTATTATTTGTAACCCAAACGCCTGCGAAAATTGCAATGCATAAGGACGCAACGCCCGCCATTCTTTTAATGGGAAAATCATTTTGATGATCCGCTTCTGGAAAACTCAAAACGACGCTCTCTTTTGAGCCGGCATATTCAGCTTCATACTTTGCAATAATATCCGCAGTATCTAATCCAAGAAATGTTGCATAGTTTCTAAGAAAACCAGTTGCATAGCAAGCAGCCGGAAAAGAGTTAAAATTACCTTGCTCTAGTGCTTCTAATAAATGTGGTCTAATGCACAGCTCTTCTGCAATAGTATTCAGATTACGAACCGAATGCTCTTGCCGAGCTTTTTTTATAATTTTGCCAACACTTTCTAATTCTTGTTCGGCTTTAATATCTGTACTTATTTTATTCACTTCTAATCCCCAGCTTCATGATCACAAAAACATCTCTTTTGTAATATTTGCCGTAATATCTGCTTTTTAGGTCGTATTTAAATTTATTTATTAGTAAAAAAATTTTGGATACGGCGGCTTAACGTATTAACCATAACCAAAAATCATTATTATTTAGTTAAACGGCCCTAACTATTACTTTTTTTACGCAGAATACTCACAATTTCCCCAAGGAATAAAAGTCAACATTATATTAATGCAATGAGTCAACAAAAAAGTGCAACTTACGGTAAATATAGGGAAAAATGGCCTTGAATCATCAAATTTTGATGTTATTGGCGCGTGCGAAGTCCTCAAGGGCTGCTCGAACGCTATGGTCAGAACGACTCAGCAATCCTTCAACAAAAGGCTCAGCCATTGATAAATCAAGACTACGAATCATCATTTTGACAGGGCCAATGGCGGCCGGTGCAACAGAAAGTCGACGAAACCCAAGTGCAATTAAGGCCAGTGCGCCAATTGCTTTGCCGCCGATTTCGCCACAAAGCGTTAATGGAACATTATAGTGATCGCATTTTTCCACAATGAATTTCAGCATATTTAAAGCGGGAGGCGCAATCGTGTCATAGCGATTATTGAGTTTAGGGTTGTTCCGATCGCCCGCATAAAAGAATTGCATCAGATCGTTGCTGCCGATGGAGATAAAATCAACCAGAGGCAATAAATGGTCTAACTGCCAAACCAAACTTGGTACTTCCAGCATGGTTCCAACTTTAATGTCAGACGGCATGGCCCTATTATTTATGCGGTGACGTTCTAATTCTTTATCAAGAATTGAGCGCGCCTTTTGAAACTCTGCAACATTTGTTATCATTGGAAACATCACATGCAAAGTAGTGCCGGCAGAAGCGGTAATAAGAGCGCGCAATTGATATCTTAATAATGCAGGACGGTCTAATGCTATTCTTATGGCCCTCCAGCCAAGCGCAGGGTTATCTTCCTTTTCGCGCTTTAAAAAGGAGACATCCTTATCACCACCTATATCAAGCGTTCTAAAAGTGACAGGTTTGCCTCTCGCTTCTTCGATAATCGATTTATAAAATTCTGCTTGTGGCTTGATTCGTGGTAAAGTTTCACTAATCATAAATTGAAATTCAGTTCTAAAAAGTCCAACACCGCTTGCACCCGTCCTATGCATTCCTTCAATATCAATAGCAAGGCCGCCATTAACAACCAGATCAATTTCAACGCCGTCTTTTGTGACCGCTCTTCTGTCTCTTAAGCCTTCGTAGGACGCGAGAAGTTCTGCGCGGTCAGCAATCGCATTACGGTAACTTTCCAAAATCTCAGGAGGTGGCGAAACAAATATTTCACCGTCTAATCCATGAACAATTAAACGGACACCTTCATCAATATCAAGAAGACCTTTATCCACTTGACCTATCATTGGAACACCAAGTGCACGAGCCACAATTGCAACGTGTGATGTAGAAGCGCCATTTTGAAGGATAACGGCCTGTAATTTATCCCGGTCATAATCTAATAATTCTGCGGGTCCCATATTTTCGGCAATTACGATTGCATCATCAGGCAGTGTTTTTTCTGCTGCCGTACCGGCTTTACCCATTAAATGTCGAATTAATCTATTGGCCAGATCATCAAGATCGCTAAGGCGTTCACGAAGATAAGGGTCATCGGTTTTCATCATTCTAAAGCGGTTTTCGATTTGAATTTTCTCTACGGCCGCTTCTGCCGTTAATCCGCTTTCAATGGCATTCTCAATCTTGATACGCCAGCCTTTATCGCGGGCAAACAATTTATAAACATCAAGAATTTCTCTATGTTCTCCGTGATGAATAATATCTTCCGCGGACATAATTTCATCGAGTTGCTTATTTAAATTATCAAAGCCCGTTGCCAGTCTTTCTTTTTGATGATCATAATCTTCCGATAAATGCTGAATAATTTCTGCGCGCGGTTCATGCATTACGGCCACGCCTTCAGCTAAGCCTTCAGCAAAGACTTTACCCGAGTAACGTGTAATTGCCGCTTTATCTAAAGCATCATCTTCATCTGGCGACGTGATCAGGTCACCACTCACCACAAGCTCGGCAAGCACCATAGCAACCGTTTGTAAGGCCTCTTCTTCTTCCTCAGAATAATGACGACTAATTTTATTTTGCACGACCAATACACCAACCACACGACCCGCCCTGAGAATAGGAACGGCCATAAGTGATTTATAAATTTCTTCCCCCGTTTCTGGTCGGTAAGCAAATTTTGGATGGCTTTGTGCATCACTTAAATTTAATGATGTCCCCATAGAAGCAACCAGCCCAACCAGTCCTTCACCCACCCTTAATCGTGTTTGATGAACCGCTTCTGCATTAAGTCCTTCTGTTGCAAAGAGCTCAAGAATATCTCCTCCACGAATGAAATAGGCAGAGCAAACCTCCGCGACCATATTACTGGCCACAAGGTGCACAACTCTGTTCAGACGTTTTTCCGCATCGTCCGCACTTGCCATAATTTCATGTAGCTGCCGCATTAATTGACGCGGTGCGTTTTTAGTGGGGGTCACATTGCCCTCCTTGATTTGGCTATTCCTCTTGTTTTATTTCTAGGCCAGTTGATTCGCTGCCTGTTGTACCAGATTCTCGAGTATTTCTGAAACAGGTTGAATTTTCTTCACCATTCCGACGCTTTGTCCTGCCATGACAGATCCATTTTCCACGTCTCCGTCAATAACGGCCCTTTTCAATGCGCCTGCCCAATAATGTTCAATCTCAAGTTGGGCCGCTTCCATTTCAAGTTCGCCAGATTGATATTTATTTATCACTTCGCGCTGTACGTCCATAAATTCAATTGATGCAGAATTTTTTAATGCTCTAACTGGTATTACCGGAAAACGTTTATCGATTTGAACGGATGTTACCGCATCCCTAGCGTTCCCGCGCATAAACATTTTCTTGAAATTTTCATGTGCGATTGATTCTTCCGCACAAACAAACATTGTTCCTAGCTGTGCTCCTGAAGCACCCATTTGTAAATATGACGCCATGACTTCTCCGCGACCAATGCCGCCAGCAACGAAAATTGGTACATCACTAATATGCGGAAGTATTTCTTGCGCCAATACAGATGTAGAAACAGGACCAATATGCCCACCGGCTTCAGAGCCCTCAACGACGAGGGCATCAACACCACTGCGGATTAATTTTTTAGCCAGAATAAGAGCAGGAGCGAAACAAATGACCTTTGCGCCACCCTCTTTAATCTTTTTAATAGAGTCGCCAGAAGGAATACCACCAGCTAAGACCACATATTTTACATTATGGGCCAAAGTGACATCAATAAGTTCATCAATTTGTGGATGCATGGTAATTAAATTAACGCCAAAAGGTTTTTTAGTTTTCGCGTGTGTTTCTTCAATCACCACCGATAAAAGGTCCGGTGTCATACTCCCGCAAGCAATCACACCAAAGCCACCAGCATTTGATAGTGCGCTCACCAAATTACTTTCAGATAGCCAGCTCATGGCGCCGCCCATGATCGCATATTCAGTACCAAGAAAGTCTGTGCCACGCTTCCATAGTTTTTTTAGTTTATCATAGCCTTCAGTGTTCATTTTCTCGCCCTTTATTTTTATTCTTATTGTTTTATTTTATTCGACATCAAGTCCATAAGCTGTATGAAGAGCCCGAACCGCAAGTTCAGTATATTCAGCATCAATAAGAACACTGATTTTGATTTCAGACGTTGAAATCACTTGAATGTTAATGCCTTTATCAGCAAGTGTTTTAAACATAGTGGCTGCAACACCCGCATGAGAACGCATACCAACACCAACAACAGAAATTTTCACAACATTTTCATCCGTGATCACATTGTTAAATTCAATATCCGATGCAGCTTTTAATGCTTCTTGTGATTTTTCTACATCATTTTCAGGTACCGTAAATGTTAGGTCAGTCTTACGACCGTCCTCTGTTTCATTTTGAATGATCATATCAACATTAATATTATTGTCTGCTAAAAGCGTAAATACATCGCTGGCAATGCCGGGTTTATTCTTAACACCGACAATCGTCACTTGTGCTTCGTTTTTGGCATAAGTGATGCCGCTTACAACTTGATTTTCCACAATTTCTTCCTCATCAACAACCATGGTTCCTGGTTTATTTGTAAAACTTGATAATACTTGAACCCGAACACCATGGCTCATCGCCATCGCAACCGAGCGCGTTTGAAGCACCTTGGCGCCAAGAGACGCCATTTCGAGCATTTCTTCATATGTAATTTTGTTGAGCTTTCTTGCTTTTGGTACAATTCGCGGATCCGTCGTATAAACTCCCTCAACATCAGTATAAATATCACATCTATCGGCATTTACCGCCGCCGCTAATGCAACAGCAGACGTGTCAGAGCCGCCACGACCTAGCGTGGTAATACGATTATCTTCTGATATCCCTTGAAACCCTGCAATTACACAAACAGTTCCGTCTTCCATTCGGCTTATAAGTTCTTCAGTACCTATATCCTCAATGCGCGCCGCACTATGAACCTTGTTGGTTCTCATTGGGATTTGCCATCCAAGCCATGAACGGGCAGGAACACCTATGTCTTGCAAAGCGATGGCAAGCAGCCCTGCTGTTATTTGTTCCCCAGCCGAAACAACCGTGTCATATTCACGGGCATCATGCATTGGTGATATTCCCTCGACGTAACCAACCAAGCGGTCCGTTGTACCAGCCATTGCGGATACAAATACCGAAACCTGATTTCCGGCGTCTACTTCTTTTTTAACACGGTTTGCTACATTTCGAATTCGATCTAAATCCGCAACAGAGGTTCCGCCAAATTTCATGACAATTCGCGACATAAAATAATTCTCTTAACTTATAGTTTTTCATAAAAAATAATCTGAGCCTTACATATATGCTTATAGGTGCTTGAAGCAAGTGCGGACTTGTATATATTATGCAATTATTCGTTTTTTTATCAAAAGAGGCCAAGATGGCACCTGAAAATACCCAAAGTACTGCTAAATCTGTTAATCCTGATGAAATTGCACATTTTTCATCGATGGCTGAAACGTGGTGGGACCCAAATGGACCGTTTAAACCATTACATAAATTAAATCCAACGCGAATCGCATTTGTAAGAGATCAGATTTGCGCCCACTTTAAGAGAGATCCCAATGATGAGAAGCCACTAGCGGGCTTAAGAATTCTTGATATTGGTTGTGGTGGCGGACTGTTATGTGAGCCGATTGCACGACTTGGCGCAGAAATAATTGGCGCGGACGCGGCAGAAAAGAATATTAAAACGGCGAGTGTCCATGCAAAACAGATGGGATTAAATATTGATTATCGGCATATCACCGCAGAAGAATTAGCCGACCAAGGCGAGAAATTTGATGTCATCCTCAATATGGAAGTGATTGAACATGTGGCCGATATTGCTTCATTTTTAGATGCTTGCCATAAACTACTTAATAAAGATGGATGTATGACCCTCTCCACATTAAACCGGACAATGAAATCTTGGGTGATGGCCATAGCGGGTGCAGAATATATTTTAAGGTGGCTGCCGATTGGTACGCATGACTGGCAAAAGTTTTTAAAGCCTTCAGAGCTTTGTGAGCATGCCAAAAAAAGTGGTTTTTCAATTAATATCATTCAAGGCATGGTTTATAATCCATTAGGAGGAACTTGGTCATTGAGCAACAATGATTTTTCTGTCAATTACGTTGCACTCGCGGTTAAAAATAATGAGCGATAAAGTCAACTTTAAATCTATGCGCTTATGGTCACCGAGTGGCGAGATTAAAGAGGATAGACCACTTACAGAAGAAGTTCCGGTTGTTCTTGAATATAACTGTGTCACCTTTGCCGTAATGATGGCGTCGCCATCTGACTTAGTAGATTTTTCTTATGGTTTTAGCTTAACAGAAGGTATCATTGAAAAAGAAAGCGATATTATTTATTCGCAAATCAAAGACGCACCAAAAGGAAAAATTGCGGCCATTGAAATAAATGCGCAAGCCTTCTACCGCCTTGAAAAATATAATCGTACCCTTTCCGGGCGCACGGGGTGCGGTCTTTGTGGGGTTGATAAATTAGAGCATGCCATCAAGGACTTGCCGAAAATTACTTCCGATTTTAAAATCAATGCTAACCTCATTCATAACGCGATGAATTCACTTAAATCGCAGCAACACTTAAATAAAGAAACCGGCGCCCTTCATGCAGCTGCCTTTGCTGATCATACGGGTCATATTATCGCAATAAGAGAAGACGTCGGCAGGCATAATGCACTGGATAAATTAATCGGTCATTTAATCAGAAATAATATCGACCCTTCAAATGGTTTTGCACTTATCACAAGCCGTTGTAGCTTTGAAATGGTTCAAAAATGTGCTTTATTTGGAATTCCTATCGTCGCCGCCGTATCTGCGACTACGGGTCTTGCCTTTTCTCTTGCTGAACAGTCTGGTATTGCCCTTATCGCATTTGCGAGAAAAGAGGGCTTAAATATTGTCAGTGATATTGCAGATCGAATTATAAAATAAAACGACTTTCGGCGACTTTTATATCTTCACGTGTATTAATATTAAAAAATGGATCAGGGTTTTCTGTCCATCGACATTCAATATAATCCAACTTTTTTATCAATTTCATTAAAGTATATTCACCACTTTCAATTGACGTCTTGACGTCATTTATGATCGATACATCCCATAACCCCAAAACTGGATGAAGGCGGCCCCCTGAGCAGGCTATAACACAAGAGCTATCTTTAATTCCTAATAATTTTTCTACAAAATCATACGGTATAAATGGTGTGTCGCAAGGTACAGTGACTATTTTTCGATAATCATTTTCCAGGGCATATTTTAGGGCTGAATAAATACCGCCAATGGGGCCAAGATGACTTTCTTGATCAGGCACAACTTTAAATCCTTCAAGGATATTCGGATCCTGAGCATTAATGATGAGGTTTGTGACCTGAGGAGAAAGACGTTCCGAAATATGATTTATAAGTGTTTTACCACCAACCGAAATTCCGTATTTATCAATGCCATCCATGCGCCTCGATTGTCCTCCAGCGAATATTACACCGAGAAGACTGGAAACATTATTCATAAATGATCCTTAGTGGACTAGCTATCTAGTTTATCAGAGCCCGGGACAGGCAAGATATCGATCCCTTCTTCGATGAGCTCTTCTGTCTCACGAATAGTTGTCTCGCCATAAATGCCACGCTTTTCACTATCCCCATAGTGAATTTTACGGGCTTCTTCAGCAAAGTTGTTTCCAACATATTCGCACGACTTTTCAACCTGTCGACGGAATTTTGCCATCGTATTATGCATATGATCTAAAGCACGTTTAACATCTTCAGGACTGACTTGGCTGTCCTCAGGGGAATGCGCGCTCACCATAACACGCTGCTGATCTACATTGATATTGAGCTCTTCCAAGCCAACTTTGTCAGACGAAGGAGTCGGTGCAATGTTTGGGGCCATTAAAGATTTTGAAATTTTTGTGCAACCGCAAAGCGGGCATTCAATCAGATGATCTTCTGCTTGTTTCTCATAGGCTTCATTATTTTGAAACCACGCTTCAAAAATATGGCCGTCACTACATTTGATATCAAATAAAATCATAATATTTCTAACTACTTATGATGGCTTATACAATTTGGCCAACTTTAAAACTCAAGACAACTCTTTACTAAGTTTTCTTTATAACAACTTTTTGATCATGGGTCAAAGAAGCAATGCGATTTCTTGCCTCATCCACTTTTCCAATATCAATTTCCGCAATTGAGACACCAACCCCATCGCCACCATCACAGACAACTTCGCCCCATGGGTCAATCACAAGCGAATGTCCATAGGTCTTTCTGCCGTTTTTATGTTCACCAACTTGCGCCGGTGCAAAGACATAGGCTCCATTTTCGATTGCTCTGGCTTTTAGCAATGTATGCCAATGCGCTTTACCAGTAACATAGGTAAACGCAGAAGGAACCGTTAACATGGTTGCCCCTGCCTTAGAAAGCATCCTGTATAAATAGGGAAAGCGAAGGTCATAACAAATTGATAAGCCAACTTTTCCCCAAGGCAATTGAGCAATGACGGCCTCTTGGCCCGCTTGATAAGCGTTTGATTCACGGTAAGCCTTATCCCCTGGGATATCCACATCAAACATATGAATTTTATCATATGTTACGCATTTCTCGCCCTCAGGCGAAAAAAGAAAGCATCTATTGGCAGCCTTATCACCATTTTTTATGGCAATCGATCCAATCAGGAGCCAAATTTCAAGCTCTTTAGCAAGAGACGCAAAATAACGCCACGATGTATCATCTTCTTCAACGCTAATTTTTTCCATCACCTGTTTGGTGCCAAAATCCAATAGTGTTGTCATTTCAGGGGTTAAGACAAAATCTGCGCCTTTTAACGCCGCATCACGGATAAGCGTTTCAGCCATTGAAACATTATCAGCAATGACATCATTAGATGTCATTTGCACAAGGCCAACTTTAAATTTTTGTCGATTTTCCACCATGTCTTAGGGGTAACATACCCTTTTCTGAATTACTATTGACTTAGCAGCGCATCAAGATGGCCGGCGCGGTCTAATGCATATAGATCATCACTGCCACCAATGTGATCGCCATTAATGAAAATTTGCGGCACCGTTCTCGCACCGTTGCTACGTTTTTCCATTTCCGTTTTATATTCATCTTTTGACCAAATGTTAAACTCTTGGAATTCTTTTCCTTTGCTGTTTAATAGTTGTTTTGCCATTGAGCAAAAACCACATCCTGGGCGAGTATAAATTACAATATCAGTCATAAGTAAATTCCATTCAAGCTTAATAATTGAATGATATATAGGACATCTTCTTTAGATTACAACCATAAACAAATCATTTTGCAGTAACCGGCGAAATCACACGAAATACTGTTAACAAATAGACCTTCTTCGCACCGGCTTTTTTCAGGGCTTTAGCACAATTATCTGCGGTTGATCCTGTCGTATAAACATCATCAACTAATACGATATTTTTATCTTTTAAATCGACACCTAACGTGGCCTTAAAAACCCCCTTAACATTTTGAGACCTTTTCTTCAGATTCCCTTGCTGAGGAGGAGTATTTTTAATACGCTCCAACGCCTCTGGATAATGGAAAAGACCTGTTTTACGTGCCAAACTCTCAGAAAGCAGCGCTGATTGATTATATCGCCTGCTTATAAGACGTTTTTTATGAAGAGGAACCGGAACAAGGATATTCGCATCATATCAGAAATCATATCCGGCTTGATAGAGTAATTTGGTAAAATACTGTGTATATTCTGTCCTGTCTTGATGTTTGAATCCTAAAATCATTGATCTGCTCTCATCATCATATCTGAGGGCGGCGTTAGCCTTATCAAACGAATGAGGGGATTTTTGGCATGCCGCACAAAATGTTTCACCAAGAACCGAATAATCATTTCCAAGTTCGCTGCCAAAAGGGAAACCACAGCACGCACATTTCGGATCCGAAATAAATATAAATCTTTCCAACAATCTGGACATATATTATGAGCATCTACAACCCGAGAGCCGCATTTGAGGCATTTTGGCGGTAACAAAATATCTAATACCATTTGGCCAGTACGGTGAATGTATGGAATAATTCTTTTTATTCCCCCCATAGACAATTGTTTCTTTTCGTTTGTCTTTAGAAATGCCATATAAGTACTATGACCGAAAAAGCAGATAAGAAAAAGTCAAAATTTAAATCACCCAATATGGACGCAACAATATTTAATCGCGACCTTTTGAGGTTAAGGCGTGATAAAACGGCTGGTCAATTTGAAAATCACGCCTTTTTGCTTAAAGAGGTCACAGAAAGGCTTCTCGATAATCTTGATGACATCAAAAGGGACTTCCGTAAAGTTCTCAACATTGGTGGGCATCACCAACTCATGCAAAAATATTTTGATAATGCTTTGTTGATTGATCAAGATTTATCTTTTCATAAAATTTCAGCATTAAAAAAACCTGTTATTCAAGCCGATGAAGAGTTTCTTCCCGTCAAAAACAATTCCCTTGATCTTATTTTCTGCGCCTTAAACCTGCATTGGATCAATGATTTACCCGGTGCATTAGTGCAAATATTTAATAGTCTTAAGCCAGATGGGCTTTTTATTGGGGCGTCACTCGGGGGAGAAACACTATTTGAACTGCGCGCCTCTATGATGAAAGCGGATATTGAACGATTAGGCGGCATTAGACCGCATGCGTCCCCACTCATGGACGTTCGGGACGCCGGCGGTTTATTACAGCGTGCAGGCTTTACTCTGCCTGTCGTCAATACGGAACGTATAACTGTAGCCTATTCAAGTGCCTTTGCTTTAATGAAAGAATTAAAGGGGATGGGCGAAAATAATGCACTCATCAAAGGTTATAAAGGTCTGACCACCGCTGCACATATGATGAGAGTAGCGGAAATCTATTCCGAAGACTTTGCCAATGAAGACGGAAGAATTCCCGTCACATTCGATATTTTATATTTCCAAGGGTGGTCCCCCCATGAAAGCCAACAAAAGCCATTGAAACCCGGTTCAGCGAAAATGTCCTTAAAAGACGCGCTTGGAAAAACCCCACCGACCCAAAACGAAGAACCATCATAGAAAATCACGGATCATCGCGAGCAGTGGCTTATCCGCAGGCGGCATTGGATACTCCTTAAGTTCATTAATTTTGACCCATTTCAAGGCTTGGCCCTCTTTAGCGGTCACAAATCCATCCCACTTACGGCATAGAAAAACTGGCATCAATAAATGAAAATCATCGTAACGATGTGATGCAAATGTAAATGCGGCAAGACAACTTTCCGTGGTATCAATACCCAATTCTTCTTTTAATTCTCTAATAAGAGCGCGTTCAGGCGTTTCGCCCGGTTCAATTTTACCCCCAGGAAATTCCCAAAGACCCGCCATATTTTTGCCTTCGGGGCGTTGCGCAATTAGTATTCTTCCGTCTACATCAACCATTACGACAGCCGAAACCGTAATAAGTTTTACCGGATCTGTCGGCCATCCACCAGGAGGGTCAGGACAAAATTCATTCATAAGCTTTCCTAACTTCTATAATCTGCATTGATGGTAATATATTCATGGGTTAGATCACACGTCCACACGGTCGATTGACCCCTCGCGATACCGACATCTAAAGCGATATCAATTTCCTGTCCTTTTAGGTGCGACGTACAATAGTCTTCATCATATCCGTCCACGGCCATGCCGCTTTCAGTTACTTTTTGCCCACCGATAGTAATATTCAATTTATCACGATCCGCTTTTTCACCTGCTTTACCCACCGCCATTACAATACGCCCCCAATTTGCGTCTTCTCCTGCTATCGCGGTTTTTACCAATGGTGAATTCGCGATGCTTAACGCGATTTTTTTGGCTGCACTATCATTTTCCGCGCCGGTTACGTTAATGCTAATAAATTTACTGGCGCCTTCGCCGTCGCGAACAATTTGATGAGAGAGATCAAGCATTAGTTCGGTAAGCTTTTTCTTAAAATCATTTAATCTTTCATCCGCAATGTCATTGATAGGGTTTTCTTTACCCGTTGCAAAAAGTAAAACGGTATCTGAGGTCGAAGTATCACTATCTACGGTAATACTATTGAAGCTTTCATCACATGTTTCTTTTAAAAGCATCTGTAGGACATCTTGTTCAATCGCCGCATCAGTGAAAATAAAGCCTAACATTGTCGCCATGTCAGGGGCAATCATTCCGGAACCCTTAGTAATACCATTGATCGTAACCTTTTGATCACCAATCATTGCCGTTTTTGTTGAAAGTTTCGCAAATGTATCCGTTGTCAAAATGGCTTTAGCAGCAGTATTCCAGTTGTTTTTCGCTAAATTTTGACTTGTATCTCCAATATGCGCAATGATCCGCTTTTCATCAAGCACCTCACCTATCACACCTGTTGAAGCGACATAAACTTCTTCTTCTTCGCAATTAAGCTCATCCGCAACGGCTTTAATCGTCGAAAACATGGCGTTATCACCCGCCGTACCTGTAAAAGCATTGGCATTGCCCGCATTAACAAGCAATGCTTTTGCTTTTTTATTTTTCGATACTATATCTCTACACCAGCCAACCGGCGCAGAAAAACATTTAGATGTAGTAAACACGCCTGCAATTACTGCTCCGTCAGGGATAGAAATTAACAATAAATCGTCTCGTCCTTTATATTTCATTTCCGTTGCAGCCGTACCTATTAGGACACCGTCAAGTTCGGGTAGAGTCGGAATATGAGTAGGGGCTAATGGAGACTTTTTGGTCATATTAAATACCGTCAATTATTAAGGATTATGAATTTATTCCTTATATAGGCCTTGAAATAACGCTATGTCCATATTTTCTCTTAAAAATTTCACTATTATATCCATCAAACATTGACAGATGGCACGGACAATCTTATGTCTGCTACTCATATATATTGATTAAAAATGAACGGTTAGCAAAAACACGCGACCGCATGGGAAAAAATAATGCTGGGATTTTCGAATATTGCCAAAAAGATTTTTGGTACATCAAACGAAAGATATCTTAAAAGCCTTGAGCCACGCATCAAAGCAATCAACGCCCTAGAACCCGAAATTCAAGCCCTTAGTGATGACGAACTAAAAGGTAAAACGGCTGAATTCCGAGAGCGTCTCGAAAAAGGTGAAAAGCTTGACAATCTTCTCGTAGAAGCCTTCGCAGTTGTACGAGAAGCGGCTATTCGTACCTTAGGACAACGCCATTATGATGTTCAACTTATCGGTGGTATCGTTCTTCATGAAGGCCAAATCTCAGAAATGAAAACGGGTGAGGGTAAAACACTCGTTTCCACCTTGGCAGGTTATTTAAATGCCTTACCCGGAAAAGGTGTTCACATCGTCACCGTCAATGATTATTTGGCCAGCCGTGATGCCGAATGGATGGGGCAGGTTTATCGTTTTCTTGGTATGACCGTTGGTTGCATTATTCCCAATATCCCTGATCAAAACCGCAAAGAAGCCTATGCCTGTGATGTTACATACGCGACCAATAATGAGCTTGGGTTCGATTATTTGCGCGATAACATGAAATTTCATAAAGATGCGATGGCGCAGCGCGACCCATATTTCGCTATTGTCGATGAGGTGGACAGTATTTTAATTGATGAAGCCAGAACACCCTTAATTATTTCCGGCCCCACAGAAGACAAATCCGAACTTTATGTTTCTATCGATAAAATCATCCCTGAGCTAAATGATGAAGATTATGAAGTAGACGAAAAGAGCCGCAGTATATCCTTGACCGAAGAGGGAATGGAGCATTTGGAAGAAGTTCTTAAAAACGCTGGATTGATAGAAACGGATAATCTATATGATTATGGTAATGTGGCCGTTGTTCATCATGTTAATCAGGCTCTTAAAGCCCATAAATTATTCCATTCTGAAAAAGATTATATTGTAAAGGGTAGCGACGTTATTCTCATCGACGAGTTTACAGGGCGCATGATGGATGGACGCCGCTTATCAGAGGGTCTCCATCAGGCGATTGAAGCCAAAGAAGGGGTAGAAATCCGCACTGAAAACCAAACGTTGGCATCGGTCACATTCCAGAATTATTTCCGTCTTTATGAAAAATTATCAGGCATGACAGGTACGGCGGCGACAGAAGCAAATGAATTTGCCGATATTTATGGACTAGGCGTTGTAGAAATTCCAACAAATATTGACATCAGCCGTGTGGATGATGACGATGAAATTTATCGTACCGCAGAAGAAAAATATGCTGCAATCGTTGACCGTATTGAAGAATGTTATAAAACACGTCAGCCAATATTGGTCGGTACGGTCAGTATTGAAAAGTCAGAATATCTTGCGGATATGCTTAAGAAACGCAAAGTAAAGCATAACGTTTTGAATGCAAAATTCCATGAAGAAGAAGCATACATCGTCAGTCAAGCCGGTCGAGAAGGTGCCGTAACAATCGCAACCAATATGGCTGGTCGAGGAACCGATATTCAGCTTGGCGGCAATGTTGATATGAGGATTGAGCGTGAAATCACGGAAGAAGATGAGAAAAAACGACAAAAGCATATCGAGAAAATTGAAGCTGAAATAGACGAAGAAAAAAAGCGTGTCATTGAACTAGGTGGTTTATTCGTATTGGGCACAGAACGCCACGAAAGCCGAAGAATTGATAATCAGCTTCGCGGCCGTGCCGGTCGTCAAGGTGATCCGGGGTATTCACAGTTTTATTTAAGTATGGAAGACGATCTTATGCGCATCTTTGGTGGTGAGCGCATGGACGGGTGGATGCAAAAACTAGGCTTCGAAGAAGGGGAATCGCTTAAGCACCCTTGGCTTAATCGTGCCGTTGAAAAATCTCAAGAAAAAGTTGAAACGCGAAATTACGACATCCGGAAAAATCTTCTTAAATTCGATAACGTCATGAACGACCAGCGTAAAGCAATCTATGAGCAGCGCCGAGAGGTCATGAATGAAGAGAATTTGGAAGAAACCATTGCCGATATGAGAGAACATTTAATCGAAGATTTGATCAACAACCATATCCCACCGCGCAGCTATCCAGATGACTGGGATACAAAAGGGTTATCCATAGAATCAAAACGTATATTTACAACTGATTTTGGTTTAGATGAATGGGCAAAAGAAGAAGGAATAGAAAACGAAACATTTCATGACCGATACTTAGATGCCGCCGATCGTTTTATGGCATCACGTTCAGCTGATATCGGGCCCGATATAATGCGTCAATTAGAGCGCTCAATTTTGCTTCAATCAATTGATAGTCATTGGAAAGAACATCTTGCGCAACTGGACCATCTGCGTCAAGTTATCCAGCTGCGTGCTTATGGTCAGCGTAATCCACTCGATGAATATAAGACAGAATCATTTTCAATGTTCGAAAACATGCTTTCTACAACGCGCGATAATGTGGCCATGCTACTCGCCCATGTAGAATTAAGACGTGAAGACGACATTCCAGACCTTGCTGAGCCAGACCGTGGAAGCATGAGCGAAAACCACGCATCAAATGCACCCGCTAGCGCGGCAGATATTAAGGCGTGGAAAAATACACCTCGAAATGCCGATTGCCCGTGCGGCAGCGGTAAAAAGTATAAGCATTGTCATGGTCAAGTTATGCCTAAGGTTGGCCGCAATGATGCTTGTCCTTGTGGAAGCGGAAAGAAATATAAGCACTGCCACGGTGCCTTATAATTTAATAGAATGAAAAAATAAAAAAGCGCTGAAAAATATTCAGCGCTTTTTCTTAACCCTGCCGTACTTTTTTATAAAGCAACATTACCCATATTGAGAAACTTTTCATTTCTTAATTCTTTAATTTTATCAGCACTCATGGCTGAAAGTTCCATCAAAGCGTTATCTAAAGATTTCTCAACCGCCTTCATTGTCTTTTCATGGTCACGATGAGCGCCGCCAATTGGCTCTGCAATCACTTCATCGACAACTTCGAGCTTATGTAAATCCTGAGCGGTAATTTTAAGAGCGTTTGCCGCATCTTCTGCTTTTTCATTGGTGCGCCATAAAATTGATGCGCAGCCCTCTGGCGAAATCACACTATAAACGGCATGTTCCATCATCAAAACCTTATTACCGACGGCAAGCGCCACCGCTCCTCCAGAACCACCTTCACCGATAATAACGCTAATAAGCGGCACTTTAACAGCGAGGCATGCTTCTGTAGAGCGTGCAATTGCTTCTGCCTGACCACGCTCTTCAGCTCCCACACCCGGATAGGCACCCGCTGTATCAACAAACGTAATAATGGGAATATTAAACTGACTGGCCAGTTCAAAAAGGCGTATGGCTTTTCGAAATCCTTCTGGACGCGCCATTCCAAAATTATGTTTAATGCGACTTTCCGTATCATTACCTTTTTCATGGCCAACAACCATAACCGATTGACCCTTAAACCTTCCAATACCGCCAATAATCGCATGATCATCTGCAAACCCACGATCGCCAGAGAGAGGCATAAAGTCTGTGAATAAATTTTTTATATAATCTGAAAGATGAGGGCGATCAGGATGGCGTGCCACTTTGATTTTATCCCAAGATGATAAACTTGCGTATGTACTACGCAACAATTTATCAAGCTTGGTTTCTAGGCTCGCCACTTCTTCAGCAATGTTCTTTTCGTCTCCACTCTCAAGAGACTTCACATCACGAATACGGCTTTCCAGTTCGGCAATGGATTTTTCAAAATCTAAATATGTTTGCATTAAATATGACTTTACTCTTATTGTTCGCAAAAATTTCTTATACCCTTAAGCAACTCAAAAGGCGACTAAAAAATTTGACCTCTGGCGATTCAATCAGTTACTCGCTAATGGGTGTTTTGATTGAACCAATGTTTTAAGACGCTCCTCTAATACATGCGTGTATATTTGTGTCGTACTAATATCAGCGTGACCCAACATTTTTTGAACGGCCCGCAAATCAGCGCCATTTGAAAGCAGATGAGTTGCAAAAGCATGCCTTACCACATGAGGAGAAAGCCGAGAAGGTGGTATTCCTACACTTTGCCCTAACTCTTTTAAAGATTGTGAAAAACGATGGCGTGTTAAATGGCCTAGTTTCCCCCTTGAGGGGAAAAGCCATTTTTGCGTATTTGCAAATTTATTTTTCCCTTTAGAGTCTTTGGCTGCTTTCATTGCGTTAATATAATGGTCAACTGCGTCTATCGCTCTTTGGCTTAAAGGCACCAATCGCTCTTTGTTTCCTTTTCCTATGACATATATATAAGGCTCCCCACTTCTAAAAGCCGTAAGAGGAAGACTTACGAGCTCAGAAACACGCAATCCTGTTGCATAAAGCAATTCGAGAAGCGCACAAAGTCTAAGGTCATTCACGTGACAGCTTTTCTTTGAGTTATTAATGGCTTTATCTAATAAGAGATTTACTTCTTTTTCACTTAAGAGCTTCGGCAATGACTGTCCTGTTTTTGGGCTGTCAAAGTCTAAAGTTGGATTGTCTGTCCTCACGCCTTCAGCATAAAGAAATTTATAAAACTGACGTAAACAAGATAATTTTCGCGCTGCTGTACTCGCTGCAAACCTTTGTTTTTCTAGGTACCTTAAATAATTACGAAGATCATCGGGTGTTGCGTTTAGTAAATCAGACTTTGTATTTTCTAAAAATAATTCAAGGTCTTTCCGGTAGCTCTCAAGTGTGTTTAAAGAAGCCGCCCTTTCCGTCAAAATCATCTCTAGAAAGAGTTCTATTAGACTTTGATCATTCATTTTATTATCCAGAATTGGCGCTAAAAATCATTTTGCACTAGCGATTCTAAAATTACCGCTCGCGCTTCTCTCTCAAGGCCAAAGCTTCTTAAAATCCGCACAATAGTTCCAATGCCAGAAGGGTCAAGATATCCCGGACCTTCATCACCCATTGCAATAAGGCTTAATATAATTGCTTCCGCCGGTTTATTTTCACCAACGGCACGAATCATTTCACGCCAAACACCATATGAAATGGATGCCACATTTTCGAGTTGGTTGTTACTCACCAATTCTGCCCATTTCTCTTCGGAGACGCGGTGACCTGATGCTTCCGCCATTACATAAAATAATGTGGCGCGACCATCGCGATTTTCAGGCGATAAAACCATTTGCCCATTCCACCATAAGTCAAGAATGTCATCTGACCACGGTACAGAGTTACTTTCATCCGTTAACACGAATAAAGGCCAAATATTTATTAATGCTCTCGTCGCATCAGCATTGCCGCCCACGGCAGAACGGCGGACAAAATCATACCATTCGCGGGCGCGCTCGTATTCACCGGCAAGCAATAATCCTCTAGAAATATGGTGTGCATGATTAATCATTCGAGGAGCGGGATTGATAGATTTCAAAGTTTCGCTATTCAATTGGGCTTTTCGAGACATATCGTTTTTTAGCGCCGCTCTTTTCCAGATGGCCTCTAATGTTTCTGCTTTACCAACATCTATTGCTTGTCGCGCTGCAGACTGGAACAACAAAACATCGGCCAAAGGACGTTCATCAAATTCTGCCATACGCACAGCATTTTGATATTCCATTTGACTAAATTCTTGTAGATCGTAAATGCTTTTAAGAACATCCGTAGCGACACCACCGGACTGGTTGCTTTTTATGGCTGCTTGAAATCTGTTTTCGGCTTGAATATTAGGGTTTATTACCATTGCACTAAGAATAAGCGGCGAGCTATTTTCAATTAATTGAGCATCAATCGGCTGATCGAGCAGAGAAAGCATTGTATAATTGAGCGGATCAAGTTCCGTCAAGCCTGCGCTCATAAAAGTAAGGCGCCTAGATGGTTCTTCCATAAGTTTATTGGCTAAATCAAGAAAGACAAAATCAATTTGATCTTGTTCCCGAAGCATATCTAGGGCGATTTGCGCACCAGATTCATTCTCTTGCATAATGCGGCAAAAAACGGTCATTTTTGACCAAAAAATATCTTCATTATTAGTTTGTCTATTTAATGAGCCAGAAGCGCGTGCCTTTAAATTAGACATTTGACAAGCGCCAAGCAAATCACCGCCCAATAACAGTATTTCGGCATTTTTCTGGTTCGCTTCAAGCGTTTCATCGGGCATATTTTGAATGAATAGAACTAAATCTTCTAAATTACCCCGCTCAATCAGTTTTGATGTTCTTAAATTAATAAATCTTTTAAAAAGTCTCTCATCAAAAGATATTACAGGATTTTCTTCGATTTCATCTTCTGCGGTTAAGGGTTTAATATCAAGCGGCACTCCCGTAGGGGCTGTTGTCACAGAAAGCAGAAGTTTTCTTGCAATTTCATCCATCACAGGTGATTTGGAAGGTAGTTGCAGAGCTTCTAATAATTTTGTCACTTTTTCAATATCTGAAGGCTGCCAGATGTTTTTAGGAAGACCGCGCGTATTATTCAACGTGCCATAGGCCGATTTATCTTCAATTTCTAAAACTTCTTCTTCAGCCGCCAAGATATCTTCTGCTTGTTCGACGGAGCCAGCTAATTCACCGCTCGCTAAATTTAGCCTCTCTTCGGCCGCTTCAAGAATTTCACTTTCATCAGGGAAATAGGGGCCTGGAACATTTGCAGGAAATAAAATTGACCTTGGGTCCGCTGCAGCTTCTGCCGCTTCTTCAATCGCAGACACAACATCTGCATTTTCTCTCGCGTCCTGTACACGAATTTGTGCCGTCGACGCATTAATGGCGACAACAGAGGTTAACGTCGTAAATAAAAAATATTTAATAGAAGCATTCATCAACATTAACAGTCCAATTATTTATTGCGGGAACATATCATCAGGAAGGGTTTTTTCCACCCGTTCACTAGGGGCAGGGATATCCGCTGTCATTAGATAAATGCCTGCACCAACAAGTCCTAGCACAATTAAAATAATAAGAAATAGCCATATTTTTGCCATTGGTAAATTGACCTCAGTAAGAATATAAAAAGAATTGTTTAAAATTATGCAACATACTAACCTCGTCACGGTCGAACGTAAAGTGCGCTTTGAAACTCATTGAAAAATATGTTTATTTCGTGGCTAATTAGGCGAAACACATGTAAATAGAAGAAATAATGAATAATTTTATTAGAAAAAGAAAAAAAAGCCTCGCACCACGCTTAAGATACCCCTTGAGAAAAAGTATCTCTCTTGTGGGATTGATGGGCAGCGGAAAAACAACTATTGGTGTGCGCCTCGCCAGACGTTTACATATAAAATTTATGGATAGTGATCAGGAAATTGAAGCCGCTGCTGGGCACACGGTAAGTGAAATTTTCGAAAAATTCGGCGAAGAAGATTTTAGAAAAGGTGAACGTAAAGTCATTAATCGCCTTATCACACAAGATAAAAAAATTGTCCTCGGCACTGGTGGTGGTGCATTTATGGATCCGAAAACACGCGGCCGACTGAAACGACAAACAATTGTTATTTGGCTTAAAGTTGATGTGGATTTACTCGTTGAGCGAACATCAAAAAGGGATACGAGGCCGCTACTTAAAAAAGGGAATCCAAGAAAAATTTTAACCAATCTGGCTAATGAACGGTATCCCGTCTATGAAGAAGCGCATATTGTGGTCCAAAGCGGCCAAGGGCCACATGATAAGGTTGTAAATGATATTATTTGGAAACTAAACAAATATTTAGCCATAGAAAAAAAGAAATATCAAAAAAGGCAAGCGCGACTAAAAGCGCGCGCTGCGGCAAAAAGTGATAACAAAAATCAGAAAACAAACGTTGGAAGCAATGAAAAAAACGACAGTTGATCTAGGCGCAAGAAGCTACGAAATCCTTATCGGTGAAAATATCATTGATGAGACTGCGTCATATATTAGTCCTCTTTTGAATAGGCCACGCACAGTCATAATTACTGATGAAAATGTTGCGAAACATCAATTGTTGCGTCTTGAAGAAAAATTGAATAAGAATAATATTCAATTTGAGACCATTGTTTTGCCAGCCGGGGAAGCGACCAAATCCATGGAAATGTTCAATTCGCTTCTTGATCAACTGTTAAGCATGAGACTAGAGCGCAGCGATACCATTATTGCCCTAGGCGGTGGCGTTATTGGCGATCTTGTTGGGTTTGTTGCCAGCGTTTATTTACGTGGCATTGATTTCATCCAAATTCCCACGACGTTACTAGCACAAGTGGACAGTTCCGTAGGCGGCAAAACAGGTATCAATAGCAAATATGGCAAAAATTTAATTGGCGCCTTTCATCAACCAAAGCTGGTTTTGATTGATGTTACCACGCTAGAAACCCTAGAAAAGCGCCACATAATCGCTGGTTATGCCGAGGTGGTTAAATACGGCTTGATAAATGACGCGGACTTTTTTAATTGGCTCAAAGAAAATGGCGAAGCACTCATTTCTGGCCCTACCTATAAATGCAGGGCACTCAGAACGAAGGCCATCTTAAAAAGCTGTGAAGCAAAGGCTGCAGTGGTTGCAGAAGATGAAAAAGAAGCTGGTTCTCGTGCCCTCCTTAATTTAGGGCATACTTTTGGTCATGCCCTTGAAGCAGAAAACGGCTATAATGATAATCTTTATCATGGCGAAGCGGTTGCAATGGGTATGATTATGGCATTTGATTTATCAGAAAAAATGGGCCTTTGTGAAAAAGAAGAATGCGACCAAATTCGTCTTCATTTTGATACTATCGGCGCACAAAAAGCATCAGCATTTAACTTTGATGTTGATAAACTCTTGCACCATATGAAGGGCGACAAAAAAATGTCCGATGGGAAACTGACTTTTGTTATTGCCCGCGGCATCGGAAAATCATTCCTTTCAAAAGACGTTGATATGGAAGATGTCAAAGCCGTATTAAAAAGCGCTTTAAAAGGATAATTTTCAGAAATGGAAACAGAGCTTATCATTGCATTGGTGTCTATCATCCTCCTGATTGTTTTTTCAGGGTTCTTTTCTGGATCGGAAACCTCCTTAACGGCGACATCAGCATCTAATATGCACAAACTGTCAAAAGAAGGAAATGCTAAAGCGGGCCTAGTCGAAAAACTGATGTCTGATCCGGAAAGCTTAATTGGCGCTATTCTGCTTGGAAATAACCTCGTTAATATTTTAGCGTCAGCACTTGCTACCTATATTTTCATTGAGTTTTTTGGCGAAATTGGCGTGGTCTATGCCACATTTGCCATGACTGCTTTAGTGCTCATCTTTGCAGAAGTGATGCCAAAAACCTATGCCATCTCTAATCCGGAAAAAGTTGCATTAAAAGTAGCACCCACCATCAATGTCTTGGTGAAGCTTTTAGCCCCAATAGTGAGACTTATACAATTAATTGCCCGTATTACACTAAGATTATTCGGCATTAATACGCGTGATAATCAGAAAGTTTTAAGTCCTCATGATGAGATAAGGGGCGCCATTGATTTACAAGCACATGAAGGCGGTATCTTTAAAGAACATAAAGATATGTTGGCCGGGATTTTAGATCTAGACGATATTACGGTCGAAGACGTGATGGTTCACCGCAAAAATGTAGAGACGATAAATGCCGCTGACGACATAAAAGATATTTTTGAACAAATTATTAAAAGTTCTTACACCCGTCTGCCAATGTGGGAAGAAAATCAAGATAATATCATTGGTGTCGTTCATGCTAAAGATGTTTTAAGAAGCACAAAACAAAATAAAGAAGATTTTGACCATGCGGCACTAAGAGAAATTGCCATTAAACCTTGGTTTGTTCCAGAAACGACAACGCTTCGTGATCAATTAAAAATGTTCCTCTCACAAAAAGCTCACTTTGCGCTCGTTGTAGATGAATATGGCGCACTGATGGGGGTAATCACATTAGAAGATATTTTAGAAGAAATCGTAGGCGATATTGCCGATGAACATGATACGATCAACAGTGACATTAAAATTCTTAAAACGGGTGCCGTAGTAGTAGAGGGTTCCATGCCAATTCGTGATTTGAACAGACAGTTTAATTGGAATTTAAGCGATGAAGAGGCCACTACAATCGCCGGATATGTTATTGATGAAGCTGAAATTATCCCACTACCCGGTGAAAAATATAAAATCAGTGATTTCACCTATGAAATATTAAAAAGAAGAAGAAACCAAATCACGCTTATCAAGATTTATCCTCCTGATGAAAATGACGATTAATCTTTCTTTTTTATAATATTTAACATTTCTTCAATCTGGCTTTGTTTCATATTTCTAATTTCTCGGTTTAAGAGATTAACCAGTTCTGTTGCTTCGGCGCTTAATCCAGAAGTATTCACCACCATACGGGGGTGAGAAATACGCGCCAAGCTTTCCAGCTCTTCTGCTTCGTCCCATATAATATTAAAAAAGCTGATAATTTGCTGAATTAGCGGCCAAGAAGGGCGGCCACGATGACCATGTTCTAAGGCCGATAAATAAGCCGGACTAATGGCAAGTTTTTTTGCCATTTGTTTTTGGCTAATGCCGCGTTCTTTTCTAAGTTCTCTTACTTTTTCACCAAACGGGGTCATGTCAACCTCTTTAAAATAACATAAAGCGCACCGCCCCCGCCATCAGAAGGCTGCGCATCTTGAAAGGAGACAACCATATGTCGCATGGTACCACCGGAAAGCCACATCGGGACCTCACGCTTTAAAACACCATGACCATTTTCAAAGTCACGAAATCGATATGAGTCATACTCTCTTTTAGGGCCTCCTTTGCCAGTAATCACTAATATAACGCGCTTTCCAGAACGTTGCGCCCTTTCTAAATATTTATGAAGCTTTTCATGTGCCTCTGCACATGTCATGCCATGCAGGTCAATCTTACCTTCTGGCTTTATTTTGCCGCCTTTAAGCTTTTTGGACCAATTTTGATCTTTATCTTTTAACGTTTCATGATTGGAAAATTGTATGAAGGCCTTTTTAGGAGCTGGAGCTTTTTTCGGAACTTGAACATCAAACCTTTTTTGATGGCTTGCGGAAGTCTTGTTATCATGGAGATCGGGCATTATCATAACAGACGATAGTTTTTCGACATCACGCGTATAGCGCTGCCAAAGTTTTTTTTCCTCTTCCGTTAATTTGCGCTTCGTCATTATTTCTCAAGCTCTTTAGTCAAAGCATGTGCAACGTTTTTTGGCACCAATAAATAATATGTGCCTTTATCTTTCATGGGGCCTGCTTTTTTTTCTGCTTCGTCGCCGATCCCCCAATAAACATCACCGCGCACTTTCCCCTTTATGGCACCGCCTGTGTCCTGGGCGATGACTAATCTGTTTAAATGAGAAATGCGCTCAAGGTTTTCTTTATCCGTTTCTTTTTCTTGATATGTTTCAAGCCATAAAGGCATTCCAAGTGGAATAAATTCACGGTCAACAGCAAGCGATCTACCCGGGGTTAATCCGACGCCTAGACTTCCAACCGGCTTGTCGCCCGTGCGTTCTTGAAAGAATACATAAGAGGGGTTTTTCCACATCAATTCATTTGACTTTTCCGGGTTCTGCGCCATCCAATCCAAGATCGCTTGTAATGACATATCCTCACGCGCAACATCACCGCTTTCAATTAAATATTGCCCAATCGCACGGTAAGGACGCCCATTGCGCTGCGCATATCCCAGGTGAACAACATCACCATCTTCAAGTTCAATAAATCCTGAACCTTGAATTTGAAGAAAAAAAGTTTCTTCCGGCTTTTCTAACCATACCAATTCTAAATCTTGATTTTCTAGCGCCCCCATATCAATTATTTTACGGTCTTTATAAGGAACAAACTTTCCCCCCGTCACTTCACCAACGATCGATCTACCGGAAAGCCTTTGATCAAAAAGACCTAAATTAATTGCTTGCAAATCTTCGGGCACTCCATAAAGCGGCGCCTTAAACTTATCCGTTCTTTCTCTTGAGCCTTTATAAAGCGGGGCATAATATCCTGTGAATAAACCATCTTCTGGCTCATAAAATGAAAGTGGAGAGAAGAATTCTTCAAAAAACCTCTTTGCTTTCTCGGATGATGGCATAGCCATCGCTAAAGCATCTTGGCAG
>DGPL01000027.1 GCA_002390425.1 Kordiimonadaceae bacterium UBA4441 | reverse complement strand
ACTTGGTCTGACGGGATACAGTATGTGAGCAAGGTGAAATAGATCTATGCCATATTGATAAAGGATTTAGAAATGATGTTGAAATCGAGGTTGATGTAAAAACTTTAACAAAAGTATAGATGGGATGGTCAAGTTTCGAATTAGCCATAGAACAAGAAGATTTGATTATAGAAGGACCTAAAGAATTAACCAAAATTACAAAGCAATGGCTTGGGCATAGTTCTGTTGCAAATATAAAAAAGGCCAACCTTGAAGATAGGATTAACTATTAAATTTTAAAAACTGATTAGATAATACACATACTTCACTCATTATAAACTCTCTCTGCTTTCATGGTAAAGCCAACTAATACAATAGACATCACGCACGCCGCGACGATTAACATGAAGCCAGCGTCCCACCCTGCGACATCAACGGCATAACCAATCGCCACATTGGCGGAAACGGCACCGCCCACATAGCCAAATAGCCCCGTAAAGCCCGCAGCGGTTCCCGCCGCCTTTTTCGGTGCAAGATCAAGGGCGAAAAGCCCGATCAACATCACAGGACCATAGATAAAGAAACCAACGGCAATCAGCATCGCCACATCAAGACCAGGATTTCCAGCCGGATTAAGCCAATAAATCAACACACACGCAAGCGTAATCCCCATAAACAAGATGAGCACCGGTGCGCGGCGCGCTTTAAAATATTTATCGGAAATGTACCCGCAAATTATCGTTCCGGGAATGCCCGCGAATTCATAAAAGGCATATGCATAACTGCTTTCATTAAAGGTAAAACCTTTGGCTTCCTTTAAATAAAGCGGCGCCCAATCAAGCACACCATATCTCACCAGATAAACAAAGGCATTGGCAACCGCAATTGCCCATAATAGTTTATTATTAAGCACATATTCCATGAATATTTGTTTGGCGGAAAATTCCTTTTCATGGGATTCTTTATATTTAAAAGCCGTTGGATAATTATCATGATATTTTTCAATGCTTGGTAACCCTTGTGATTGCGGTGTGTCCCGCACTGTAAACCATATAAAAATGGCAATGGCGATCGCAATAAGCCCATGGAAATAAAACACCGATTTATAATCATTATTAAATAACATCATGCCCCAAACGGCAAGGATCCCAACCATACCGCCGCCGATGTTATGGGCCACATTCCAAAAAGATACCGCCCTTCCCCGTTCACGCTGTGAAAACCAATGAACCATAATGCGGCCGCTGGGCGGCCAACCCATTCCCTGAAACCAGCCGTTGACAAGCAGGATAAAAAACATAATCCATACAGAACTAAGCGCAATCGCGCTCGTCCCCATAAAAATCATACATAACGCCGACGCCATCAGCCCAAAGGACATAAAGACACGCGCATTGCTGCGGTCGGATACGCTTCCCATGATGAATTTTGATAATCCGTAAGCAATCGCCACCCCGGATAACGCGAAACCAAGCTCCGTTCTTGAAAACCCCTCCTCAACCAGACTTGGTATCGCGAGTGAGAAATTTTTACGCACGAGATAATACCCTGCGTACCCAATGAATATGCCTAGAAAAACTTGTAGTCGTAATTTCTTATAATTTGGATCAACTTCATCATCATCAACAGGATCAATATGCTTTGCGGGTTTAAATATACAAATCATAAGGTTTACTTCTTATTTTTAATATAATCGACAGTAATATCCGGAAAATCCGTAAAGACACCATCAACACCAATTTCATATAAAAATAGCTCGAGCAATCCTTCATAACTTCCGGCAAACTTTGGCGTTGCAAAGCTTTCCGCCCTAAAGGTATATGGATGAACGTCAAGGCCATTTTGATGCGCAAGCGAGACCAAATCAGTCAACTCATATGTTTCACCGCGGCCCTCTGTATGTGTGATCATAAATAAACTGGGGCCAATGCCATCTGCATAAGTAGAAAGCTGCTTTATGCCATCAGGCGTCACCATTTCTTCATAAGGGTTGATCTCCCCTGCTCCCATCAATTGAATGAGCTTTATATCCATATCAAGAGCTGGCAGCACTTTTTCGTGCACGCGTTTTAATTCTTCAATTTCAAATGTCTGATAATAAGCTTTTGATAATTTGCTATCATATCCATAGACTTTAAACGTTTTAAGAATAGCATGACTTAAATCCTTGCCTTCGCTTAAATGAAATGCGGGGCTTTTTGCTTCTGAATAAATGCCAATATCACGTCCCGTTGATTTATTTAACCCTTGGATAAGTTCAATTTCTTCGGCCAAAGTGTGAACATTAAAACGCGCGACATTTAACGGGAAACGGTCAGGGAATACGGCAATCTTTTCGCCATCTTCGTTAATGCTGTAACGTTCGGTTACTGCAAGTGTTCTAATTTCATCAAGCGTGAAATCAATCACATAATAACGGCCATCTTCGCGGGCGCGTCCTGAGAATTTTTCTTGAACATCCGTTACACGATCAAGATAGTGATCATGAAGCACCACAAGATGATCATCTTTGGTCATCACAACATCTTGTTCGATATAATCCACATCCATTGCATGGGCCATGGCTTTGGCAGCGATTGTGTGTTCCGCTACATATCCACTAGCACCCCGATGAGCAATGACAATTTTTTCAGCAGCAATTGATGACATGACGAATATTAAACACCCTATAATCCCTAAAATAACAACTCGCATTAAAGACACTCCCTCTTTTTATAGTCAGAGTGCCCGAGCATGATATCAAATGCAATAATGAAATATATTCTTAATAAAGTATAGTTTAGTTTTTTAAGTGTTTGTCGAGGAACTTACCTGTTTCTAATAAAAATTCTGTTCTTTGTTTTTGACCACTTAAGAAATTATTACCTTCTTTCCAGTTTATATATGTTACGTCTTTATCAGCACTCTTCATTTTACTTTCAAACGATTTACTTTGTCTTGATTTAACGCGCGTGTCTTGATTAGAATGAAATAACAATACAGGGATATTTATTTTATCGATATTATTTGCCGGAGAAGCCTCTTCCAAATCATAATTTTCGCTTTCGATATAATCCATTATGAAAGTAAAATCTGAATATCTTTGAAGTAAATTTCGATAAGTTTCTAAATCCGTAATTGCGGCGTGCGTGATAGAACATTTATAAAGAGATTGATCCTTCACTACTGATTGCAATGCTGCATATCCACCATATGTATCTCCTAGAATACACATTCTATTAGGATCAGCTATGCCCTCCCTTACCATCCAATGACTACCATCATTGATATCTTCAAGCATTTTATCGCCCCATTGATGTTTTCCCAAATCATGAAATTCGGTTCCATACCCAGTAGAGCCACGATAATTCATTTGCAAAACTGCATAACCAAGCGAGGTTAAATATTGGGTAACATAATCATAGTGCCAGCTATCCTTAAATTCTGGTCCCCAGTGCGGATAAATGACTGTTGCTAAATTTGCTTGTGAACTTTCTTTAGGTAATGAAAGATATCCGTGAATAGTTAGACCATCTCTTGCTTCATATGAAATCGGTTGCTTTGAAGTGTACGTCATCAGGGAAAGTTGG
>DGPL01000057.1 GCA_002390425.1 Kordiimonadaceae bacterium UBA4441 | reverse complement strand
TCATCTTCATTCCTTACGTCATTACGATGAGATCAAAACCTCTCTTATGCAAATACTTTAAATGGTCTCATAGGTTTTGACGGGGAACACTTATAGCCGACCCCCATGAAACAAATAATTTGGCTAGGGAAAACCCTAAAATAGTGGCTAAGATGGCCGCACAGATTAATCTGTGGAAGCCTCTTAAGAAAGCTAAGGCAATAACTTCTTGGGATTAGGTCAAGTTATTAGAGGAAAATCGAAGATAAATATTAGAAACTCTCCATTTATTTTCTTAATGGCACGGTGATAACTTCAATATTATTTTGTGTGAGCATTTTAAGAATATTTTCATTAATATGGTCATCGGTTACAACTTTATTAATGCGGCCTAATTCACACACCACGAGACTTCCTCTTCCTTCAAACTTAGAGCTATCCGCAAGCACTATAACTTCTTCTGCACGATTAATTAAATCCTGTTCATAATGGACAAGAAGGGGATCGGTTTGCAAAAGACCTTTCTCTGTTATCGCCTGTGCTCCTATAAAAATTTTACTAGCTGAAAATTTATTGATAATACTATCACCATAAGGGTTTAAGATAACCTTTTGTTCTTGAAAAACTTCGCCACCTGTTATCATGATTCTGATATTTGGTTTACCAAATAAGGCATTCATAATTGAAATGGACGTGGTTAATATATTAAGATTTTTTGTATTGATGGCCTTAGCGAGCTGAACTGTGGTTGTACCACCGTCGATAATTATTGCTTCACCGTCTTCGAGTAATGCGGCCGCTTTTATTCCAATCTTTTCTTTTGCGACTGCGTTTGAAACAGAACTTTTAGAATGGACCGCTTGTCCAACTAGACTATGAAATTCTCTTTGGTTATTATTTAAGGCAATAGCGCCACCGCGCACTCTTTTTAACTGCTGTATTTCATCAAGCTTATTCAAGTCCCTTCTAATAGTAGCATGCGATACATTTAATTTATCAGAAAGACTTTCGATGGATGTAACATTGTCGGCGCTGATCAGTTTTAATATTTTACTCCAACGATCATGTATGAATAATTTATCATCTTCATCTCTATTGCTATTTTTATCCTGTAAATCAGTCATCAATCACCACAAAACAATACCTGAACCAGAATTTTTAGACGCTGGTCTGTCTTTTGCAAGTTTTTCTCTGTAATGTGCTGCTCGGTAACAAGTGATGGGATCAATCGCTCCGCCTGCTTTATAACGGGACATTTGTAATACTGCGGTAATATCCGTATCGAATGCTTCTTTTAAGGTCTGACTGGCCATTAAGGCATCATTGTCGTTTTGAAACTCTGCTAATGCTTTGCGATCTACCATTAATGCCTGAACAAATGAACGCTGAACGGAGACGGCAGAGGTCATTAAACTTTCGATCGGATCAGTGACATTATGGGATTGATCAAGCATATAATCCGGTTTAAATCCTTCTGCATTTCGAAATTCAGCATCGACGAGTTCATTAAATATCAGGAACTGCTGATAGGGGTTAATTGAGCCAGAATCAAGATCGTCATCACCATATTTTGAATCATTAAAATGAAAGCCGGCTAACTTTTTAAACTGGATTAGTCGTGCAACAATCATTTCAATATTAACGTTTGGGGCATGGTGGCCCAAATCGACAAGGGAATATGCTTTATCTCCTAACTCCATAGCACAAAGCACATTTGTTCCCCAATCCTGAATGACCGTTGAATAAAATGCGGGCTCAAACATTTTGTGTTCAATGAACAGTTTCCAATCATCCGGAAGTTCTGAGTATATTACTTTCATAGAAGATAAATATCTTTCAAGCGCACCGGTAAAATTCTGTTGTCCAGGAAAATTACTGCCGTCACCGATCCACACCGTTATCACTTTTGATCCAATTTGTTTGCCCCACTCTATGCAATCGAGGTTATGTTGAATGGCAAGCTCACGGGTTTTTTCATTAGTATTGGTTAAACTTCCATATTTAAAAGAATGTTTCTGATCCGGCTGGTCCTGAAACGTGTTTGAATTAACTGATGCAAAATTTAAGCTGTGCGTTGCTGCATGTTCTTTAACTGCGGCCATATCATCCACGACATCCCACGGAAAATGTGGAGAGATTTCCGGGGTAATACGAACCAGTGTATTTATAATCGAGCAATCATCAATTTTCTCAAATATATTTCGCGGTTCTGCTTGCCCGGGAAATCTGGCAAATCGAGTGCCGCCGGTGCCAACACCCCAACTTGGAACTGCTACGGAAAAGGCAGACGCTTTATCCGTTAATTCCTCAACACTAATATTTCGTCTTAATAATTTCTCACCTAAATAGTCGTAGTCACGATTGAGGGTATCTATTTGTGATGAGTTTAAAGAATTAATATATTCTGTATTTATAATCTCTGACATTTATCTCTCCGCAAAGGGGGCAGGCTATGCATTATCTTGTGAATGAAGGAGCATGTCCAGCATCTACATTGATGATATTACCGGTTGATTTATTGGATAAATCAGAGGCGAGAAAATAAATTGCTTCTGCGATATCTTCTGGAAACACATTTCTTTTTAACATACTACGTTTTCTATAATGTTCTTCCAATTCATCTTCGCCCATATTGTAAGCATCAGCGCGCTCTTTACGCCAGTCACCTGTCCAGATTTTTGAACCCCGCAAAACAGCGTCCGGATTTACCACATTACAGCGTATACCCATAGGCGCACCTTCAAGGGCGACGGCACGAGAAAGATGGATTTCAGCACCCTTAGCCGTGCAATAAGCAGATGCATTTGCAGAGGCAACCAGTCCATTCTTGCTCGCCACAAAAACAATGGAACCGCCGATATCTTGTACCTTCATCACCTTGAATGCCTCACGCGTTACCAGAAAATAACCAGTTGTTAGAATATCGATATTTTTTGACCAAAGATTTAATGACGTATCCTCAAGCGGTGCTGAACTTGCAATGCCAGCATTGGATATCAATATATCCAACCCACCAAAAATACGTGCTGTTTTATTTATCCCTGCCTTCACACTATCTTCATCAGTAACATCACAGACTGTATAATAAACGGCATCTTTAGAAAATTGATCTGATAATGATTTTGATACTTTTTTCAGCGCCTCTTCATCGATATCTGCAAGCATAACGCATGAACCATCTTCAAGTAATCTTTTCGCGGTGGCTGAACCAATGCCACCCGCACCGCCTGTTACAAAAGCAACTCGACCAGCTAGATGTTTTGGTTTTGGCATTCTTTGAAGCTTAGCTTCTTCTAATAACCAATACTCAATATCGAAAGCTTCTTGTTCATCAAGTCCAATATATGTATCGACGCCACTCGCATCGCGCATAACATTAACTGCGTTGATATAAAATTCACCGGCAATGCGCGCAGTCGCCTTATCTTTTGCGAAAGTAAACATGCCTACGCCGGGGATTAGATATACAACAGCATTTGGATCACGCATGGCAGGACTGTCTGATCTTTTTGAATTATTATAATAAGTGGCATAATCTTGGCGATACTCTTCCAATTCCTCATCAAGTGTTTCGATAACACGGTTTAATTCGCGTTCAAGATCGTCCGCATCAGGTTTAAAATCTAACACGAGTGGTCTGATTTTTGTACGCAAGAAATGATCAGGACATGACGTACCTAGTGCAGCAAGGGGCTTAACAAGTTTTGAGTTTACAAATTCCAAAATTTCATCTGAATAGTTATAATGTCCTAATTTCATTTGTGTTTTTGAAATTTTTCCGCGAATAATAGGCATTAGCTTGGCAGCAATAGTTTGACGTGTGTTCTCATCTAAAGGTGCGTTATATAATGCGCCGCCAAAAGCAGTTTTTTGATTATTTTTGGATAACCAACTATCCGCCATATTTATTATTTCAAGTGTTTTAAGATAACAATCTTTCGATGTTCCTGCCCAAGTAAAAAGCCCATGCCCTGCTAGAACTACGCCATCCAGCTCTGGATTATTTCTGGAAATTTCACCCAACTTTAGACCCAAATCGTAACCTGGCCGTTGCCATGGTAACCATCCGATTTTACCAGCAAATATAGTATCCGTTAATGCTTTTGAGTTTTTAGTGCACGCTATCGCAATAACTGAATCTGGATGCATATGGTCAACATGACGGTGTGGAATGTATGTATGTAGCGGTGTGTCAATACTGGCCGCTCTTGGATTAAGATTATATGTGCAGTGTGGAAGATATGCTACCATTTCATCTTCATATTCTACACCACGGTATAATTCTTCAAGCTGTTTTAGTTTATCCATGTAAAGTGTAGAAAACCCGTCCAGTCCAATTGAACCAAGATCGCCGCCGGAACCTTTAACCCATAATATTTCTGTTTCTAAATTCGTAAGCGGGTCTTTTTCGTAGATCTTGGCAGACGTGTTACCTCCACCATAATTAGTAATTCTAAGATCTGACCCTAATAAATTAGAACGATACTGAAGAAGCTCTGCATCACTCATAGATGATGCGACGGTATCATTCCATAGACTTTCTAGCTGATTAGCCATTATATTACTCCTAGTTTTTTTAAACATAATATCCAAAATGATCAAAATCAATCAATATCTTGCAAAATTGATCATTCAAGTTAATATGAAGATATTAAATTCAAGGAGAAAGAGGGAATGAGTGAATTCGACCGTGTTCCGGTTGCGCCGGAAAGCTTGAAGCCAGCCAGGTATTTTGCCGCAAGTTATGCTGGCGAACATGTGGCGGGCACTGAATTTGTTATCGGTGCTATGTTTGTCGCCTGGGGTGTTGATGCTCTTGAAGTTATACAAGGTTTAATACTTGGAAATACACTTGCAGTGTTAACATGGGTATTCATTTGTGGCCCTATAGCAACTGATACACGGCTCACCCTTTATGCATATCTTGAAAAAATCGCTGGTCCAGTATTTATTAAATTTTACAGTATCGTAAATGGCGTTTTAATGTGCATTCTTGCTGGTGCAATGATTACCGTTTCCGCTAGTGCGGTTAGAATATTATTTGATATTCCACCACAAGTTAATTGGTATCCGAATAGCTTGGCATTCGTGTTAGTTGCAATAGGTGTTGGCGCATTTATAGCTTATTCAGCCGTGCGAGGGTTTTCATTTGTTGCCCGTTTTGCTGAAGTATCAGCCCCTTGGATGATTTCAATGTTCTTCATCGGGGCTTTGGCATTAACGCCTACTCTTATTAACGGTACACCTGAAGTCTCTAGCATAAATAATGCTGCTGACTTTCTTTCGCTTGCCCAGTTAAGCATTTGGAAAGATATGGGTACTGAAATGAATATTTGGCATGTTGTAGCCATTGCATGGGGGGCAAATTTAGCTTTCCATGGTGCACTAGGTGATATGACAATATTACGGTTTGCCAGAAAAACATCCTATGCTTGGTATTCTGCTCTTGGAATGTTCATTGGTCATTTTGCAGCATGGCTCGCAGCAGGAATAATGGGAGCCGGCGCTGCGATGATACTCGACAAAGCGTTAACCAGTCTTGATGCTGGTGAAGTTGCTTATCAGGCGTTGGGAAGCGCCGGTATACTCGCAGTTATTATCGCTGGATGGACGACATCAAATCCAACAATTTACCGCGCGGGCCTGGCCTTTCAATCGTTAAACCCAAAATGGTCCAGAGAAAAAGTCACCTTATTTGTCGGCGTAATCACGACAATTATCGCATGCTTCCCATTTGTATTTACTGGGCTGCTTGATTATTTAGGTATAATGGCATTGGTTTTAGCCCCAACAGGCGGGATTATAATAGCAGAACATTATATATTGGAAAAAATAAATATTGTCAGATATTGGCGCCAGATTAATGACAATAAGATTAATACTCCTGCTATAATCACTTGGATCATTTCCGTTTCTATTGCTGGTTTATGTTCATATGGGTTTGATTTGCATATTTTATTTTTATTTGTTCCGGCATGGGCCACAGCCGTGATCTTATACCCTATGCTTTCAAAAATAGCTGGAGCAGGGAATGTTGATCGTTTGGTTGCAGACAAAATAAACAAATTAGAAAATGACCGTAAACGTGAAGAAAAAAATTATCTGCAAACCGCTGAAGAAAATTTCCAAAAAACTCCATCATCTTTGCTACAAACTATACTTAAGAGTGTTGCTGTCCTCTCTTTACTTGCCGGATTTATTGTGGCGGTTAAAGCTTATACAACGGGTGAGCAAGAAACTTTCAAAGTAAATATCCTAATACTAACCGTAATTTATTTTATCGCTGCTATCTCATTAGTTTTTTTCCTACCCAAAGCGAAAGATGAATAAACATGAAGCAAAATTGTACGCTTATTTTTGATGTTGGCAAAACCAATATAAAATTGGTCGTCGTTGATAATCAAGGTAGTCAACTGGATATTGTTAGAAAGAAAAACAAAAGCGTATATCGCAAGCCCTATTTAAGCATTGACATCGATGCCATATGGCAATGGTTCATAAAATCTGTTCGTCAATTTTCACAAAAATATCAGATTGAAGCTATTAGCATATCAACGCACGGTGCAACTGCGGCCTTCGTTGATCTTGAAGGTGACGAGCTTCTTTTGCCGGTAATGGATTATGAATTTGATGACTATCCGAGTGAGATATCAGAATATAACTCCTTTCGGCCGCCTTTTAATGAAAGCTTTTCGCCTAGCTTGCCCGCTGGTTTAAATTTGGGTAAGCAACTGTTTTGGCAATTAAAAATGCTTGACGAAAAGAAAAAGAAAAAAGCAACCCTTCTTTTTTATCCCAATTATTGGTCATGGCGTTTGTCTGGCATTGCGACGACTGAAATGACATCAATTGGCTGTCATACAGATTTGTGGGACCATCGTGCAAACGATTTTTCCAACCTTGTAGAAAACATAGATATTACGAATATGTTGCCAGAAATTGTTTCTGGATTTAAACCAATAGGAGAAATAAAACCTGAAATAGCACAATTAATGGGTCTTCCTGATCGTTGCCAAATATATCCTGGTGTGCATGATAGCAATGCGGCATATATTCCTTATTTACATACTGACATAAACTCGCCCCCCACGGTTATTTCTTCAGGTACTTGGGCGATCATTATGTCCCCGCAAACGCCACTTCATATCCTTGATGAAAAAAAGGACATGCTAGCCAATATCGATGTTTTGGGCCATCCTATCTGTACAGCAAGATATATGGGTGGGCGGGAATTTGACACTATCTGTTCATTAACGGGATCTTCCGTTAAGGATGAGTGTAACGAAGAAGATATTGATGACATATTTTCATCATCAGTTATGGCTTTTCCCACTTTTGCTATGGGGTGCGGACCTTATTCAAATATTGAAGGAAAAATAATCGGGCATCCTAAAAATGGCAAAGCCTTGGCGACCGTTTATTCAGCTTTGATGCTAGATAGACTTTTAACCTCATTGCAAAGTAGAAATAACATTATTGTCGAGGGCAGTTTTGCAAAGAATAAACTACTTTGTTCAGTGTTAGCCGCCTTGAGACCAAAACAAAAAATTTATATAAATTCAAACGTGAGCGGTATAGTGGGTGGTTGTTTTTTATTAACTCAATGGCAAAACAATAATAATAAAGAGAGTATGACAATAGCCAAGCCCTTTCGTTCAGCGTCATTAAGTAAATATGTGACCGAATGGAACGAAAAGCACTCTAAATCATAAGTAAGTTATTATGAATAAAAGAAAAATAAAAAAATTCCTTAGAAATGAGATACACGCAGTTGATTCCCGAATGATCAAGATATGGGGATTTATATTTATTTGTATGGTATCTTTAAATTCTTGCGTAAACGACCGTAGCAAAAACCCTTTAAGTTGGGACCAGGCACAATGGATATGGCATCCCGATGTCGCTTCGGACGCAACCAATCGATTTACATATTTTAGAAACCATTTTGAATATAACGGTGATCATGAAATTAAAGCTTATTTTACAGCCGACGCCACTGCACGGCTTTATATCAATGGTAAAATTATACGCCGCAAAGTGACACGGTATCACCCAAGTAAAGTTCGACCAGAAGAAATTCACCTTTCAAAGTATTTGCAACAAGGCGAAAATGAAATTTTGGTCCTGCATCATAATTGGGGTGATATTAAAAACTTTCAGCGCGATGAAATTCGTCGTGCTGGAATGATGTTTTTTGCGCCCGACGTCCCCGAATTACAAAGTGGTTGGAAAGCCGCTAAAGCACAACATTTTACTGAGCACGAACAACAAATTATCGGTGTCACAGGTGGTTTAAGAATTCGGTTTCCGTTGATCATAGATGGTTCACAAATGCATGAGCCGCTTGATTGGAGAAATGCCGTGGATGTAGAAAACGGTCCTTGGACAATGTCCCATGATATTTATCCAAAAGCACAGCGTGAAGAATTCAAAGCCGTACAAAGCTTAATTGCGGCGGGCATGATAGAATATCCTGCAGAGTTTAAATTGAGTGAATATAATTTAAGAAACGATGTTCGTTTTCCTGCTTATATGAATCAGGCAGCCTACAATCCTAAACCGTCGCTCGCCTCTCAATTTGAAAAATTATTAAAAGCCGGCTCGGCACAATTTTCATTAAAAGCCGGTCAAACTGCTTTTGTTACATATGATTTTCACGTTCCAATACATGGCTATCCATCATTCGAAGTAGAAAGCGATAAGCCAGGTGTTGCTTTATCATTTGGTTATGGAGAATTAAATGTATCTCTTCTTGACGGCAGTCATCATGTAAACGCAGAAACAGGCTGGATAAAAACAGATGGTGTTGTGGGACAATTTTACGGGGATAGGTATATTACTTCTGGGAATAAGCATGAAATTATTGAAATTCCAGAGGAGCGCACGGAAAGGTACATTACAGTTCATTTTACCGCAGTAGAAGACACCTCAATAACTTTACATAAACTCGGGATCGTAAAATCTCAGTATCCGGTTGATTGGCGAGGTAGTTTTGACGCAAATGATGAAATCATTGATCAGATTATCACACTATCGAAAATTCATGCAGAAGTAACCATGAGCGATGTTTATGTCGATACCCCGGGTCGTGAAGATGGTCAGTGGCTTGAAGACACCCGCTTACGCGCCTTAATTGCGGAAAGTTGGACTGGCAATATTGACCTTCGTTATCTTACATTGGCCCATTCTCAGGAAAGCAGAGTAGGAAAAGGAAAATTTCTAAGTTTTGCTCCATAATCCTTTATCGATTTAACGGCATGGGAGAAAGGGCAATAGCCCATTTAAAATGGCGCATGGGTCCTTATCTGCCAGGATCGCTCAACAATTCTACACCAAAACTACTGCAAGGGCCTTTTGGTGGCCCGCTTCCTGAGTATTTTGTACGTCACGAGGATATAGATTTAGCTCCTAATGTGATCAATACTGCGCAACCCATAGACCCTTCTGGCTCGCACGGATGGGGCGCAGTTGGAATGGTATGGGTACATGATAGTGTTTTAGGGGTATCTTGGGGTAAAGATGGTTTTGAAGACCAGATGCTTACTATCGAACCTAAATATATAGGTAAAGAGTATTTCTCTGGAACCGTTGTTACTCCATTGGGCGAAATCCTGATTGAAAAATCCGGAAAAACTCTAAGTATTACGCTACCCACTGGGGCTAAAGCCAAAGTCAATGGGAATTGTGAGAATTGTAAGAAACATGGTGAATATGTGTTTTTAGAAGGTGCCATGATGCACAAAATTACATTAGATTATTAAATATATTTTTTTGAAAAGATTTGTTTGCGATTTAAATTTATTTGGTAAATTTATGTAATTGTCCAAAAAACAGAGGTCTATCATAGAATAATTTTACTGCTTTTAAGAAAAACCTGCTGCTAATCTCTATCTAAATTTAAGGTTCTTTCGAGTTAACTCGCTAATAGAACGACACCCCATCAACATCATCCCCCTCTCAATTTCACTACGCATTAAGTTGAGAGCTCGCTCAACGCCTTTTTGTCCAGCAGCTGCGAGAGGAAATAAGTAAAATCTACCACCACCCACTGCTTTTGCGCCAAGAGAGAGCGCTTTAAGAACATGAGTACCACGTTGAATACCGCTATCCATTATGACATCAATATCATCACCAACAGCATCGACAATTTCAGCGAGTTGATCAAATGGGCTTCTGCTGCCATCGAGCTGACGTCCACCATGATTTGAAATAATAATACCTGTACAACCTATATCAACTGCTTTCCTCGCATCCTCAACACTCATAATTCCTTTGAGACAAAATTCCCCGTCCCAGAATTTGACCATTTCGGCAACGTCATCCCATGCCATGGATGGGTCAAGCATTTCAGTAAAATACTTACCTATCGACATGGCGCCACCGCTCATATCAACATGACTATCAAGCTGTGGTAGAGTAAATTTTTCATGGGTAATATAATTAACTCCCCATTTGGGTTTCAGTATAAACTGAAGTAAGCTAGCCGGCGTTAACTGAAAGGGTATAGAAAATCCAGTTCTCAAATCTCGTTCCCTGTTGCCGCCTGTAATGGTATCGACCGTTAACATCATAATATCAATGCCAATTTCCTTAGCTTTTTGTAACATCGCACGGTTTAAGCCCCGGTCTTTATGAAAATAAAATTGATACGCTTGAGGATTGCTATGTTTTGCTTTTATATCCTGCAAACTAACTGTCCCAAGTGAAGAAACGCCGAACATAGTGCCAAATTTTTCTGCCGCTCCCGCTACCGCAAACTCGCCTTCATGGTGAAAAATACGCTGCAAGGCTGTCGGTGAACAGTAAATAGGCATATCTAATTTTTGTCCCATTACACTGACAGACATATCAATTTCTTTTACGTCTCTGAGGACATTAGGCACAAGATCGCAATCATCGAAACTTTGCCAGTTGCGGCGATAAGTCAATTCATCGTCAGCAGCACCGTCAATATAGTTAAAAATAGGCCCAGGAAGTCGCTTTTTTGCAAGCGTTCTGAAATCGTGAAAATTATGGCAATGTTTTAAGCGCACTTTTGGTCCTTATTCCCCAACGACCTATAGTTTATTCAACCCGGTAACGTATCGATCAGATAGCAGATACCACCAAATATAGACAATGGCAAGATTGGGAATTGTTTTGATGAAATTCGAACGATTGCTATATACCCAAAGCGGACATTGAGCAACCTAGCAATTTAGATCTAAGTCAGAAATCGATTATAAGTAGACGATCACATCGACAATCTGTTATTCTTTGGACTGTTGCATCATTTTAAGCAATTCGTATTTTTCGCGACTATCATCATAATTGAGTTCTCGAAGGTCCCCTTCATCACCGGTTCTCAGCCATTCTTTTGGGAAGTTTGCGGCTTCAATGGAGTTCATATTTCTAAATGTAGCTCCCCGATGTTTACGTTCAGTATAAGGAACCGCATGCTCACCACGTGGATTTTTCATAAGTGCATAAATCCTTTTTCGTAGATTAACTTTGACTTCAATCAGATCAGGGTCATCAATGAGATTATGCATTTCCTGTGGATCATTAATCATGTCATATAGTTCTTCCCGGTCCCAGATTCCATGATATTGGATAAGCTTATAACGATTGGTTCTCAACGCAAATGTAGTAGGAGTCTGCGGAAAATCATATTCCCAAAAATATTCATAGGCAAATTCATTATTCCAGGGTTCACTTAACTCTTCGCCACTAGCTAAATCCTTAAAACTTCGGCCCTGGAACTGGCCTGGAGCATCAATACCAGCGAGATCAAGCATTGTTGGCGCGATATCAAGATTAGCAACAACCTCTGCAACTACTTTGCCTCGCTCAAACCCCGGCCCCATGGCGAGAAGTGGTACACGCATGCTTTCTTCATAAGCATTTCTTTTGTCAATCAAACCATGTTCACCAAACAAAAAGCCATTATCGCCCATCAGCATAACAATAGTATTTTCGGCCAACCCATTGTCCGCTAACCACTGTTGCACCCGGCCAATGCTGTCATCAACGGCGCTCAGTGTTCGGTGATAACGCATTTTATATTCACCGACATTAAGGGTACTGTGATATGGAAAATCAACGCCGTGCCAACTGCTACGCTGATCTTTAACCCATCTAGGTTTTCCGGCATAATTTTCCGTGGTATTTGCCATGTTGTCCGGTAGTTTCACCGTTTTATCCGCATATTGATTTATGTGACGTTCCGCCGGTTCGAAATCCGCGTGCACTGCTTTATGTGAAAAATAAAGGAAGAACGGTTTGTCTTTATCAAGACTATCCAACCATCCTAACGCATAATCCGTTAGCTCGTCTGTTACATAACCTTTTTGATTTACATGTTCACCATCAATATTCAGTTGCGCGATGTTGCCATCACCCAATTCGGGATAATAATTTCCCTGACCTGCAAAACTGACCCATTTATCAAATCCGGGTTGCGGCTGATCCCCTTCAGCGCCCATATGCCATTTACCTATGAACCCGGTTTTATATCCAGCTTTTTGTAAATAACTCGGAAAAAATATAGTGCCTTCACGAATTGGTGCATTGTTATCAACGACACCATGTGTATTTGCATATTGACCTGTTAATATTGTCGCCCGACTTGGAGAACATAGGGCAGTTGTGACAAATGCATTTTTAAAATGCACTCCTTCTTTAGCGATAGCATCCATATTTGGCGTATCTAGAAGTGAGTTCATGAACCCAAGTTCATCATATCTTTGATCATCAGTTAGAATATAGATGATGTTTGGCTTCTTCTCTTCGGGTTCCTGTGCATGGGTTAATATGGGTGTGCTCAAGCCACTCAAAACCAAAATTGCGATAATAAAATTAGCGTTCAATTTATTGATCATTTTTACAACCTTTTTGCGAATAGTTTAAGTAAGTACAATTGAAAATACACAAAATTAATATACTTGCCAAGAATAATGTAACCGATTACATTAATGGTTTACATGAGCTTATATCAATTTCTTAGGTTATAAAATAATGTTTCGATTAATAATATTAACATTTTTATTTTCTTCGCAGCTCTCTATTGCGCGTTCAAATTCTGAAGTATCCAATATAGAGAAAGTAACTCAGACTCAGGGTTTAGTAGCGTTTTGGGATTTTAAAAAATCTGACGGTGCTAGATGGAAATCTTATTATGACAGCAACATTATTAATCGGTCATTTCCGTTATTCTTAAGACAGATCGGTGATCCTAAACGATATACAATAAAAGATTGGCCTTATAAAGAAGAGCCGTCAATGGTTGAATTTGATAATAGCGGCCCTTTTCAAAACGCTATTAGATTTAATCAAGGTTATATTTATGGTGAAGTCCCAAGAAAAGAATTCGACGGTACATTGTTAGATTTAAATGGCTTAAAGCCATTTACTATGATTGCTTGGGTTAAATTTGAAGGAAACCGTCATATGGTTGCTGGAATTTGGGATGAGGGCGGTTGGAATAAATATGCTGGGCGAAGGCAAGCTGCATTATTCGCAGGTCTATTTAATCAGAAAGGTGTCATTGGACACGTGTCATCAACGGGTGCGGCGAGTTACCCCCAATCAAATGTTGATGGCGCGCAATATGCAAGAATAAGGGCTATAGACGGTAAACCATTTAAAAACGGTGATTGGGTTGCGATTGCCATGAGTTTTGATCCAAAAAATAAGAATGTTACAGCTTACTTAAATGGAAAGTCTACTCAATATAAGCTGGCGGATCCTGTCACTGAAGACGTTATGCAAAATGAAGAAATTCCGTTAGCAAATCCTCTTTCATTTTCTCAACCTCTTTATTCACCTCGCTCGTTTCTCATTAAATATAATGGATATGATTTTCACCATTCTACTATAAAAGAACATGGGTTATGGGTTGATCTCAATGAAAATAAAATTGAATATAGCCAAAAAGGTGACGCCAATAGTAAGAAATTTAGAGTTTTATTTGATATCTTACGGGAAGATAAATCCATCCTTGCTCTCGCAGTTGAAGAGGAGGTATCCCATGGAAAAGTAATTGATGTTCCACTGCTAAAAAAAATAGTTTCCGGGGATAAAGTTATTACTAAATTAGAACAATTTACTGAAAATGAGTGGCAGCAGATAGGATCAAAAATTGATATTGAATTATTGGATGGAGCCCCCTTCACATTCGGTCGGGCACTTGGGTTGGATGAAGATGGACTTGAACATGGTTCTATCGATATTTTTATAGATGGAGTGGCAATTTTTAACCGCATATTGACTAACTCTGAAATGGAAAATCTAAGTTTTATTAACTGATTTTATGTTTCATATAATGTTCATAAAATACAAATGATAGGAGAATATAGAATGACTGACTTTTACTCGCGACGACAGTTCATTAACAAATCAGGCTTATCGTTTGCAGCCGCAGGAGCTGCAATGGCATTTTCAGGATGTAGCATGAGTGAAGAAACACAAGTGATGCCTAAATTTCAAATTTCACTTGCAGAATGGTCAATACATCGACATTTATTTGGTCCAAATAGAACAAATTTTGCGAATGATACCGATAAAAGATTAGCCTACAGGGAGGGCTTAGGCCGGTACCTTAAAGGCGATTTAACTAACCTTGATTTTGCTCAAACAGCAAGACGCAAATTTGATATTGGTGCTGTTGAATATGTTAATGTATTTTTCTTTAATCAAGCCCGTGATAAGAAATATTTATCAGAAATGAAAACACGAGCTGATGGTGAGGGTGTGAAAAGTCTACTCATAATGTGCGATGCTGAAGGTGCACTTGGTGATCCTAATCCTGAAGAACGTACACAATCTATTGAGAGACATTACAAATGGGTAGAGGCAGCAGCTTTTCTTGGGTGTCATTCGATCAGAGTGAATGCTCAAAGTGCAGGGACATGGGACGAACAACGTGAGTTAGCAGCTGAGGGTTTGGTAAGGCTTGCCGAATATGCGGATACTTATGACATTAATGTTATTGTCGAAAATCATGGTGGCATCTCAAGTAATGGTAAATGGTTGGCTTCTGTAATGGAGACGGCAAATCATCGTCGCGTTGGGACTTTGCCGGATTTCGGAAACTTCACAATCAGTAAAACGGAGGTATATGATAAATATGTGGGCGTTAAGGAGCTAATGCCTTTTGCTAAAGCCGTCAGTGTTAAATCTTTTAATTTTGATGAAAATGGTAATGAACCAGATATAGATTTTGACAGACTGTTAAAAATCGTGGCAAACGCCGGATACACAGGGTATTTAGGTATTGAGTATGAGGGGGACAATCTCAGTGAGTTTGAAGGTATTCGAAAAACAAAAGCCTTGCTTAACCGTATTATTGCTGGAACTGATTAATTACTTCAATGTTTATTAATCCTATTAAGTGATTAATTTTGATCAAATCAATCTTTTACTATTTATGTATCCATTATTAAGTATACTTATATTTGAATGTCCGCTTTGGGTCGATAGCAGACACTCAAACTCGCCCTAGAATTGACGAAAGTTTATTTAGTATTAACTACTACCTAAAAGCATTACATCACCAATATTTAACCACGTTTGACGGTCAAATGGTGTCTTAATTCAGTGAATAATTAAGGTGGAGTGTGAGGGGAATAAATGGCAGCAATTAGTGAGTGACCTTTACCAGGTTATTTACATTTATAACTTCAATCTAATTTGGATAATTCTGAAACTGCTAAAGAATATGCCTCACCAGGATATTT
>DGPL01000053.1 GCA_002390425.1 Kordiimonadaceae bacterium UBA4441 | reverse complement strand
TATATTGTTAATCGTTATTGCGACAGTGAATTATATTAATCTTGCAACCGCGCGTGCCATGAAACGAGCACGAGAAGTGGGGATTAGAAAAGTGATGGGCGCCTCTAAACGACAACTTATTATGCAGTTTTTAGGCGTATCTATATTAATAACGCTGATTTCGGCGCTAATTTCAATTGCAGTGGTTGAAATAATACTACCTATTTATAACGATGCATTAATGCGTGATATTGGTTTTGATATCATAAGCAAACCGATCAATATCGTTTTATTATTAATTGGTGCCATATTGATAGGTGTGTTAGCAGGGGTCTATCCAGCCTTTTATTTATCATCGTTTAATCCTGCGAAAGTTTTAAAATCAAATCAAAGCAAAAGCGCATCCGTATTTTTACGACAGTTTCTTGTATTTGTTCAGTTTACCTTGGCAATCGGATTGATAGCAGGGACGACCGTTGTTGTAAGACAAACGTTATATGCCACGAATATGGACCCAGGTTATGAAAAAGAAGGGGTATTGATCGTAAGGAATTTACGTACGAATGGATTAGTGGATAAGATAGAATTAATTGATCAACAATTATCAACCGTCGACGGTATAAATGAGGTCGCTGTTTCACAATTCGTCCCAACGGACCCTTGGGATTCTACTTCTGGTATGACCGTAGTCGGAAAACCAGATGAACCTTTTGCAATGAGCCGTTTATCACATCAGGCTGATTTTTTTGACTTATACCGCCTAAGATTGCGTGCTGGTCGTAGCCTTGAAGAAAATAGATCTAGCGATAAACTTCCTGATTTATCTGATGAGGCTGGGAGCATTACCCGTGCTAATGCGGTGCTTAATGAAACCGCGATGAGACAAATAGGGTTCTCTAAACCTGAAGAAGCATTAAACACAGTTTTAAGTTGGGGCGTAGGAAATGAAAGACAAGTTCATTTTAATGTAGTAGGCGTCATTGAAGATTTTCATTTAAGGTCAATTCATAATGCCGTAAGGCCAATGCTATATTTTAATTCTCCCGCATTTTTTAGAACCATAAGCATAAAATATGCCACTAATAATTTTGCAGCGATGATTGGTGAACTTGAACGAAAATGGTCGGATGTGGCGCCGGGTGTTCCGCTTGGATATCAAATACTTGAAGAACAGGTCAATAATTTTTATTCGTCAGAACAAAGACAAATGAAGGTTTTTGTTAGCTTTGCAATTGTCGCAATTATTTTATCCACAATTGGATTACTTGGCTTAACCGCCTTTTCCGCAGAACGGAGAACTCGCGAAATCAGTATCCGTAAAGTTTTAGGGGCGAAAACATCTGATATCTTAACATTGATGGTCAGCCAATTTTCAAAACCGGTTATACTCGCAAATATTATCGCTTTACCGATGGCGTGGTGGCTAATGAGCGATTGGCTATCCAGTTTTGAATACCGCATTGAATTAAATATCACGTGGTTCATTTTGGCGGGTGTTGCCGCCATGATCATTGCCTGGATAACTGTGATTAGTTATTCACTAAAGGCGGCAAAAACAAATCCAGCTGATGCCTTAAGATATGAATAATTATTGCGCTGGTGCATGGTCCAGTTTTAATCCTTTAGCGTCCTCAAATAACATTAAATGACGTTCCATATCATTTTGTTTTTTAAGCATTTTACCGAAATAGGCGGTGGCATAATGTTGCGCGATATTATTCATGCGCAGTGTATCCCAAACCGCATCGGCATAATGCCCATATAGGGGGCGTTCACTGTCTGGATATTCGACACTGCCTGTTTCTTTAGGCGCTGGAATTGGCGCCGCCGCATTATGCCCGGCATTTTCAAATGTAAGTAAATAACGATCCGCATTAACGGATTTATCATATATTGCTTTAATACCATTTTCATAACCGGATGTATCATCCTGACTACCGCCAATGACAAACATAGGAACAGTGGCATTAGAAAGCCCTGCATCATCCCAAATGCCACGTTCTTTACCCCAAGGCCCAATTGGCATAATCGCCTTAAAGTGAAGCCCTGACATGTGATGATCAAATTCATCGCTTTTTGTATGTGTGTTTAAAATTTCTTTAGGCGAGAAATCTTTTGAGCCAGCAACCATTTCGGTAATATTTCCGCCGGCATTGATAACGGCACCATATCCACCCATTGAATACCCGATAAGTCCTGCATTATCGCTATCCACCATTCCATTTAAAAAATGGTCTGACGTTTGATTTAATTCATCCATTTTCATTAAAACAAACTTTTGATCGCGCGGGCGATTATAAAGTGTGCTTGAAAAGGCAGCCGAATCATTATAAAGGCTGTCGGTATGATCAATTGAAACAACAATATACCCTTTAGACGCTAAATTTTCACCAAAATGACTCATCAAATAACGATTGCCAGGATAGCCGTGCGAAATGATAATTAACGGAAACTTTGTGTCTTTCTTAAGCGGTTTAGCACCGCGTACTGCGCTTCCATAAAGGGTTGCTTTCGTTTTTCCATCTCTTAAGAAAACATCTTTATATTCACCACCGCTTTCCATTGTTTCAGCGGGGTACCATATTTCCACGGGCAGTGGGCGATCATAATATGGGAAATCTTCTTCTTCATTGATATTTAACACGTCAATTTGGTTTTGATGATAAAATACATCTGACCTTACACCAATATTATAATTACCCATGGCCGCAAGTTCAGGTGCATCTGGCCTCATGCCATCAATACGATTATCACTGCTGATGTTTCCACTAGCGGCAAATGCATTTGAAAACATAAACATTATAATTACCATTAATTGTTTCATAATTTTCACCTTACCTTATTTTTATGACGGTTTTATGTTAGCGCTGCTTTGGGTTTGGTCGTCGTTTTTTATTCTTATTTTTATTAGGCTTTGCCGTATGAGGTCCTTTTGCAGGGCGTCTAGATTTAGCGGGATTTGTACTTTTTTCCTGTTTATTTGATGGCTGATTGCGTCGCTTATTATTTCGCCCGCGATTGCGCGGTCTACGTGGACGTCTAGTTGTATCCTCTTCATCATCATCAGCTTTAGCATAATCTGCTGGTTGAATTCCTTCAATGTGGAAAGGATGATTATCCATTATTTTAATTTTTTGACGAATTAATCTTTCGATACCTTTTAAATATGCGCGTTCTTCATGATCACAAAAAGAGAGTGATATTCCTGTTTTTCCAGCACGCGCCGTACGGCCAATTCGGTGAACATAACTTTCTTCTTCGTTTGGTAGGTCGAAATTAATAACATGACTAATGCCGTCAACATCAATACCACGTGCTGCAACATCGGTTGCGACAAGCGTTCTTATTTCACCATCTCTAAATTGATTAAGCGCAGCTTGACGGGCATTTTGTGATTTATTACCGTGAATCGCGGCGGAGGTGATCCCCAGCTGGTCAAGTTTTTTTGAAACGCGGTTTGCTCCGTGTTTGGTACGGGTGAAAATAATGGCACGATCAATCGTTTCATCTTTTAAAATATGTGCGAGTAATTTATTTTTTAAGTTTTTCGGAACAAAAAGAACATATTGATCAACCTTATCTGCGGTGGTTGCCGCGGGAGCAATATCAACACGATGAGGATTAGTTAAAATACTATTAGCCAACCCCTCAACCGTTTTCGGCATAGTTGCTGAGAAAAATAGTGTTTGACGTTTTTTGGGTAATGTGGCGACGATTTTTTTGATATCACGGATAAAACCCATATCAAGCATACGGTCTGCTTCATCAAGAACGAAATATTCCACTTCATTTAGACGCACATGTCCCTGATTCATTAAATCAAGCAACCGACCTGGTGTGGCAATTAAAATATCGGTTCCTTGTGATAAAGATTTAACCTGAGGCTTTTGTGAAACACCGCCAAAAACAAGGGCAATTTTATAATGTAAATATTTTGCGTAACCGCGAATATTTTCTTCAATTTGCAGCGCAAGTTCACGAGTAGGCGCGAGGATAAGAGAGCGCGCAGTTTTTGGTTTCCTTTTGCCTTCGCCATTTACGAGGAGCTGAATTATCGGTAAAGAGAACGCTGCCGTTTTTCCTGTACCAGTTTGTGCAACTGCGATCAAATCCTTGCCCTCAAGAACTTTAGGAATGGCTTTTGATTGGATGGGTGTCATTGTTTCGTAACCACTTTCTTCGACAGCACGAAGAATAGGGGCACGAAGATCAAGATCCGCAAATTTAGTCATAAAAACGCTTTCAGGATGTCATTATCCAAATTAGTAATAGCGCTTGATACGCTTAAGCATCTGTACTGTCAACGAAATGCTTTTTCTACTTCCAATCTGGTGGTGTTATTAAATTAGCCAGAAGTCTTGCAGCACCAGGGACTTGATGTTCCAGTTGGTGATGCAATATCAACGTGCAATGATGATGCCAACCATCACCAATTTTGCCACTAATGAGCGCGCCTTTAAGCGGATCTTTGCCGTGATCGGACATACTAAGCAAGAATTCATATTCATTTGATGCATCTGCGGCAAAATAAAGTCCACGTTCCTGATGCCAATTTGCCCAATCTGCATCATTTAATTTATTAGGCGCATTAAGTAAATGATGGTTCGGTACCAGATAAGTGACCACAGCATTTGGATCAGTAATACGCCAGCGGAAAGACGGCGATCCAATGGTGATTGGGCGCGGTGGGGTGGTATCATTATCCCAATCATCGTCAGTGCGATTATATTGGGTAACCAAATTGCCGCCATTTTCAACATATTCACGTAAAAATGGGCTAGTAGCGGTTAAATCGGCCGCAAAGGCACGTATTCCAATTACAATTGTGTCATAAACACTTAAGTCCTGCGTCTTTAGGTCATCAACGTTAAGCATTGCAACATCAACACCAAATCGCTGCATCCAGAAATAAACGCGGTCCGAACCTCGATCCACATAACCGACCTTAAGGCGTTTAGGAATTTGTAAATCGATTGGCTGTATCGCGAGCGTATTTGGAACGACTTTACATGTATTTCTGATGTGGTCGTAATTCATCATCAACACATTTTCTTCAATGCGCCTGCCGTCACAAATAGCGTAAGGCGTCATTGTAAGGCGGTCACTATTGGTTGGTCCAGTAATGATAAAATTATATTTTGATGAACCGGGAAGGGTGCCTGCGGGGACCTTATAATTTGGTGGTGTGACCGTCCAGCCTTCAGGTGCATCAAGGCCGATCTCAACGTCGGAAGCAATTTCCGTGTATTTTTCGATGCTTAGCATTGCTTCAATCGGCGCACCATCGTTTTGCTTATTATAAAATAATCCACTTGCTTCCCAACTTAAGTTCACAGGTGGCACAACAAGAACTGGGTTTGCTGGGAGTAGTGTTATATGCCCTAGACCATCAAGACCCATGACACATGAAAAGTTTTCTTTATCCCAAAATGGTTCATAATCTTTATCTAGCGGGTGATGGTAGTCAGCACTTTCCGGTATCATAAGACGTAAAAGAATTTCTTTGCGTTCACCGGGGTTTATTTTGAATCCTTGCATATTAACGGATTTTTGTTCATTTGAATTTGTGCCTATTAAAGACAGACTAATATTATCCCATGATAGATTACCGGTATTATAGATCGCTACTTTTCCCGTAAATTCTTGTGATGGGCTGGTATAGTCGCTGTCCCAAATGATTTCTGCATTTAAGCCCGATGCTTCATATAAGGCATTACCGATTTGTTTTTGCTTTAATGTAATTCGATGAGCAAAATTGTCTTTGATCTCGTCAGAGGCTGCATTAATTTCTGCCTCACAATCATTAAGTTTTTTAGAAACAGTGACAAGATTTTCATAAATTTTTTCACGATCCGGAAATGAGTCTATTGCCGAATGGATAAATTTGTCCGCGGTCCTTAAGTCACTGGCAAGTTTTCCTTCAGTCATTGCAGCCATATCGGAAAGTGTTTGCCATAATCCGTCAAATACGTCTTTTTCTTGTAATGGAATGTCAAAACGACATTCAGTTCTATGTAAATGGCTCATTTCTGGTTCTGCTTCGCGCCATCTCCCCATGCCTTGTGTCATATGCCTTGCACGCGACCATTCACCGATTTGTCGGTAAGTGGCTCCATTAATTGGATCATACATTCCGGTTGGAATTGAAACAGTTGGTTCAGGTGGCGGATCACGGTCATCATAAACACCACCACGGCCAGATGCCGCAGAAAGATACATTTTTAAGGCTGTCCATGGTTTCAATCCATCATCAAAATGTTCGGGAAAAGCATTTGGATCAGCCGCAAGGTGGTACGCATCTATCGTGGCGCGTGTGATAGCGCGATGATGCCCGTGTTGCCCGTCGGTATCCAAGAAGGTTGGGGAAATGATATCTGGTTTTTGTTCGCGAATGATGCGTACTAGACGTTCACGTGTTCGTTCAAAACCCCATTTTTCTTCTGCTTCTGCGGGGTCTGTGGAAAACCCAAAATCATCTATTTCATCGCCAAAACGCGCAGAATAATAATGAACGGACATAGGGATTTCAGCGGCGGCTGCTTCCATTTCTTCCGACCTAAAAACACCAAGATCATCACCAGCTTCGGTTCCGATGGCATTTTGTCCACCTTTTCCGCGTGTGGACGTTGAATACATGATACGAACGCCTTTATTCCGCGCAAGATATGCCAATATATGCGAGCGTTCATCATCAGGGTGAGCACCACAGTTCATAAAACTGCCAACATGCTTTAACGGGGTCAATGCGTCCCATAGTTTGTTAATACCAGATTTTCTTTGCTGTTCGGCGATGCGGCGTTGTGATTCAGTCATATATTAATCCCTTATATACCATAAGTAATTTAACGGCTGACGCCATGAAGTCAATAGACTGGAAATTAAAAGCATATGCCGTTATGTTGTTGTCATAATTCATAATAATAGAGATCAAATGCGGCAGGTAATATTCATCATATATATATTTTTAATTGGCAATATTGCCAATGCTGTTGATATTGAATATTGGCAATATAGCTATAAAGCGCGCCTTGATGCGATGGATAAGTTAATCGACGCTTTTGAAGCCGAAAATCCTGATATCAATGTGATCCACACCAATTTTCCTTATGCTCAATATAGGACCAAGGTTGCGGCCTCTGTTGCGGCAGGCGAAGGGCCGGATGTGGTTCAGCTTTATTATGGCTGGCTTGATGATTATTTGTCTGCTGAGATTTTGCAGCCTTTATCAAAAGAAAACTTTCCTGATCATATGATTGAAAGTAAATTTTTCCCAATGGTAAGCTCAATGAAGGTGAATGACAATTATTATGCTTTGCCGACGGCAGTGCGATCACTCGGTTTGTTTTGGAACAAAAAAATATTCCGTGAAGCGGGGCTTGATCCGAATAAACCACCCAAGACATTGGATGAATTGATTGATTATGCAAAGAAACTGACCAAGCGCGATAAAGCTGGCAACATTATTCAGGTGGGGCTTACCATGGGCCCGATAAATCAGGATCATAATTGGTGGCGGGAAGTGTTGGTGCGTCAATTTGGCGGTGTTCCATATAATGATGATAATACCAAAGTAACCTATACGGATGAAGCGGGACTTAAGGCATTTCAATATTATGCGGATTTTGTGCTTAAACATAAAACGTCAGTAGTGGATTTCATGGATAAAGGAGAGATTGCCTTTAAAGCGGGGCGCGCCGCTATGCATATTGATGGTTCATTTGTACTTAGTTTATTTAATAGAACACGCCGCCTTGAATGGGGAGTTACGGAGCTTCCAAGTCATAACGGTTTAAAGGCGAATTTTTCATCTTACTGGGTAAATGGCATCACCAGTAAAGCAGAGGGTGAAAAGCGGATCGCCGCAGAAAAATTTCTTAAATTTATCACTTCTGATAAAGCAATGCAGCTCTGGCTTGATGAAGTAGGAGAGCTTCCTGCTAAAAGAAATGTTGCGAAGCAAGAAGGCAACATTAATGACCCTGAGTTTGGACCATTCATTCGAGGGCTTGATTATGCCTTTAGTACAAGGTTTTATTCGGAAAGTGCACAGCGTAAAACGGTTGTTGATATGTTAGACCGTATAGTGCTTTTGGGTATGAGTGTCGAAGAAAGTCTTGAAATTGCCGCAAAAGAAGATCAGGCCATCATTGATAAGGCGGTCAATGATGATTAAAGGCAAGATTGAACAAACCCGTGCAAAATGGGCTTGGATTTTTATTGCGGTACCAATAGTTTACTTCATTTTGGTGCGGTTTTATCCAACATTGGATGCATTTAGTATTTCTTTGACCGATTGGAATATCGTGGGTGAAAAGAAATACATTGGTTTTAATAACTTTATCGCGCTTTTTAATGATCCGGTATTATGGGTGGTTCTTGGTAATACATTTGAATATTTGCTGCTTGGTGTTCCAATTTCATTGTTACTTGCATTTGTGATCGCTTATTACCTCGATCAAATCAGGTTTGGCCATGGTTTCTTGCGGGCTTGTTATTTTATTCCTTTTTTAACAACGGCTGTCGCAATGGCATGGGTCTGGCGGTGGTTCTATCAACCGGTTCCCGTTGGTATTATCAATCTTGCACTCGGTCAAATGGGTATTTTACAGCTCGATTTTTTGCGATCAACGAAACAAGCCTTACCAGCCGTTCTTGCGCCGGCTATATGGGCGGGACTTGGGTTTCAAATTATTATTTTTATGGCCGGCATTCGTGCAATACCCGAAAGTCATTATGAAGCCGCTAAAATTGATGGCGCAAGTGCATGGCAAGTCTTGTGGGAAATAACCATACCCGGCATTAAAAACACGATTATATTTCTAGTGATTATGAGCTCGATCGGTTTTTTACGAATTTTTGACCAAGTTTATAATATGACACAAGAAGGGGAAGGTGGCCCGTTAAATGCAACGCGTCCACTTGTGTTGCATATTTATAAAACAGCATTTGATCGTTTTGAAATGGGAATGGCCGCCGCGCAAACAGTTGTATTATTTATAATTTTGTTGATCATTACAGTTATTCAATTAAGGGTGCTTAAAAATGATCGATAAATTTAGCGCTCTTAGCCCTGGAAAAATTCTAATTTGGACATTTTTGTTCATAGGGGCGGTTATCATGATGACGCCGATCATTTTTATGTTTTCGGCGAGTTTCAAATTTAATGATCAAATTTATGATTTGGCCCTGATTTCAGATGAACCAACAATATCCAACTATTTGTTTTTATTCGGTAATACCAATTTTGTGTCATGGTTTATGAATTCAATTTTTGTTGCGACTGTAACTACGTTTTGTGTGTTATTTTTTGATAGTTTGGTGGGCTATACACTTGCAAAGTTTAAGTTTCGAGGACGTAAGATTATATTCATTGCAATCCTAAGCACATTAATGATACCGACAGAGATGCTCGTTATTCCATGGTATATATTGGCGCGTGATTTAGGCATGCTTAATTCATATGTTGGACTTATATTTCCTGGAATTATGACGGGGTTTGGTGTTTTTCTTATGAAGCAGTTTTTTGAAAATTTGCCGGATGATTTCTTGGATGCTGCACGAATTGATGGTGTAAGTGAATTTAGTATTTTTATAAAAGTAGCATTGCCACTTGTGGCACCTGCGCTATCTGCACTTGCTATTTTCACATTCTTAGGAAATTGGACCGCGTTTCTTTGGCCGCTTATTGTGACGGGAAGCGCAGATTTTTATACGATTCCAGTTGGCCTTGCGTCATTCAGTGGTGAATTTCAAAGCGATTGGGAAATGATCATGACAGGGGCTGCGGTCGCAACATTACCAACTTTACTGGTATTTTTATTTTTACAACGCTACATTATTCGCGGCGTCATACTCGGCGGTTTAAAAGGATAACAATGACTAATATTACCGATAATTCAACCTTTCCTAATGAAACCTATAAAGACACAGTGCTTGAGCCACTATTTGAAGCATCAAAAATGGGGTTTGCCGATTATCATTTCCGTGTCAATCTCGCCCATGCTGTTATGCTAGCGGAACAAGAAATACTCATAGGTAATCAAGCGAAAGATATCCTTAATGCATTGATAGAAATAGAGAAAAATATCGATGTTCCCAATTTGAAATATACGGGGGAAGTAGAGGATTATTTCTTTTATGTTGAAGGCGAGCTGATTAAAAAGCTTGGTGGTGATTTGGCTGGACGGCTCCACACAGGAAGAAGCAGAAATGATATTGACCATACCATTTTTAAAATGAATTTGATGGATTTATCAGCTAATTTGCTTACGGAATTAAATCAGTTGATCGCCACGCTTCTAAAAGTAGCAGAAGAGGGAAAATCAACAATCGTTCTGGCTTATACCCACGGTCAACCGGCTCAGCCGACCACATGGGGACATTATCTTGGCTCTTTTATTGAAGTGCTGCAACGTGATGTTGACCGAATAAATAATGCACTACGCACCGTCGAAATGTGTTCCATGGGTGCGGCTGCGATAACCACAACAGGATTTAATTTAAATCGTGAACGAATGGCAGAACTTCTTGGGTTTGCTTGTCCGCTTGAAAATTCATATGGCTGTATTTCAAGTATTGATTATGTAACGGGCCTTTATAGCGCGATGAAGGTAATGTTCATTAATATTGGTCGCTTCATTCAGGATATGGCGCAATGGTCCAGTTTTGAAGTGGGGCATTTATATGTACCAAACGAATTTGTTCAAATCAGTAGTATTATGCCACAAAAAAGAAATCCGGTGCCAATCGAGCATATGCGATTAATGGCCTCTTTAAGCGCAGGTCATTGTGATACGATCATCAATACAATGCATAACACGCCCAACACAGATATGAACGATAGTGAAACTGAAGTTCAAAGCGCTGGGCATGAGGCATTCAAGAGCGGTAGTCGCTTGTTACGGCTCCTTAATGATTTTTCATCTTCTGTGCAAATAAATGAAGAAAGGGTCGAAAAGCACATCAATGAGAGTTGTGCAACCATAACAGAGATAGCCGATAGCATTGCTCGGATCGAAGGACTGCCATTTAAATTGGCCCATGAAATAGCGGCTGAAATGGCAAAGGAAACAATTGCTAAAAATTCCGCTCTTACGGCCTTTGATTATGATGTTTTTTGTAATATTTATAAGGAATGTTGCGGTGGCGAAACAAAAATAGATAGTGATACATTAAAAGAAATAGCATCACCAGGTCATTTCATCGCTGTGCGAAAAATTACTGGAGGTCCAGCAATGCCAGCGTTTGAAGCTAGTCTTAAAAAATATACTGCCGCGGCTATATACCAAAGTGATGAAAATGTTAATTTTTTTGAACGCTTAATAAAAGCTCGTGAAACACTAGCAGAAACGGTAAAACAAGTAACGGGCGAGGATAATTAAAATGGCAAATGTAAAATTATCAAATATATCTAAAAGTTATGGTGATACTAAAGTCATTGAAAACCTCGATTTAGAGGTAAGCGATAATGAATTTCTAGTACTCGTGGGGCCGTCTGGGTGCGGGAAATCCACATTACTGCGGATGATCGCGGGTTTAGAAGGCGTGACAGATGGTGAACTTTCCATCGGTGACCGGGTTGTGAATAATTTAGAGCCAAAAGATCGCAATATTGCCATGGTATTTCAAAATTATGCGCTTTATCCACATATGAATGTGTATAAAAACATTTCATTTGGCCTTAGGGCGCAAAAAATGCCAAAAGATGACATTGATAAAAAGGTGCGTGAAGGCGCCGAAATATTAGAATTAACAGAATTACTCGAAAGAAAACCGGCTGAACTTTCTGGCGGGCAGCGTCAACGGGTTTCAATGGGACGGGCAATTGTGCGTGACCCTGATGTATTTCTTTTTGATGAACCGCTTTCAAATTTGGATGCAAAGCTTCGGTCATCAATGCGGATCGAAATTAAAAAACTGCATGAAACGGTAAAGAAAACAATCATTTATGTGACCCATGACCAAGTTGAGGCCATGACATTAGCGGATAGAATAGTAATATTGAAAGACGGTGAAATTCAGCAGATTGGTACTCCAATGGAAGTTTATAAAAAACCGGCCAATAAATTTGTCGCGAGCTTTATTGGAAGCCCAGAGATGAATTTTATGGAATACCCAGACTTTAGCTTAGGCATCAGACCAGAGGATATTTATATCAGTGGTACAGAACCCACTATGAAACGCCCACAGAAGCTTGATGGTGACGTTATTTTGGTTGAAACACTTGGTGCCGAAAGTCTGATCCGGGTGAATAGCGGAAATCATGATTTAACCGTAAAAGTAAATGGTATTACAAAGGTAAAGACAGGCGATAATATATCACTCGTCTTCGATAAAGAAGAGATGCACAAATTTTAGAATTTCTAATCTTGATGTTTATTGCATTTCGCCAATAATAATTAATTAATCGCCGCTTGACTTTAATGGCTTAAACCCCCAATTAAACTCTACTGATTTATAAAAAGGATTTTATCCATGTATGACTATGATTTCTTTGTTATTGGGGCAGGATCAGGCGGCGTACGTTCAAGCCGCATGGCGGCGACATACGGTGCAAAAGTGGGGCTTTGTGAAGATTACAGAGTAGGCGGTACTTGTGTGATCCGTGGTTGTGTGCCCAAAAAGTTATATGTCTATGCCTCAGAATATTCTAGTGCTTTTAAGGATGCAGAAGGATTTGGTTGGTCCGCAGAACGGCCAACACTTAATTGGCAAAAGCTTGTTGGCAATAAAGAAAACGAAATCACCCGACTTGAAGGGTTATATGGTCAAAACCTTGATAACCATGATGTTGAGATTATTAAGGCGCGTGGAAAGCTGCTTGATAATCATACAATTGAATTAACGGACGAAAATGGCAGTCGCACAGTCACCGCCGATAAAATTTTAATCGCGACAGGTGGTTGGCCGTCATTCCCCGATATTCCGGGGATCGAATATGCGATTTCATCAAATGAAGCCTTTGATTTACCTGAACTTCCAAAACGGATCACAGTTGTTGGTGGCGGTTACATTGCCGTTGAATTTGCTGGAATTTTTAATGGTCTAGGTGTTGAAACATCGCTTCTTTATCGCGGTGAAGAAATCCTTCGTGGGTTTGATCTTGAAATCAGAAGTAAACTTCGTGAAGAAATGATCAAAAAAGGTATCGATGTGCGTATACATACTAATGTGGACGAAATCAAAAAAGACGGCGATCAATTCGTACTGACCTTATCAGACGGAAATGAAATGGCCACGGACCTCGTGATGTATGCTACAGGACGTAAAGCAAATACGGCGGGTATCGGACTTGATGAGCTTGGTGTTGAAATGCATGAAAACGGCGACATAATTGTTGATGAAAATTATAAAACTTCAGTTGATAATATATTTGCCGTCGGTGATGTTATTGGAGGAATGCAATTAACGCCTATTGCCATCAAAGAGGGCGCAGCACTTGCTGCAACTCAGTTTAACGATACACCAACAACGGTAAATTATGATCATATTCCAACGGCGATTTTTTCACAGCCACCCATTGGTACAGTTGGATTAAGTGAAGAAGACGCCCGTGAGAAATATGGGGATGATTTGAAAGTGTTCAGAAGCGAATATAAATCAATGAAATTTACATTAGCGGGACGCGATGAAAGATCGCTGATTAAAATGTTGGTTGACGGTAAAACTGATAAGGTTATTGGCGCTCATATGATTGGGCCAGATAGTGCGGAAATCATTCAAGGGATTGCGGTGGCAATAAAATGTGGTGCAACAAAAGCCCAATTTGATGATACGGTAGCCGTTCATCCGTCAAGCGCGGAAGAATTTGTTTTAATGAAGTAATGCTTTCTTTTCAGGGCAAAAACCCTTATAGAATTGCATTAATTATTTAATTTTAAGACGGAATTTTAAAAATGACTAAAAACTGGACCCCTGATAGCTGGAGATCAATGCCAATCCGCCAGGTACCAACATATCCAGATGAGGCGAAATTAGCCTCAGTTGAAGCCGAACTTCGTAAGCTTCCACCACTTGTTTTTGCCGGTGAGGCGCGCCGTTTGAAAACGCAACTTGGTGAAGTGGCTAATGGTAACGCGTTCCTGCTTCAAGGGGGTGATTGCGCCGAAAGTTTTGCAGAATTCCATGCCGATAAAATCCGCGATACATTCCGCGTATTATTGCAGATGTCAGTAGCGCTAACGTTTGCCGCCAGCTGTCCAATTGTTAAAGTTGGTCGTATGGCTGGGCAATACGCTAAACCACGTAGTTCCGATACGGAAACAAGGGGTGATGAAAGTCTTCCAAGCTACCGTGGTGATATCATCAACGGTATAGATTTTAATTCCAAAGCGCGTGTACCTGATCCTGAACGTATGATTAAAGGTTATTCACAAGCATCATCAACACTAAATCTGCTGCGTGCTTTTGCGCAGGGTGGTTATGCAAACTTAAGCAAAGTACATCAATGGAACCTTGATTTCGTCGGTGGTGGTGAAGCCGTTGAAAAATATCAGGATATGGCTGAACGTATTGATGAAGCCATGGCATTCATGAAAGCTTGCGGTATTAACCCGAACAGCAAAGCATTGAACGCGACAGATTTCTATGTATCACATGAAGCGCTATTATTGCGTTATGAAGAAGCGTTAACACGTGTAGATAGTACAACAGGTGATTGGTATGATACATCCGGACATATGCTTTGGATTGGTGACCGTACACGTATCCTTGGTGAAGCCCATGTTGAATTCCTGCGTGGGATCGGTAACCCGATTGGCTTAAAGGTGGGCCCAACAACAGATCTTGATGAGCTGATAAAAATCATTGATGAAATTAACCCAGAAGATGAAGCAGGTCGCATCACTTTGATTTGCCGCATGGGTGCAGGTATCATCGAAGATAAACTTCCCGCTGTAATTAAACGTATTGAAGAAGAAGGACGTACCGTTGTTTGGTCGTCAGATCCGATGCATGGTAACACAATTTCGGCGTCTAATGGCTTTAAAACACGTCCATTTGATGATGTGCTTTCTGAAATTCGTCGTTTCTTCCGCATTCACCGCAGTATGGGAACATACGCTGGCGGCGTTCATTTTGAAATGACAGGTCAGAATGTTACTGAATGTACAGGTGGTGCAGAGGCGATTACGGATGAAAAGCTTGCTGATCGTTACCGTACCCATTGTGACCCGCGTTTGAACGCTAGCCAAAGTCTTGAACTGGCGTTTTTAATCGCAGAAGGCCTTAAAGAAGAGCGTGACGAACGCGCAAAAGAAGCTAAACAAGCGGCAGCGAACAGCTAGAAGGATCGTTATGCCAGATGACCAGTGCATTAAAGATCGCAATTGCGACCATAAACCCGACAGTCGGTGATATCGACGGTAATGCGGAGCGTATTTTAGAAGTACGCGCTTCAACGCCTGACGCTGACTTGGTTGTTTATAGTGAATTGTGTCTAATTGGTTATCCTCCCGAAGATTTAGTGCTTAAGCCCGCATTCCAGCGTGATGCGATGGATAAAACCGTTGAACTTGCCCAAATAACCAGTGACGGTGGTCCAGCTATGCTTATTAGTTCACTATGGGTAGAAGGCGGCAAGCTTTATAATTCATCAATTTTGCTTGATAACGGCACGATTTCAGCAATTCGTCATAAACGTGATCTTCCGAATTATGGTGTTTTTGACGAAAAGCGCGTTTTTTCACGCGGACCATGCCCTGAACCCGTTAATTTTAAGGGTGTTAAGTTAGGTGTTTTAACTTGCGAAGATCTTTGGTGGGAAGAAGTCACAGAATATTTAACCAATAAACACAGTGATATATTAATTTCCTTAAATGGGTCGCCATATGATTTACCAAAAGCAAATGACCGTATTACCAATGGTAAAGAGCGCGTTAGACAATCTGGCCTTTCGTTGATTTATACAAATCAATCGGGTGCACAGGATGAACTCGTTTTTGACGGTGAAGCATTTGTCATGGATGCCGGTGGCAATGTGGTGGTACGCCAACAATCCTTTGTTGAAGAAACAACCGTAACCGATTGGTTTAAAGGCGAAAATGGTAAATGGGCTTGTGCCCCGCAAGATTTGCCTGAAAAGAATGATCGCCTTACCGATATTTATCTGGCCATGATGATTGGTGTGCGTGATTATGTGAATAAAAATCGGTTTCCCGGTGTCATAATCGGTATGTCTGGCGGTGTGGACAGCGCGTTAAGTGCGATTGTTGCCGTTGATGCGCTTGGTGCGGACCGTGTGCATCTTGTAATGATGCCTTCGAAATATACATCAGAGGAAAGTTTGATTGATGCAAGCGATGCGGCGCGCATGATGGGCTGTGCTATTGATAATATTTCGATAAATGATGCGGTGAATGCCTTTGATAAAACATTGCTCGCGTCATTTGCAGGTACAGAGGCGGATTTAACGGAAGAGAACCTTCAATCCCGTATTCGAGCTGTGATTTTAATGGCGATCAGTAATAAACATGGAAAAATGGTGCTCACCACCGGCAATAAATCGGAAATGTCAGTGGGGTACGCTACACTTTACGGTGATATGTGCGGTGGATATAACGCACTTAAGGATATCTATAAACTTGATGTCTTTAAATTATGCCATTGGCGTAATGAAAACTACCCGAACGGTGGGCTTGGTCCGCGCGGGCAGATAATGCCGACTAATATTATAGAAAAACCGCCGACCGCTGAACTGCGCCCTGATCAAAAGGACGAAGACAGCCTGCCGCCTTATGAGGTGCTTGATGATATTCTTGAATGTTTAATAGAAGGCGAAATGCTGCAAAAAGACATTGTTAAACGCGGGCATGATGCAGAAACAGTTGCACGAATTCAGCATCTCCTTTATATCGCAGAATATAAACGTAGACAGTCACCACCCGGTGTAAAAATATCAGCAAAGAATTTTGGCCGTGATAGAAGATACCCTATTACAAATGGCTATAGAGATAAGCGCACATAATCTGTGCAAAATAAGAAAGTAGATTAAATGTCCGTAAAAGTAAGATTTGCCCCAAGTCCAACTGGAAAATTACATGTTGGAAACGTAAGAACAGCCATCGCCAACTGGCTTTTTGCCCGAAAAATGGGCGGCGTGTTTTTTCTGCGCATTGATGATACTGACCTTGAGCGCTCCACGAAAGAATGTGAAGACGGTATTTATGAGGATCTTACATGGTTAGGACTTAATTGGGATGAGACAGCAAAGCAATCAGAACGATTTGACCGTTATGATGCAGCCGTTGAAAAATTAAAAACGGATGGAAGACTTTACCCTTGCTATGAAACTTCACAAGAGCTTGATTTAAAAAGAAAAATTCAGCTAGGACAAGGAAAGCCACCACTTTATGATCGTGCCGGCTTAACCCTTACTGATGATGAAATTGCCAAATATGAAGCCGAAGGACGCACACCACATTGGCGCTTTAAGCTTGAAACACCAGCACGTGTTGAATGGGAAGATTGCGTTAAGGGTCATCAGAGTTTTGATATTGCGGCGTTGAGTGATCCGATTTTGGTGCGTGGTGACGGTTCATACCTTTACACATTGCCATCCGTGGTTGATGATATTGATTTTGGTATCACACACATCATGCGCGGCGAAGATCATTCAGCCAACAGTGCCGTTCAAACACAAGTTTTTGAAGCGCTAGGGGCCAAAGCACCAGGAATGGCGCATTTTTCACTGCTAACGGGTGCAAAGGGTGAGGGGCTATCAAAACGCCTTGGTTCAGCAAGCATCAAGTCATACCGCGAAGAAGATGGCCTTGAAGCGATGAGTATCGTGTCACTATTAACCCGTCTTGGTTCATCAGACCCGATTGAGCCCTTTACAGACATTCAGCCGCTTATTGACGGGTTTGAATTTTCAAAATACGGCCGTGGTGCTGCCAAGTTTGACCCACGTGATCTTGAACTTTTAAACGCGAAAATACTACATGTGACCGATTTTGATGCGGTGAAAGATAGATTGCCCGAAGGTGTCACCGAAGCCATTTGGAATGTGGCACGTGCCAATATTGAAAAGCTTGATGATACCGTGGAATGGCTCACCATCGTAAATGGTCCGGTGTCTCCGGTTATTGAAGATGCAGATTTTATCGCGAAAGCGGCAGCATTGCTACCATCAGGTGAGTGGGACGCGACCACATGGAAAGCATGGACAACGGCCGTTAAAGAAGAAACGGGCACTAAAGGTAAGCAGCTCTTTATGCCGCTGCGTCAAGCGGTAACAGGGTTAAACCATGGGCCGGAAATGGGTACATTATTGCCGCTAATCGGCGCGGAACGCGTGAAAGCGAGACTAGCCGGCCAGAAGGCATAATGCATGAACACGATTAGTATATACAATACTCTTATTAATGATAAGGATGTCTTTATCCCAATTGATCCTAATCACATCAAAATGTATGTGTGTGGCCCGACGGTATATAATTATGCCCATGTGGGAAATGCCCGCCCGGTTGTGGTTTTTGATACACTTTATCGCTTATTAAAACACGATTATGCAAAAGTCACATATGCCCGCAATATTACAGATATTGATGACAAAATCATCGAAGCGAGCTTAGAGACGGGTGAAGATATTTCGGTGATCACCGAAAAATATACCCGTATTTACGAAGAAGACATGGGCGCCTTAAACGCAGAACTTCCGGACATTAAGCCAAAAGCAACCGAATATGTAGGTGAAATGATTGCGTTGATTTCTGACCTTGTGAGCAAGGGACATGCCTACGAAAGTGATGGTCACGTATTATTCCAAGTGTCCACAATGGATGACTATGGCGAGTTGTCGGGTAAGGATGTCAAAGACCTAATCGCGGGTGCACGTGTTAATGTCGCGGATTATAAACGCGAAGGGGCGGACTTTGTCCTTTGGAAACCATCAACACCCGATCAACCAGGTTGGGATAGCCCATGGGGCCGAGGCCGTCCGGGATGGCACACTGAATGTTCAGCCATGATTAAAAAGGAACTGGGTGAAACCATTGATATCCATGGCGGCGGGCAGGATTTGATATTCCCCCACCACGAAAATGAAATCGCCCAAAGCAAATGTTCACATGACGGTGCAAACCTCGCCAATTATTGGATGCATAACGGATATTTGACCGTCAACGGCGAAAAAATGTCAAAATCACTCGGTAATTTCATAACGGTGCATGAATTATTAGAAGAATATCCAAATAGAGGAGAAGCTATTCGTTTAGCGTTACTAACAAGCCATTATAAGCAGCCAGCAGATTTTAGCCGTGAAGCTATTACTCAAGCTGAAAAACAACTTTGTCGATGGTATAAAATTGTTAGAAACTCAGAAGAAACTAAACCAGCGAAGGCAGTCCTTGAAGCTTTGAGAGATGATTTAAATACACCAAAAGCAATCATGGAATTAAATCAACTTGCAAAAGATAGTAAAAATGCAGGCGAGCTTAAGGCATCTGCAAAACTATTAGGTTTGTTATTTGGAAATGCAAAAAATTGGGATTCTACCCATGTTTTAAAGGCAGGTGCTGGGAAATTTGAACTAACAGGGCATGACGCGGATTTATTGGTGAGACGCAAAGAAGCTAAAGTTAATAAAAATTGGGCTAAAGCTGACGAAATACGGGATGATTTTGATAGTAGAGGTTTAAAACTTGTAGATAATCCAGATGGTACTACGTCAGTGGAAAAGAAGTAACTTATGGCTGGGACTGATCATAAGAAACCTTCTGTCATTCATGATGATGGCCCGGCGATTATTTTGATTGTACCGCAGCTTGGCGAAAATATCGGTAAAGCGGTGCGGGCTATGTATAATTTTGGGCTTACGGATTTACGTCTTGTCGCGCCGCGTGACGGATGGCCCAATGAAGCGGCGGTTGCACCAGCAGCAGGCGCCGATATCGTCCTTGAAAAAACACGTGTTTATCCGACTACCGCAGAGGCCATCGCCGATTTAAAATATGTTTATGCGACAACGGCACGCCCCCGTGACATGATCAAGGAAGTGGTAACCCCTAAAGAATGCTGCCTGCGCATGCGCGGTGCGGTTAATGAGGGGGAAAAAGTAGGTTTATTATTCGGTCCTGAAAAGGCGGGCCTTAAAAATGATGATATTGCCTTATCAACCGCGATCGTATCTGTTCCTTTAAACCCAAGCTTTGCGTCGATAAATCTTGCGACAGCGGTTGGTTTATTAGCTTATGAATGGTTTCAAACGGGTACTGATGTACCGGATAGCTATACCCCAACATTGGACACAAGACCCGCAAGCGCAGGCGAGCTTCAAAAATTATTCGATCATATCGAAGGTGAACTTGAAGAAGCGGGGTATTTCCGGTCTGATCAACGCCGTTCATTAATGCGCCGTAATTTGAGGAATATCTTCACAAGATCTGAAATGACCCACGAAGAAGTCAGCACCATGCGCGGTGTTGTAAAGGCTCTTTCAACTGGCGGTGGCCCGGGGTGGCAGGCCGAAAAAGCAGAACTAGCAATAAAAGAGCAGAAAACTGCTGAAAACGGTGAATAACGTTTGACAACCCCTGAGATATAGTTATATTCCGCCCATCTCGAAATGACCGGGTGCGAACCCCGGTTGCGTAGATTGCCACATATTGCAGTTTACGGCGCTGAGGAAACTTTAATTTAAACAAGCGATTTGGAAGAAAAATGACAAAACGTACACAAGCTAAGTATAAAATTGACCGCCGCATGGGTGAAAACATCTGGGGCCGTCCAAAATCACCAGTAAACACACGCGAATACCGTCCTGGCCAACATGGTCAAGGTCGTCGCGCTAAGCTTTCTGATTATGGTATCCAACTTATGGCCAAGCAGAAGCTTAAAGGTTACTATGGTGATATCACAGAAAAACAATTCAAGCGTATTTATCAAGAAGCCGTTCGCCGTAAAGGTGATACAGGTCAGATCTTTGTTGGTCTTCTTGAAACACGTCTTGATGCTGTTGTTTACCGTTCAAAATTCGTGCCGACTATTTTCTCTGCACGTCAATTCGTAAACCACGGCCACGTAACGGTTAACGGCAAAAAAGTAAACATTCCAAGCTACATGGTTAAAGTAGGTGACGTTGTTGAGATCCGTGAAAAATCACGTCAGATCCCAATGGTTATCCAAGGCCTTGAAAGCACAGAACGTGATGTTCCTGAGTACATTCAAAGTGAAGGTCACAAAGTGACTTTCCTTCGTGTACCAACACTTGATGAAATTCCATATGCGGTTCAAATGGAACCAAACCTAGTGGTGGAATTCTACTCACGTTAATAACAAATTTATCCGAATTTTAAAGGCTGCGTAGCATTGCTAACGCAGCCTTTTTTTGTTTAGAACCATTTTAAGTAATATTTAACATATATGTTTTATATAATATCTTAGTTGGATAAATGTAACGTTCGGGGAGTGGGATAAAAACACTTTAGAGTGCAATAAAGCGATTGATCATTTATTTTTTATTAATAGTAAATGGAATTAGTTTTATGATTGAGAAGTTTTTAAGCCGTTTTAAAATAAAAAAACGTATCATTTCAATGGCGACACTTTTAATTGCGCTGTCTACCGTATTTGCCTCATTACTGTTGATTGACAATTGGTCAAAGAAGACAGAAATGGAAAATTTACATTCCCTGACTGGTTTTACCCCCTTCATTAGTAATGTTATTCACGAAATGCAAAAGGAACGTGGTGCATCAGCAGGTTTTATCAGTTCAAACGGCGGTGCACAATTTCGTAAAAATGTGAGTAATCAGCGTGGAGAAACCGATCTTGAAATTCAAAAGTTTCGTAGCGCTTATTCGAACTTTCCCCTTGAAGACTATAGTGAAGATTTCAGTTCTTTATTAAAAGAAGCAATGGACGATCTTGCAAATTTATCGACTGAAAGATCAAAGGTTGATAATTTCGCATCAAATGTTCCAGCAATGGCAAAATATTATACCGGAACAATTAACAAGCTTCTTTCCGTGATCATGGAAACTGGGAAAATTACAACAGATCCTGAAACGTTAAATAAAACTTTTGCTTATGTTTCTTTACTTGAAGCAAAGGAAAATGCGGGACTTGAACGCGCGACGGGAACGGCGGCATTCGCGGCCGGGGCATTTACCGAGAAAACATTCTCTAATTTCAATGTTTTACTTGGAAAACAACAAGGATTTATGAAAACTTTCAATTCATTTGCCAGTGCCAATGATAAATCATTTTATATGAATACGGTCGTTGGTGATGAAGTTGATCGTTATAACACTTTACTTGATCTTGCACTTTCAACACCGTTTGATCTTTCTTCTGCGGGGCCACTTGGTTCAACGGAATGGTTTGCAACGATGACAGGTAAAATCAACAAGCTTAAAATTGTTGAGGACAAAATGTCTGTTGATATTCAGAATATGCGTTTGATGCATCTAACGCGACCGCTAATCAATTTTGGTCTATATTGGCCATGCTAATTATTCTTGGTTCAATATGTCTTGTTCTTTCAATCTTCATTGTTAGATCAATTGTAATGCCTCTTAGAAACATAAGAGAAAGCATGGTTTCAATTGCTGAAGGCGATCTTGAAAGTGAAGTGCCACATGTATCTTATAAACATGAAATTGGTGCGATGGCGAATGCTGTGGAACATTTCAAAGCGTCAGGACTTGAAAATAAACGCATGGAAGCAGAAGCGGAAGAAAATCGTAAAAAGCAAGAAGCCGATGTTGAAGCAAGAAGAATTGCGAAAATTGAGCAAGAGAATGAGCAGAAGCAACAACAAGAAATTCTTGAAAAACGTGCAAGAGAAGCACAGCAAAAAAGTCGTCGTGAACTTGCGCAACAATTTGAAGGCCGTGTTATGGGTATTTTAGATAGTATTATTGGGTCAACTGATAATCTAAATGATATTTCACAGCAAATGGCTAATACTGCAGAAGTTACAAAAGAACGTTCAATGTCCGCGGATGTAGCGACACGTCAAGCAGGATCGAATGTACAGGCTGTGGCAAGCGCATCCGAAGAGATGTCAGCGTCAATTGCTGAGATTACCAGACAGGTTACAGACGCGGCATCAGTTGCAAATAACGCCGTCGGTTCGGTTGATCTTGCTGCGGAACGCGTTCAAACGCTTAGTGACGCTGCAGAAAAAATTGGTGAAGTTATCCAGCTGATTAATGATATTGCTGAGCAAACAAATCTGCTTGTATTAAATGCTACTATTGAAGCAGCACGTGCAGGTGAAGCCGGTAAAGGATTTGCCGTAGTTGCCTCAGAGGTTAAATCACTTGCAACGCAAACAGGCAGCGCCACCGAAGAAATACGGTCGCAAATTTCAGAAATGCAAGATGCAACAAATGGCGCCGTTAACGCAGTAAAAGACATCACTGAAACAATTACACAAATTAGTGATATATCCACTAGCATTGAAGCATCAATTGAAGAACAATCATCGGCAACAAATGAGATTTCGCAAAATGCCTTACAAGCGGCAACAGGTGCGGATGAAGTTAGTCGTAACATCGATGGTGTGAACCAATCAGCGACTGATACTGGTGAAGCGGCCCAATCTGTGCTTTCTGCATCGGATAAGTTTGCCAACCAAGCGCAGATAATTCGTAAAGAAGTGGATGATTTCCTCAATGAGGTGCGTGCAGGTTAATTCGATTATTTCTGAAGGGATTACTTTGGTTTAGAAAATTTCTTTGTAAACCAATAACCAATAGCCCCAGTAATAATAGTTGCGGCACTAAAGGCGATCTCTTCCGTATTTTGAATAGTCAGATATCCAAGCGTTACAACCGTAATGGCAATAAATATGATCGGCGGCAATGGGTAAAATGGAATTGAAAAGTCACTTTCCTGATTACCGTGCCGCCGTCTTAGTATAAAGACCCCAAAAATCACGATCAAAGAATTGATGGCCATTGTGGCGCCGGAAAATAGTAAAATACTTTCAAAAGTGGCCGACCATAAAAAGATGAGAGCCATAATTGATTGAAGCCAAATGGCGGTCGTGGGAATACCGTGTTTATTGACTTTCCCTAAGCGCTCAAATAGGGAATAATCTTCGCCGAGCATTTGTAATACACGAGGCGCAGCGACCAACATAGCGCTAACGGTGGATATGAGCAGAAGCGACAGTGATAACCCCATAATGATCCCGCCTACGTCCCCGAAAGCATATCGCGCTGATATATTGCCGATTTCCAATTCACCGGCCATGGCGTCCATAGGGGCCGTTGCCAGAAACACATAATTTAAGATTAAATAACATGCCATAACGGCTGCGGTGCCGCCGATTAAAACACGTGGTAATGTTTTGCGGGGATTTTCAAGTTCCGATGTTAAATAGGTGGCCGCGTTCCATCCGGTATAGGCATAGCCCACATAAATTAACGAAACGGCAAACGCGCCACCGGTGAATAATGATAAATCTGATGATTTTGGTGCATAACTTACTTCTTGAACCGTATCAACGGACCAAAGTGCCGCGACGGAAAAGACAATAATTAATAGTATTTTGCCGGTGGTGAAAAAATCTTGTAACCCACCACTGTTTTTATGACTTGTTGAATGAACCGCTGTCATTACAATAATAAGAACGGAGGCAAGCATTAATGGATGAAGGGAGGGAAATACCGAACTTAAATATTCACCAAAGGTCATGGCCGCGAGGGCCGTAGGGGCGGCAAAACCGACAGTCGTTGAAATCCAACCTGAAACAAAGCCAGCACCGGGGTGATATATTTCTGATAAAAAATTATATTCGCCACCAGAACGGGGTAGTTTTGATCCGAGTTCCGCATAACATAATGCCCCGCATAGCGCCATGATGCCACCAAGAACCCAGAGAACCATAATAACAAAGCCAGACCGAATATCAGCAAGTTGGAAACCAAGGCTTGTGAAAATTCCAGTGCCAATCATATTGGCAATCACAATGGCCATTGCGGTTGCTGTGCTGAATTTACCCTTTGATGTCATGAACTTCCCTTTTTTGATGATGAAAGCCTAGCATGCGATAGAAACATGATCAAGCGTGGTTTTTGATTGCCAACGAGGACTAATAAGATAAGATAAATAAAAATTAAGGAGGTACCATGGACGCAGTACTCGATACATTAATAATTGGCTTTCCATATTTTATTTCACATTTTGGCTTAACGTTAATTATGTTGGGTGTGAGCATCATTATTTATGAGAAAATAACCCCATATCATGAATTGGAATTAGTCCGCCAAGGCAATAAATCGGCGGCTATATCTTTAGCCGCTGCCATTCTTGGTTTAGCAATACCGCTTGCGGAATGTTTAAAAGGAAGTGTCAGTTTATGGGATATTTTCATTTGGGGTGTGGTCATATTGGTAGTGCAAATTCTCTCGTTCTTTTTTGCTAACCTTGTTATTGATGATTTAAAAGGGCGCATTGAACGCGATGAAATAGGGGCTGCATTGCTTTTATTCGCCGGAAAAATATCAATCGCACTGCTTAACGCCGCAGCAATTTCAGATAAAATGTAAAAGGAATTTTTCTAAAAATGCGCGGATTTTTATCATTTCTTTTTTTGGCTATTGTCATTTATATCGGCGAAGCATCGAAAGATCCTGATGCAAAATATCCAAAAGTTGCCGTTAGACCGGGTCAGCCGGCGCCATTGCCCCCATTACCAGATATGAAAGCAGAAGGAGAAGGAAGGCTAGAGCCACCTTCATCACGTGATCCTATTATTGAAATAGAAGATGAAGTAAAATCTGGACGTTCACAATTCACAGGTACTGCCTTTTCAATTGATGACCGTGGTTTATGGGTGACCGCACGGCACGTCACACACGGTTGTAACCAACTCATGTTATTGAGGCCGCATCGCCGCGCCTTAAAGGTTGAGGCCGTATCAGAGCACAGTCGCGCAGATGTAGCAATTTTACAGACGGAAGGTGGTTATGATGCCTTTCCCGTAAATTATGAAGTACCAGAATATAATCAGGAAGGGTTTCATTTTGGATTTCCTCGCGGTGAGCCTGGTGACGTTTATTCAAATCTAATCGGTAGGCGAACGATTAAAACAACTGGTATTCGCAAAAATAAAGAGCCTGTTTTGGTGTGGGCCGAAAAAATAAGAGTTCCAAATAGCAATGAAAGCTTGGGTGGTATTAGTGGTGGGCCTATTTTAAATGATAATGGCGAAGTCGTTGGTATTCATGTTGCGGGTTCAGTCAGGAGAGGGCGTTCATTTTCATCATTACCAAGAACCATAAACCAATTGCTTGATCAAAATGATGTTAAAATAAATAGTAATAACCGTAATGTTGATGTTGCAAAATTAAACGAAGCGGATTTTTCAAGGCTGGGTGATGAGCTTCGTAGTAATTTAAGTGTTGCGCAAGTAATTTGCCGTACAAATTAAAAAAGGCGCTCTAAATAGAGCGCCTTTTAAAAAAATATTCAAATTTTGATATTATGCTTTTGGTTCAATACCAACAGATTCAAAATGGGCAACTAATTCGCCATTTGCGGCCATTTCACGAACAATATCACAACCACCAAGAAATTCACCTTTAACATAAAGTTGGGGAATTGTTGGCCATTCGCTGTATTCTTTAATCCCTTCACGAAGGCTTTCGTCCTGAAGAACGTTATGTGTTTCATATTTGACATTGAAATAATTTAGAATTTCCACAACAGTTGCGGAAAAACCGCATTGTGGGAACATGGCGTCGCCTTTCATGTAAAGCACGATGTCATTATTATAGATGTCATTTTTAATGCGGTCATGTACTGGATTTGTCATTTGTTTATTCCTGATATATCTGATCTATAGGTTGTTATTCTGGGGCCGATGTCTGTAGCGATAATGCATGCAGTTCTGCGCCAACCTTGCCTTTCATGGCTTTATAAACCATTTGATGTTGCTGAACCCTGTTTTTGCCAATAAATTCTTTTGATACCACATGGGCGGCGAATTGGCTTCCGTCACCGCGCATGTCTTGAACCTGAACTTCTGCCTCAGGGAGAATTTCCAAAATCATTTCTTTAATTTCTGGCGCCGTTAATGCCATTTCAACTCTCCTTAGCTCTCTGTTGACATATAGCTTGGCATCCACGCGTCATGCGCACCAAGCAGTTCTTCTACTGATATAGTCATTGCATCTTTAATATCAAGGCTATTTCCCTGCATAACACCGATTGTTTCAATAATTACACCAGCTTTGTCAGCGGCACTATTGATTTCACCTAGTTTATCAGCAGGCAAACTAATGATGTATCTGGCTTGATCTTCACCAAAGCCATATGCATGAAGTGGCACATCACCATTATTTAAGGCGATTTCCATTCCTTTGCCGGATGCCATTGCCATTTCAGCGAGGGCAATAAATAAACCGCCATCAGAAATATCATGACAGGCTGTCACCGAACCATTTTGAATTTGTGCGCGGACGAAATCACCGTTTCTCTTTTCAATTTCAAGATCAACAGGTGGCGGTGCGCCTTCTTCACGGCCTTCGATGATATCTAAATATTGTGTACATCCGATATGGCCTTTTGTTTCACCAACAAGTACCAAAATATCACCGTCATTCTTAGGTGCGATCGTAACCATCTTGCTGCTATCTTTTAAAAGGCCGACACCGCCAATAGCAGGTGTTGGATGAATGCCCGTTCCATTTGTTTCGTTATAAAGCGATACGTTGCCGCTAATGACAGGATAATCAAGCACTGTGCAAGCTTCGCGTAAGCCATCAATGGCACCAACGAATTGCCCCATAATATCTGGACGTTCCGGATTACCGAAATTCAAGCAATCTGTTATCGCCATCGGTGTTGCACCAACGGCTGTGACATTTCGCCATGTTTCCGCAACTGCTTGTTTGCCGCCTTCAAACGGGTCGGCATAAACATAACGTGGTGTACAGTCAGTGGAAATGGCTAATGCTTTATCCGTATCATGAACACGAACAACGGCCGCATCACCACCCGGAAGCTGAATTGTATCCGCCATCACTTGATGGTCATACTGTTCCCATATCCAGGCACGTGAAGACATATTGGCACTACCGACCATTTTAAGAAGCGCTTCACCTAGATCACTTGGTGCAGCAACACTTGCTGGGTCAATTGTATCTGGCGCTACCGTTTTAACCCAAGGGCGATCATATTCCGGTGAATTATCGGCGAGGGGTTGTGTCGGGATGTCCGCGACTGTTTTACCTTGCCAGTTTAACGTCAGGTTCCCTGTGTCTGTAATCTCACCAATCACAGCAAAATCAAGATCCCATTTTACGAAAATCTTTTTCGCTTCTTCAACGCGGTCCGGTTTTAAAACCACAAGCATGCGTTCCTGACTTTCGGAGAGCATCATTTCATATGGCGTCATACCTTCTTCGCGCTGTGGGACTTCATCAAGGTTAATGGTAAAACCAACTCCGCCACCAGATGCCATCTCAACTGATGATGATGTTAGGCCCGCTGCGCCCATATCCTGAATGGCAACTACCATATCCGTTGACATCAATTCAATACAGGCTTCGATAAGTAGTTTTTCTGTGAATGGATCACCCACTTGAACGGTTGGGCGCTTTTCTTCACTGTCTTCTGTGAATTCGGCAGATGCCATTGTCGCACCGTGGATACCGTCACGTCCTGTTTTTGATCCCACATAAATTACGGGGTTTCCAACACCCGCGGCGGCTGATAAGAAAATTTTATCTTGATCCGCAAGGCCAACGGCCATGGCATTGACCAAAATATTGCCGTCATATGACGGATGGAAATTGGTTTCGCCACCAACGGTCGGCACACCAACACAGTTACCGTATCCGCCGATTCCTTCAACAACACCACTTAATAAATGACGTGTTTTATGGTGCTCAGGGGATCCGAACCTTAAGGCATTCATATTGGCAATCGGTCTTGCCCCCATCGTGAACACATCACGTAAAATACCACCAACGCCCGTGGCTGCACCTTGGTATGGTTCGATATAGGATGGATGATTATGGCTTTCCATTTTGAAGATAGCCGCTTGATTATCACCAATATCAATCACGCCGGCATTTTCGCCGGGGCCATGAATAACCCATGGTGCTTTGGTTGGTAAGGTTTTTAAATGTAGTTTTGATGATTTATAGGAACAATGCTCGCTCCACATAACGGAAAAGATACCGAGTTCCGTTAGAGTTGGCGTGCGACCAAGAATTTTAATCATCAACTGGTGTTCGTCTTCCGATAGACCGTGTTCTTTCACTAAATCTTCGGTAATCTCAGGGTTATTTTCCCAAATAATTTCAGTCATTCTTAAAACCTTAATTTAATGAATTGATGATGCTGTCAAAAAAGCCACGACCATCCGTGCCGCCTTGCGCATCTTCGATTAATCTTTCTGGGTGAGGCATCATACCAAGAATATTGCCTTGTTCATTCATAATACCTGCGATGTTATTTTGGGACCCATTGGGGTTGGCGTCTTTTGTCGCTTCACCGCTATGATTGACATATCTAAATGCCACTTGACCGTTATCTTCAATGCGGGCCAGTGTTTCATCGTCCGCGAAATAGTTGCCATCATGATGGGCGACCGGAATATTAATCACCTGTCCTTGATTGTAGGCATTCGTAAATGTGCTATTTTCATTTTCAACTTTTAACTGAACCGTTTTACAAACGAACTTAAGGGATCGGTTACGCATCAATGCACCAGGAAGAAGCCCCATTTCAGTGAGTACCTGAAAACCATTACAGACGCCAATCACATTGCCGCCGCGTTCCGCATGCGCCGCGACCGCTTTGATAGCGGGTGACCTTGCCGCCATGGCGCCACAACGAAGGTAGTCACCAAAAGAAAAACCGCCTGGAAGGGCGATTAAATCAACATTGGGAACATCTGTGTCTTGGTGCCAAATTTCATGGGGTCTCTGGCCAGTAATTTTTTCGAGCGCATCAAACATGTCCCGATTGCAATTGGAAGCAGGGAAGGTAACAACGGCTGATTTCATTTTAAAAATCCTTGTTTTGGGATTTAATTATTCAATTTCTATCGAATAATTCTCAATTACCATATTTGCGAGAAGCTTCTTACACATCTCTTCAACATTTGCCTCTGCAGCCGCTTTATCGGTAGTGCTTAGGTCAAGTTCGATATATTTTCCTTGGCGCACATCATCAACACCATCAAATCCGAGTGAGCCGAGTGCGTGTTGAATAGCTTTACCTTGTGGGTCAAGAACACCATTTTTAAGGGTAATATGAACGCGTGCTTTCACAGCAAATTCCTTTTCAATAAATTAAATTGTTTATTCTTCGTCTTCTACTTCAAGAGAGATACCAAGGCGGCGCGCCACTTCCTGATATGCCTCAACTTCACCACCGAGATCGCGGCGGAAGCGGTCTTTATCCATTTTTTCGCCTGTCTCAAAATCCCAAAGACGGCAATTGTCCGGGCTAAATTCATCAGCAAGCACAAGGAAATGTCCTTCATCACCATCTGATAGACGTCCGAACTCTAATTTAAAATCAATCAGCTCAAGCCCGATGCCGGCGAAGATTCCACGAAGGAAATCATTGATTTTTGCGGTCATGTCCATCATTTCAATCAATTCTTCCTGGTCACAGATTTCAAGCGCAAGAATATGATTTTCCGGAATGAGCGGATCCCCTAAGTCATCATCTTTTAATGAAAATTCGATGATCGGGCGACGAAGTCTTAATCCTTCTTCGATGCCGAATGTTTTGGCCATGCTGCCTGCGACAGTATTTCTCGCGATCACCTCAAGCGGAATAATTTCAACTTCGTGACAGAGCTGTTCACGGTCCGACATGCGTTCAAGGAAATGTGTCGGTATACCAAGCTGTGCCAAGCGGATCATAACAAGTTCGGTAATTTTATTGTTAATGATACCTTTGCCGGCAATGGTGCCTTTTTTTACATTATTAAACGCGGTGGCGTCGTCTTTAAAATATTGAATGATGGTGTTTGGCTTTGGCCCTTTATAGAGAATTTTGGCCTTGCCTTCATAGAGCATTTCTTTGTCTGACATAATCGTCCCTAAGCTATAAATATTCTGAGAATCAAGCGAGGACAATCTATCTTAATTGAAGCTTTTATGAAAGCTAAAAAGGGCGGCAAAACCCCCTTTAAAATAAATTTTAAAAGATTATATAAAAAACATGGAAATCACAGACAAAATGCCGTAAACAGGCATGATGTGTTTATAAAATATTTGGCTATCTTAAGGAGCAAAAATCGATGTCACAGTTCGATGATCGTAAAAAAGCAGCGGAAAATAAATTTTCCATCGATAAAGAATTAGAATTTAAAGCAACCGCGCGCCGCAATAAACTTCTCGGTCAATGGGCCGCTGGACTTATGGGCATGGAAGGCGAAGCAATCGACGCATATGCGGCACAAGTCATTGAAAGTGATTTCGAAGAAGCAGGCGACGAAGACGTATACCGCAAAATCGCCGGTGATTTTGAAACAGCCGAAGTCGAACAATCAGAACACCAAATTCGCAAACAAATGGAAGAACTATTTGTAACCGCGCTAGCGCAAATTAAATCAGAAGTTTAAAACTTTAGAGGTTTTAGAATTAAAAAAACCGCTCTCATTCATTTGAGGGCGTTTTTTTTGTAGTTATAAAATTAGTATCTATTCACCAAAAACGCGCTTGAAGATCGTATCAACATGTTTGGTGTGATAGTCCATGTCGAATTTGTCATCGATTTCTTCGTCGGATAGTTTTGCGCTGACTTCTGGGTCGGCTTTAAGTTCTTCGGCGAAATTGGCGCCTTGTTCCCATACCTTCATGGCATTACGTTGCACGAGGCGGTAACTGTCTTCGCGGCTAACGCCCGCTTGGGTAAGGGCAAGTAGCACACGTTGCGAATTATGAAGGCCGCCAAGCTTATCCATGTTGGCTTGCATGTTTTCAGGATAAACAACCAGTTTATCCATCACGCCCGTTAAACGCGCCAGCGCGAAATCAAGGGTCACTGTCGCGTCAGGGCCGATCATACGTTCAACCGATGAATGTGAAATATCACGCTCATGCCAAAGGGCAACATTTTCCATTGCCGGCAGCGCCATACCGCGCACAAGACGCGCAAGACCCGTCAAGTTTTCGGTCAGGATAGGGTTACGTTTATGGGGCATTGCGCTTGAACCCTTTTGTCCTTTTGAAAAGAACTCTTCGGCTTCTAATACTTCGGTGCGTTGTAAGTGACGCACTTCAACGGCGAGGCGTTCAATTGAACTTGCGACAACGCCAAGTACACAAAAGAACATGGCGTGACGGTCACGTGGGATCACTTGTGTTGAAACGGGTTCGGCGGTTAAACCAAGAGCCTTTGCCACATGTTCTTCAACATAAGGGTTAATATTGGCAAACGTTCCAACCGCGCCTGAGATCGCACATGTGGCGATTTCTTCGCGGGCCATTTTAAGGCGGGCAAGGTTACGGTCAAATTCGGCGTATGCTTCTGCCATTTTTAGCCCGAATGTTACTGGTTCCGCATGAATACCGTGGGATCGCCCGATACAAACATCCATTTTATGTTCCATAGCGCGACGTTTTAAAACCACCAATAATTTTTCAACGTCATCAATCAATATGTCTGCCGCTTTTACAAGTTGAACACTTAAACATGTATCAAGCACATCTGATGAGGTCATGCCTTGATGAACGAAACGGGCTTCGGGGCCGATATATTCTGCAAGTGATGTCAGAAACGCGATTACGTCATGCTTTACTTCTTTTTCAATCTCATCGATGCGGTCAATGTCGAAGTTACCTTTTTCCCAAATGGTCTTCGCGCTTTCTTTTGGGATAACACCCAATTCAGCAAGAGCATCACAGGCATGTGCTTCAATTTCAAACCAAATTTGAAAACGTGATTGTGGCTCCCAAATGGAGGTCATTACTTCGCGTGCATAACGTGGAATCATAGTGTCTTTCCCGATAACTAAAATAAGATTGAATTTATGAAAAAGGAAGTAGCAGGGATTCCTAACGGGGGCAAGGTTTAATGTTCATTTGACAGCTGAAAATTAATAGGCCATTCTGTTTTCATCAAAATAACCCTAGGAGGAAATAAAATGCCAGAAAAATCAAACAGAAATATGAATAGAAGAGAATTACTTGGCGCGGCGGCAACGGTTGCGGCGGTTGGTGCAGTAGCGAGCACAGCGAAAGCACAAGCACCATCGATTATGAGCAGTTATAAGCCGCTTGTGGTTGGGGCGCATAATGGTAACCGTTTAAAAAATGAAGATGGTGAAACCGGTGTTCAAATCGCATACCGCATGATTACGGCAGGGGACGATGTTTTAGATGCAACAATCCACTGTAATAACCTTCCTGAAATTTCAGAAGAAGATACCTCGGTCGGATATGGCGGCTTGCCGGACGCCAATGGTGATGTGACGCTTGATGCGTGCTGTATGCACGGACCTTTAAAACGCGCTGGAGGTGTTGCCTATATCCAAGGGGTTAGAACACCATCATGGGTCGCAAAAGATGTGATGATGAAAACAAACCATCATTTACTTGCGGGACAAGGGGCAACGGATTTCGCCCGTGAACACGGTCATAAGATCGAAGGAGATCTTAATAGTGCGACATCATTTAACAGGTATTTAGAATGGAAAAAACGTGTTGAGGAAGAAGGCGATAATCGCACATTCGCTGAACTTGATCTCGATTTTATTGAGAAAAAAGGATTAGATGTTACTTATCAAATGGCGCATGAGGGCCGTATTGATATTGAACATATTCACGGCACCATTAACACCAACGCGATCAACCATAAAGGCGAAATTTGCGGAAACACAACAACATCTGGTCGCGGGTTTAAAGTGCCGGGCCGCGTGGGAGATAGCCCGATCCTTGGTGCGGGTCTTTATGTGGATAATGATATTGGTGCCGCGGGTTCAACCGGACTTGGTGAAATGAACCTTTATCATCTTTGTTCGTTTTTAATCGTTGAAAAAATGCGTGACGGAATGCATCCGAAAGATGCGGGCATGTACGCCCTTAACCGTGTGAAAGATTTCTGCATGGGTAATGAGCGTTATATGAATGAAAAGGGCGAGATTAGATTTAATCTGCAATTCTATGTGCTTGATAAGAAAAGCCAGTACGCTGGTGTCGCAATGCGCGGCGGTGAAGGGCGTTTCTTTGCAGTTTGTGATGATAACGGCCCACGCCATGAATTAATGGATAGCATTTATATGAATGATTAAACGTTTTGTGATTTAAAGGTTTTGGGGGATAGGTTGCAATACTATACTTATATACTAACGAGTGGTCGTAATGGAACACTGTATATTGGTATGACCAATAATATAGTTAGAAGAGTATGGGAACATAAAAATCATGTTGTAGAAGGTTTTACAAAAAAACATGATGTAATTAATCTGGTTTGGTTCGAAATACATTCTTCAGCCGAGAATGCCATTAAAAGGGAAAAGGCCCTAAAACGTTATCAGCGCAAATGGAAAATGGAATTATTCGAAGAAAAAAATCCATTATGGATTGATTTATATGATGAAATTGTAAAATAGAAATTGTCATTCGCCGACTTGATCGGCGAAACCATTAATCATTGAAATTAATTTTTCTTACGCAATTTTGAAGTTCACTAGCCTCGCCGATCAAGTCGGCGAGTGACGGCAGAGTTAATCAGAGGCGATTACGTCGACCTCAAGAAACCATGCTTCATCATAAATACCCGCGATTACCACGGTGAGCGCGGGTTTTCTTTGCCTTAAAATTTCCTGACGAATACGGCTATTGTCATCGCGGTATTCACGGGATGCCAGATATGTTGTGTGTTTCACGATATTATCAAGCGACATATCGGCGGCTTCCAATTGATGAATGATGTTTTGCCAAACGAGGCGCGCCTGATCAGAAAAGTCGGATGGTACATATTCATTTTTATCAACGGGAATTTGCCCACTGATATAAAGCGTACGGGTTGCACCGCTTACTTCAAAGGCTTGCGAATAACCGCCATCGGCGCTTGGTGCCTTATTAGATTCTAATGATCGTGTTTTCATTATTTCTCTTTTAATCTGGGCATCATTTCTACGAAATTGCAGGGTTTGAAACGAATATCGAGCTGTTCTGAGAAAATATGGTTCCACGCGTCTTTACATGCACCAGGTGAGCCTGGAACGGCAAACATATAGGTACCATTTGCAACACCACCCGTTGCGCGGCTTTGGATGGTGGATGTGCCGATTAGCTTCATACTGATATACCTAAAATATTCACCGAATCCTTCGATTTCTTTTTCATAAAATTCGTGAAAAATCTCCGGTGTGATATCGCGCCCCGTAAGTCCAGTGCCGCCCGTTGAGATAATCACCTGAACATCGTCATTTTCAACCCATTCAGATAACTGCGCGCGCAGGTCGTCTTTATCATCTTTAATAATTGCGCGGTCGATCAGGTTATGTCCAGCATCCGTTAATTTATCAACAAGCACTTGACCCGATTTATCGTTTTCAAATGTACGCGTGTCGGAAAGGGTTAGAATTGCAATATTAACAGGCAGGAATTCTTTGGTTTTATCAATGGCCATGATTATTTCTTTAATTATTATTTTGGGCTGTTTGGATGTTGTCTTGACCTTGATAAATCGGCCAGCTCCCTGACGCCACGGCGTCAAGTGTCGGGATGTCCTGTCCCATACGCATACGGTAAATCCACATGTTGGATAAAACGCGTTCAATATAGATGCGTGTTTCACGGGCAGGGATGCTTTCGATATATAAAAGCGGATCATCGCGGAAATTCGTGCTTTTTACCCATTTTTGCATGTTGCCCGGGCCAGCATTATAAGCGGTCAAAGATTTAAACAGATTTCCGTCGGCAAATTGTTTGCCGAGCATGGTTTTCATATATTTTTGACCAAGGAACATATTGTAACGAGGGTCATCAAGCTTAATACGTTGAAGGCGACGGTTTTGTGACATATCACCCGCGGCACCCATCATAAGCTGCATTAAACCACGAGCACCAACGCCGCTTTTCGCCCAACTGTTAAAGGCACTTTCTTGACGGATCATACCAAAAAGCAGGGCGCGGTCGAGGGTATAGCCGCCGTCTGGTGTTATATAAGGAACCGGGTAAAGTGAACTATCCAGTGACGCGATGCGTTTTTGTTCTTCGATCCTGCCGATATTTAGCTGCGTTGCCGCAAGTCCAAGTCGCGCTGCAAGTCCAAGAAGGGAATGATGCTGACTATCACGTGTTTGCGCCCATGCGGTGCTTAATTCCTGATCAGCGAGTGTATTTTCCCCAACTTGTGCCAGCGCAATTGCGCGGTGAACACTAGAAAGGCCGCGAATTTCACGGTAATTCGCATCGGTAAAATCAGGAACAGACCAATCAAAATTGGAATCTATGCCTAACTGACGTGCGGCCAATATACCGTAAAAAGTTTTGTCGAAACTTGCTGCTTTCTTAAGCATTGGTGAAACCTGATCTGGTTGACGGCAAGCAAGATAAGAGCGAGCGGCCCAATATGCGCCTGCGGCCGCGGTCCAGTCACCGGCAACAGATGAGTTAGCAACATGTTGGAAATGTTCTGCGGCAACCGCGCAATCACCAAGCCGCCATGCGGCAAGCCCTGCGATCCAATCGCTTTGTGAAACAAATTCACGTGATCTTGACCCGATCTGCGCAAGGGCTAATGCTTTATCGTCATAATTGGTAAGATAATATTCATTAGCGATGCGGGATAATTGGGTATCGATTTCAAGTTCTGTTAATAAACCACGCTCAACGAATGCCCATAGGCGCTTTTCCGCTCTTGCGGCGTTATGCTGTCTTAAATAACGGCTGATGTTTCGTTTAAGTTCCGCAATATCGCGGCGTTCTTGGCGTTTACGACGTTGGGTTTCTGTTTGTGGGGTTTGTTGTTTTTCTTTGTCCGCTTGTGCGCGTTCAATCTCAGCACGTGATGGTGGGGTTGGCTTATCCGCTGGAAAGGCATATGATTTTCCAGTCATTGGCCGCATCATGCCACCGGGACGTCCTTTATTCTTACGAACGCCAAGGTCATATATGCGCTGCGCACCCGGCAAGTCACCATAATTTTCCATCCAGTTTTTAAGTTCGGAAAATTTTGAAATATAGGCTGTCGCATGCATATATCGTTGATAATAGACATGCCCCATTAATATCGGGTTGGCGATTTTTTTAATTTCGCGGTCCGCGCGTTTCCAATTTCCCCGATTTTGTTCATAAAACACATTCTGATACGCTTCAACGTCATCAACGCTTAAAGGCTCAAGGTCAATACGGTCACTGACTTGCGCGTTAGCACAGCTGAAATTTAAAAGTAAAAGGGTAAGAACAAGTTTTTTAATCAATGTTTAGCTCTCCGATTTTTGCTTTAATCGCCAGAAGGTCATGCCAAGTTTGCTTTTTAAATTGCGGTTGGCGCAATAAATAATCTGGATGAAAAATAGGAATGATTGGAACGGTCGTACCGCTCATAATATATTCCTGCCATTTACCACACAATTTGGTAATGCCTGATTTCGTATTGAGAAGGGTGCTTGCTGATGTGCCACCGACACAAATAATCAATTTTGGCTCAAATAATTCAATATGTCTTTTAATGAACGGAAAGCATAATTCACATTCCCCGTCTGTCGGCTTACGGTTTCCAGGTGGTCGCCACGGCAATAAATTAGCGATGTAGAAATCATTTTCCCGTTTCATATCTATGGCGGCAAACATGCGGTCAAGCAATTGACCCGCTTCACCAACGAAAGGTTTACCGACGCGATCTTCATCACCACCAGGCGCTTCGCCGATGATCATAATGTCGCTTTCAACATTTCCGTCGGAAAAAACAGTGTTTGATGCCGTTTTTTTAAGGCTACATCCTTCAAATTCAAGAATCGCTGCACTTAACTCATCTAAATTCTTACAATTTGCAGCCAATTTTTTGGCCATATCAATATGTTCTTGTTGTGAGGCAAGAGGCGCCTGTGAAACTGGCGCAGTATTATTTAAAGTATTGCTTGAAGTTTTACTTGTAGTATTTTGTTTTATTTGAATATTATCTGTTTCATAGAACCAGTTAATTGGTTCTTCTGAAATTGTTTCATCGACCCCCCATTCAATATAGCTTTTCAGCAATTCCGCTGGGGTATAAGAGACATCAGATTTCGGTTCGCTATTCATAAGGTTATTATATATCAGACTATTTAAAATTTAATTATATTATTTATATATTTGTGTTTTTTTAATGGTATAATTGTGGTCTTAACAGGGTACAAATAAGAAATGGCATCAAAGCATTCGTCAAAAACCGTTATTTTTGCGGCATTAATCGGTAATTTTTTAATTTTTCTGACCAAACTTGGTGCAGCATTTTACACCAACTCATCTGCTATGTTTTCAGAAGCAATTCACAGTATTGTTGACTGCGGTAATCAAGGGCTATTGCTTTACGGAATAAAAAAGGCGGACCGTAAAGCGGACCGTTATCATCCATTTGGATATGGCAAAGAGCTTTATTTCTGGTCATTTGTGGTTGCGATCATCATTTTTGCGATTGGTGCGGGTGTATCACTTTATGAAGGTATTCATAAAATTATCTCTCCTGAAGAGGTAAAAAGCATCCATGTAAATTATATTGTATTGGTCGTTGCCATATGTTTTGAAGCCTATCCATGGAAAATGGCGTATGATGAATTTAATGCAAGGCGCGGTAAACGCGGCATGCTAGATGCTGTAAGACATAGTAAAGACCCAAGTCTTTTTGCGATTTTATTTGAAGATACGGCGGCGATGCTTGGATTATTCACGGCTTTAGCGGGATTATTTATCGGCGACTACTTCAATATTCCAGAGGCTGATGGCGCTGCTTCCGTTGTTATTGGTATTATCCTCGCCTTAACGTCCGTTGTCTTAGCCATTGAATGTAAAGGGTTATTAATCGGTGAAGCCGCTGATGAAGCAATAATTGAAAGCATTGAAACACTTATGGAAAATCATGAACATATTGAAAACATCAACGAAATTTTGACCATGCATTTTGGCCCTTCGGATATATTACTTAATTTGAGTCTTGATTTTAAAAATGATATTTCCGCAGGTGATGTTGAAAATATGATTACCAAATTTGAAATTCAGATTAAAGAAAAGCACCCTGATATCAAACGCATATTCATCGAAGCGCAAAGCTTCAGTGGTCATTTGAAAAATGCACTTTCAGAATAGTTTACTATTTGAGCTTACTGGATTTATAAGATAACCACGAAAATGGTATAAACCATAAAGCAATTAGCAGATAAGTTACTGTATCCTTATATTCTTCGCCTTGAAAGAGTTGTGCCGCTCCAATAATCAAACCAGCAAAAAGAAGCGAAATAAGAATATTTAAAAGCGCTAATTTGTTACTTGCCATGAGTATTCCCTTTTAATCAGATTTGTTGTTCAATGATTTCCACTGTCTTATGCCACCATTTAAGGTACTGACATCATATCCCTTATCATTCAAATATGTTGCCGCTTTGTGGCTGACCCAAGCTCCTTTGACGCAGTAAAGAACTAGTTTCTTATCTTTGGGTAATAAATTTGCCCATTCTGTTATTAATTCGGGATCATTATATGTTGCACCGGGTATCAATATTGGGTCTAAGGCAAAGTCTTACGTCAAACGCACATCAATTATTGTAATGTCTTCGGTTTTCTGCAAAGTGTTTAACTCATCGACGGTAATATTCTTATTATATTCTGGACGAACGTCATTGCTAAAAACAAACACTTGTTCTTGTGCAAGAGCAGAGATTGAAAGATTTGAAAGAAGTATAATGGCAGATAGCAGAATGTTTTTCATGATTATTCCTTAGGCGGCGTTTCTTTTTTAAGATCAACTGCTTCTATAAACAGATCCCATGGAAAATAAGGGCCGGGATCCATTTTTCTTGGCACTTTTACTTCAGGATTATTATCAGAAAAGACCATCCTCGTATCTAATTCTTCGTGGCCTTGCGTGTAATTTATGGTTGGGTAACGGGCTTTTAGTTTGTTTACGAGCAGAATTAAAGCATTAATTTGTGCTTCGCTATAAGCTTCTTGCATAACTTGATGGTCGGAATGATACCAATTGGGATAACGTCCCTTGTTAATTAGCTCAATTCCAATTGTCTTAGCGTTCCAGCCTGATACATGATTAGCAATTCGGTTATCGGGTACGTACTGTTCAATAGTGCCATCACGGTCGATATAATAATGACCAGAAGCCCCAGTTCCACTTTCATCATATAAAACGCGCTCACCATATTCGCGTGCTTCGTCCAGATCTGTTAGCTCAGTAGCATGGATTACTATCATATTTAGTTCATCAGTAGTCCGTGCTTGAAGATTTAACCAATAAGGAAGTTTATTATCAACTACGACCGGTTCTTCGCCGCCAAAAGGCCAGTAAGAACATGCTGAAATCAAAATAGAAATAATTAATATGGATAATGTACGCATAATAAAATTATAGTTTATCCCTAATTGATGGTAAAGGGTAAAAGAAGAAATCATGTTTATCCCCAGAGATCAGAATGAGGCGTGCTTACAATACCGCCATCAGCATATGTTAACCCGTGCTCAACATCTTCTTTTAAAAACAGGGGCCCATCAAGGTCAATAAAATCACAAAACTGTCCAACTGCATAGCTTGGTGCCATAGAAAGTGATGAACCAGTCATATTGCCGACCATTAATCCTTTTCCGTCAATTCTTGCAAGTTTGATGATTTCAAGTGCATCGGTTAATCCGCCGCATTTATCAAGTTTTATATTAATGACATCATATTTTATTGCGGCTTGTGCATATTCATGGCTATCTAAGCAACTTTCGTCTGCGCCAAGGGGGACGTCTGATTTAAAGCCTTCTAATTCATCGTCTGCGCCACGGGCGAGGGGTTGTTCTATCATAGAAAGCCCTAAACGTTTACAATGGGGGATGTATTCTTTTAATTCATCAAATGACCAACCTTGGTTTACGTCTGTAATTAATGTGGCATCTGGACGCACTGCGCGAATGGATTCTAATCTTTCAATTGGCGCATCGTTGGAAAGTTTAATTTTTAAATTTTTGTATTTTGAATATTCGTTAGCACGCACCGCCATATTTTCTGGGGTATCAATACCTACCGTTGCAACAGTCGAGAGCGGGCGAATATTTATATCGAGCATTTTAAATATGCTCTTTCCTTCTGTTTTGCATTTAAGATCCCAAAAGGCACAATCAATGGCGTTTCTTGCGCCACCGCGTGGTAATAATTGATTGATTTCTTCATGGCTGATCCGACTATGAAGTACATCATTGAGGCTAGCGGTCATGCTTTCTTGTGTTTCATCTTCATAATAAATGCCGCACGCTTCGCCAATGCCAATATGGCCATCTTTTTGAATAGTGACGTGGATTGTATTGGCATTGGTAAATGTATAACCCGTTATCACAAATGGAAATTTTAATGGAAATGAGTGTGGTTCAATATTTATAAGCATTTTTTAATGTCCAAATTTATTTATTGGCAAATGGTAATGATATTGAGTCGGCTTTCAATATAAAAGTACTCTGGAGGAATAAATGACATTGATATCGGCTGATAATGATTTTGCTATGTGGGCAGTTATGCTGTTGCTTGTAGCGCTTGCATTTAAATTGGAAAAAACAACAATTGGTCAAAAAATATCTGGCACAATCATGGTCATTACGTTTGGCGCAATTCTCGCAAACTTTAATATTATTTCTCCTAGTAATGCGGTATTTAGCAGTATTAATACTATTGGGGTTCCTATTGCCATCGTGCTTTTATTGTTTAATGCAAATTTAAAGAAAATATTTAAAGAAAGTGGCCCAACACTAATTGCTTTTATATTTGGTGCAATTGGTACAACACTGGGTACCATAATTGGTGTTATGTTGCTACCGCTTGGTGAATTTGAAGCCGAACTTGCCGCCATTTTTAGTGCCACATTCATTGGTGGTTCTGCTAATTTCGTGGGTGTGGCCAATGCAATTGATTTTAAAGAAGAAAGCCTAATGGCAGCTAGCTTTGCTGCAGATAATGTGGTTGGTGTATCATTTATGGCATTACTTATTGCAATACCAAGTATGCAATTTATGGCAAAAAGATTTAATTATGATGCAAAAGATACAAAATATGATGACGAGGATGGAGCAATTACCAAAGAAGATCCGCCTTTCGCGATTGAAAGAGCCGTCTTTTCATTAGGGATTGCTTTTTTAATTGTCGTCTTAAGCGATATTCTTTCAGAAATGATTGGTTATCCACCAATTCGATTACTGATACTGACTACCTTAACGGTTGCGATGGCGACATTTGCGCATGAAAAACTTACCAAATTAAACGAAGCTTTCCCAATTGGTATTGCCATCATGTATTTATTTTTGGGGGCCGTTGGTGCAAGCGTTGATATAATGACCATGATTGAAAGCGGTATGTTGCTCGCACTGTTCGCTTTTACCATCCTGTCTACACATTTGATCGTGACATTGCTGCTTGCCAAAATTTTCAAACTCGGATTACCTGAAGCATTGGTTGGCTCAAATGCGTGTATTCTTGGGCCTCCTACTGCCGCTGCAATGGCTGGGGCGATGGGTTGGAAAAGCTTGGTAACACCAGCTGTTCTTTGTGGCACGTTCGGATATGCAACTGCTAATTTTATTGGTGTTTTGCTTTACGGATTACTCTAAAATTATTTAAGTATGTACTGCTGAGTTTGAAATAAAGTTTTTCTAAAACTAGCGGTTTTATTTACTGTTTTTTAACAACACTCATATATGTTTACCCAAATAAATATTAACAATTAACGGGCATTAAAATGAGTGTTGTCGAGGGTGAATTCCAACCTGGAATTACTAGGGCGGAAAAAAGTCTATTTAGTCCAGCTATAGATTTTATTTTTCTTGGTGGTGGGTATTTAGCTATTTTGCTTCCAATAGTATTGTTTTTCCCTCGTGATGAAATGGTTATATCGCAAGTTTCAATTGCTTTTTTAATATTGGCAAACTTTATAAATCACCCGCATTTTGCTCATTCTTATCATATTTTTTATCGAGACTTTTTTGATAAATTTTTCGATCCTAACTTTGAATTAAAGAATAGGTTTATCTTTGCAGGAATAATCGTTCCCATAGTGCTTTTTTGGATTTTTCACTTATTGCCTTTTTAGTGGAGAATATTATTTATTAGGATTTGCTGGCAATGTAATGGTTTTCTTTACTGGATGGCATTATGTCAAGCGGGCTGTGGCATGTTAATGGTTTCCTCTGTTTTAAAGCGCAGTTTTTATAATGAAGCGGAGAAGAAAATTTTTCTTATTAACTCCTATATTGTATGGGGTTTTTCTTGGGTTTATGGTAATCGTGTAGTTAGTGAGAGAGAGCTCTGGGGTGTCGAATATTTTGCCTTTTCTGTTCCAAACTGGACACTTTGGATAATGGGTTCTGCACTAGTAATAAGCAGTTTTATGGCAGCTCTAATTTTTATTCGTCATTGCAGAAAAGACTATGATGCATTTCCAAAAAATGGTGCAGTTGCATATGTGACTTCACTTTATGTATGGTTATTAGTCGTTAACATTCATCCTGTACTTGGATTCATTATTCCAGCATTTCATTCAGCGCAATATTTTATTGTTGTTTGGCGTTATGAAATTAATCGTTCAATAGCCGAATATAATGCAGAAAAATCTGAAGCTCCATTATCAAAGCTAGCCAGTGTTAATCGTCGCTTGGTAAATTTTGCTCTTTTAGGAATAATAGCTGGAATTTTAGGGTTTTGGTTTGCATCATTTGTTATGGATACCGTTACCAATTTTGATCTGACCGGACTTTCAGCAACAGCATTTATATTCATGTTTTGGGTTTTCATAAATATTCATCATTATTTTATTGATAATGTGATTTGGCGTCGTGAAAATACGGATGTAAGTAAATATCTATTTTCATAAGTGTATCTATAAATATCCTGATATATAAGCGAAACTAATCTGCGAGCCATTTATACATAATCAGCGCATCAACAAATCCTTCACGCGGATGTTTGAATGCCTTTGGGACACGGCCGACTGTTTCAAACCCAAGCTTTTCCCATAATCTCACTGCGCCTATATTTGTTGATATCACAAAGTTATATTGCATGGCTTTATATCCCATGCTTCGGGCAATATCTTGTGAATGTTCGCACATTTTTGTGGCAAGCCCTTTGCCGCGTGCAGCGGATGAAACCATATAGCCACAATTACAAACGTGACGCGTATAATTGGTTGTGATGAAATAGGTACCTAGAATTTGACTATTCTCTTCATAAATATATGTGTTTTTAACCCGTTTCATCCATATGAAATAAGCTTCTTGTTTCTTTGTGTCTGGGTGATAGGCATATGTATCCCCCTTGGCGACGACTTCATGAAAAATAGGCCAAATATTATCCCAATCTTCTTCTGTTGCTTCACGTATGGTCATTATTCAAATATATCCAAATCATTTGCGGAAACCACATGACCAATATATCCAGCATCACTTACTTCTTCAACTAAAGAATTATCTTCTTCGTCCCAATATAACTGGTGATAAAGCAATAGAATTCTAGGCTTGGTTTTCTTGCCGATTTCTGCAATTTCGCTTGTTAATGTATGAAAAGAGCGATGATATATTTGCCATTCTTTGCTTTGTTTGCTAAGTGCTTTATCCGAAATGGCTTCATGAATGAGAATATCAATTCCCTTGGCCGCCTTTATAATGGCTTCGCTATAAGCCGTATCACCTGATACTAATGCTGTTTTACCTGTTTGTTTTTCTGTAAATTTATAACCATAAGCATGTTCCCACGAGCCATGCGGTACTTTAATGGCTTCAACCGTTATATTATTATCTTCAAATATAATGCCACTCTTTGAAAATTCAGTGGTATTTACTTTATATCCTTCTGTATTCGCTGGTTGCGAACCATTGATGCGTAAATCAATATCTTCGGCATATGCATTAATAATATTATCTGCCATATGTTTCGTACCAGGTGGACCAAATAAGGTTAAAGGTTTCGAACGTCCATTTTTCAAGACCCATGGGGCAAGAATCATATTTGATAGACCGGTTGTATGATCAGAATGTAGATGAGTTAGAAATACGGTCTCTAACTTTCCCATTTGAAGTTCTGGGATAGTTTTCGAGGCTTCCATTGCCCGTCTTACTATTCCTGCACCACTATCAACAATATATGACTTGCCACCTGAAATGATCGCGACCCCTGGACCGGATCTTTCAGGGTTCATGAGCGGTGTACCTGTTCCAAGCATTACAACTTTAAGGCCGTCCGCAAAAGCTGTTTGAGCAAAAAGAAAAGTTATAATTATAATCGCGATTTTTTTCATTGGGCTTTCTCAAGCTTTAAAATAGTTTGCATAAGGATGAATTGCGGGTGCCCCACCAGTATGCAGGAACACCAAATCACGGGGATTTACAAGTTTATCTTTCCTTAGCATATCAATAACGCCCGACATACCCTTGCTGGTATAAACAGGATCAAGCAAAATACCTTCGGCTTCGCCAACCATTCTCAGAGCGGCAATTCCTGCATCAGTAGGATAGCCGTATGCTTTTCCGTAATATCCATCTTCGACGTGTATATCATCATCTTTCACAAAATCATGCGACACCCCAAGCATGTCTGATGCTTCATTTAATATTTGACGAATGCGCGGCTTCAAACGATCCGCAGATGCAGAAACAGACATCGCCACTACTTTAGTCGTTTTATTTCCAAAATAACGCAAACCCATTAAAAGTCCCGCTGCCGTACCGCAGCTTCCGGTGGCTGTGAAAATATGGCTTGGGCTAATGCCTTGTTCTTTCCACTGCTCAATTAGTTCGCGGCCGGCATTCACATATCCCATGCTTCCGATCGCGTTCGATGCACCAGCGGGAATATTATAAGGCTTTTTACCTGCCGCTGTTAAATCAGCTAATACCTTTTCGACAACAGGTCCACGACCTTCCGCACCAGCCAAATGGATATGAGCGCCCATAATTTGATCCATAAGGTAATTACCGCTTCCTTTAAGTTCTGCTTCCATTTCAGGAACAGGATTTGAGAGAATTACATGAACTTCAAGTCCCACTTTCGCTGCACCGGATACCGTTTGACGAACATGATTAGATTGAAGACCACCTTGTGTCACAACTGCTTTTGCGCCGCTCATCAATGCTTCCGCGAGGGCGAATTCTAGCTTACGGGTTTTATTGCCACCATGGGCAAGTTCCATCACATCATCGCGTTTGATATAAATGTCTGGCCCACCCATAAGCGTCGTTAAATTCGCCATCTTATTAAGGGAAGTGGGCAAGCTGGTTAATTTAACACGAGGGATACTGTCGAATTTTTCGGCAGATTGACTTTTGGCCACAGATGAAAGTGCGGATGATGCAATTGTTGCCATCGCTGCTGTTCTGAGTATTTCTCTTCTATTTTGTTTCATGATCTATCCCTATTAAATTATTAAAGAAAATATTCCGCATATGGATGAAGGGCAGGTGCACCGCCCGTGTGTAAAAACACAATATCACGTGCATCATCCAAGTCACCTTTTTTTATCATATCAATCATACCGGCCATACATTTTCCCGTATATACTGGATCTAAAAGTATACCTTCTGTTTTCGCGAGTAATTTTACGGCTTCGTTGGCTTCTTCAGTTGGATATGCATAAGCCTTACCATAATAGGAATCTTTTACGATTATATCGTCATCGTTAATGAGACCATCCGGTAACTCAATAACGTCATTAATTTGTTTTAAGATATCTTTGACATCAGCGACTTTACGTTCTTCTATCTGACTTACGGAAACACCAATGACTTAGGTGGTTTTATTGCCAAAGTACTTTAAGCCAGCAAGAAGTCCGCCGTGTGTTCCGCAACTGCCTGTGCCGACAAAAATGTGACTTGGGGTGACTTCTGCATTTTCCCATTGAATCATTAATTCTCTTGCGCATGCCATATATCCCAAACTGCCGATACCATCAGATGCCCTCATTGGCACCATATAGGGTGTTTTTCCGGTGGCAATTAAATCATCCTTAACCGATTGCATTTTCGCAATGCAATCATCATCACTACCGTCTACAATATGGATTTTACCATCCATTATCACATCCATAAGATAGTTACCTGACATTGAAAGAGCATCTTTCATTTCTGGAACAGGAATGTTTAAGATGGCATGG